>NZ_KB944430.1:0-27740 GCF_000389825.1 Pandoraea sp. SD6-2 | reverse complement strand
CCTTTCGCCAGCGTGGCGTAGAGAATGGTCGCGTTCGGCTTGGCGAGCAGCAACCCGGTCGGATTGCCCGACGCGTCGCGCACGATCTCGCCGCCCGGCGGGTTGGGCGTGTCTTTCGTGTAGCCCACGGTGCGCAGTGCGGCGCCGTTGAGTATCGCGCGGTCGTACAGGTGCAGGATGAACACCGGCGTGTCGGGGGCGACGGCATTCAGTTCGTCGATGGTCGGCAGACGCTTCTCGGCGAATTGATGTTCGGTAAAGCCGCCCACCACGCGAACCCATTGCGGCGCGGGCGTGCGGTCGACCTGGTCTTTCAACATGCGCATGGCGTCGGCCAGTGAACGAACGCCGTCCCAGCGCAACTCCATGTTGTAGTTCAGGCCACCCCGGATGATGTGCATGTGACTGTCGATCAGTCCGGGAATGACACGGCGGCCCTGCAGGTCAATGACCTTGGTACCGCTGCCGGCCAGACGCATCACTTCGTCGCGCGTGCCCACGGCGGTGAAGGTTGCGCCGGTGAGTGCCACGGCATCGGCTTGCGGATTGGCGCGGTCGAGTGTTGCGAACTTGCCGTTGACCAGAATGAGGTCGGGCGTGGAGGCGGTCATGTGCATCTCCCCGATCAACGCTTTGCCGGAACGGCCGGAATCGCTTCGTGCGGTGTTGCGGTGCGCTGGGCCGCTTTGTGGACCATCGTGTAGGCGTAATCGACCCCCATGCCGTACGCACCGGAATGTTCCTTGACGAGCTTCATTACCGCATCGTACGTGTCGCGGTGTGCCCAATCGCGCTGCCACTCCAGCAATACCTGTTGCCATGTCATGGGCACGACACCTGCCTGCACCATGCGCTGCATGGCATAGTCGTGAGCCTCCTTCGAGGTGCCGCCCGAGGCATCGGCGACCATATAAATTTCGTAACCGCCTTCGAGCATGGCGCACAGCGCGAAGGTGGTGTTGCAGACTTCCGTCCACAATCCGGCGACGACGACCTTCTTGCGGCCGTTGGCGGCGAGCGCATCGCGCACCTTCTGGTCGTCCCACGAGTTCATCGAGGTGCGTTCCAGCGTCTTCTGGTTCGGGAACACGTCGAGCAGTTCCGGATAGGTGTAACCCGAGAACGATTCGGACTCTACCGTCGTGATCGTCGTCGGAATGTTGAAGATACGCGCGGCCTTGGCCAGGCCCACCGCGTTGTTCTTGAGCGCCTGACGATCCATCGACTGAACGCCAAAAGCCATCTGCGGCTGATGGTCGATGAAGATCAACTGGCAGTTCTGCGGGGTGAGGACTTCGAGCTTGGGATTGGACATGGAAGGCTCCGGAGGGGAATTGGGGGATCGCACAGGCACCGGACGCGACCCTCCATGAGGCTATGCTTTCCGTCCGGAGACTTCCATCGTCCCTTCGTATTAGTGCTGCAACGCCAGAGCCGGCGCGGGTTCGCCGCCGATGCATGCGGAAAATAGTGCGCACGTTCGTGCTATTCGACGATGTCGTGCAACTCGCGACTGACGTATACTCGGCGGCATCGAATCATGACGATGCCACCTGCATGAACGGGCTTCCCGACAGCGATACCGCGAATGTCTACGTCGTCGTTGACGACGTGGCGGAAAATGACGCGCTTTGTGCGTTGCTTTCGGCCGCCGGTCGTCGCGCATGCGGATTTTTGTCTGCGTCGTCGTTTCTTACGAGTCAACGGGGTACCGGGCCAGGTTGTCTGGTGCTGGGTGCGGATCTCGGCACCGCCGGTGGCGGTCTCGCCCTGCAGGAGGCGCTGATTGTGGTGCAAGACCCGATCCCCGTGGTTTTCGTCGCCGGTCATACGGACGTGGCAACGAGCGTTCGGGGGATGAAGGCGGGCGCCATCGACTTCCTGACCCGGCCGTTTCCCGATAGCGTACTGCTTGAGGCCGTAGGGTCTGCGCTCGCGCGGGATCGACAGCGTCTGGCACGAGAGCGCGCCAGTACCGATGTTGCCGAGCGCGCGCAACGGCTCTCTCAGCGCGAACGCGAAGTCATGGCGCTCGTGGCGGCGGGCCGTATGAACAAGCACATTGCCGACGAGCTGGGGATCAGCGAAATCACTGTCAAGATCCATCGGGGCAATGCGATGCGAAAAATGGAAGCGCGCTCCTTCGCGGATCTCGTCATCATGGCCCACAAGCTAGGCATGACGTCGCCTGCGCTTTATCACGGCGGGATTGGCCGGCACCGGCGCGAGACAGCGTGAGCTGCCATTGTTCTGTCATCAACGCCCTGGGATGATCGGTGCCGGCGGCGGCGCGGCAGGCCGCTGCGGCGTCGCCGAATTTCCGAACGTATTTCCCATGCGCTGAGACGTACCGCTCCAGTTGAACTGGCCGCCGATCTGATTGCCAGGCTTGTTGGCGATACCTTCAGACTCCAGCCCGGGCGCCCGCCCGCCGGCGAGCGGGCTTGACGCCGGCTGCAACTGATTCGTCAGACAGTCATACGACGGCGAGCGCTGTCCATTCACTTCCACATCCACGCAACCGGCCCGCGGCCCCGCCGCCGACGCGCCGGTGCTGCGCGCCGCATCGTCGGCTGCGCTCACCTGTCCGGCCGCGCCGAGCGTCAACACGGCGGCGCTTGCGCCTGCGGCACCCCAAACCCGTATGCACCTTCGAATCCCGCGAGTGCTCTCTGCCTTCATGGTCTGCCTCCCCCGCAAAAAATGATGGGTAGTCCATCAGGACTCCGACTGAACAAGCATACGTCAGTCCGTGCGATTTTCGAGAAAGATGAATTTCTCGTGACAAACGTTAGTCGGTCGCGCCCCCGGACGTCTAGGTATCCGTATTCGTGAGGAATGTCGACACGGATTGCGTGCGGCCGGGCGATACCCGCGGTGTAGCGGTATGCGCGGGTAATCGTCAGGCCACCGGGGGCACTGCATCGGGCAGGGCCGCGTCGACCTAACAAAGCAGAGTCTTCTATATGCGTTTGATGAAAACGAACCGGCTGTGGCTGCGCTGGGCGGCAGTGTGCGCTGTCACGTTGGGCGGAACCGTTCATGGCGTTGCGATTGCTCAGGAAGCCAAAGCAGACCGGCCGGACAATTCGCCTGCGGTAAAGCCGCAGGCCGGCGCGACAGGATCGGCGCCAGCGAAGGAAAAGTCTGCCGACGCGCAGAAGCCCGTCAATATCAATGAGTACGTCGTGCGCGGCAACACGGTGCTCGATGTCCGCACGATCGAAAAAGCCGTGACGCCGTATCTCGGGCCGAACCGCACGCTCGCCGACATCGAAGCCGCACGCGACGCCTTGCTCGCCGCCTATCAGGCCAAGGGCTATCAGTCGGTGTACGTCGATTTGCCGGAACAGCAGGTCACGGGCGGCGTGGTCTATCTCAAGGTGAGCGAGACCAAGCTGGGACGTCTGCGCGTGGTCGGCTCGGAATACCACTCGCCGCGCGAGGTGCGTGATCGCGTGCCGTCGTTGGCCGAGGGCAAGGTGCCGGATTTCAACGCCGCACAGGCGGAACTCACGGCCCTGAACCGTACCGGCGAGCAACAGGTGGTGCCGCTCGTCAAGCAAGGGGCGGTGCCCGGCACGATGGACGTCGACCTCAAGGTCGAGGACACCAACCCGTGGCGCGCGAGCTTCAGCCTGAACAACGACCGCAGTGCCGATACGAAGCCGCTGCGCATGCTCGCGTCGGTGGGTTACGACAACCTGTGGCAACTCGGCCATCGCGTGTCGATGAGCTTCTTCGGTGCGCCTCAGGACTTCAGCCAGAGCAAGGTGTGGTCGGGGTCGTATGTGGCGCCGATCGGGTCTTCGCCCTGGACGCTCGAACTTAACGGCTATCAGTCGGACAGCAATGTCGCCACTACCGGTGGCACTACGGTGCTCGGCAAGGGGCACGCGATCGGCGTCAAGACGACCTACACCGTGCCGGATACCGGCGCCTGGTATCACGCCTTCAGCCTTGGCGTGGACTTCAAGGACAACACGGAAACCACCCGCTTCGGCACCGCCGGCGATGTGGTGCCGCTCAAATACGCACCGATCACGCTCGGCTACAGCGGCTTCTATCAGGACGAAGACCTGAGCGCCGGCCTGAATACGTCGATCGTCTCGGGCATGTCGAGCTTCCTCGGCTATGGCAGCAGTCCGGCCCAGTTCGACGCGAAGCGCTATAAGGCGTCGCCCAGCTTCATGGTGCTGCGTGCGGATGCGAACGGCACCTATACGTTCGGCGGCGGCTGGCAACTCGCGGCGCGCGTTGCCACGCAGATGACCGATTCGCCGCTGATCTCCAACGAACAACTCGCCGGCGGCGGCATGAACTCGGTGCGCGGCTACCTCTCGGCCGAAGCGACCGGCGACTACGGCGTGGTCGGCTCCATCGAATGGCGTACGCCGCCGATTCCGCTGCTAGGCCCGGTCGTCTCGAACTGGCGCGCGTATGCGTTCTTCGACGGGGCGCGACTGGGGCTGCGCGACGCGTTGCCGGAGCAGACCTCGCGTTACTCGCTGGCGTCGGTCGGTGTGGGGTCGTCGCTGCGTCTGACGTCGCACGTGACGGGGCGCGTCGATGCGGCGTATCCGCTGACCAACGGACCGCGCACGGAGCGCTACAAGCCGCGGTTGAACTTCAGCGTCACGGCAACGTATTGAGCGATTGAGCGAATAAGGCGACCTGCCAACGGCCCGGAAAAGACACATCCGAATTTCACGACACAACATTCACGACCTGATGCCCGGTGCGCCAATTCAACGCGCCGGGCGGCATAAACGGAGAAATACAGCCATGCGACGCATTCTTCCATTCCTGCTTGCGCTGATCGGCACGCTGATGCCGGTGCTCGCGCACGCTTGGTGGCAACCGGATTGGGCGTACCGCAAGCCGATTACCATCGATGCCGGCCCGCAAGGCGGCAATATCACGGGCGACGCCGGCCGGGTGCCGATGCTGCTGCGCCTGCACACCGGCAACTTCAGCTTCGAAGGCGTGAACGAAACCGGGGCCGACCTGCGCTTCGTGGCGGCCGATGACAAGACGGTCCTCAATCACCAGATCGAGCAGTTCGATCCGGTGCTGGGCATCGCACTCGTGTGGGTCGATGTGCCCGCCGTCACCGCAGGCGCCAAGCAACAGGTCTGGATGTACTACGGCAACCGCAAGGCCCCTGCGGCGGGGAACGGTCAGCGTGTGTTCGATCCGGACTACACCGCCGTGTACCACTTCGGCGAATCGAACGTGCCCGCGCGCGACACGACCGCCTACGGCAACAATGGCCAGAACCCGATCGTCACACTCGACGGCGCGATCATCGGCAAGGGCGCACAAGCCGGCGCGTCGCCGATCGTGCTGCCCGCTTCGCCGTCGCTCGCGCTTGCCGCCGGCAGCCCGTTCACGTTCTCGGCCTGGGTGCACCCGGAGAAGCTGGGCGCGAACGAAGCGATCTATGTGCGCCGCGACGGTGGCAGCGATCTGGTGATCGGTGTCGATCAGGGCGTGCCGTTCGTGCAGGTGGGGGCTCAGCGCAGTCAGCCGGGCCAGCCGATTCAAGCGGGGAAGTGGTCGCATCTGGCGGTCACGGCCGACGGTAAGTCGGTCACGCTCTACGTCGGCGGTCATGCAGCCACCACGCTGGCGGTGGCATTGCCCGCACTGAATTCGCCGACGACCATCGGCGGCGACGTCGAAGGCGCCTCGGGCGGCCTCGCTCGCTTCTCGGGGGCGGTGGACGAAGTGCGTCTGTCGAAGGTCGCCCGCAGCGCCGCGCTGCTTCAGACGGATGCCGTTTCGCAAGGCGCCGAATCGCGTCTGATTGCCTATGGTCCGGATGAGCAGCAAGCGGGCAAGAGCCATTTCGCCTTCATCCTTGCGGCCATGCCGGTCGACGCCTGGGTGGTGGTCTGTGTGCTGGGCCTGATGGCGGTGGTCTCGTGGCTCATCATGATCACGAAGGGTCGCAGCTACGCCGCGAAAGCACGCGCCAACAGCGCATTCATGACGCATTTTCGCGAAGCCTCGGGCGCACCGCTCGACCAGATCGCGCGTACGAACCGTGTGCCGGAGAGCGTGCAAGACCAATCGCCGCTGTGGCGTCTGTACGAGGTCGCGCTTAGCGAACTGCATCGCCGTCACGAACTCGGCTACGACACGAGCGCTGTGTCCGAGGCGACCATCAGCGCCATTCGCGCGTCGATGGACGGTGCGATGGTGCGCGAAGTCGAAGACATGAGCAAACGCATGAACTGGCTCTCGACGTCCATCGAAGGGGCGCCGTATGTCGGTCTGTTCGGCACCGTGATCGGGATCATGCTGGTGTTCGTCGTGGCCGCCATGGCGGGCGCGGTGGACATCAATTCGGTGGCACCGGGCATGGCCGCCGCACTGCTGTGTACGGCCGCCGGTCTCGGCGTGGCCATTCCCGCACTGTTCGGCTACAACTGGTTGGTGTCGCGCTCGGATGCACTTTCCGCCGACATGGCCGTGTTCGTCGACGAGTTCACGACCCGCCTCGCCGAAGAGCAGGGCGAAGGCCGCCGTCAGCCCGTGCTGCAACGCGCCTGACGAGGACGAATCATGGCAAACGCAACGCGATTCGCCGCGAAGAAGCGCTCGGGCGGTATCAACATCACGCCGTTCGTCGACGTGCTGCTGGTGGTGCTGGTGATCTTCATTCTCACGAGTAACGCCAGCATTCCCGGCATCAAGGTCGATCTCCCGAAGGCCAGCTCATCGGTGGCGCTCGAGAAGCCGAAGACCAAGGCGATCACGGTCGATAACGCCGGTCAGGTGTTTCTCGATGCCTATCCGGTGACGCTCACCGAGCTTGAGGATCGCTTGCGCACGGAGAAGGCGGTCACGCCCGATTTCCCGGTGATCGTGCGCGGCGACGCGCAGGTGCAGTACGCCAAGGTCGTCGAAGTGCTCGACCTGCTGCGCCGGATCGATCTCAACCAGGTCGGCCTCGTGACCGGCAAGCCGCAGTAAGGAGCGCAGCGTGAAACCTCGCGATTTCGCGTCTCGCCCCGTGCGGCCCGCCACCAAACCGCCCAGTCCGGTGCTCGTACAGCTGCGCCGGCGCGGTGGATGGATCGTTGGCGGCCTTGTCGTGCTCGGATTGATTGCCCTTTTCTGGCATTTGCTCACCGACAAGGCCAGCACGCGCCGCGAGGTCAACACCCCGCCGATGCTGATGCTGCCGCCGCCTCCGCCACCCCCGCCGCCGCAGGAGAAGCCGCCTGAGCCGCAGCCGGAGAAGATCAAGCCCGAAGTCGTCGAGCCGAAGCCGGCCGACCCCGTGGAGCCGCCGAAGGACGACACGCCGCCAAGCCCGACCAAGGATCTCGGCGACGCCGTGACGATCAACGGCGACGCGCAAGCCGGCACCGACGCGTTCGGCATTGGCGCTGGCCGTGGCGGCGGCATGACCGGCGGCGGTGGCGGGCTGGGCAGCCGCTCATACAGCGCATGGCTTGCCAGTTCGTTGCAACAGGCGTTCGGACGCGATCAGCGCACTCGCACGCTCGCGTTCGACGACGTGCGCATCGATCTCTGGCTCGACGCCGACGGACGCGCCACGCGCGCCCAGATGGTGCGGGGCACTGGTAACGCGGCGATCGACGATGCGGTGCTCGCGATGTTGCGCGACTTCCGTGCGGAAGAAAAGCCGCCGGCGTCGCTGCACTTTCCGCTGTCGATGAGTATCCGGGGGCGCAGGCCATGAAGCGCAATACGACGCTCGTCACGCCGCATACGGCACAAGCAGGACTTCCTTTTTACGCAAAAGTCACACACAAAATGAAAGCACTGGAACGTATGACCGACGCGCTCGCGCACCGACATGCGCCACGCGCTGCGGGCACCGCAGGCGCTGTGGCGCTGGCGCTCGCGCTGCTGGGCACCGCGGGCCTGGCCCACGCTCAGGCGCAGCCTGCCCCGAAAGACACCGCCATGGTCAAGCTGATTCGCGGCCTCATCAAGAGCGGCGCGATCGACAAGACCACCGGCGAAGCCTTGCTTGCGCAAGCCGAAACGGAAGCGTACGCGGCGTCGGCGGCGGCGCAGAAGGCAGCCGCAACGCCTGCGGTGGCCGCGGCGGCCGTGCCCGGCGGCGAGCCGGGCGATGTGCGCGTCCCGTATATCTCGCAGACCACGCGCGATCAGATCCGCGACGAGGTGAAGAGCGAGGTGATGGCGCAGGCCAAGACGGAAGGTTGGGCCGCACCGAACGAAACGCCGGAGTGGACCAAGCGCATTCACGTCGAAGGCGACTTCCGCCTGCGCAACGAGTCGCGCTTCTACTCGAGCAGCAACACGAACACGCAGATCGACTGGGCGCAGATCAACAAGGGCAATGGTTTCGACGTCAACTCGAACACCAACCTGGCACTTCCGCCGCTGCTCAACACCACGCAGAACCGCACCAACCAGTTCCGCGCCCGTGCGCGCTTCGGTATCTTCGCGGACGTATCCGAGCAGGTGAAAGCCGGCGTGCGGCTGGCCGCCAGCAACGACGACAGCCCCGTCTCGACCAACTCCACGCTGGGCGGCGGCCTGAACAAGAAGAGCGTGTGGCTCGACCAGATGTGGATGTCGTATCAGCCGTTCGACTGGGTGAAGTTCACCGGCGGCCGTTTCGCCCCGCCGTACGTCACGAGCGATATGTTGTTCTCCAGTGACCTGAACGTCGACGGCATTGCTGCACAGTTCAACAAGGTGCTGCCGCAGAACCCGAACGTCGAACTGTTCGGCTCGCTCGGCTTCATCCCGCTCGAATACTCGGGCGACAACTCGCCGTCGAACAGCCAGAGCAAGATGTCGAGCCAGACCAAGTGGATGCTGGGCACGCAGTTCGGCGCGAACTGGAAGCTCGACTCGAAGAACAGCTTCCGCGGCACGGTCGGCTACTTCGACTTCCGCAACATCACTGGGCAATTGTCGTCGCCTTGTGCGCTCTATGCAGGCCAGACGAGCTGCGATTCGGACTGGTCGCGCCCGGCGTTCATGCAGAAGGGCAATACGCTCATGCTGCTGCGTAACATCGCGCTTAACCCGCTTGACCCGGCCAATACGGCGCAACCGCAGTATGTCGGCTATGCCTCGAAGTTCCAGTTGCTCGACCTGTCGGCCCGTTGGGACACGGTGCTGGCTGGCCGCTATCCGCTGCGCTTCGACGTGAACTACATCCGCAACCTGGCCTACAACGAAGGCGAGATGTGGGCGCGCGCGAACGGCGGCATCGTGAGCAACTTCGGCGCGGGCGACGCGACGCGAGCCAACTTCAAGAGCGGCCCGAACGCCTATATGTTCCAGGCCACCTTCGGCAAGCCGGTCATGGCGTCGCGAGGTGACTGGAACGTGCTGTTCGGCTACAAGCGTATCGAGCCGGATGCCGTGCCCGATGCCTACAACGACTCGACGTTCCATGGTGGCGGCACGAACGCGAAGGGCTACTACATTGGCGCTTCGTACGCCTTCGACAAGAACGCCTGGCTCTCGGGCCGTTGGCTCTCGACGAAGGAAGTCTATGGCGCGCCGTTGTCGATCGACACGCTGCAAATTGAAGTCAACGCGCGATTCTAAGGAGGTGGTCATGAGTCAACAGCCCCCACGCGCGATGTCGCGTCTGGCGTCGGGTGTGGCCGCCGCGGTGTTGCTTGCCGTGTGCTCGGCCGCCTCGGCACAGACGCCGCAGGGCGCACCGAGTATGGAAGAGCGTCTGCGCACGCAACTGCGTAGCACGACCGAGCAACTCCAGCAGGCGAAGAACGAACTGGCTGCGCTCAAGGCGGGTGGCGCAACGGCCGGCGCGCCGGGCAAGGACTCTCCGGAGGCGCTGAAGAAGGCGCTGGAGGACGCGCAGAAACAACTGGCCGCAGAGCGTCAGGCGCGCGAGCGTCTCTCGCAGGGTACACGGACTTCGCAATCGGAGGTGAAGGCGGTGGCCGATAAGGCCAACGCGCAGATTGCCCAGTACCGCAATGCCTACGACGAACTGCTCAAGCTCGCCCGTCAGGCCGATGCGCAGCGCAAGCATCTCGCCGACGAGGCCGCGGCGCAGCGTGTTGCGCTCACGATGTGCAAGGAGAAGAACGATCGTCTTTACGCTGTCGGGCAAGAGATTCTGACGGCGTTCGAGACGATGGATGTGGCGACCGTAGTCGCGGCGCGTCAGCCGTTCGCCAGCCAGGCTCGCGTGAAGTACGAACAGATCGCGCAGCAGTACGGCGATAAGCTCTATGAGGGCAAGTTCGACGAGCAGCAAGCTGCTGCCGCCATCGCCGCAAAGCCTGCTGAATCGGCAGCGGCGTCGGCACCGGCAGCATCGCAGCAATAACGCGTGTGGCGAGGGGCGTCGGTGGCGCACCTCGTCCCGAATTCGCATAACGATAGTTCGAGGATCACTGGCATGAACGAAGAGAACACGATGCAACACGACAACCACGACGCCGAGCGGGCCGGTGCGCCGACGTCTTCGCGCCCGTCGTCGTCCGCAGACATCATCACGTCTGTCACGTCCGCCCAGGTGGCCGACGCTATTCGTGCCGCCGGTTGCGCGGTGTCGGTGCAGCAAGACGATCTGGTTACGCGTCTGCACAGCGCGAGCCACGGCATCGGCTATCAGGTGCACTGGGGAAATCAGGCCGGCGCCGATCAGTATCTCGATTTCACGCTGAGCTGCCCCCTGCGGGTTCAGGGCGGCGATCTTCCCGAAGGTCTGATCAACGAGTGGCACCGCTCGCGCCGGTTCGCCCGTGTAGCCGCACACGGTGAGTTCCTTGTACTCGAGATGGACGTCATCGTGGCAGGCGGCGTTTCCCCCGAATTCCTGAATTTCTCGATGCGCCTCTGGGTCGAGATGATGGGACAGTTCTTCCTGCATCTTCGCAACTTCACGCAGCAGGCCACCGGTCAGACCGCCGGTGCCGAGGCGTTGGGCGAAGACCTTGCTGCCGTGCCGAGCGACACGCCCGCAAGCGGCGATGGGCAGGTACCGATGACGCTTAACTAAAGCGTCGCCGCGCGGCGCATCATTGCGCGTTTCTCGCCTGAGCCTCGGGAACCTCCCGCGCGCGGTTGTTTCACGTCCAGTCAGACGACTGGTTGGCCCGTAATTCGCCTGCACCCCGTGGGCGAATTACGGGTGTTTTTTGTCGACGTTCGTCATGGCCTGGAGACGCTCGCTTCCGGGGCGGTGCGGCGAGACATTGAGCGGCGATCGGTGGCACTGTCAAAGTACCGTCACAATCGATCACCAGAATTCTCAGGAATTCTTACAAATTATTTTTCGGGCCTACGGGGAAGCGGCTAACGCCTTGGCGCGTTGCCGTGAGCTTTGCCTGCCGCACAGGTCCCCCCCCCGATTTTCCCGAACGCCCGCCATGCAAAGGCCAACCGCCCGAGATGACCGCTATTGTTCGCTCCCCACGTTTGCGCTTCGCGGCTGCGAGCGCTCTGGCGGGCTGGTTGCTATGCGGCACGCTGGGCATCGGGGGCGGAAGTGCGTCAGCGGCCCCGCCGCAGGCGCAGTCGTTTGATCTCCCGGAGATGCCTTTGAAGGACGCGCTCGCCCGCTTCGATGCGCTCACGCGTATGTCCGTGTTCTACCCGTCGTCGCTGGTCGAGGGGCGGCGCTCGCATACCGTGACGGGGATTTACTCGCCGCACGAAGCCCTTGACGCACTTCTTGAAGGTACCGGTGTAATGGCCGAGGCGACTGCGCAGAACGCGTTCGTTCTCGCGCCACTGGGCACGGCGGATGTGCCGGGCGAGTCGGTGCGCAGTACTACACGCGGGGGCATCGATTACCGCGCGCGTTTGCAAGGCATGGTGTTGCAGGCGCTGTGTGCGCGGCCGTCGCTCTCGCCGGGGGAGTACCGCTTGGCAATGACGGTGCTGGTTGATGCCAACGCTCGGGTGGCGCGTGTCCGCCTGCTCGATACGACGGGAGACGGTCGCCGCGATGGCGCGATCTTGCGCCGCTTGCAAGGGCTCGATGTCGGCATTGCGCCCGTCGACACATCGCAACCGTTCGTGCTGTTGCTGGTACCCACCGATTGCCGGGCGAACGCGGCCATGTGTGTGCCATCGCCGTGCGCGGCGACGACGGAGCGATAGATGGTCGACACGCCCAGAGCGTTCCTGCGCGATCTGCTGACGCAGCGCTATGAGGACCTCAAGCGCAAGCTGACCTGGCGGCTCGGGTCGTCGGAACTTGCCAGCGATGCCTTGCACGACACATGGGTGCATCTCGACGATCGGGCCGACCGCCAGAGCGACGTGAAGAGCCCGGGTGCGTATCTCATGCGCATCGCCATGAATATGGCGTTCGACCGCGTGCAGCGCGAACGCAGGTACATGAGCGACGACGAGATCGATGCGCTCATGACCGAGTTCGTCGACCCGGCGCCCGGCCCCGCACAGACGGTGGAGGCGCGCGATGAGATTGCGCTGCTCGAACGCTTGCTTGCCACCATGCCGCCACGCCGGCGCGCGATCTTCATCGCGGTACGGGTGCACGAGATGTCCAACGAGGAGGTGGCACGTCGCTTCGGTGTGTCTGCGCGGCTGGTCGGTCTTGAGCTGAAGCGCGCTCACGAATACTGCATGGCCCACATGCCGAGGTCAGAATGAACGATCGATTGCCGATGGCGCGCGGGAAAGCCGTCTCATGGAGTGAGACCTGCCGTCTCATGCGAGAGGTGACGCCATGAGTTTGCGACCCGATGCCACGTTGCCGCCGAAGCGGCGTCTCGATGCACTTGAGCGTCATGCCATGACCTGGGTGCGGCGTATGGCGTCCGGCGAGATGACCCACGCCGATGGCGAGGCGCTGCGCGAGTGGGCGCGGCGCGACCCGAGCCATGCGAAGGCGCTGGCGAATGCGCGTCGTCAGTGGCAGCACCTGATGCAAGCGGCCCATCAGAGCGCATCGGCGGCTGCCGTGTGCCCGGCTTCGGCTCAGCAGCCCATACCGCAACGAAAGGCCGGACACGGCTTCGATCCGCGCCGTCGCTGGTGGCTGGCGGGTACCGCCGGGGCATTCGCGACCGCCGCCGGCATTGCCGCGATGGGTGGCCCGCTTGGCCTGTTTCAGGGGGCGGCCGCTTTGCATGCGGATTACCGTACCGGCACCGGCGAACAGCGCACCGTGGCGCTGGCCGGCAACGTGTCCGTCGAAATGAGCACGCGCACCAGTCTGGCGTTGCGCGCGGGCAGCACCCCCGGCATCGATCTGCTGGGTGGCGAAGCGGCGGTCGATACCACGAGAACGGCAGCACCGTTCGAGATCGTCGCGGGAGCGGGCCGCACGATTGCGCACCGCGCACGTGTGGAAGTGCGCAACGTGGCGCAGAGGGTGTGCGTCACCTGCATCGACGGCGTGGCCGATGTCGTGCATACGGCAGGACGTGTGCAATTGCGCGCGCGTCAGCAACTGGTCTACGACGAGCACGCGCTTCAATCGCTCGTGAATGTCGGCGACGGCGAGATGCCGGCCTGGCGCGACGGCTATCTGAGATTCGCCGAAGTCCCGCTCGGCGAAGTCATCGACGAGATCAATCGCTACCGTCCCGGCAAGGTCGTGTTGATGAACGACAAGCTGGCGGCGCGTCCGGTGACGGGGCGTTTTGCGATTCGCTCGCTCGACGTGGCGCTGGGTCAGATCGAGCACTCGCTGCAACTCTCCGCACACACCTTGCCGGGCGGGATCGTTCTGCTCGGGTGACCCTGCGCGCCGCGCTTCGTGGCGGCTTGACCGTGTCACGAAAGATTCAAATAAATCCTTGCCGATTGGCGCGCGCCGATCGGTCTTAGTCCCGAGAGCGTCAAGCGTTCGCATCGCTTGAACGAAAACCTGCCAGGGCCGTCGCTGGCGTTGTCGCGAGACAACGTCCCACGGCCGCACGAGACGCCAGACGGGATTGAGATGACCATGCACAAGCGCGTAGTTTCCCTACCAACTCGCACGCGGGCCAGCGCATGTCTGCCGCGCATCCGGCCGCTTGCTCAAGCCGTGGCCGTATTCGCTGCCAGTAGTGCCATGATCGGCGCAGCGCACGCGCAGCAAGCCTTCAGCAACGCGTGGTTTGCCGCGCGCGGTGCGGCGCAATCCACCGCTGCACAGACGGGCCGTCTGCCGAACGGCATGCCGGTATCGTCGCTGCAAAATCCGGGTGAACAACAGCAACGCGCGGCGCAAGCTGTTCAGAACTCCATCGCCAATCTCGCGACGGCGGCGCAAGGCATCGCTGCGATGCAGGCCGCGCAGAACGCAGCACGTCAGGCCGCCGCCGCGACGCCCGAGACCATTCCTGATGGGCTGGCCGAGGGGGGGCTGAAGGTCGATACGAATAGCCTTACCGCCGGCTGGATCAACGCGAACAAGAAGATCGCGCAGGATCGCGATGCCGCGGGCAACACCAAGGTGGCCATCCAGCAAACCGGCGAGAAGGCGATTCTGAACTGGGAGACGTTCAACGTGGGCCGTCGCACGACGGTCGAATTCGTGCAACAACCGGGTTGGGCCGTGCTCAATCGCGTGAACGATCCGCAAGCGCGTCCGAGCCAGATTCAGGGGCAGATCAAGGCCGACGGCACGGTGATGATCGTCAACCGCAACGGCATTCAATTCTCGGGAACGGCGCAGGTCGATACGCGCAATCTCGTGGTGGCAGCCGTTGGCATGACGAACGATCAGTTCAATCGCGGCATCTACGGTGCCGCAGTGTCCGGCGCTACGGTGCCGACGTTTGCGAACGATCTTCAGGTGAGCGGCTCGAGCGTGTCGCACACGGGGGCGACCGCCGACGTGACGGTGGACGCTGGCGCACGCATCAACACGCGACGTCCGCAATCGGTGACCGAAGGCGGTGGCTATGTGCTGCTGCTCGGGCGCGAAGCCCACAATCGCGGCACCATCGTCACCCCTTCGGGGCAGACGGTCGTTGCCGGCGGCGATGCATTCGTGATCCGGCGCGGTGTCGGCACCGACGGCAATCTGAACTCAAGCACGCGCGGCAACGAAATCGAGCCGAAGCTGTTGCCCGGTTCGACGGCGGGCCGTGTGAGCAACAGCGGGTTGATTCTGGCGGAGCTTGGCGACATCACGCTCGCGGCGCGCCAGATCGAGCAGAGCGGAGTGCTTGTCTCCACCACCTCGGTCAATACGCGCGGCACGATTCACCTGACGGCGAGTGGTGACAGCAATGCGCTGGTGCGCGTTGCCCCTGGCGCTCTCAATGCCATCGTGCTCGATACGTCGGGCGATGCGGCACTCGATGCACAGCGCACAACGCTGCTGGCCGAGGCCGACAAGGTCGCGGAGTCCGGGCTGTTTAACCGCCGGGATCAGTCGCTCGTGCAGATCGTTTCCTCGGGCGACGTACTTTTCGATAGCGATTCCCTCACGCTCGCCACGGGCGGTCAGATCAACGTGCTGGCGACGCGCCGTGCCATGGCGATGGAGCGTGCGAAGCTCGACGTCTCCGGTGCCGTGGGCGTGCAGGTCGCCATGTCGGCGAACAATCTCGAAGTCAACGTGCAGGGCAACGAGCAGCGCGATGCGCCGAGCAATCGCGACACGCACCTGCTCAACAACCTGACCGTCTATATCGACCGGCGTTATCTGGTGCGTGTGCCTGCGGGCACGCAGGGCTACACCACCGACCGCTGGTACACGCAAGGCGGCCTGCTGGAAGTGAGCGGGTATCTGAACACGGCGTCGCATGGCATCGGCGAGTGGGCGGCGCAGGGCGGCACGGTACAACTGGGCGGCGCGGAAGTGGTGACGCGCCCCGGTTCGCTCGTCAGTCTGGCCGGCGGCACGCTCGACGTGCAGACCGGCATGATCCGGCAAAGCTGGCTGCGCGGTGTAGACGGGCAGTTGTACCGCGTTGATAACGCGCCGGGCGATTTGCGGTACCTCGGCGTGTATCGGGGCTTCGAAGCCGAACACGCCCGGTGGGGAAGGAACACCACCGAGACGTATGCCACCCCGTTCATTGCACCGGGGCAGCGTCTGGAGAACGGTTACACGGTCGGGCGCGATGCAGGGCGATTGATCGTTTCAGGTCTGTCGGCCGTGCTCGAAGGAGATGTCGATACTACTGTCTATCAGGGCCCGCGCCAGACACAGGCCGCCGACCGAGTGCTTTACGACGGGTATCTGCAATCGCAGCTTGCTGCGCCGCGTGCCGGTCAGTTGATCGTCGGCAAGCTCACGCCCTATTACGACGACGCCTTGCTCACGCTGCGCGACAGCCCTTCGGCGATGGTGCGCACAATCAATGTCGGCGACGTTCAGGCGCTAGCCGCAGCCATTGCGCAGGGGAGTCCGCTTGACGCGCAGCGCGCGGGGAAAATCACCATCGATGCGGACTGGCTCAACCGTCAGCAATTCGGTGGTGTGAAGCTGCTGGCAACCGATGAAGTGACGCTCTCGCGCGACATTCGCGTGGCGGACGGCGGCGATGTGGGCCTGCACGCCACGCGCGTGAACATCGACGCGAACATCACGGCGCGTGGCGGTTCGATTGCGGCGGGCAACGTCGTGCAGCGCATGCTTTCTGCAACGGGCAACGGCACATGGGCCGATTCGCCCCTGACGGACCCTGCGCTTGTGGCGGGCAGCCAGTCCGTAAAGGTAGCGAGCGGTGTGACGCTCGACGCACGCGGCCTGTGGAGCCGGGCGGATGATGGCGAGGCAGGCATCCACGGTATGCCGTACCTCAACGGCGGTGGTGTCGTGCTTTCGACTACCGGGGACGTGAGGGTGCAGCAGGGCAGCACCATCGATGTCTCGTCCGGTGCCGCGCTGCTCTCGGGCGGCACGGTGCGCGGCGGTAGAGGCGGCAACGTCTCTCTGCTCGCCAACCAGTACGACATCAGCGGCAAAGGCACAGGCGAACTGCATCTTGACGGCGCGCTGCGCGCCTACGGCGTGAGCGGCGGCGGCTCGCTGACACTGAACACAGGTAACGGTGTGGTGATCGGTGACCCGACGCCGCTTGACACCTCGTCCGGCACGTTGCTCAACACGTCGCTCTTCTCGACAGGGTTTTCGCGCTACGACGTGACGGGCCAGCTTGGTGTGACGGTGGCCGATAACACGCGCCTCGACGTCACCATGCCGGTGCTGAACATCGATAAACGGGCCGCTGGCGAGGCTGTCAGCGGCAGCGACCTGTCCGGCGTACTGTCGGTCTTCCTTGCCCCAGTCTGGCAAAGCGATGCTGCGAAGGGCACCATCACGCAGCGTGGCGGGGCCGATCTCGCGCTTTCCACCGGCGCGCTGCGCAAGCGCGGGCAGCTGAGCGTTGGTGAAGGCGCTCGGATTGAAGTCGACCCGGGCCGCAGCATTACGCTCACAGGTAACGGGCAGATGACGGTGCTCGGCACGCTACGGGCAGCATCGGGCACGGTCAGCTTGTTGCCCGGTCCGTTCAGCGCAGTCGACGGGTATGACGGACCTGAGGGCACGTTCACACCGACGTCGATCTGGCTGGGGGGCAATGCCGTGATCGACGTCGCGTCACGGGCGTTCGTGGCGCAGGATGCCTCGGGCGCGATTTCCGGCAAGGTCGCTGCAGGCGGCACCATCCAGATCGGCGCGAAGTATGTGGCGGGTGCGGCGCAAGTCGAAGCGGCCGACGCGTTCGTGATCGTGCGCCCCGGTGCACGGCTCGACGCGTCGGGTACGGCCGCCGACGTCGATGTACCGGGGCAGGGACGCACGCATGTGGTCAGCAACGGCGGGGTCATCTCTCTTGCGTCGGCACGGGGCCTCTATCTCGACGGCGACATGAAGGCTGTATCCGGTGGGGCAGGTGCGGCTGGCGGCACGCTGAACGTCGTGCTGGAGACGCTCGCCTACGGTATGGTCGATCGCGTGACGTTGCGCGGCCCCATGGTGGACGATTCCGTACGTGTCGCGCACGAGATGATCGTGGCGCAAACGCAGGGCAACAGTCTGCTCTCGGAAACACTGCTCCCCGGCACGCTCGGCGGCGGGCTGACGCTGGGTAGCGCGCGCATCGGTGTGGATCGTGTGACGGCGGGTGGTTTCGACAACCTCGCGCTGTTCGCGAACGGGATGATGGATTTCGACGGCAACGTCAATCTTGCGCTCGGTCAGAGCCTTCGCCTGACGGCGAGTTCGTTCGGCCTGTCGGCGAGCGCCCCACGGGACACACAGGTCAGGCTTACGGCACCCATCGTGCAACTGGCTGGCCCGACGCGCCAGCAGTTAGACAACTACATCATTCCCAATCCGGTGAGCGGTTCGAAGAACTCCGGGCAGGGTAGCGGGATGCTCGGGGTGCCGACGCTGGCCGAGAAGGCCAAGTTCGAAGTCGACGGCGCACTCATCGATGTATCGGGCCGGATGCAGTTCGGCACAGCGGGAACCATCGAGACCAACGCCGGTACCCCCGTCAGTGTCTTGCGTGATGCCTTCGGCAACGTCGCGTTGCGAAGTACCGGTGACCTTCGTCTGCTCGACAAGACCGAAGTCTATTCGCCCGGCGACATGACGTTGGCCGCAGTGCAGATCTATCCCGGACAGAACGCGACCGCCAGGATTGTCGTGGGGCAGCGCAGCTATCCGAGCGATTGCTGTGTGCGTCAGACCATGCTGGACCCGGATCGTGTGCTGACCTTCGAGCGGGTTGGCGACACGCTGGCACCTCAGCCGTACTCGTTGTTCGGCAGGATGACCTTTATGGCGGGGCAGATTCGTCAGGGCGGTGTGTTGCGCGCCCCGATGGGAGGTATCACCTTCGGTTCGCTGATAAACACGGAGGCCAACGGCATGCTTCATCTGTTGCCGGGTAGCGTGACGTCTGTGAGTGCAAACGGACTGGTGATGCCCTATGGCGGCACGCTCGACGGATTGAGCTATCTCAACGCATCCGCCGACGCGGTGTACGCGCTGGCGGGCGGCGGACCGTCGGTGATCGTGTATAGCCATTCGCTGGCTGTGGAACCGGGCGCTGTCATCGATCTGTCGGGCGGGGGCGAAATTCGCGGTGCGGCCTTCCTGACCGGACGTGGCGGCTCCACCGACGCACGTTTCGCGCCACTCATGCAAGTGGTGCAGACCGGCACGAAGGGAAGTTTCCGTCTGCCGTCGCTCTCATCCAATCCGGTGTACGCGATCGTGCCCGGCGCGCAACCGGCCTATGCGCCTGTCGTGAGCGAGAACGGTGCCGGTGCGCCGCTCGCCGGGCAGCAGATCACCATCGGCGCAGGCGTGCCGGGACTGCCTGCGGGTACCTACACGCTGCTGCCGTCGACGTTCGCGTTGCTGCCCGGCGCATATCGCGTCGAATTGCAGACGCAGACTGTGTCTCAGGCAGGGCTGGCGCCGGTCGCGATGCGCAACGGATCGCTGACGCTTCCTGCGCAATTGCGTGTGAACAACACCAGCATTCGCAATGCCACGCCGACCCAGGCCGTGCTCACGTCGGCGGATGTCCTGCGGACCTACTCGCAGTACAACGAGATGAGTTACGCCGACTTTGCGCGTGCCACGAGCGGGCGCGTCGGGGCTCCCCGTGCGTTGATCGAGGCAGATGCCAAGCGTCTCGATCTCAATTTCCTGTCGGATAGCTACCGGGGCAAGATTGGCAACGCCCCCGCGTTGCGATTCGAGGGCACGGCAAACGTTGCACCGGCCAAGGGTGGCTACGGCGCGAGTCTGCTCGTCAGTGCCGACAACATCGAAATTCTTGGGGCCGGTGCGACACCTCGGCAGGGCGACACCACGCTGACTTCGCTCAGGGCTGACGATTTGAACGCGATCGGTGCGGCGCGCATCGGGATCGGTGCATTGCCGGTAGTCGCCAGCGATAACTCGCAGTCGATTCTCAATGCCACGACGGCAGGGTTCGGCGGCAAGACGAATAACGTGGTGCTGCGCGGCGGCGCCATGCTGCGCGCCAGCGAAGTCTTCCTCGTGACGACTACGCCGACCAAAGGCATCACCATCGAACAGGGCAGTGGCATCAATACGCTCGGCTACGGCATGCCGATGTGGGATTCCACGATGGGGTATACCTACGCACCGGGGGCGTCGGGTGTGCTGGCGGTGTCCAATGGGCGGCTCGCAATGCTCGCACCGATGCCTTCCAATCCGGGCGATTATTCCGGGGCGGGATACATCGACCTCGGCGTCTGCGCGGCGGGTGCGACATGCGCAGGTGAAACGCTGCTGCTTTCCGAAGGTTCGATTGCGGTGGCGACCGACAAGCGGTTCACGATCACCGATGCCGTGCGCTATGGCACGCGTCAGTTGTCGCTCGCCGTCGGCCGGGTCAACGTCGGCGAGCAGGCGTCGCTCGACGCACTCGCGGCGTCCGGACGTCTGGCGGAAGGTCTCACGCTCAACCAGACAGTGCTTTCGCGACTGATGCGTGGCGACAGGCTCTATGGCGCGCCCGCGCTGGAAAGCCTGACTCTTATCGCCCGCGATTCGATCAACTTCTACGATTCTGTCGAACTCTCGACCATCGACGCAGCGACGGGCAAGTCGACCATCGATGCGCTCGTGCTGGGCACGCCCGCGATCTTCGGATACGGCGCGAGCGATGCGATCGCACGCATTCGTACCGACCGGCTTGTATGGACCGGTTCGAAGTCGCCGGCGGGGGCCATCGTCGCGGGCGGGGCAGGCACCGGCAGCGGACGGCTGTCCATCGATGCGCGTGAGATCGAGTTCGGCTTCGGGGCAGCCACGCAGCGCGACGTCAACCACGACATGAACCGTATGACTGTCGGTTTCTCGACAGTCGAGCTCAACGCCAGTGAGCGCGTGAGTGCCAACCAGAAGGGCAGCCTGTCCGTCTATCGCTCGCAAAACGCGTGGAACGATCAGAAGCAGGATTTCGATTACAGCGGTGGCGACATCGTCATCGATACGCCGCTGCTCACCGGCGCGGCGGGGTCGGTGAACCGTTTCATCGCGGGTGGCAATGTGTCGGTATCCAACGCCAGTGCGCGTGCGAAACCCGTGATCGACAATGCCATGCTGGTGGCCGCACTGGGTGCAGAGGTTGGGCTGACGGCGGGTGGCGCAGCCACCGTCGACACGAATGTCGTACTGCCGAGCGGCCGCCTGACGGTGGCCGCACAGGGTGACGTGATGCTCGGTGACGGCGCACAAATCGATCTGGCCGGACGTAAGCTCGATTTCTTCGACACTAGCAAATACAGTTGGGGCGGCGATGTGGGGGTGTCGAGCGCGAACGGCAACGTGCGCCAGGCTGCCGGGTCGCGCATCGATCTGTCGGCGGTGGAGAACCGGGCGGGCAAGCTCACGGTAGCCGCATTGGCGCCGACGGGCGGTGTTGTGTCGATGGCCGGCAAGCTGCTCGGCAGTGCCAGCGGGCGCTACGACGCGGGCGGCACGTTTGTCCCGTTCACGGCAGGCGGCGTGGATATTCGGGCACAACGCATCGACGACTTCGCCGCGCTCAATGCGCGTCTGACCGAAGGCGGCGTCTTCGGCAGCCGCAACTTCCAGATCAAGCAGGGCGATCTCGTCATTGGCGACGAACTCAAGGCACGTGAGATCACGCTGTCGATCGACGGCGGGCGGCTCGATGTGCTCGGACGCGTCGACGCGAGCGGCGCGCAGGTAGGCACGATTCGCCTGTCGGCGCGCGACGGCGTGACGGTCGGCGGCAACGCGGTGCTGGATGCGCACAGCACGACGTTACGCCTGGACAGTTACGGTCAGCCCATCGAGGCGTCCAACCGTGCGGTCATCGAGATCAACGGGGATCAGGGGCGGGTAGTGCTGGCCGATGGGGCGCGACTCGACGTGCGTGCCGGCACGAACGACAAGAATGGCGCTTCGCTCTCGGCAGGCACGGTCGAGATTAGTGCCAAACGGTTGGGCGGTGCGAACGAGGCGCTGGGCAACGACATCGCCATCGACGCGGGTGGCAACGTGGTGATCGACGGTGCGCGCTCCATCACGGTCAACGGAATGTTCCGCGACACCCATGCGCCGGCGGGCACCGATGTCGCCGTGGACGGCCGACCGTATCAGGTCGTCAGTCAGGCTTATCTGGACACGCTTCACGGGCAGAACGAGACGTTCATGTCGAACGCGCTGGCCAACGGCGCGTTGCTGGCCCGTCTGGCCGGATTGCGCCGCTACACCGACGCCTTCCATCTGCGCCCGGGTGTCGAGATCGTCAGTGCGACGCCCAATGGCGATATTCACCTCGACGGTGACATCGACATGTCGCGCTATCGTTACGCGAGCCTGAATCCGAATACGCAGAAGACCGGTGTCTGGGGCAGCGGCGAAGCGGGCGCGCTGACGATCCGCGCCGGAGGCAATCTGAACGTCTTCGGCAGCCTGACCGACGGGTTCGATACCAGCAAGCTCACGCCGAACGTCGACAACAAGGGGTGGGTGCTGATCAGCGGAAAAGCGGGGTGGGGCGGCGATGCCGTGGTGCCGGTGGGCGGGCTGGTGACGCTCGCCGCTGGCACCGTGTTCCCGGCGGAGCGCAAGCTCAACTTCGACGTGCAGGTCGCGGCAGCGAAGCTGCCTGCTGGCACGCGTCTGCCTGCACGCGCAACACTTGGCGCAGATCTCACGCTGCCTGCCGGCACCGTGCTCGGAGCCGCCGTGCGCGATGCGGCGGGCAACGTGGTGTATCCGGCCGGTACGGCGTTGACGTCGGCGTTGGCCTTGCATGCCGGCATGCAGCTCGATGCCGGGATGTTGTTACCCTCGGAGACGTCTGTCGGCGCGATGCGATGGCCTGCGGGCGCCGTGATGCCGGTGAACTTCAAGCTCGCGGTCGATGTGCCGTTGCGCAAGGGTGCGATCATCCCGGCCGAGACCGACGTCAAACTGCCAGGGGATGTGTTGTTCGTCAATGTTCGCCCGGCGGATGCCGACGGCAATCAGGGACAGCTCCACGCGATTGCGCCGATGCTTCAGGCGGGCTCCGCATCGTGGTCGCTGCGACTGGTCGCCGGGGCCGATACGTCGGCGGCCGATCCGCGTGCGTTGCAACCGTTAGGGTCCGATGGGCACCTGATTCTCTCGGACACTCATTACGGCATGGGCGAACTCAGTGTGCTCAGGCCAGGGACCGGCACGCTCGGTGTCTACCGTTGGGGGCCGGATGCATGGCAACTGGGCGGTGTCGAAGGCGAGATCGTGACGCAGGGCGAATTGGATGCCTGGGGCATTGCCTCGGCCGCAGATATCGACATGTGGAACGGGTACTACGACGCGTTCCACCTCGTGACGCCGGGTATTCCTGCCGAGTACGACACGAAGACGCAGCCCGCTCGCGAACCGGTCTTCAGCGTGGTGCGCACCGGCACTGGCGATCTCGACATGCTCGCGGCGGGTAACTTCACGATGAACTCGCCGTTCGGGGTCTATACGGCAGGCACACAGGCGCGCGATGTGACGAGCGCCTATAACCTCGCACGGGCCAAGCTCAAGAACGCCTCCGTGCTTGGCGCGGAAGGTGCGCCATTCGAGACATACGTCAGCGGTACGCAGAGCCTTTACACCGCGTGGTACCCGGAGCACGGCGGCAATCTGTTCGTGCGCGCTCAGGGCGATATTCGTGGCGACACGGTCGGGACGCGCGACCGGTATCAACGCGCGACAAGCTTTGGTGTGCCGCGAGCCGTTCCGGATTCCGGCAACGTGGGCAATTGGCTGTGGCGGCAGGGATCGGGCTCCGCGATTGCGCAGGGTGGCGTGCCCACTGCCTGGTGGATCAACTTCGGGACTTACACCTTCGGCAAGGAAGCCGGCTACGCGGTGTATGAATTGGCGCCGTTCCTGACCGGTTTCACCGGACTTGGCACGCTCGGCGGCGGCAATGTCGTGCTCGAAGCCGGTGGCAACGCAGGGATGCTGGAGTCACGCATCGGGGCGGGGAATTCCGACGGCACGCTCGCGTTGGCTCGCAGCGAGGGCCTGAATGTGTCGGTCGGCAGCACCGGGCGGGTATCTGCAGATGGTTCGCAGATCCAGTTGACGGGCGGTGGCGATCTCGACGTGCGTATCGGCGGCGGGCTGAATCCGGTGCGCGAAGTGCGCGCCGTCGCACCGGCCAACAGCGTCGTGAACGATTCGACGGCATGGCGCAACGGCAATCTGGCGTTGTATGGCACGTTCACGAATCTGCGTGGCGCCACGCGCATAGAGGCGGGCGCGCTTGGCGGCGTCGACACGCTATTCGGTGTTCCCGACTTGCGCGAAGCACGGGCGCGCGATGTGTTCACTGCGCAGACGGCGTTCGCGACCGGCGGCCCGACGCTGGTGCTCGGCGACTCGACCGCTCGTATCGACACGCGTGGCGATCTGGTGATCGGCGGCTACGGCGATGCCACGCGCTTGCAGCAGCGCACCAACGGCACGCCGTTCTCGGCTGCCGGTGTCAACTACGGCGGCGAGGGCCACAGTTGGTTCACGTTGTGGACGCCGTCGACCGCCATTGACCTGTTCAGTGCCGGGGGGAATCTCTCGCCCCTTACGGCCATCGCCGACAATCGCGAGGGGGCGAACTATGCGGCGACCGATGGCCGCTTCGTGTTGCCCGCGACGCTTCGTGCTGTGGCGGCGAGCGGCAGCATTTACAACGGCTATTCGGCAACGGGTATTCGCGATGCGGCCGGGGTTTCCACCATCGGCGATACTCCCGCGTTGCTGGCGCCCGAGCCTGTCAGCTCGTTGTTCAAGGTCGCTGCCGATGGCGGGGCGCTCGAGATGATTGCGGGCCAGTCGCTGCTTGGGTCCGGCTTTCCGATCAGTCGCTCGGCGGCGGATCCGGCGGCCTTGCCTACGCCGCAAAATCCGGGGTTTGCCGGTGGCGTGCGTAGCGCATGGTTTGGCCGCGTGTATCTCACGAACGTCAGACAGGACGCGCTCGCGCCGCAGATCATCACCTCCCCCGGTCAGGACTCGGCAACGAAGTTTCCGATGTTCAGCCTGACCCCGGCAACCGTGTCCGGTTATGACTTCACCGGTATTTCGCCTGCACGCTTCTATGCGCTCGCTGGCGACATCGTCGGGTTGCAGACGGGGGGCATCGACTATCGTGGCAGCATACTGCCCGCACCGGGCACCCAGCCGACGTGGTACGAGGGCAACGGCGCGGTGGCGATCCGGGCAGGACGAGACATCGTCAACTCGGGAACGCCGCTCGGCACCTATCTGAGCACCCATGCAGATTTCGCCGGGTGGAGCACCACGCCTGACTTCCAGGACCCGGTCAACAATCCGGGGCGACCGGTGAGTGCGTCGAGCGCGACGATGCGCGGCAATCTGATCGTGCAGAACTCGGCGGACGATGTTTCGGTCGTGTCGGCGGGACGGGATATTCTTTACAGCACGTTCTACGTGGCCGGCCCGGGGCTGCTGGAAGTCACGGCGGGGCGCAACGTCTTCATGGGCGACAAGGCCGAGTTGCGCAGTCTCGGCGCGCTCGCCAACGTCAAGCCGGGCGACCGGAGCAACGGGGCGGCGATTGCGGTGGCGGCCGGTGTGGGGCCGAAGGGGCTCGACGGCATCGACTTCAAGGCGTTCGCGGCTCGATATCTCGATGCGGCGAACCTGGCGGACGGATCTCGGCCATTCGCCAATCAGCCGGGCAAGGCCGTGGTCGTCTATGGCGGGGAGCTTACGCTCTCGGGATGGCTGCATCAGGAGTTTGGTTATGACGGCAATGCGGCCGGTGCCGATGCCTTCCTCGTCAAGAAGCAGACGGAACTCGACGCGGCGAGCAAGGCGGCGGGCGGCACCGGCGGTGCGGCGAAGCGTGATCTGCGCAACGAATTCGCACAGCAGAGCCAACTGTATCTCGTGAATTGGCTGGCCACACGCTTCGCTGGACGCAATGGTCTGGGCGTGCATTTCGACGCGGCGTCGATGGACGCACGTCAGTTCTTCGATGCGCTTCCGGCCGAACAGCAACGCGCGTATTTGCGCGATGTGTACTTCGCCGAGTTGCGGGCATCCGGGCGTGAGTACAACGACGCTAGCGGCCCGCGTGCGGGGAGCTATCTGCGCGGGCGCGAAGCCATCGCTACGCTTTTCCCGGGCGGCTCGACCGAGTATGACGGCAGTCTCACGATGTACAGCAGCGCGCTCTACTATCTTCAGAACATCGGGCGGGAAGCGACGACGCGTCCGCGGCCCGGCGTGAAGTATCTGACGCAGGCGCAATGGGCTGCACGGGGTAGCCCTGCGTACGACGTTCCCCACTACGAAGTGCAGGATGCCGGCATTCATACGGACTTCGGTGGCGGGGTGAGCATTCTCACGCCGGGGGGACGCATGCTCGTCGGCGTGGATGGCGGCTTCGTGCCGGGTGAGGGCTCGGGTGTGCTCACGCAGGGACGTGGCAACGTCGATATGTATGCGCGTGACAGCATCCTGCTTGGTCAGAGTCGGGTGTTCACGACGTTCGGCGGCAATATTCTGGCGTGGTCGGCGCTGGGGGATATCAACGCGGGCCGCGGTTCGAAGTCGACGGTGGTGTACACACCGCAGCGTCGCGTCTACGACAACCTGGGGCTGGTATCGCTTTCGCCGACGACACCGAACACGGGCGCTGGCATCGCTACGCTGAACCCGATCCCGGAGATTCCGCCGGGCGACATCGATCTGATTGCGCCGCTGGGCACGATCGATGCGGGCGAGGCGGGGATTCGGGTGTCCGGTAACGTGAACATCGCGGCGCTGCGGGTCATGAACGCCGAGAACATTCAGGTGCAGGGCAAGTCCGTCGGCATCCCGGCCATTGCTGCTGTGAATGTCGGCGCGCTCACGAATGCCAGTTCAACGGCGGCACAGGCTGCGGCTGCGGCACAGGATGCGGTATCTCGCGATCGGGCGTCGGCGCGGCAGAATCAGCCGTCGATCTTCTCGGTGCGCTTGCTCGACGTGGGCACGTCGAGCGATGCGACTGGCAAACCGCGTGCCGATGGCGGGCGGGCGTTGCGCTACGATCCGGCGTCGCCCGTGCAGGTGCTCGGACAGATGAATCTGAGTGAATCGCAGTCGCAGGCGCTTACGCCCACAGAGCGGAAAAACCTGATGCGCTGAAGCCGGAACGACTCCCCCCGTTGTGGGGGAGTCGTTCGGAACACGGTGAGGCGTGGCCCACGACATATAGAGAAGCTGACGGCAGGAATTTGCTGGCTCTTCAAAATAATTTCACAAAGGGCTTGCGCAGTTTGGCGAAGGTGACTAATATCTCGTCTCTCGCAACGACGGCGACGCAGCGAAAGCGGCGAAGCGGATTGGGGCGACGGGCTGGAAAGCCCGGTGGTCAGAGGGTTTGGCGCTTGTGAGTTGCTGCGGCGACGAGCGAAGAAAGCGAAAAAAACTGTTGACGACGACGAGAAGCTGCGACATAATCTCACTTCTCTGCTGCTGATGCAGCGACGCAGAAAACGAAGCGACGGCGCGGTAAGTGTGCGACGAAGCGAAGTTAGAAGCGATTGATCTTTAAAAATTAAACAACCGATAAGTGTGGGCACTCGATGAATGGTGCGTCTGCTACGGCAGATTAGCTTTAAATTTATTGAGGCTCACATAGTAATAGGTAAGTTAAGTAATTAACTTGTCAGCATACTTTGAGAGCGACCGGTTCGAGTGATTTATCACGAAAAACCGAAAACAGTAACAGGTTTAAACTGAAGAGTTTGATCCTGGCTCAGATTGAACGCTGGCGGCATGCCTTACACATGCAAGT
>NZ_KB944429.1:0-186693 GCF_000389825.1 Pandoraea sp. SD6-2 | reverse complement strand
CATGAAGATCCTGGTACCGGTCAAACGGGTAGTGGATTACAACGTAAAGGTTCGCGTGAAGAGCGACGGCAGTGGCGTCGACATCGCGAACGTGAAGATGTCGATGAATCCGTTCGACGAAATCGCGGTGGAAGAAGCGGTGCGTCTGAAGGAAGCGGGCGTGGCGACGGAGGTGATCGCGGTGTCGGCGGGCGTTGCGCAAGCGCAGGAGACACTGCGCACGGCGCTGGCCATCGGCGCGGATCGCGCGATTCTGATCGAATCGGATGAAGAACTGCAACCGCTGGCTGTGGCCAAGTTGCTCAAGGCGGTGGTGGACAAGGAGCAGCCGCAACTGGTGATCCTGGGCAAGCAGGCGATCGACGACGACTCGAATCAAACCGGTCAGATGCTCGCGGCGCTGGCGAAGCTGCCGCAGGCGACGTTCGCCTCGAAGGTGACGGTGGCGGATAACCGTGCGCAGGTCACGCGTGAAGTGGACGGCGGTCTGGAGACGGTGTCGCTGTCGCTGCCTGCGGTCATCACGACGGACTTGCGCCTGAACGAGCCGCGTTACGTGACGCTGCCCAACATCATGAAGGCGAAGAAGAAGCCGCTGGAAACGCTCAAGCCGGCGGATCTGGGTGTGGATGTGAGCCCGCGTCTGAAGACGCTGAAGGTGGCGGAGCCGCCCAAGCGCAGCGCAGGGGTGAAGGTGGCGGACGTGGCAGCGCTCGTCGACAAGCTGAAGACCGAAGCGAAGGTCATCTAAGAGGGGAGACGACGAGATGAGCATTCTGGTAATTGCAGATCACGACAATCAATCGATCAAGGCGGCAACGCTCAACACGGTGACGGCTGCGCTGCAATGCGGCGCCGACGTGCATGTGCTGGTTGCGGGCAGCAATGCCAAGGCAGCGGCGGATGCGGCCGCGCAGATCGCGGGCGTGAAGAAGGTGCTGCTGGCCGATGCGCCGTACTTCGGCGACGGGCTGGCCGAGAACATCGCCGACGAGGTGGTGTCGATTGCGGGCAACTATTCGCACATCCTGGCGACGGCCACGGCGTATGGCAAGAACATTGCGCCGCGCGTGGCAGCGCTGCTGGACGTTGCGCAGATTTCGGACATCACGAAGGTCGACAGCGCGGATACGTTTGAGCGCCCGATCTACGCGGGCAACGCGATTGCCACGGTGCAAAGCGCGGACAAGGTGAAGGTGATCACGGTGCGCTCGACGGGGTTCGACCCGGCAGCGGCGACGGGCGGCAGCGCGGCGGTGGAGACGGTGGCGGCAACGCCGGACGCGGGCGTGTCGCAGTTCGTTGGGCGTGAGGTGACGAAGCTGGACCGTCCGGAGCTGACGAGCGCGAAGATCATCGTCTCGGGCGGCCGGGGTCTGGGTAGCGGCGAGAACTATACGAAGGTGCTCGAGCCGCTGGCGGACAAGCTGGGTGCGGCGCTGGGCGCGTCGCGTGCGGCGGTGGACGCGGGCTACGTGCCGAACGACTATCAGGTGGGGCAGACGGGCAAGATCGTGGCGCCGCAGTTGTATATCGCGGTGGGCATTTCGGGGGCGATCCAGCACTTGGCGGGGATGAAGGATTCGAAGGTGATCGTGGCGATCAACAAGGATCCGGAAGCGCCGATTTTCTCGGTGGCGGATTATGGCCTGGTGGGCGATCTGTTCACGGTCGTGCCGGAGCTGACGGGCGCGCTGTAAGCGCGTCATGAGTCAGGTGAGGTTGCGGGGCGTGCGTGTGAACGCGTCCCGCAGCCGATCCGCATGAGGAAACTGGCCGGCGACGGTGGGGTGTCTTCATGCGAATCGGTCAAACAGAATAATAAGAACCCAGGCATTCGCCACCATCAACAGGCAATCGGAATCCCTTGGAGGAATGACATGAGTTATCAGGCCCCGATCAAGGACATGCAGTTCGTGATGAACGAACTGGCGGACCTGACGAGCATTGCGGCGCTGCCGGGCTATGAGGATGCCTCGCCCGAACTTGCGCAGGCCGTGCTCGAGGAAGCCGCACGTTTCAATCAGGAAGTGCTGGCGCCGCTGAACGTCATTGGCGATCAGCAGCCGAGTACGTGGAAGGACGGTGTCGTCACCACGACGCCGGGTTTCAAGGAGGCATTCCGGAAGTTCTCTGAAGCCGGCTGGCAGGGGGTGCTGCATCCGCAAGCGTATGGCGGACAGGGGCTGCCAAAGCTCGTTGCCACGCCCTGCACGGAAATGCTCAACGCCGCGAATCTGTCGTTCGCGCTGTGCCCGCTGCTGACCGATGGCGCTGTCGAGGCACTGCTCACGGCAGGCACCGATGCACAACGCGCGCTCTACGTTCCGAAGCTGCTCTCGGGCGAGTGGACCGGCACGATGAACCTGACCGAGCCGCAGGCCGGGTCCGATCTCGCACTGGTGCGCACGCGTGCAGAACGCGAAGCCGACGGCACCTATCGCCTCTTCGGTACGAAGATTTTCATCACGTTCGGTGAGCACGATATGGCCGGGAACATCGTGCACCTCGTGCTGGCGCGCATCCCCGATGCGCCGCCGGGCGTGAAGGGTATTTCGCTGTTCATCGTGCCGAAGTTCAACGTCGACGCCGAGGGCAATCTCGGGGCGCGTAACGACGTGCACTGTGTGTCTATCGAGCACAAGCTGGGTATCAAGGCGAGCCCGACGGCGGTATTGCAATTTGGCGACAACGGCGGGGCGACGGGGTATCTCGTCGGCGAGGAGAATCGTGGCCTCGAATACATGTTCATCATGATGAACGCTGCGCGCTTCGCTGTCGGCATGCAAGGCGTGGCCGTGGCCGATCGTGCCTATCAGCATGCCGTGGCTTACGCACGGGAGCGTTTGCAAAGCCGCCCGGTGGATGGCTCGTCGCGCGACGCCGTGTCCATCATCCATCACCCCGACGTCAAGCGCATGCTCATGACGATGCGTGCACTGACCGAAGGCGCACGTGCACTCGCCTACGTGGCCGCAGCGCAGGCCGATATCGGACATCACGCCGCCGACGCTGCCGAGCGCAAGCGCGCGCAAGCCGTCTACGAGTTCCTCGTGCCGATCGTGAAGGGCTGGAGCACCGAAATGTCGCTGGAGGTGACGAGCCTTGGCGTGCAGGTGCATGGCGGCATGGGCTTTATCGAAGAGACGGGCGCTGCGCAGTACTATCGCGACGCCCGCATTCTTCCCATCTACGAAGGTACGACCGCGATTCAGGCGAACGACCTCATCGGCCGCAAGACGTTGCGTGACGGCGGTGCCGTGGCGCACGCCCTGTGCGAGCAGATCATTGCTACGGAGAACGAACTGCGGGCGTTGGGTGGTGTGGGGCAGCCGGTGGCGGAACGTCTCGCGAAGGGACGCGAAGCGCTGTCGATCGTGGTCGACTATGTGGTCGCCAACACGCAGGACAATGCGAACGCCGTGTTTGCGGGAAGCGTGCCGTATCTGAAGCTTGCCGGTATCGTGTTGGGTGGGTGGCAGATGGGGCGCGCCTTGCTGGCGGCGCAGAAACTGCGCAATCAGGACCCGTCGTTTTACGACGCCAAGATCGGTACCGCCCGCTTCTTTGCGGATCACATCCTTACGCAGGCACCGGGTCTCGCACAGGCGATTACCGAGGGCGCAGACTCTGTGCTGTCGCTGAGCGAGGCGCAGTTCTGATCGTCTGTCCGCCGCGCATCAACGCGGCGCGACGAAGCGGCCCGCAGGTCCAATGCCGTTCGGTTACGCGGTTTTCTTGAGAAGCCGAACGGTGTGTTGGAAAGGTCTGGCTTTGACGGCCCGGGGGGCAGCCCCCGGGCCGTTTTTGTATCGCGGATTCGAGCAGACAAAGTGGCCGCAGCGCTACCTCATGGCGGCATTCCGCTCTACGGTGTGTCTGTTCAATCTGCCTTACGCTGGATTTTCCCGGCTGAGGGGGCCGATCACGTTCAGTTTCCCGAACACCCCCTCACCCGAACTGGGATTCAGCAAGGGGTATGCCAAAGCGTACGCGACGGGTACGGTCAGGATGAGCTTCCCAATGAACAGAAGCATTGATCAATTCTCGTGGATAGACTGACGCCGAGATTCCGGGAGGGGCTTTGTGCTTACCCGGCACCGAGGGGGCAGGCTGCGAAGTGAGCAGACGAAAAAAAACGGCACTGCTTGCGCAGTGCCGTGCATTGGGTCCCCGCCTCAGCCGCTAAGCCGGCATCCTGAACCGTGAGGCTCAAGGTGGTCGCGGTTAGTAGCGCTTTGGGTTCATCAGACAGAGTGACGCTCACGCCAGCACTACAAACTTCCGCAACCTGCAACAGATCATTGGTTCAAGGAATCTATGACTTTCGCGAACCAGGCAGGGAAAACTAACCTTTTGAATCGGACGGCAGCGAGTGAATTTTCAACTCTGATACTGATCGATCACTGCGCTTAATCGTTCGTTCATGCGTTGCATTCTACTCTGAATTTCTTCGGCGGGGAATGCTTGTCCAGCGGCAATACTTTTTTCAAGCGCAAGCAATTCGGATGCCAGGCTCAACGCTGCCATGACGGCAATGCGATCGGTGCCGCGCACGCTGCTCTGCGCGCGAACCTTGCTCATTTCGGCATCGACGCGGGACACGGCAGACAGCAGGTCAGCCTCATGTTCCGGCGGGCACGCAAGCCGGTAGGACTGTTCGAGAATATTGACTTCGAGCTGCTTGATCGTCATGCGTTTTCTCCACCGGGAGTGCCGAGCAGATCCATCTGACCCTCAGCGGGGTTTTGCGTAGGGAGTTTTTCCAGAATAGCGTTCAAGCGAACCTGTGCCTCGTCGATCTTGGCCGCGAGCTGATCGCGCTGCAAACGCAGGGCGTCGCGCTCGGTGCGCAATTGCTCGATGGCGATGCGAGTTTCGTCGCATTCGGCGCGCGCGCGATCGAGTTCGGCGAGCAGCGCTTGATTGTGTTGATGAAAACGTTGGCTTATCACAACCAACTGTTCAATTTTGTCGGTGAGATTGTCGAGATCGGTGAGCATCGGGCTGCGTCCTCATAATTGCCCTACATTCTAACGGAATCGGCGGCCAATGCCCGACGATCGAGCATTGACGCTCGTTCGAATGGCCCCTACACTTGCGGCACTTCGGTGCTCGCGCAAGCCCCTCCGGCATGCGCAGTTAAACGGGAAACAGGGAGCCGCGTCCCCACACGGGCTGGCCAACCTGTGCTGCCCCCGCAACGGTAAGTCATTCTTTCGGCCCGAAAGGTTTCCGAAAACGCGCTTCGCCTTTATCGCCACTGTGAGCTATCCGCTCGCGGGAAGGCCGGTCAGGCGCGATGATGACCAGCCCGGATACCGGCCTGAGTGAGTGGGGAAAGCCATGCCGCCCGGCGACGCCGTGAGTGGCATGCCGTCGTTTTCATGTGTCGATGCTTCGCATCCGTGACGTGTCACCGGCGCTCCCCGTGCGCCGGCGGCCCGCGGGGGAACGGGTCTAGGCAATAAGAAAACTACGGAAGTCTCACGAGAATCATGCGCACCCACGTTCGCGCGATGGCGCTGCACGCGCCTGCCTTTGCACGCCTGTCCTCGGCATCAGCCACCTTTGTTCCTACGCCGCATCGTCTCGCTGTCGCCGCCACCCTGCTGGCCGTCAGCGTCGGCGCGCACGCACAGTCGGCTCAGCCGGCCGATACCGCACCCGCTGCCCCGGTTGTCCTTGCCGCGAAGACGGCGGACAACCCTACCGCCGTACAGCTCAAAACGACCGTCGTGACGGCCTCGCGCACCGAGCAGAAGCTGGCCGACACGCTGGCTGCAACCTCGGTGATTACGCGCGAAGACATCGAACAAAGCCAGGCACAGGACTTGCCGACACTGCTGCGCGGTCAGGCCGGCGTGGAAATCGTGCAGAACGGCGGCTTCGGCACGTCGGCCAGCATCTTCATGCGCGGTGCGGCGTCGAACGCCTCGCTCGTGCTCATCGACGGTGTGCCGGTCAACTCGGCCACGTCGGGTACGACCAACATCGCACAGATTCCGGTGTCGCAGATCGATCACATCGAAATCGTGCGCGGCAACGTCTCGGCGCTTTACGGCTCGCAAGCCGTGGGCGGCGTGATTCAGATCTTCACGCGCAAGGGTGACGGCGGCCCGCCGCGTGCCTATGCCGAGGTGGGTTACGGCACCAACAACACCACGCAGGCCAATGCCGGTATCGCCGGGTCGTTCGAAGACGGCAAGACTCGCTTCTCGCTGGACGTCTCGCGCTTTCACACCAACGGCATCTCCGCACAAGACCCGCGCTTTGCGCCGAAGGTCAACCCGAACCGCAATGGCGACGACAACACCAGCGTGAGCGCATCCCTCTCGCGTAAGTTCGGCGATACGTGGGAAGCCGGCGTGCGCCTGTTCCAGAGCGACGGCAGCAGCAGCTACGACAACGCCTTCGGCAAGCCGACCGATCTGAACGACACCGATGCCCGCGTGCGCCAGATTTCGGGCTACGTGAAAGGCAACATCACGGACAAGTGGAATACGCGCTTCACCGTCACGCAGGGCGACGATTACAGCTACAACTACCTGAATGGCAAGGGCAACGGCAACTTCCACACGTCGAGCAATCAGATCGACTGGGCCAACGAATACGCCTTTATGGCGGGGCAGAAGCTGATCGCCGGCTACACGCGTCTGGAACAGACGGTCGAGAGCAACACCAATTTCGGCCACAACAACCGCCATCTCGATTCGCCCTATCTGGGCTATGAAGGCACGTTCGGCAAGCATCAGGTGCAAGCCAACGTGCGCCGCGACATGTACTCGGACTTCGGCGGCGCTAACAGCTACTGGCTCGGCTACGGCTACAACCTGACGAATCAGTGGAAGTTCATGGCCAATGCGTCCGACGGCTTCCGCGCACCGACCTTCAACGAGCTGTTCTACCCGGGCTACGGCAATCCGAACCTGCAACCGGAACGCTCGATCTCCAAGGAGCTGGCGGTTCAGTTCAACGGCGGCGAGCGTCTCGGCCTGATCAAGTTGACGGGCTTCCAGACCAACTACACGAACCTGATCCAGTCGCTGACGGTGTTCCCGTACACGGCTGCCAACGTGGCCAAGGCACGTGTCGAGGGGCTTGAGTTGACCTACACGGGACGTCCGCTCTTCGGCGTGGATGTGCGTGGGTCGTTCACGCGTCAGAACCCGACCGATCTTGATGCCGGCAAGCAACTCGCACGTCGTGCCAGGCAGTTCGGTTCGGTCGGCCTGTCGAAGACGTTCGACAAGTTCACCGTCGGCGGCGATGTGTTCTACAGCGGCGAGCGTTACGATACGGGTGGCCAGCATCTCGGTGCTTATACACTCGTGAACCTGCAGGCCCGCTACGATATCGACAAATCCTGGTACGTCTCGGCGCATCTGGACAATGTCTTCAACAAGAACTACCAGACGGTCTATGGCTACAACACTCTCGGGCGAGCGATTTACGTCTCGCTCGGCTGGAAGCAGTTCTAACGACGTCCCGGCAGGGCGTAACGCGCATAACGTGCGTAATACCGCATGACGCTGCGTCGCGCACTTGCCATATGGGCGGGACTGGCCGGCGTTGCGCTGGCCGTTCTGCTCGCGTCGCTCATGCTGGGGAGCGTGCCGGTCTCGCTGAGCGAGATCGGCACGTTGCTGATGGGGCACGACGCCGGTCTCGCTGGCGACGTGGTCCGGCGTCTGCGTCTGCCGCGCGCACTTGCTGCATTCGCGTGCGGCGGCCTGCTTGCGGTTGCCGGCACTCTCATGCAGACGTTGCTTCGCAATCCGCTCGCCGACCCCTACGTGCTGGGTATTTCCGGCGGTGCAGGGGTTGCCGCGCTCGCCTCGCTGGCGCTTATGCTGCCTTTCTTCTGGGTGCAGACGAGCGCCTTCGCCGGTGCGCTCGCGGCCATCGCTATCGTGATGGCGCTCTCGCACCGCAGCTTCCTGCGTCCCGGCGATCAGGACAGCAGTACCAAACTGCTGCTCACTGGCGTGATGATGGCTGCAGGCTTCGGCGCACTCGCCACCCTCATTCTTACCCTCGCGCCCGATGCCAGTCTGCGCGGCATGCTGTTCTGGCTCACCGGCGATCTGAACGGCGTCGACCGCGCCGCATTGCCGTTGATCGCGCTTGCCGCGACGCTGCTCATCGTGTGCCCCGTCGCGCATCGCCTGAACGTACTGTTGCGCGGAGAAGCGGTGGCGCAAGCCGTTGGCGTGGCGGTTGGTCCGCTGCGTGCGCGTGTTTATCTGGCGGCGTCGCTTGCCACCGCGATTGCCGTGACCACCGCAGGCAGCATCGGCTTCATCGGTCTCGTCGTGCCGCACATTCTGCGTCTGCGCTTCGGCAACGATCAGCGCATGCTGTTGCCCGCCGCCGCGCTCGCAGGCGGTGCGCTTCTGATGTTCGCGGATCTGGTGGCGCGCACGATCATTGCGCCGACGCAACTGCCCGTGGGTGTCATCACCGCGATGATCGGCGTGCCGGTCTTCCTGTGGCTCCTTTCCCGGCGGGCCATCCGATGAGTACACCGCTGCTGCAAACCCATGCCCTGACCTTGCGCGCCGGTAAGCGTGTGCTCGTCGACTGGCTCGACCTTGCCGTCGCTGCGGGCGAATGCTGGTGTCTGGCCGGGCCGAACGGCGCGGGCAAGACGACACTGCTCAACACCCTCGCCGGGTTGCGTCCGATTGACGACAAACCGCAGCGCGACGCGACGATTGCAGGCAGTGGCCGTGTCGACATTGCCGGCAAACCGTTGGCGCAGTGGCGCCCTGCGCCGCTTGCCAGGATGCGGGCGCTGATGCCGCAACAGACGCGCGACGCATTCGGCGCCACGGCCCTCGAAGTTGCACTGGCAGGACGTCATCCCTATCTTGCGCAAGGCCGCTGGGGCGCCTGGGAGTCCGACGACGATATCGCCAGCGCCATGGCCGCACTCGCGCAGGTGGGGCTGGAAGACTTCGCGGCGCGCGACGTCACCACGCTCTCGGGCGGCGAGCGTCAGCGCGTGTCGCTCGCCGCCGTTCTGGCGCAGGCTACGCCTCTGCTGCTGCTCGACGAACCGGTCTCGCATCTCGATCTGCATCATCAGATCGACGCCCTCGAACAGCTCGCGCAGCATGCGCAACGCGCCGACGCTGCTGCCATCTTCTCGTGCCACGATCTGAATCTCGCGCGACGCTTCGCCACGCATGCGTTGCTGCTCGACGGTCGTGGCGGCTGGCGCGCCGGCCCGGTGCACGACGTGCTGTCGGCCGAGCATTGCAGCAACGCTTTCGGTTATCCGCTGCGCCTCATTCGCGATGGCGGCGACGAGGCGCTTGTGCCGGTGCGCCGTGCATGACGTGGAAACTCACAGGCGTACACTCTCATCCGCGTGCGGCCGTCCTGTGCCGCACGCCCGTTTCTGACAGGTGCTGTTCATGACGCAAGAATCACCGCAACCCCAACCCGGCACCACAGCCTCAGCCGACAGCGACGGCGACGGCCGCAACGAGCGTCACCGCTCGCGCATGGTGCGCAAGAAGGCGGTCATCGACGACAAGATCGCGCAAGCGCAGCGCGACTGCGGCGTGATCGTCATCACGACCGGCAACGGCAAGGGCAAGTCGAGTTCCGGCTTCGGCATGGTAGTGCGCGCGATGGGCCACGGCATGAAGACGGGGGTCGTGCAATTCATCAAGGGCGCGATTCCGACCGGCGAGGAGAAATTCCTGCGGCGCTTTCCCGAGGCGTGCGAGTTTCACGTGATGGGCGAAGGCTACACGTGGGAGACGCAAGACCGCACGCGCGACATTGCCAAGGCGGAAGCGGCGTGGGAGCAGGCGCGCCGGATGTTGCGCGATCCGTCGTTCGGTCTCGTGCTGTTCGACGAACTCAACATCGCGCTCAAGCTGGGCTATCTCGACGTGAGCACCGTGATCGCCGATTTACAGGCGCGCCCCGAGATGCAGCATGTGGTGATCACCGGCCGCGGCGCCCCGCAGGCACTCGTGGACGCCGCCGACACCGTGACCGATATGACGCCCGTCAAGCACGCGTTTGCCCAGGGCATTCGTGCGCAGGCCGGCGTGGAAATGTAATCTTCGCTTCATCGTTTCAGGACGTTTCCGTATGACCGCTTTCAGCCCGTTGCTCACCGAACTGTTCGATATCCCGGCGCCATCCACCGCGATGGATACCGCACTTCAGCATGCCATCGACATCAAGACGAAGCCGCCCGGCAGCCTTGGCGCGCTCGAGCGCGTTGCCCATCAGATCGGCCGGATTCAGCGCAGCGCAACCCCCGATCTCGCGCGCCCGACCATGCTGGTGTTCGCGGGCGATCACGGCGTCGTGGCGGCCGGCGTGAGTCCCTATCCGCAGACCGTAACCGCTCAGATGGTGCTCAACTTCCTGCGGGGCGGCGCGGCCATTAACGTCTTCTGCCGCACGCACGGCATCGAGCTTGAAGTGGTGAACGCGGGCGTGGCCGCCGATTTCCCGTCGCACGCATCGCTCGTCGACATTCCCGTGGCGCGCGGCACGCAGAATTTCCTCGAAGCCCCCGCCATGACGCGCGACCAACTCGAAACGGCGCTGGCTGCCGGGGCGGCGCGTGTCGTCGCGCACGCCTCGCGGGGCGCGCGCATGATCGGCTTCGGCGAGATGGGGATCGGTAACACGTCGTCGGCCGCGTGTCTCATGCAGCGTCTGACCGGCTTGCCGCTCGCCGCGTGTGTCGGCCGTGGCACGGGGGTCGACGACGACGGGCTGGCGCGCAAGACGGCCATACTCGAACGTGCGCTCGCCGCGCATCCGGTGACCGGCGATCAACCCGATCCGCTGGAAACGCTCGCAACCTTCGGCGGCTTCGAGATCGCCATGATGACGGGCGCCTATCTCGCTGCCGCCAAGCTGGGGCTCGTGATCGTCGTGGACGGCTTCATCAGCACATCGGCACTGCTCGTGGCCGCACGGGTATCGCCGGCGGTGCTCGACTACTGCGTTTTCGCGCACGCCTCGGATGAAACCGGCCATCGTGCGATGCTCGAAACGCTTGGCGCAAAGCCGCTGCTGCAATTGGGGCTGCGTCTGGGCGAAGGCACGGGCGCGGCGCTCGCGATGCCGCTGATTCAGGCCGCTGCCGCGTTCTTGCGCGAGATGGCGACGTTCGAAGGCGCCGGCGTGAGCGAGCGCGAGGCGGCCGGACAATGACGGCGTCGTCCCCCGATCCCTCGCATGGCGCTGTCGAATCGCCGCGCGATCTGGTGACGCAGGATCACCCGGCGCAAGCGCGGGAGGCTGCGGCGTCGTTCGGGGGCATCAAGGGGCAGTTGCGGCTTTTCCTGAGCGCGCTCGGCTTCTTCACGCGTGTGCCGATTCCGCAGTGGGTCGGCTACTCCCCCGAACAGTTGAACGCGGCAACGCGCTATTTCCCGCTCGTCGGTGTGTGGGTCGGCGCGCTCGTCGCCTTGCTGACCATGGCGATGGGGCTGTTGTGGTCGCCGCATCTCGCCATCGCGTTGGGGATGGGGGTGAGCGTGCTGCTCACGGGGGCGTTTCACGAGGATGGCCTGGCCGATTCGGTGGATGCGTTCGGCGGCGCATTCACACGTGAGCGCGTGCTGGACATCATGCACGACTCGCGCATCGGCACCTATGGCTCGGTCGCCCTGTGGCTGGCGCTTGCCGTGAAGTGGCAGGCACTCGTCGATATTCAGGCGGCGGTGGGGTGGGGCGGTTTTGCCGTCGTGCTCATCGGCGCACATGCGGCGAGCCGAAGCATGGCGATCAGTCTGCTGCGCACGCTAGATTACGTTCGTTCCGAAGGGAAGGCCAAACCCGTCGCTCAACGTTTGAGCATGGGGGGACTGTTGTTCGGCGTCGCATGCAGCGTGCCGTGGTGGCTATGGCCGGACTGGCGCGCGGGGGTGACGGGGGCCGTGGTGCTGATGGCGGTGCGTGCGGGCTTCATCCGCTATTTGCGCCGGCGTCTCGGCGGCTACACCGGCGATACGCTGGGTTTCGCCCAGCAAATCGGCGAACTTGCGCTGTACCTCACGGTGTGCGCATGGATCTGATCCTGATGCGGCATCCGCCGCCGGACATCGCGTCGGGTCTTTGTTATGGCCGTACCGATTTGCCCGTCGATGCGTTGCGCTTCGATGCGGCGGTCGCTGCGATGCATGCCCGGCTTGCGACGTTGCTCGATGGCCGTACACCGGCGGCGATCCACAGCAGCCCCCTGCAACGCGCGCGTCGCACTGCCGAGGTGTTGGCGACGTCTTTGGGGCTGCGAGTGAAGGAAGATGCGCGCCTCGCCGAGATGGATTTTGGTGCGTGGGAAATGCAGCCCTGGGACGCCATCGATAGAAACGATCTCGATGCCTGGGCGCGCAATGTGTCCGAATTTGCGCCGCCCGGCGGCGAGTCTGCCCGCGACATCGTGTCGCGCATGGACGCCTGGGTGAGGGGCTTGCGCGACGCGGCGAGCGCAATGCATGGCGTACATGTGGCCGTTGCTCACGCCGGGCCGATTCGTTTGCACACGGCGAGCGCACTGCGTCTGCCGACTACGGCATGTCTGTCGTGGTCGCTCGACTTCGGTGGCATTTGCCACCTTCGCTTCGCCGATGACGCCGATGACAGTCCCGCACGCTTGATTCGCTGGAACGCCTAGGCCCGCGTCAATCGCCGGTCGCTATCTCCGCACCTCCGCATCTGCGCAGCGCGCTGTCAATCGCACATCACTGCGCGGCTGACGTGCGACGCGAGCGAGCGATGTCGAGGTCTTCGCACATGGTGCGTGCGCCGTCGAGTATGCGCGGGCCAGGCCGGTTGATGAGGTCGCCGTCGATGCCGAAGAGATTGTTATGCGCAACGGCGGGCAACTGCGGCCACTTGCGCCAACTGTCGAGTGTGGCGAGCGGCTTATCGGACTTCGTTGCGCCTGGCGTGGCGGTGAACATCGCTTCCGGCCGCTTGGCGAGTACCGCTTCAACGGATACGCGCGGCACGAGCGGTGCTTCATCGGCGAAGACGTTGACGCCGCCGCACAGCCGGATCACATCGCTGACCATATGCGTGCCGTTCAGGGTCATGAGTGGCTGCATCCACACCTGATAGAAGACAGACACCGGTGCGCGCGACGAATATTGCTTGCGCAGCGCTTCGTAGCGTGCCCGGAACGCCTCGGCCGAGGCTTGCGCTTTGGCCGGTGTCCCGGTCAGCGTACCCAGCGTTTCGATGGCTGCGGGCAGGTCGGTCAAATGTTTCGGCTCGGAGTAGAACACCGGCAGTTTCAACTGACGCAGCGCTTCGACCTGACGCTGCGAGTTGCCATGCATCCAGACCACGAGCAGGTCGGGTCTGAGCGAGAGAATGCGTTCGAGATCGAGCGCACTGTTGTCGCCGACGCGTGGCAGTTTGCGCGCCGCCTCGGGATAATCGGAGTAGGCCACGACGCCCACGACCTTATCGCCCGCGCCTGCCGCAAACAGTAACTCGGTCGCGTGCGGTGAGAGGCTCACCACGCGCTGTGCCGGGGCCGGGAGCGTGACCATGGCGCCGGAGTCATCCTTGACGGTGACGGCCGCTTGGGCGCTGAGTGCGGCGAAACAGGCGCTTACCAGTGCAATCAGGTGACGGCGGGGGCGGCGCTTGGCCGGAGAATTGAGCGACATCGAAGCAGGTGGCTTAGGTGTGGGAGGGCATGGATTGGGATGGGCGGAGCGGCACTGCGGCCATCTGCCTTGTCAACCGACCCAACATTCTCGGCGCGTTGCCGTGCCGCGACAAGGGGTACACGATCGTGTCGGAGAGAAATTCGTGACCTTTCGCTGCAGGTGTCGAGAAATAGAATAGTTAGCGCTATTCTGACGTTTCGATGTGACTGTCCTGACATCAGGACAGGGTATGGCGCAATCGGACAATCGACAATGTGCCATGCGCGACCGATCGGCACCAGATGGGGGCAGCGATGACAACACCCACAAAAAGTACCTTGCGGCAAATACCGGCAGGCATATGGGTACTCGGTATTGTCAGCATGCTGATGGACATTTCCTCGGAGATGATCCATAGCCTGCTGCCGATGTTCATGATCTCGACCTTGGGCGCGAGTGCGCTGGCGGTCGGTCTGGTGGAAGGCATGGCGGAATCCACAGCGCTGATCGTCAAGATATTCTCGGGGGCCTTGAGCGACTATCTGGGAAAGCGCAAGGGCTTGGCGGTATTCGGCTACGCGATGAGCGCGCTGACCAAGCCGCTCTTTGCCGTGGCACCCACGGTCGGCATTGTGCTGACGGCTCGCTTGCTGGATCGGGTTGGCAAAGGCGTGCGCGACGCACCACGCGATGCCCTGGTTGCGGATATTGCGCCACGGCATTTGCGCGGCGCAGCGTTTGGCCTGCGCCAGTCCATCGACACCGTCGGGGCCTTCCTCGGGCCGTCGATGGCGGTCGGTTTGATGCTGCTGTGGGCCAACGACTTTCGAGCCGTATTCTGGGTGGCCGCGATTCCGGGCCTGATGGCGGTCGCGCTGCTGTTCTTCGGCCTGCGCGAGCCACAACGCCATTCAACGACAGCGCGCACCAATCCGATCCGGCGGGAGAACCTGGATCGCCTCGGAGGGCCATACTGGTGGGTGGTGGGTATCGGTGCGGTATTCACGCTGGCCCGCTTCAGCGAAGCGTTTCTTGTTCTGCGTGCGCAGCAGAGTGGTGTGCCGGTTGCTCTGGTGCCGCTCGTGATGGTGGCGATGAATCTGGTCTATGCCCTGTCGGCCTACCCGTTCGGCAAGCTCTCCGACCGCATGAGCCACAAGACGCTGTTGGCACTTGGTTTGATCGTCCTGATCGCGGCCGACCTGGTGTTGGCAATTAACGGTCACTGGGGCGTTGTGCTGGCCGGTGTCGCCCTCTGGGGGATTCACATGGGTATCACGCAGGGCTTGTTGGCGACGATGGTTGCCGATACCGCACCCGCCGACTTGCGCGGCACCGCGTATGGATTTTTCAATCTGGTCAGTGGTGTCGCGATGCTGCTCGCCAGCGTGCTGGCCGGACTGTTGTGGGATCGCCTCGGCGCATCGTTTACCTTCTATGCAGGTGCGATTTTTTGCGTCGTTGCCCTGGTGGGGTTGGCTTGGCAGCCAATCATGCGAATGGTGAGAGCTTAATGTGCTTTACGTCATGCATTGCAGAAAATGGCCAGCATAAAGAAACGGTTTGACGAGACGAACGTACACGCCGCCTTTGAGATCAGTCTTATGCTCAAAGGTGTGTTTGCACTGGCGGAAATCGCCGCAGGCGTGTTCGCCTACTTCGTTACCAGACAACTCCTGCTTGACCTGGCGCAGTCCGTCACCCGGCTGGAATTGACGGAAGACCCTCGCGACTTCGTTGCCAATTATCTGCTCCATGCTGCGCAAGGCCTGTCCGTGAGCAGCCAACACTTCACGGCCTTCTATTTGCTTAGCCACGGCGCCATCAAACTCTGGCTCATCATTGGTCTCTGGCGGAAGAAGCGTAGGTACTATCCGGCCGCCATCGCGGTTTTTGGTTTGTTCATTCTCTACCAAATGTATCGATACAGCTTTACGCACTCCCCGTTGTTGCTGTTCATCACAGCACTGGATGTCATCGTCATCGGACTGACGTGGTTTGAATACCGGCATCTGAGACGTCCTCCCGGATGTGCGCCCGCAGCGAACTGATGTCACGCGAGGGCTGTCGAAAAGAGCGTGACGTCATAACTTGGTATGCGTCAGGTCATCGACAGGAAATACGCCCGGCCAGTCAGTGGCGGGCTTCGAGGAGCGAAGGCGTGAAACGAAATATCGGACAGATGAGCGTGCTGGCGCTCGCCCTGGTGACGTTGCTTGGTGCTTGCGCCGCCCCCGGCGGCAGTGCGGGCGCCAGCGCCGGCAGCGGGACAGGCAAGGTGCAAGCTTACGGTGTGATCGACGGCGGGGTGACGGTGGTGAAGTAATGCCGGAAGCGTCTCGCAACTCACCCGCCGAGCGAGACAAAAACGACCGCGCCCCCTGACGCCGAAACGTTCAGGGGGCGCGGTCGTTAATACCTTAGCGCTTTGTCAGGCCGTTACTGGAGCGTGACTGCAATACCGGGGTGGGCATGATGACACCGTACGATGGCACGAAGCCCGCGACAGTGTCTGGCCAACCGGTCTGCTGTGCTAGTTGGAGGCCGGAGCCGGGGCAGCAGCGCCTGCGTCCGAGGCCGGAGCGCTCATGGCAGCGCCAGCATCGCTGGCCGGTGCCGATGCCGACGTATCGGCGGCCGGCGCGGCCGTTTGATCTTCCTTCTTCGTACAACCCACCGTCACGACGGCGGCGGTCAGGAGCGTGGCAAGCAACAGCGGCAGTTTTTTCATTTGGTCGTCCTTGATATCTGGGGAAAGCCCTTGCGGAAGAACCTTCAGTCTAGCGGCGCCCTCTGGCGGTGACTGTATGCATTTGTTGCAGAAATGCTTCAATTTGTAACGAAAAGGGCGCCAAACACACGACTTTTAATATGACGTAAGCGTGAGCTGTATGCCCGATCGGAAGCATAACGGGGAAATTGGATGGCTGTGGGCTCCGGCAGTTCCCGGAAACTTCACTCGGAACGTAATTCGGCTAGCGCGGATTGCAGCCGTTGCCACGTAGATTCGGTGGATGGCAGGCCCAGACGCAGGCTGGGTAACGCGCCCGATTCCCCATCGGCCAGCGTCATGGGGCGCGTATCGAAGCGGCGCGTCCAGATGCCCTGAGCCGCCAGCCGTTCGTGCCATTGCGGCGCGAGCGCGTGCGGCGTCCACGCGAAAAGCGGTGTGCCGGCGGCCGGCCAGCCGTGCGAGCGCAACAATACGAGAAGCCGTTCGCCGTCGTGCAACAAACGTTCGCGGGTTGCCGCCTGCCACGCCGTGTCGCGCAGGGCGGTTTGGACAGCGAACCGCGCCGGTCCGCTGACGGTCCACGCCCCCAGACGCTCGGCAAGACGTGTTGCCAACGCTTGCGGGCACAACGCAAAGCCTGCGCGAATGCCCGCAAGCCCGAAGAATTTGCCCACGGAGCGCAGCACCACAAGACTGTCCTCGCCGACATGAGGCGTCATCGATTCCTGCGGCGAAACGTCTGCAAATGCCTCGTCGACGATTAGCATCCCGCCACGTTCCGCCAGCAAGCCTTGCCATTGCGTCAGCGTCTCGCGGGAGACGCATCGCGCCGTGGGATTGTCCGGATTCACCCAAACGAGATAGTCGACGTCAGGCAAGCCGGCTTCGGGACCGAGCCACGGCACCAGCGTATGGCCTGCATCGGCAAAGGCCGGGGCGTACTCGCTATAGGTGAGTGAGGCGACGGCAACGCGTCCCGGACGCAGTAGCGTGGGCAGCGAACGAATGACCGCCTGCGAACCGGCGCATGGCACGACGGTGTGTGCAGGCACGCCGTAGTATGCCGCGGAGACGTCGCGTAGATCGTCGAAGGCGTCGGGCAAGTCGCGCCAGACGCTCGCAGGGGGCATCGGCACGGGGTAGCCGTTCGGATTGATGCCGGTGGACAGGTCGAGCCAATCTTCGCGGGGACGTCGATAGCGCAGGATGGCTTCACCGAGGTTTCCGCCATGGCGGGGCACTGGCGGCGATGACGAGACGGCAGAGGATGACATTGGGGGAAGCGGGGCCTGCGATTGCGATCAGAGCACGTCAACAGGCATGGCATCGGCCTGCGACGCGGCGAACAGCGCCAGTGCACCGCTGACGATCAGCCACATCCACATCGAACGCGAGATGAGCCGCCACGCGGCCTTGATGTGTTGTGCCGAGGGCTCCGTGCCGCAACCCAGCGCCGGACGCGTTTCCCACTCGCCGTGATAGCGCGCTGGCCCACCCAACTGAACGCCGAGACTGCCTGCCCCGGCGGCCATCACCGGCCCGGCATTCGGGCTGGACCACGTGCTGGCCTGTGTGCGCCAGCAGCCGATGGCGCGCGCCACATCGCCGAAGACGGCGTAGCTCGCCGCCGTGAGGCGTGCGGGAATCCAGTTGAGCACATCGTCGATGCGCGCAGCGGGGCGGCCAAAATACAGGAACTGGTCGGTGCGATAGCCCCACATCGCGTCGAGCGTGTTCGCCAGACGGAACAGCACAACGCCCGGCGCGCCCGCGATGGCGAACCAGAAGAGCGCGCCGAAGATGGCATCGTTGCCGTTCTCCAGCGTCGACTCCACCGCCGCACGCGCGAGATCGGACGCGCTCGCGTCCTCGGTATCGCGCGAGACGATGCGAGCCGTCAGTGCGCGTGCCTGCGTCAGATCGCCGTCGCGCAAGGCATCGGCGATGGGCATCACGTGCTCGCGCAGACTGCGTGCACCGAGCGCCGCGTACAACGTAAGCGCCTGCCAGAGAATGCCGCTCCAGCCGGGCAGGAACGTCAGGGCCCACGCGACGAGTACCGGCAACACCAGCATGATCGTCCATGCCCATGTGCCGCGCGTCATGGCGCTTATGGGCTTGTCTCGCGTTGCGGGATCGTTGAGCCACGCCTCGACGCCGTTCGCGATGTAGCCGAATCCGACCAGCGGATGCCATCGGCGCGGCTCGCCAAGCCAGGCGTCGAGCAACACGCCGATCAGCGCAGCGAGCCAGAGCGATTCGGGAGCGAGTCCGGTGAGCATCGGCGATTATCCTTTGACGGCCATCGGCAGGCCGGCGACGACAAAGCGCACGTGCGGCGCCAGCGCAGCGACCCGCTGATTCAGACGGCCGAGTTCATCGACATAACGGCGCGTCAGCGAGCCCATCGGGATCACGCCGAGACCGATTTCGTTGCTGACGATGACGATCTTGCCGTGCAGCGACACCAGCGTCTGCGCCAGCGAATCGACGACGTCATGCCATTGTGCATCGCTGGCGGGGCCGTCGGGATGATCGTCGGGGGGGCATAGCCAGCCGGCCAGCCACAGGGGCAGGCAATCGACCAGCACGCAATGGCCGTCACGGGCGGCTTCGCGTAACGCGCCTGCGAGGTTCCGCCCGACTTCCACGGTTTGCCAATGCGCAGGACGGCTGGCGCGATGATGGGCAATGCGAGCGCGCATTTCGGGCTCATCGCTCACCGCAGCGGTGGCGAGGTAGCTGACTGGCAGGCCGCTTTGTCCGGCAAGACGTTCGGCGAACGCACTTTTGCCGGAGCGCGCGCCACCCAGCACGAAAGTCAGGTCGAGAGCACTCATGGGCGATATTGTACGAGCGCCCGATGCGATAATTCGCGCCATGAGTGAAATCCCTGTCAATTTCGACGCGTACACGCGCCCTCGCCGCGGCACCCTGATGATTCAGGGAACGTCCTCGGATGCGGGCAAGAGTACGGTGGTCGCCGGGTTGTGCCGCCTGCTGTATCGCGAGGGGGTGCGCGTGGCGCCGTTCAAACCGCAGAACATGGCGCTCAACAGCGCAGTGACCACCGACGGCGGCGAGATCGGGCGCGCACAGGCCTTGCAGGCACAGGCCGCCGGTGTGGCGCCGCACACAGACTACAACCCGGTGTTGCTCAAGCCGAGCAGCGACCGTGGTGCGCAGGTCATCATCGGCGGCAAGGTCATGGCCGATCTCGACGCGCGCGCCTATCACGAGTACAAACCGCGCGCGATGGCGGCCGTGCTGGCCGCTTACGACCGGTTGCGCACAGGCTACGACGCGGTGCTTGTCGAAGGCGCGGGCAGCCCGGCCGAAGTGAATCTGCGCTCGCGCGATATTGCGAACATGGGATTTGCCGAGGCGGTCGACGCCCCGGTGTTGCTCGTCGCCGATATCGACCGGGGAGGGGTGTTCGCACAATTGCTCGGCACGCTCGCGTGTCTGTCGGACAGCGAGCGCGCACGCATCAAGGGTTTCATCATCAATCGGTTTCGCGGCGATCCGTCGTTGCTCACCAGCGGTCTCGAGTGGCTCGAGGCGCGCACGGGGATTCCGGTGTTGGGCGTGCTGCCGTATCTTCACGGCCTGCATCTGGACGGCGAAGACATGCTGCCCGGCGAGCGCCATAAGGCGGCCAGTGGCGAGACGCGTCTGCGCGTTGCCGTGCCTGCGTTGCCTCGCATCAGCAATCACACCGATTTCGACGCCCTGCGGGCGCACCCGCAAGTCGATTTCCGCTATGTGGGCGCTGGCGAATCGTGGCCGGCGAGCGACCTCGTGATCCTTCCCGGCAGCAAGCATGTGCGTGCCGATCTGGCATGGCTACGTGCGCAGGGCTGGGAGCCGGCCATCACGCGGCATCTGCGCTATGGCGGCAAGGTGCTCGGTATCTGCGGTGGCTTGCAGATGCTCGGCACGGCGATTCACGATCCGCAGGGGCTGGAGGGCGACGCCGGGACGACCGGCGGCCTCGGTTGGCTGGCGATCGAGACCACGATGGAGGCGCAAAAACAGCTCCGTGTCGTGGCGGGACGTTTGAGCACAGGCGATGCACCCGTGAGCGGCTATGAGATTCACATGGGCGTGACACGCGGGGCGGCGCTCGAGCGCCCGGCCATCTGGCTGGACGACGAAGGCACCGAACGCGCCGATGGCGCCCGCTCGACCGACGATCAGGTCATGGGGACGTATTTGCATGGGTTGTTCGATACCCCGCAGGCTTTGCAGGGGTTGCTCACGTGGGCCGGTGCCCGCGATCTCGAGACGCTGGACTACAACGCATTGCGCGAAGCGTCGCTCGACAGGCTGGCGGATTCGTTCGCCGCACATCTGGACCTCCCACGCGTGTGGGCGTGCCTGCGCTAACGCCGAGGGGCAGGGCCGGCAGGGCAGCGCGAGCATGAAGCCGCCATCCAACCGTTGTAAGATGGGCGGAAAATCGACCTCGGGGAGTCTGCAATGCCGGTGATCGTGGTGGCGAATCCAAAGGGTGGCGTGGGCAAGAGCACGCTGGCAACGAATCTGGCCGGGTATCTGGCCGCGCAGGGCCACGCTGTGATGCTCGGCGACACCGACCGGCAGCAGTCGTCGCGAGCCTGGCTGGGCCTGCGCCCGCCGGCGCTGCGTTCGATAGGCACCTGGGAAGTCGATCACAACGATGTCGCCCGTCCGCCCAAGGGCACCACCCACGCGGTGCTCGATACCCCCGCCGGCCTGCACGGCAAACGCCTCGAATCGATCCTCAGACTTGCCGACCATGTGCTGGTGCCGTTGCAGCCGTCGATCTTCGATATTCTCGCCACGCGCGATTTTCTGCAGAAGCTCGGTGAGGAGAAGGCGGTGAGGCAGGGGGATGTGCGTATCGGCGTGGTCGGCATGCGGGTCGACGCCCGCACCCGTGCGGCGGATCAGCTCTCGCGGTACTGCGAAGAGGCGGGCCTGCCGGTGCTGGGGATGCTGCGCAACACGCAGAACTATGTGCAACTCGCCGCGCACGGCCTCACGCTGTGGGACGTGGCGCCGGGACGCGTCGAACGCGATCTGCCGCAGTGGGAGGGCATCACCGCGTTTGTGGCGAGGTGATCGCCAGCGCTCATAACCGGCGCTTACAACCGGCGCATCAATGACGAAAGGGGCCCTCGGGCCCCTTCGTCGTTAGCGCCGAAGCGCTGTCGGTCTTTGCCGCCTTATTTCGTTGCCTGAGCGGCTTCGAAGGCGCGGGTCTCTTCCCATGCTTGCAGCGGCACGTGATCGCGTTCGCCCTTCTGCACGTTCTTGTCGTCGACGAACACCAGCTTCGGCTTGAAGCCGGCCAGCACTTCCTTCTCTTCGACCTGCGCGTACGACACGATGATGACGATGTCGCCCAACTGTGCGCGGCGTGCCGCTGCGCCGTTGAGCGAGATCATGCCGCTGCCGCGCTCGCCGCGAATGGCATACGTGGTGAAGCGCTCACCGTTGTTGACGTTGAAGATGTCGATTTGCTCATTTTCGACAAGGCCCGAGGCTTCGAGCAGGTTTTCGTCGATCGCACACGAGCCTTCGTAATGCAATTCGCAATGCGTCACGGTGGCGCGGTGGATCTTCGACTTGAGCATGGTGCGGTACATGGCTTGCCTCTAGTGTTGCGGTGTCGCGCAAGCGGCGCGACGAAAGATGCGCGTGCCACCGGCACGCGCGGCTTGCGTCGGGAGCACGCGGCACCGGTCGTCCGGCCGTGCGCCGCGTGCCCGGCGCTCAGATTTCGAGATTGTCGATCAGACGCGTGGCCCCGAGCTTGGCTGCCGCGAGCACCACAAGGCTCTCGGCGGGGGCGGCGCCCGGTGCCGGCACGCGCAGGTTGGCGCGCTGGCGAATCGCCACATAATCCGGCTTCCAGCCACGCTCGGTCAGTGCCTGCATGGCCGCCGCTTCGAGCGCGGCGTAGTCCGTCTTGCCGCTGTTCGCGTCGTCGCGAATCTGACCCAGCAAACGATAGAGCTGGGGTGCCTCGGCGCGCTCGGCGTCCGACAGATAGCGGTTACGCGACGAGAGCGCGAGGCCGTCGTCGGCACGCACCGTCTCAGCGGCGATGATTTCGATGGGCAGCGCGAACTGACGGCACATGCTGCGCACAATCATCAGTTGCTGGTAATCCTTCTTGCCGAACACGGCCACGCGCGGCTGTACGCACGAGAACAGCTTGGTGACGACCGTGCAAACGCCCTTGAAGAAGCCCGGGCGGAACTCGCCCTCGAGAATGTCGCCCAGATCGTGCGGCGGCTCGACACGGTATTCCTGCGGCTCGGGGTACATCTCCTTCTCGTCGGGAGAGAACAGCACGTAGACGTTCTCGCGCGTGAGCTTCTCGATGTCATCGGCCATCGTGCGCGGGTACTTGTCGAAGTCTTCGTTCGGCCCGAATTGCAGGCGATTCACGAAGATGCTGGCGACGACCGGGTCGCCGTGCTGGCGCGCCAGTCGCATGAGCGACAGATGCCCTTCATGCAGGTTGCCCATGGTGGGCACGAAGGCGACGCGATTCTGGCCGCGCAGTTGATCGCGCAGTTCGTGAATCGAGGGGATGACTTTCATTGAGGTTCCGTGCGTGGCGTACGTTGATGACGTCCAGGAGTGGCGCACGCCTTATCTGGCAAGGGCGTGGCCGCCAAAATGTCCGGGGGGATTGTAGAGGAAATCTCAATGCGCGTGCGCAAAAAACGCACTGTTCAACGGACTCCCCGGCCGCGAGGATTCACCGGGCGCTCAGTTGGGGGAATAGGTCAGGCGGACATAGATCGGCGCAAATGGCTCGGCCTGAGTGATCTCCAGCAACGATTCGCGCGAGAGTTCGAGCATGGCGATGAAGTTGACCACGACGACGGGCACGCCGCGCGTGACATCGAAGAGTTCGGTGAACTCCATGAAGCGGGCGCCCTGCAAACGCCGCAGGATCTGACTCATGTGCTCGCGCACGGACAGCTCTTCGCGCGAGATCTTGTGATGCTGCACGAGCTTGGCGCGGCGCAGCACTTCGGCCCAAGCCGCGCGCAGATCTTCGGCATCGACATCGGGAAAGCGCGGCTGGAGGCTCTGCTCGATATATACCTGCGAGCGCAGGAAATCGCGGCCAAGCACCGGCAGGGTGTCGAGTTTCTGGGCGGCGAGCTTCATCTGCTCGTACTCCAGCAGGCGGCGCACGAGTTCCGCGCGCGGATCTTCGGCCTCTTCGCCCGTATCGGCCTTCTTGACCGGCAAGAGCATGCGCGACTTGATCTCGATGAGCATCGCCGCCATGAGCAGATACTCGGACGCGAGTTCGAGATTGGTCCGGCGGATCTGTTCGACGTAGAGCAGGTACTGCTTCGTGACCTGCGCCATCGGAATGTCGAGCACGTTGAAGTTCTGCTTGCGGATCAGATACAGCAACAAGTCGAGCGGGCCTTCGAAGGCTTCGAGGAAGATCTCGAGCGCGTCCGGCGGGATGTAGAGATCGTTCGGCAGTGCGAAGAGCGGCTCGCCATACAGGCGCGCACGCGCGACGCCGTCGACCGTGTCGGGCGTGGTGTCCTGCCCGTTCTGCGGTGCGGGCAATTCCGTCGTCGCAACCACAGCGGGATGAGGCTTGATCGCCTGCGCTTCCGATGCTTCCAACGGCGTCATCCCCGCGGGGGCGTCCGCTTCGCTCGATTCGTCTGCTTCGTCCGATTTGCCACCGCTGCCGGACTCTCCTGCTGCGGCAGACGTTTCGATCGACGCATCGCTGTGCCCGTCATCCGGCACCGCATCGACGTGCGCAGACACCGGCGCGATCTCGGGGATCGGCTCTGGCGTGTGCGACGGATCGTCGGGCGAACTCGGATTCAATGCGGAACTCGGCCGGAAGGCGGTAACTTATTCGCTTTGGTAGACGTACGCCTGCTGGGCCACACGCGACTGCTGGGCGCGGCGGCGCTCTTCCATGTCGATCGGCTGCTTGTCCCACAGCAGTGAGCGGCCTTGGCGTTGCTCGGCTTCCAGCGCGGGCTTCTCGGACTTCAGTTGCTTGATGAATTGGGTGATGTCGGATTCGTACATGGTCGAATGCTTGAAAAATAGGCAGAAGCGGCGTCATCGCGATGGCGCCAATCGACGCAGATTCTACCGCAAACGCGTCCCGGTTCCCCTTTTTGGCTGATTTGAGAGACACGGGTGAATACGCCGTGGGGATATGGTCAAATATGCCCCATCTACGCATCGCACGTTACGTCGTTGTGCGATGCTTGCCAACATTGTCCGATTGAGCCCCCTGAACCGCACGCGGGACAACCCGCGGCGGTATTTAAGATTTCAAGGAAGGTTTTGACCGTCTCGCAGATCAAACCCGGTTTCGACGTTTCTCGTCGCCTCGGTGTGCGCCCTTTGCGCACCCTGCCTGCCGCGCTTCTGACGCTTGCCACATTGACCTGTGGCCTATTGGTGCCCGGCGTGGCACAGGCCGATTATCGTGTTCGTGTCGACGCACCAAACGGCCTGGCCAAGCTCCTCAGGGACAATCTCGACCTCGTGCGTTATGCCGAGCGCGACGACATTGGAGAGGCGCAGTTCGAGCACCTGATTGCGACCGTCGGTGAGCAGATTCAGGAACTCACGTCGACGGAGGGCTATTTCTCCCCCGTCACGCATGTGGACGTGGCCACCATCAACGGCCGCCACGACGTTCACGTCACGGTCGACTCGGGACCGCGCACGTATATCAAGAACCTCGACCTGAAGTTCGAAGGCCCGGTGATCGAGCAGAACCCGCAGCGCGTCGAGCAATTGCGTCGCGCCTGGGAGCTGCCGGTGGACGCCCCGTTCCGTCAGGCCGACTGGGACAAGGCGAAGAACGACACGCTGTTTCAACTCGGACAGAAGCGGTATCACGCGGCGAAGATGTCGTTCTCGCGCGCAACGGTCGATGCCGACAGCGACACGGCGTCGCTTGCGGCCACCTACGAGAGCGGCCCGCCGTTCACGCTGGGCCCGCTCATCATCTCCGGCACCCGGCGCTATCCCGAGCAGATCATCCGCAACGTCAACCCGCTGTCCGAGGGCGAGCCGTTCGACGCCGATCGCTTGCAGGAACTGCAACGCCAGATTCAGGCGACGCCGTATTTCTCGAACGTCATCATTTCGGTGACGGAAGATCCCGAGAAGGCCGCGAACGCGCCGATCGAGGTGAACGTGCGCGAGTTCCCGGAACACCGTGTGCAGAGCGGGGTGGGTTATACGACGGATACGGGGGCGAGCGTCAATGGCCGGTATTCCTACTACAACCTGTTCGGCCGCGCGTGGACATTCGACTCTCAGGCGCGTCTGGAGCAATACCGGCAGGGCGGTTATGCCGAGATCGGCATGCCGCCCGACACCACCGGGTACACCAATAGCCTGCGCGGATCGTTCGAGCGCACCTATCTGAACGGCCTCGATCAGCGCTCGAGCCAGATCGGCGTGAAACGCGCACGCTCGCGCGAGCGCTACGACTGGGCCTACACGCTCGACCTCTACCGCGCCGACGAACGTCCGGACGGCGGTCAGCGATTTCTCAACAAGGCGCTCGTACCTGCGTTTGCCTGGAACCGTCGTGACGTGGACGACCTGATCTTTCCCCGCAAGGGCAACATCATCAACACGCAGATCGGCCTGGCCGCGAAGCCGCTGCTGACCGATCAGAGTTTTGCGCGTCTCTATGGCCGTATCCGCCAGTACTTTCCCGTCGGACAACGCGATCTCGTGATCGCTCGTCTGGAGCTTGGCGCCGTGCTTACGAACGGCAACACCAACCGCATCCCGTCGCCGCTGCTGTTCTTCGCGGGCGGTACGTCGTCGATTCGCGGCTACACGTATCAGAGCATCGGCCGTCAGCAGAACGGCACCACATTCCCGACGAAGTACCTCGGTACGGCGAGCCTCGAATACCAGCGCTGGGTGACGCGCGACTGGGGCGGGGCGGTGTTCTGGGACGTCGGTACGGCGACCGATGACTATCGCCATCCCACGCCGCTATATCACGGCGTGGGTTTCGGCGTGCGTTGGCGCAGTCCCGTCGGCCCCGTGAATCTCGACCTTGGCTACGGCGTGCGCGACCGGCGCTTGCGTCCGGCTATTTCGCTGGGGGTGGCGTTCTGATGAGTACGATGCCCCTCGACAGGACGCCCGGCGACACGCCTGCGCCGCCGCCTCCCCCCGCGGCGCCTGTGTCACCCCCTCCACCCCCTCCACCTCCGCGCCGTTGGCGATGGGGCCGCGCACTGGCGGGCATCGTCCTGACGCTGCTGCTGATCGTCGTGCTGGCGATCGGCGCGCTGCTCTGGGCCGTCTCGAGCGAGCGGGGCAGCCGCTGGCTGTGGCAGACGGCCGTGTCGACGCTCGGCGGCAAACTCTCGGGCGAATGGCACAGCGGCAGCGTTGCCCATGGCTTCACCGTGCGCGACGTGCGCTATCTCGACGGCGCAACGCGCATTACCGTGAGCCGTCTCGAAAGCCGCTGGGAACTGCAATGGCGTCCGCTGCATTTCACCGTCGACAAGCTGCACGCGGGCGATGTAGAGATGGCGTTCGCGCCGTCGCCGCCATCGAACACGCCAACGACGATGCCATCGAGCCTGCGGCTGCCGCTCGGCCTGACGCTGAACGATGTTCGCGTCGCCAAGCTCACGCTGGATTCTCCCGCGCTGGTGCTTGACGACATTCGTGTCTCGGCGCGCAGCGACGGTACGCAACACACGATTCAGGTCGAGCACCTCGGCACCCCCTACGGCGAGGCGCAGGCGAATCTGCAATTGAACGGACGGCATCCGTTCGTGCTCGGCGGCAATGTCGGCTTGCAAGCCAAGGCGGGCGAGATTCCGGTGGCGTTGCAGGCCACGCTGTCCGGCTCGCTCGACGCGCTCGTCGTCGACCTGAATGCGAGCGGTGAGAAGTTGAACGGGACGGCGCATATCGCCGCCTCGCCGTTCGGCCCGGTGCCGCTCTCGCGTGCACAGATTTCGCTCGATCACCTGAATCCGCGAGATTTCGCTGCCAGTGCACCGCAAGCGGATCTTGCGGTGCAGGCTGACTTGCGGCCCGAGCCCGGCGCCAGGGAGTTCCGTGTGCTGGGGCCGGTGTCCGTCACCAATGCCAAGCCGGGGGCCATCGATGCGGGGTGGCTACCCGTCGAGAGTTTGCGCACCCAGGTGCTGCTCGACGCAACGCGTCAGGCGTTGACAGACATCGAGTTGAAGCTTGCGGGGCGCGCGGTGCTCACCGGTAGCGGTGAGTTGCGCCGCGAGACGATTGCCGCGACGGCCGCTACTGCGCCCGTGGCGTCGGGGGCAAGCGGCGCGAGCGTTGCCACTGGGGCGACACCGGGTGCCGAAGCCACCGTCGGCGGCTTTGCCCTCACGATGCGCGATCTCGACCTGCGTGCGTTGTACGGCAAGCTGCCGGCGACGAGACTCGCCGGGCCGCTCGATATCAAGCTCGACGCCGCGGGGCAACGCATCGTTCTCGACTGGCGCGACGCCGCCCGGCACGTGTTGGCCGATGTCGGTCTCGACGCCAAGGGCACCACGATCCACGCGCTCTCGCTCGATGCCGGTAACAGCAAGGTCGCTGCAACGGGGGTGCTCGAAAATGGCGACACCGGCGCGTATCGGGCGCAGATCCGGCTCACGCGTTTCGACCCGGCTGCGTGGTACGACCTCTACGGTCCGCAAAAGCGTGGCGCAAAGACTCCGGCGGCAAGCGTCACAGGACAATTCGACGCGCAGGGCACCCTGCGTCCGGCGTTCGGCCTCTCACTGAAGTTTGCGTTGCAGGACAGCGTCTACGCCGACTTGCCGATGAGTGGGTCGGGCACTGTCAGGCTCGCGGGCACGCGTCTGCTGCCGAGCGACGCCAACTTGCTCGTGGCCGGCAACAAGGTGGTGCTGCGCGGCAGCTTCGGCGCGCCCGGCGACAAGATGGCGGTGAATATCGATGCACCATCGCTCGACAAGCTCGGTTTCGGGCTCGCCGGCCGGTTGCAACTCGACGGGCAGGTGTCGGGCACGATCGAGCGTCCGGCGGTGGTCGCTACCCTCGCGGCCGACAAGCTCGTTTTCGGTGCGCAGAAGCTCGAGCATCTCACCGGCAAGGTGGACGTGAGCGGCGGGTTGCCGGGCGCGGCGGGCGATCGTCTTAATGTGACGCTCGACGGCCAGGGGTTCACGAGCGCCATCGCGCGGCTCGACAAACTCTCGGTGGCGCTGGCAGGCACCCGTGGCGCGCATACGCTGCATCTAAAGACGGCGGGCAAGCTGCGCGAAGCGCCGCTGGACATGGATCTCGACGCCGCTGGTGCGGTGACCGGCGCGGGAGGCAAACCGGGCTGGCGAGGCACGATTCACACACTCGAAAACCGTGGTGTGCCCAAGCTCAAACTGGCCACGCCGTGGCAGGTCGAAGCGAGTGCCGATCGTGTGCATCTTGGCGCGGCCAAGCTGGTGACGGGGGCAGGGGCGCTGTCGCTTGCGAACTTCGACTATGGCGATGGGCAACTGAAGACAGCCGGTACCATCGACGCGCTCGATATCGCACAGGTGCTGCGCGTCGTGGCGTCGTTCACGGGGGAGCCGTCGCCGGTCGCGAGCGACCTCATCCTCGATGGCAAGTGGGATGTGCGCGCGGGGCAGCGCGCCGATGGGTTCGTCGAGATCGTGCGTCGCAGTGGCGATGTGACGTTACGTCGTGGCGGCGTGAACGAAAACGTGAAGGTGACCGTGACAGGCATTCCCGGCCTGAGTGCCGAGAAGGGCGGCATCGGCGCTCGTGTGCCGCTGGGCATCTCGGAACTGCGCACACGCATCGATCTGTCGGGACAGACGGCACATGCAACGCTCAAGGCCGTCTCGTCGCTGGTCGGAACGGTCGACGCCGACGTACAGACTGGCTTGCATGTGCAAGGCGGCATGCCGAATGTACCGGACGATGCACCGCTTACCGGACGCATCGCCATCGCCATTCCAGACCTCTCGAAGTTCGAGGCGCTGGCGGGTGCGCAATTCGCGTTCAAGGGACGTGCCAACCTGCAAGTGACGCTGGCGGGCACCGTGGCCAAGCCACGCCCCACGGGCGAGCTGACGGCCGACGATCTGTCGATGCAAATGTTCGATACCGGCGTGAGCGTCAAGAACGGCCACGTGCGCATTGTGCTGACGCCGACGGAAATCGTGCTGCGCGACGTGGTCGTGACGGGCGGCGGCGGGGGCACGGCGAAGGCGACGGGGAACATCCGTCTCGACACGCCCGAGCCGACGCTTGCGATCGCACTGACCGCCGACAAGCTGCAATTGTTCGCTGCCCCCGACCGGCAGCTTTCGCTGAGTGGAGAGGCAAAGGCGGCGGGCAGCGGCGAGGCAATGGCGGTGACCGGCAAGTTCACCATCGACCGGGCACGTTTCGCCTTGCCGCCGACGAGCGCGCCGAAGCTGGGCGACGATGTCGTCGTTGTCCGCGGCGGAGCGCAGACGCGCGCCAAGCCGCTCGACCCGAAGGAAGAGGCCGCCCGCATCAGCGCGAAACCGGCGAGCCGCTTCTCGCCGCACATCAACGTGGAGGTGGATCTGGGACGCGACTTCCGCTTCGTCGGTGCGGGTGCCGATCTGCTGTTGCGCGGCAGTATGCGCTTGCAGAGCGACCCGCTCTCGCCGATGCGCGCCACCGGTACGATCACGGTGGCCGAGGGCACATACGAAGCGTTCGATCGCAAGCTCGCCATCGAGCGCGGTCAGATCAACTTCGTCGGTCCGCTGGACAATCCCGACATCTACATTCAGGCCATGCGCCGCAATCAGGAGGTTGCCGCCGGGGTGCTGGTCACGGGCACGGTGCGCCAGCCGCGCGTGTCGCTTGTCTCGGAGCCCAACGTATCGGACGAGGAGAAGCTCTCGTGGCTGATGTTCGGCCACGGTCCGGACGGTGCGGGTCTGGGCCAGCGTCAGGCGATGGCCGGGGCGGCGACGGCACTGCTCGGGGCGACCGGCGGCAAGCGCATCATCAAGGATCTGGGGATCGACGAGTTCAGCATCGGCACCAGCGACTCGGGGCTGGCGGACGACGAGCAGGTGGTGAAGGTGGGCAAGGCGATCTCGGACAACTTCGCGTTGGGATATGAGCAGAGTCTCACCAGCGCGGCGAGTATCGTGAAGATTACGTGGCAAGTCTCGCGCCGCTGGCAACTGGTGCTGCGCACCGGCTCGCTGTCCGGCTTCGATGTGCTGTTCAACCGTCGTTTTGACTGACGCACGCATGGCGCAGCGAGCAGGGAAGCGGGCAATTGTGAAGCGTGAAGAGGAGGTGTTACCGATGCTAACGTCGCGTAGTTCCGTTCATCCGGCGCAAGGGTTGCGCCGGGGGCTTCGTTGGGGAGTGGCCATGGGATTGTTCGCGAGTCTGCTGGGGCTGTTCGGCTGCGATCAGCAGCAGATCGACAACGCGCGGGAGAAAGCGCGCGACACGTTCAACGCCATCAAGCCGGACGACATGCTGCTGCGCAACCTGACGCCCGGCGTGACAACCGAAGCGCAGGTGCGTGAGCAGATGGGCAAGCCCGAAATCGTCTGGGAAAACGACGACGGCTCGCGGCGGCTGGAGTATCCGCGCGCGCCGGGCGGCTTGCGAACCTACATGGTCGACATCGCGCCGGATGGGAAACTGCGCGCCGTTATTCAGGCGCTCGCCGCCGAGAATTTTCAGCAGGTGCAGCCGGGGATGACGCAGGATGACGTGCGGCGGCTGTTGGGTAAGCCAACGACGGTGGCGGAATACCGCTTGAAGAAGGAAACGGTGTGGAGCTGGCGCTGGCTCGAAGATGGCGTCAATACGCCGGGGATGTTCAACGCCCACTTTGGTCCGGACGGCCGTGTGACGGTCACGTCGCGCTCACCGGACCCGGCGTCGGAGCGTCCCTGATCCGGCGGGAAAGGTGCTGCGACGGGGCGATGCGGCACGCTCGCCGGGCGGGTTACTGGGCGAGCGGGCTTATCCGCTCACCTGAGTTTGCGCAGAGGCCGGTCATCTTCGGTTATGTCGCCTGATCTGCCTGAGCGGCTTGCGGGGCGTGCCGGTGACGATGCGTCACCATGCGATCGTGCAGGCGAACGATGATTCTGCTGCCCGTCTTGGCAAACAGGAACGGCAGTAACGCGTGCACGAGACAGGCCAGAAAGGCGCCCAGCAACGGCAGTGCGAACGACAGTGCCGATCCCATATGTTGGAAGTAGTTCTCGCCCACAGAGGCCGGGTGCTGAGTGAAGATTTTCATGTTGCCCCCAATTTTCGGAATATTTGTGAAGTTTACTTGCCGATCAGGGGTAAAGGGTTTCAAATGTTCGGTCGAATCGGGTAGGATTTGGAAGAATTTTCCTCCCGGGTGGCTGTCGTGGACAAAACCGATCTCGCAATTCTCGAAAATCTGCAAGCCGATGCCTCGCGCTCGCTGGGCGAACTGGCCGAGGCTGTCCATTTGTCTCCCACGCCCTGCTGGCGGCGTGTGCAACGTCTGCGCGAGAACGGGGTCATCACCGGGCAGGTGACGCTGTGCGACCCTCAGCAGCTCGATCTGCGTGTGACGGCCTTCGTGTTCATCAAGGCAGCGACGCACAGCGAGGACTGGATGGTTCGCTTCGTCGCCGGCGCGCGGGAATTGCCTGAAATCGTCGAAATTCATCGCATGGCCGGCGAGATCGACTATCTGCTCAAGGTCTACCTGCCGGACATTGCCGCTTATGACCGTTTCTACAAAAAGCTCATCCGCGTGGCCGATCTGCAAGACATCAGCGCGAGCTTTTCGATGGAGACCGTGAAGTTCACCACCGCATTGCCGGTGGATCATTTGCGCTAGCCCCGCGCCGGGACATCGGCCTGACGATTTTTCGAAGGATTCGAGACGCGGCGCGGCAGCCACGCTATCGATGCATCCGTTCGGACAAATCTCATGGCTCAGAACATCTACGGCAACCCCGAGTTTTGCGCTGGCTACAGCCAGTTGCCGCCGGTGGCGGACATGGCGTCCGGCACCGGGGTGTTTTGCTTGGGAAGCGTCGCTGTGAAGTGCGGCCCGCCTTTCCGTGGGTGGGTGAGGCTGCCTTACTTGACGCGCATGCCCGGCTTCGCGCCGTCGTGCGGTTCGAGGATGTAAATCCCCGGTTCGGCTTTCTCGTCGGCGGCCGATGCGGCGAGCACCATGCCTTCGGACAGACCGAACTTCATCTTGCGCGGCGCGAGATTGGCGACCATCACCGTGAGCTTGCCCACCAGCACTTCCGGCTGCGGATACGCCGACTTGATCCCGGAGAAGACGTTGCGCGTTTGCGCTTCGCCGGCGTCGAGCGTGAGTTGCAAGAGCTTGTCCGACCCTTCGACCGCCTTGCAATCGACGATGCGTGCGATACGCAGATCGATTTTTGCGAAGTCGTCGATGGTGATGACACCGTCGTCGGTGCTCTTGTCCGGCTTGTCGGCGTTCTCCGTCGTCTTGGCGGCTTTGTCCTTGCCCTTGGCCGCGGCAGCGTCCGTGGCCGGCGCGGCCGCTTGCAGCGAGTCGCGGTTGGCCGCGAGCAGCGCTTCGACCTGCTTGCCTTCGACGCGCGTCATCAGATGCTTGTACGCAGCGATGGCGGTGTCGGCGGTAAGCGGGCGGCTCACGTCGTGCCACGTTTGCGGCGCGATGTTCAGGAAGTGCTCCACGGCCTCGGCCGTCACGGGCAGCACCGGCTTGAGGTACAGCGTGAGCAGGCGGAATGCCTCGAGGCACACCGAGCAAGCCTCGTGCAGCGCGGCGGCCTGCGCCGGGTCTTTCGCCAGATCCCACGGCTTGACCGTGTCGACATAGCCGTTCACGGCATCCGCCTGTTCCATCACCAGACGCAGCGCCTTGCCGAATTCGCGGGCTTCGTAATACGCGGCGATCTGCGGGGCGACAGCACGCAACTGTCCCAGCAGCGGCGCTTGCATGGCGTGCGGCGACACGCGGCCGTCGAAACGCTTGATGAGGAAGCCTGCCGCGCGGCTGGCGATATTCACGTACTTGCCGACCAGATCGCTGTTCACGCGGGCGATGAAGTCATCGAGGTTCAGGTCGATGTCTTCCATCGTGTTGCTCAACTTGGCGCCGATGTAATAACGCAGCCATTCCGGATTGAGGCCCGTGTCGATGAAGCTCTGTGCGGTGATGAACGTGCCGCGCGACTTCGACATCTTCTGGCCATCCACCGTCAGGAAACCGTGGGCGAACACGTTGGTCGGCGTGCGATGGCCCGAGAACTCGAGCATCGCGGGCCAGAACAGCGTGTGGAAATACAGAATGTCTTTGCCGATGAAGTGATACTGCTCGGTCGTCGAACCCGGCTTGACCCACTCTTCGAAGTTCAGGCCACGCTGTGCGCACAGGTTCTTGAAGCTGGCGTAGTAACCCACCGGCGCATCGAGCCACACGTAGAAATACTTGCCCGGGGCGCCCGGAATCTCGAAGCCGAAGTACGGGGCGTCGCGCGAGATGTCCCAGTCGGCCAGCGTGGACTCGCCATCTTCACCGAGCCACTCCTTCATCTTGTTGGCGGCTTCGGGTTGTGCGAGACCGGCAACCCACTTGCGCAGGAACTGCTCGCAGCGCTTGTCCGAGAGCTTGAAGAAGTAATGGGTCGACGTCTTGCGCACCGGCGTGGCGCCCGAGACCACCGAATACGGGTTGAGCAGGTCGGTCGGCGCGTAGGTCGAGCCGCAGACTTCGCACGAATCGCCGTACTGGTCCTTGGCGCCGCATTTCGGACATTCGCCCTTGATGAAGCGATCCGGCAGGAACATCTCCTTGACCGGGTCGTAGGCCTGTTCAATATCGCGCGCTTCGATCAGGCCCTGGTCCTTGAGGGCGAGATAGACGCTTTCCGACAGTTCACGGTTCTCTTCCGAATCCGTCGAATAGTAGTTATCGAACGAAATGCCGAAGCTGTCGAAATCGCGCTTGTGTTCCTTCCAGACGCGCTCGATCAGTTGCTTGGGCGTGAGACCTTCCTTCTCGGCGCGCAGCATGACCGGCGTGCCGTGCGTGTCGTCCGCACCCACGTAATAGACCTCATTGCCCTGCATCCGCATGAACCGTACCCAGATATCTGTCTGGATGTATTCCACCAGGTGACCGATGTGAATCTGGCCATTGGCGTACGGCAGGGCGGAGGTGACAAGAATGCGGCGGGACATGAGGATCGATTGTCTGTTGAGGGGTCGGGGAAAGGACGATTCTAGCAGGCGGGGCGGGATGACGCCCAATCGGGCGTCCCGGGAGAGGGATCTGCGGGGCGCGCGTTGGCCGGTGCCGAGGGGCGAGTGCAGGATCGAACGGCCAAAAAAAAGCCGGAACCAGGTTCCGGCATAACTAGGCACACGTAACGTCAATAACAAAGAGGAGATGGAAGCGCCCAGGTGGGCACTTCCGAAGGGTCTGAGCGATGTGACGCGGGTTTAGTTCAATCGATGCGCCGATTTTTCGATGTTGCGATGCAGCATGCGGGCGCTGCGAGCGTGTCAAACAGATGCCCGGCGGACCGGGCATGTGTTTGAACGGCAAACGTGAGGCGTGGGGGGAATCAGCCGCGCGGTGCGTGCAGCAGGATTTCTACGCGGCGGTTCTGCGCACGGCCCTCGGCCGTGGCATCCGAGGCGACCGGCTGGCTCGAGGCCACGCCCGTGCCGCTCATACGGTTCATCGCGACACCGCGGCTGTTCAGATACTGGATGACGTTGGCTGCCCGGTTCTGCGAGAGGGGAACGTTGATCCGGTCGCCGCCCGTGCTGTCGGTGTGGCCCACGACGTTGGCGGTAATGCCAGGGTTCTGATTGAGCGAGGCGGCAACGTCGTCGAGCACGGCGCGGAAGTTCGGCTTGATGTCGGCGCGGCCGGTGTCGAACGTCACGTCGCTCGGCACGGCGACCTTGAGCGTACCATCGGGTTGTTCGGAGATCGTGGTGCCGGTGCCGGCCGTATGGCCGCCCAGCTTATTCTTGATGGCGCCCCAGTTGTACCCTGTCGCGCCGCCGGCGGCCGCGCCCACGGCGGCACCGATCAGCGTGCCGGTGGTATTGCCACCGATGAGGTTGCCCAGACCTGCGCCGACTGCCGCGCCGACGCCGGTGCCGACGGCAGTATTGGTGCCCTGCTGGGTCTGGCACCCGGCCAGCATGGCGGCAGCAGCCAGAACCAGCGCCGAAGCGCGCAGAGTGTTTTTATTCATTTAAGGCTCCTTCTCGATTAGCTTGCAGTCATGAAACAACGCGTGAGCACTTCGCCGAAGCACGCGCGCCTCGCAGGGGTTTTGAGCCTATGGGCGCAGCGTCTTTTACAATAGCGCTGAGTGTCAACCGCAGGCAAGGACAGATTGCCGCGACGGCTGGTTCCCCAAAACACGCGCGCCTCGCATGCTAATCGAGAGCGCGCGCCACGGATGTTACAAGTTGTTAGCGCCCGCCGAGGGCTTTCCCGGCGGGCCTCGACAGAGCGAGAGACCCATGGAAGTCGCCCAAATCAATGAAGTGCTGCGTGGCATCGTCGACCCCGACACGAGGCTCGATCTGATCGCCGGGAAGTATGTGAAGCAGGTTGTGGTCGAGCATGGCCACGTCGGCATTCAGATCGAGTTCGGCTATCCCGCCAAGAGTCAGTTCGAAGCGATGCGCGCGCGCATCACCGAGGCTGTGGGCAAATTGCCCGGTGTCGAGCGTGTGGCCGTCGAAATCAGCCAGAAAATCGTGTCACATGCGGTTCAACGCGGCGTGAAACTCCTGCCCAACGTGAAGAACATCGTGGCCGTGGCCTCGGGCAAGGGCGGCGTGGGCAAGAGCACTACGGCAGTGAATCTGGCGCTGGCACTTGCGGCCGAAGGCGCCAACGTCGGTATTCTCGATGCCGACATCTACGGCCCGTCGCTGCCCACGCTGCTGGGCATTCACGGCAAACCCGAATCGAAGGACGGCAAGACGCTCGAGCCGATGATCGGCCACGGGCTGCAGGCAAGTTCCATCGGTTTTCTGATCGAGCCGGACAATCCGATGGTCTGGCGCGGCCCGATGGTCACGCAGGCGCTCGAGCAACTGCTCAATCAGACGAACTGGCGCGACCTCGACTATCTGATCGTCGACATGCCGCCGGGCACCGGCGACATCCAGCTCACACTTGCGCAGAAGGTGCCGGTCACCGGCGCGGTCATCGTCACCACGCCGCAAGACCTCGCGCTGCTTGACGCCCGCAAGGGCCTCAAGATGTTCGAGAAGGTCGGCGTGCCGATCCTGGGCCTCATCGAGAACATGAGCCTGCATATCTGCTCGAAATGCGGTCATGAAGAGCCGATCTTCGGCGCGGGCGGCGGCGAGCGCATGAGCCACGATTTCGACGTCGACCTGCTGGGCAAGCTGCCGCTGGAGATGAGCATCCGCGTGCACGCCGATGCCGGCATGCCGAGCGTGGTGAGCGACCCGGATGGCCCGGTGGCCGATCATTACCGGGCCATTGCCCGTAAGGTGGCGGTGAAGATCGCGGCGAGGCAGAAGGACATGACGAGCAAGTTCCCGTCGATCGTTGTTCAGAACACGTAAAGGCGCTCGCAGGGCGTGTGCGAGCCCCGCGCCGTGCGGTGCGAGTGAAAAAATCACCGCACCGCAACAATCGCGTAAAATACGCCCACTTTTTCACGTACTACGCCCATTCAGGCCCACACATGAGCATCAAGTCCGACAAATGGATCCGGCGTATGGCCGAAGAGCACGGCATGATCGAGCCCTTCGAGCCGTCGCAGGTCCGGTATTCCCAGGACGGGCAAAAGATCGTCAGCTACGGCACGTCGAGTTACGGCTACGATATCCGCTGTGCGGCTGAATTCAAGATCTTCACGAACATCAATTCGACGATTGTCGATCCGAAGAACTTCGACGAGAAATCGTTTGTCGACTTCTCCGGCGATGTCTGCATCATTCCGCCGAACTCGTTTGCGCTCGCGCGCACGGTCGAGTACTTCCGCATTCCGCGCAACGTGCTGACCGTGTGTCTGGGCAAATCGACGTATGCCCGCTGCGGCATCATCGTGAACGTGACGCCGTTCGAACCCGAATGGGAGGGCTACGTGACGCTCGAATTCTCGAACACGACGCCGCTGCCTGCCAAGATCTACGCCAACGAGGGCGTGGCTCAGGTGCTGTTCTTCGAATCCGACGAAGTCTGCGAGACCTCGTACAAGGACCGCGGCGGCAAGTATCAGGGACAGCGTGGTGTCACGCTGCCGAAAACCTAGCCTGCTACGCTCGACTCGCCGCCGGTGAGCATCTCCCATATTGCACTGCCCAAGAGCCACGGCCATGTCGGACCGTGGCTCGTTCTTTTGTCGAAGGAACGCCAATGAAATTCCGTTTTCCGATCGTCATCATCGACGAGGACTTCCGCTCCGAAAATATCTCCGGATCCGGGATTCGTTCCTTGGCGGAGGCCATCGAAGCCGAGGGCATGGAAGTCAACGGTCTCACGAGCTACGGTGATCTGACCTCGTTTGCGCAACAGGCGAGCCGTGCTTCGAGCTTCATCCTGTCCATCGACGACGACGAGTTCGGCACGTTCTCGAGCGAAGCGGGCGGTGAGGGCGAGGGAGAACTGGCGCTGGCCATCATCAACCTGCGCGCCTTCGTGCAGGAAGTGCGCCGTCGCAACCCGGACATTCCGATTTTCCTGTACGGCGAGACGCGCACGTCGCGCCATATCCCGAACGACATTCTGCGCGAGCTGCACGGCTTCATTCACATGTTCGAGGACACGCCGGAGTTCGTGGCGCGCCACATCATTCGTGAAGCCAAGTCGTATCTCGACTCGCTGCCGCCGCCGTTCTTCCGCTCGCTCACGCATTACGCGGCCGACGGTTCGTACTCGTGGCATTGCCCTGGGCACTCGGGCGGTGTGGCGTTCCTGAAGAGCCCGGTCGGCCAGATGTTCCACCAGTTCTTCGGTGAAAACATGCTGCGCGCGGACGTGTGCAACGCGGTGGAAGAACTGGGCCAACTGCTCGATCACAACGGCCCGGTGGGCGCGTCGGAGCGCAACGCAGCGCGCATTTTCAACGCCGATCACCTCTTCTTCGTGACGAACGGCACGTCGACGTCGAACAAGATCGTGTGGCATGCCACCGTGGCGCCGGGCGATATCGTCGTGGTCGACCGTAACTGCCATAAGTCGATCCTGCACGCGATCACGATGACGGGCGCCGTGCCGGTGTTCCTCACGCCCACGCGCAATCATCTGGGTATCATCGGCCCGATTCCGAAGTCGGAGTTCGAGCCGGAAGTCATCCGCGCGAAGATCGAGGCGAACCCGTTTGCCCGCGAAGTGCTCGAACGTGACCCGAACGCCAAGCCGCGCATTCTGACGATCACCCAAAGTACCTATGACGGTGTGATCTACAACGTCGAGATGATCAAGGAAGTGCTGGGCAACAGCATCGACACGCTGCATTTCGATGAAGCCTGGCTGCCGCACGCGGCGTTCCACGATTTCTACCGCGACATGCACGCGATCGGCGAAGGCCGCCCGCGCTCGTCGGAAGCGACCATCTACGCCACGCACTCCACGCACAAGCTGCTCGCCGGTATCTCGCAGGCCTCGCAGATCGTGGTGCAGGAGTCCGAAACTCGCACGTTCGATACGTACCGCTTCAACGAGGCGTATCTGATGCACACGTCGACCTCGCCGCAGTACGCCATCATTGCGTCGTGCGACGTGGCGGCCGCGATGATGGAGCCGCCGGGCGGCACGGCGCTCGTGGAGGAGTCGATCGTCGAGGCGCTCGACTTCCGCCGCGCCATGCGCAAGGTGGACAGCGAGTATGGCGATTCGTGGTGGTTCTCGGTCTGGGGTCCGGAAAATCTGGGCGACGAAGGCACGATCCAGCGCGAAGACTGGGTGCTGCGCGCGAACGACCGCTGGCACGGCTTCGGCGATCTGGCCGATGGCTTCAACATGCTCGACCCGATCAAGGCGACGATCATCACGCCGGGACTGGATGTGGAGGGCGAATTCGGCGAGAGCGGCATTCCGGCGGCCATCGTCACCAAGTATCTGGCCGAGCACGGCATCATCGTCGAGAAGACGGGGCTGTATTCGTTCTTCATCATGTTCACCATCGGCATCACCAAGGGCCGCTGGAACTCGATGGTGACCGAGCTGCAACAGTTCAAGGACGACTACGATCACAACCGTCCGCTGTGGCGTGTGCTGCCCGAGTTCGTGGCGAAGTTCCCGCGCTACGAGCGCATCGGCCTGCGTGACCTGTGCGATCAGATTCACAGTGTGTACAAGGCGAACGACGTGGCGCGCGTGACGACCGAGATGTACCTCTCGGACATGCAGCCGGCGATGAAGCCGACCGACGCATTCTCGAAACTGGCGCACCGCCAGATCGACCGCGTGCCTATCGATGAACTGGAAGGCCGCGTGACGAGCGTGCTGCTCACGCCGTATCCGCCGGGTATTCCGCTGCTGATTCCGGGCGAACGTTTCAACGCGGCGATCATCGAGTACCTGCGCTTCGCGCGCGACTTCAACGAGCGCTTCCCGGGTTTCCACACCGATATTCACGGTCTGGTCGTCGAGGAAGTGGACGGACGCCCCGAATATTTCGTGGATTGCGTGCGTCAGTAAGTCGTCCTGCCTGATGTGAAAAGTGGCCCCGTGTGAAAACACGGGGCCTTTTTTATGCGCCGATTGCCCGGAGGGCAGCGCGCCATATACGCCTGTTTGCGGCGTCTGAATTTCATGACTTGCGTACGCTTGACTCGAGGAACACGGCGGCGTGTGCGTAACTCGACTGAAATGCCGGTATATTGGCGCAACGCGACCTCGATCGCTCGATTTGTGCATTGACTTCAATTTCTCGCATTTAAGCAGTTTCCCGGCAATTCGGACTGCTTCGATTGCTACACTCGACGCACTTTTTTCGAGCAGGAGGGTTCATGGAAACCGGACAACTGGTGTTCAGTAACTACGGCACGCTCGTATGTGCCACGTTGGTCTTGTTGCTGGGCCGCAAGCTGGTCGAGTGGATCGCACCGCTCCGTACGTACAGCATTCCCGAGCCGGTCGCTGCCGGCTTGCTGGTGGCGCTGGGCACGCTGGCGTTGCGTGAGATCGGGCACTTCGAGTTGAAGTTCGATACGTCGCTGCAAACGCCGCTGATGCTGGCTTTCTTTGCGACGATCGGTCTGTCGGCCAATCTGGCGAGCCTCAAGGCGGGGGGGCGCCGTCTGGTGCTGTTCCTCGCCGTAGTGGCGGGCATGTTGATCATGCAGAACGCGATTGGCGTCGGTCTTGCCACGATGATGGGATTGGCGCCGGGCATCGGTATGCTGGGCGGGTCGATCACATTGGCTGGCGGGCATGGCACGGGCGCGGCATGGGGACAGACGCTGACCTCGCGCTACGGCGTGCAATCGGCCCTTGAGATCGCGATGGCCTGCGCCACGTTCGGGCTGGTGCTGGGAGGCTTGCTGGGCGGGCCGGTAGCGCGTTATCTGGTGGGGCGCCTGGGCAATCAGGTGCCGGGTTTCGATGTCGCGAAGGATGCGGCGCCGGAAGGCTTCGAGCAACCGCATACGGTGCGCCTGATTACCGCGCAGGCGCTGATCGAGACGGTGGCGATGATTGCGATCTGTCTGTTGGGCGGCGAGGTCATTGCGCGCTGGCTCTCAGGGACGGCGTTCGAATTGCCGACATTCGTATGCGTGCTGTTTACCGGTGTCGTCGTGCGCAACCTGCTGTCGCTCGTGGGGTATGAAGTGTTCGAGCGCTCGCTGTCGGTGATGGGCAACGTGAGTCTGTCGCTGTTTCTGGCGATGGCGCTCATGACCCTGCGCCTGTGGGATCTCTCGACGCTGGCGTTACCGATGATCGTGATTCTCGTCGTGCAGGCGGTGGCGATGGCTTCGTATGCGATCTTCGTCACGTTTCGCGTGATGGGGCGCAACTACGATGCCGCGGTGCTGGCTGCGGGCCATTGCGGCTTCGGGCTGGGCGCGACGCCGACGGCCATCGCCAACATGCAGGCGGTGACCGAGCGCTTCGGTCCGTCGCACATCGCGTTCCTGATCGTGCCGATGGTGGGAGCGTTCTTCATCGACATCCTCAACGCGCTCATCATCAAGGGGTTCCTGTCGTTACCGCTGTTCTGATGGAAGGCGTGTGACATCGCCATGCCGATAAAAAGTGCCACCCGATCGGGTGGCACTTTTTTGTTGGTGCCGGCTGAGTCCGAATAGATCCGGGCCCGGTTCAAGGGGCCCGGCCGGACAACCTTACTTGGCGAGCTTCGCGCGCGCTGCCGCGATGGCGCGTTGCACCTGTGCCGGGGCCGTGCCGCCGATGTGGTTACGGCTGGCGACCGAGCCTTCGAGCGTGAGGTAGTCGAAGACGTCTTCACCGACCAGCGGCGAGAACTTCTGCAACTCGGCGAGCGACAGGTCGGCCAGATCGATGTCACGGTCCGAACAGATCTTCACGGCGTGAGCCACGATTTCGTGGGCGTCGCGGAACGGCAGACCCTTCTTGACGAGGTAGTCGGCCAGATCGGTGGCGGTCGAGAACCCTTGCAGCGCGGCGTTACGCATGTTGGCTTCGCGCACCTTGATGCCGGGCACCATGTCCGCGAAGATACGCAGCGTGTCGATCACGGTGTCGACCGTGTCGAACAGCGGCTCCTTGTCTTCCTGATTGTCTTTGTTGTACGCGAGCGGCTGGCCCTTCATCAGCGTGAGCAGGCCGATGAGGTGGCCATTGACGCGGCCGGTCTTGCCACGCGCCAGCTCGGGCACGTCCGGGTTCTTCTTCTGCGGCATGATCGAGCTGCCGGTGCAGAAACGGTCGGCCAGATCGATGAAGCCCACGCGCGGGCTCATCCACAGCACCAGTTCTTCCGAGAAGCGCGACACATGCGTCATCACTAGCGCAGCGGCTGCCGTGAATTCGATGGCGAAGTCGCGATCCGACACGGCGTCGAGCGAGTTCGCGCAGACGTCTTCGAAGCCGAGCGTCGCGGCGACACGTTCGCGATCGATCGGATAGCTCGTGCCGGCCAGCGCGGCAGCGCCCAGCGGCAGTCGGTTCACACGACGGCGCACATCGAGCATGCGCTCGGCGTCTCGGCTGAACATTTCGAAGTAAGCCATCAGGTGATGGCCGAACGTCACCGGCTGTGCCACTTGCAGATGGGTAAAGCCCGGCAGGATCGTAGCGCTGTGCTGCTCCGCCAGATCCAGCAGCGCACGGCGCAGATCGCCGAGGTGATCGCCGATGCGGTCGATTTCGCTGCGCAGCCACAGGCGGATGTCGGTGGCGACCTGATCGTTACGCGAGCGGCCGGTGTGCAGGCGCTTGCCCGCGTCGCCGATGAGGGCGGTCAGGCGCGCTTCGATGTTCAGGTGAACGTCTTCGAGATCCAGTTGCCACTCGAACTCGCCGCGCTCGATCTCACCGCGGATCTGCGTCATGCCGCGCTGGATGTCGGCCAGATCCTGTGCGCTGATGATGCCTTGTGCCGAGAGCATGTCGGCATGGGCGAGCGAGCCTTCGATGTCGAACAGCGCGAGGCGCTTGTCGAAGAACACCGACGCCGTATAGCGCTTGACGAGTTCGGAAACGGGTTCGGAAAAACGGGCCGACCAGGCTTCGCCTTTCTTGTGGAGTTGGGAGGTCATTGTCGTAGCGTGGCTAATCGAGGCCCATCGGGGCAGATTGAAGCGAACCGCGGCAGAGCACGGCAAACCGTGATTATACAACCCCTGGCGGCGTCTCCCCGACACACCTCGGCGCCCGGTCAGTTCGCCATCGACAGTGTCCAGATACGCGGCGGTGCCGACAGGCAAAGGCCCGAGGTCGCTTCGTCGAACGCCGCGCGTTGCAGCGCTTCGAGCTTCGCCGCCTTCGCGATGCGCTCGCGCGCCTGATGAATACGGGCCATGCGCGAGGGATCGTCGGGCAGCGCGCACAGGCGTCCGAGATCGTGCATGAGCGAGGTGCCAAGCCGGTCGAGCGCGGGGCGCAGACGCGTGGCCAGATCGACCGGTTCGCCCGGGGCGCGGCCTTCACGCGCCCAGCGGGCCAGCAGGGCGGTTTGCACCAGCTTGCCCGCCTCGATTTGCAGACGGAAGAAAGTTCGGGCCTGCGCGGACGTCAGGCCGAACTGGGCGGCCCGCTCTCCCACGCTGGCAAGCAACGCCTGTTCGCGTGGCGTGTCCTGAACCGGCTTGCCCGAGGTGTATTTGGTGCGCGCCACCGCTTCGCTGATGGCCAGACGCTCCAGAATGCCGTTCATCAGCGGGTCGAGCACCGGGTCGACGACGGCGCGTGGCTTGTCCGGCGTGCCGGGCGAGGCGGTCAGCGTTTGCGAAACCAGACGCACGGCCAGACCCCGCACGCCATGCGGTGCGGCGGCGGTGAGCGTATGCGCGGGAGAAACATCGGTGCCGGCATTGCGCGGCGGCATCGTGGATGCCGTGCCCGCCTGCGCGCCGATGGACGGCAGCGCAAGCGCCGTTGCGGCGATCAGCGTTGCCGCACGCCGTGCGACGCCGATGCGTGCCGTGCGCGGCGGGTACGTGGGTAGTGCGTTGGAATCGGAGTGCATGATGGATGGGCCCCCCGGCAGCCATCGGGTCGAATCCGATGAAATATACCGTCCTATCGGTCGACTGTCGTTGGGGAGAATCCCAAGGATCTCGTAGGTCGTCAACTGGCCGGACGTCTCCGGTGCGCCGGCGTTCTGCGTCAGCCCCGCATTCTGCGGAGCTGACGCAGAGTGTCACGCTACGCGGGCATCAGCCCGTATTGCGCAGACCGGCCGCGATGCCGTTGATCGACAGATGGATGCCACGCCGTGCGCGCTCGTCCGATGCCCCCGCCCGATGCCGTTGCAACAACTCGACTTGCAAGTGGTTGAGCGGATCGAGGTAAGGGAAGCGGTTCTTGATCGAACGGGCGAGCAACGGGTTGTCTGCAAGGCGTTCCTCATGACCGGTGATGAGGGTGAGTGCCTGCGACGTGCTCTGCCACTCGCTCACGATGCGGTCGAAAACGCGCTTGCGCAGCTTCTCGTCCGCCACCAGTTCGGCATAACGCGATGCCACGCCCAGATCGGTCTTGGCGAGCACCATGTCCATGTTCGAGAGCAGGTTCGCGAAGAACGGCCAGCGCTTGACCATCTGACGCAGCGTATCGAGCCGCTTCTCGCGGCCCGCGTCGCCAGCCTTTGCGTCGCCGTCTAGATAAGCACTGACCGCGCTGCCAAAGCCATACCAACCGGTGATGAGCAGGCGGCACTGGCCCCACGAGAAGCCCCACGGAATGGCGCGAAGGTCTTCGATGCGGCGGTTTTTCGGGTCGGAGAACTTGCGCGATGCGGGGCGCGAACCGATGTTCAGCTCGGCGATTTCCGCAATCGGCGTCGCCGAGAAGAAATAGTCGGTGAAGCCCGGCGTCTCGTAGACAAGGTCGCGATAGGCTGCGAAGGCCGTGTCGGAGAGCGTCTGCATGACCTTCTCGTACGCGGCCAGATGCGGCGGCTGGTTGCGGCTCGGCAGCAGCGTGGCTTCGAGCGTGGCGGCCACGATCGTCTCGAGATTGCGCCGCCCGATCTCGGGGTTGGCGAACTTGCTTGCGATGATCTCGCCTTGTTCCGTGAGGCGAATCTGTCCCTTCACGGTACCGGGCGGTTGCGACAGGATGGCCTGATAGGTCGGGCCGCCGCCACGGCCTACCGTGCCGCCCCGGCCGTGGAACAGGCGCAGGCGGATGCCTTTCTCGTCGAACAGGCGCACGAGTGCGAGTTCTGCCTTGTACAGTTCCCAGTTCGATGTGAGGAAGCCGCCGTCCTTGTTGCTGTCGGAATAGCCGAGCATGACTTCCTGCTCGCCGCCTTGCTGCGTCACCACACCGGACATGCCGGGGATGTCGAAGAACTCGCGCATGATGACAGGCGCATTGCGCAGGTCGGCGATCGTCTCGAAGAGCGGAATGACCATCGCGCCGACTTTGGGCTCCACGGCCTTCGCGCTATCGCTGCCGAGCGCGCCCTGAAAGAGCCCCGTCTCCTTTTGCAGCAGCATGACTTCCACCAGATCGCTCACGGTTTCCGTATGCGAAATGATGTAGTTGCGTACCGCACGCGGACCGAAACGGGCGCGGATGTCGCGTGCGGCGGCAAACACGGCCAGTTCGTCGCGGGTACGCTGCGAGTAGTCGAGATACGGCGAGAAGAGCGGACGCGGCTCGCGCAATTCGCGCAGCAGCAGGGCGAGCTTTTCGTCTTCGCCGAGCTTTGCGTAATTCGCTTCGACGCCCGCCTTGGCGAACAACTCGGCGATGACCGCTTCGTGAATATCCGAACTCTGACGCAGATCGATGCTCGCCAGGTGGAAGCCGAACACCTCTGCGGCGCGCACGAGCGGGCCGAGCCGCTGCGAGATCAGGGCGCCGCCATGATGCGCCATGAGCGACGCGACGACCGTGTTCAGGTCCGAGATGAATTCGCTGGCGTCGAGATACGGCCGGGCGTCGCCGACTGCACCGCGGTGCGGCACGTGGCCGACCCACTCGCGCGCTGTGGCGGCCAGACGGGCGTACACGCCGATGAGGGCACGCCGATAGGGTTCGTCGGTGCGGTGCGGCGAGTCGTCGGGTGAGCGGCGGGCGAGTGTGAGCAAGGCGTCGCTTGCCCCGGCGAGCAGTTGCGAGACGGACAATTCCGCACCCAGCAAGTGCACCTCTTCGAGGTAGTGGGCAAAGATTTCGGTGGCCTGACGCGTGATCGCAAGTTGCAGCGTTTGTGCCGTGACGTTTGGATTGCCGTCGCGATCGCCGCCGATCCAACTGCCCATTTGCAGAAAGCGCCCGAGACCTTCTGCGCGCACGCTGGGTACGGCGTCGTGCAGCTCGGCGCTGACATCGTCGTACAACGCGGGAATTTCGGTGAGGAACGTGCTGCGGTAATACGACAGCGCGTTGTCGATTTCGTCGGCCACTGTCAGTCGCGAGCCGCGCAGCATACGGGTCTGCCACAGCGTGGTGACGTAGGCGCGCATCGATTCGGTGTTACGCGCCGACTCCCGTTCGGTAAGGGCGTCGTCGCGATGCGCCAGCAGGCGGGCGATTTCGCGCTCGGCATCGAGAATACTCTTGCGCTGCACTTCGGTCGGGTGGGCCGTGAGTACCGGCACGATGAGCGCGCTGGCGAAAAATGCCTGCAGCGTAGCGGGATCGGCACGGCCAGCGTCTTTCAGGCTTTGCAGGGCGGCGCTCAGGCTGCCCGGCTGTGCGCGGCTGCCCGCGAGGGCGTGTACGCGGCGGCGCCGGTTGTGGTGACGGTCTTCGGCAATATTGGCCAGATGCGAGAAATAGCTGAACGCGCGCACCACCTCAATGGCTTGCTCGTTGGTCAGGCCGCCCAGCAGTGTGTCGAGTGCGCGGGCGGCGCTGCGGTCACCTTCGCGGTGAAAGCGCACGGCGTTCTGGCGGATCGTCTCGACCAGATCGAAGGCGGCGCTGCCTTGCTGTTCGCGCAACACGTCGCCGAGCAGGCGGCCGAGGAAGCGTATGTCCTCGCGTAGCGGCGCGTCCTTGTCTTCGCGCGAGCGGCGAGTCTTGGACTTGGCCGGCACATCCGGCACCGTTTCGGAAATGGATGGGACCGCGGCTGCTGCTTTTGCGGGGGAAGTTTTGCCGACCGGCTTGGCGAGGCCCTCTTGCGGGGCTTTTACCTTTGCGCTGCTCTTCATGTCGCTCCTCTCGAGACCAGCCGTTGGGGCCGGTCAAGCGTGTTACCATTTTTTCTTTTGGTCTTCACGCGGTTGCTGAATGAACTTCGCTGCTCCTGAAACCCTGGTGATCGCTTCGCGCGAGAGCCGGCTCGCCATGTGGCAAGCCGAACACGTGCGTGACGCGCTGCACAAATTATATCCGCAGTGTCACGTGAGTATTCTCGGAATGACCACTCGGGGTGACCAGATTCTCGACCGATCGCTCGCGAAGGTCGGCGGCAAGGGGCTGTTCGTCAAGGAACTTGAGCTTGCGCTGGCCGACGGACGCGCCGATCTCGCCGTCCATTCGCTCAAGGACGTGCCGATGCAACTGCCCGACGGTTTCGCGCTGGCGGCAGTGCTCGAGCGCGAAGATCCGTGCGACGCCTTCGTGAGCAACGACTACGACAGCCTCGATGCGCTGCCTGCCGGGGCGGTGGTCGGTACGTCGAGCCTGCGCCGTGAAGTGAGCCTGCGCACCCGGTATCCGCATCTGCAGGTCGCGCCATTGCGCGGCAATCTGGATACGCGTCTGGGCAAACTCGACCGGGGCGATTTCGCGGCCATCATTCTCGCGGCGGCCGGCCTTAAGCGACTGGGGCTTGGCGCGCGCATTCGTGCCACGATTCCGACAGAGGCCAGCTTGCCGGCGGCCGGGCAGGGCGCGCTGGGGATCGAAGTGCGTGCCGGACGTCCCGAAATCCTGCAATGGCTCGCACCGTTGCACGATGCCCGCACCACGCTGGCGGTCAGCGCGGAGCGCGCAGTCTCGCGGGCACTGGGTGGCTCGTGCCAAGTGCCGTTGGGGGCTTTTGCCGAATTCACCCCGCAAGGCGAATTGACGTTGCGCGCTTTCATTGCGTCGACCGATGGCGCCACGGTGCTTCGCTCGCAGGGGGCCGCCAGGGTCGCCCAGGGGGATGTGGCGGGGGCCGAAGCACTGGGGCAACGCGTGGCGCAGGCGTTGATCGACGCGGGCGGGCTGGCATTGGTGCCGCCGTCCGAGCCGAAGGACCCCCCCGTTTGAACCCGCGCGCGCCGGTTCTGCCACCCGCCGCCGGTATCTCGCCGGCGAGTGCCGCTGGCCGCGCTGCGGCCGGTTCGGCGACGCTGGCTGCGCCCTGCGCCATCCTGACGCGCCCCGATGGGCAGGCGGATTCGCTCGCCCAAGCGCTGCGCGCCGAAGGCATCGACACGCTCGCGTTCCCATTGTTGGACATTGCTGAGCAAGTCGACCCCAGCGCATTGATGGCACTCGATAGCGCGTTGGGCGCGCTATCGTCTTACGCGCTGGTGGTATTTGTCTCGCCCAACGCCGTCGCGCATGCGCTGGCGCGGCTGGCGCATCTTCAGTCTTGCGCTGGCGGTAATGCCGCCGGGGTAACCGATGCCGGTATCGATGCAGGCGAACGCTGGCCAGCGGCGTTGCCGGTCGCGGTGGTGGGGCCGGGCAGCGCACAGGCGTTGGCCGACGCGGGCATCGCGCCGCCGCGGCACAAGGTGATTGTTCCGCCTGGGGGACCGGCGGCGAGATTCGACTCGGAAGCCTTGCTTGAGCAACTCGAGCTGACGGCGCTTGCCGGACGCCGGGTGCTGCTCGTGCGGGGCGACGGAGGCCGCGAATTGCTGGCCGGCACGTTGCGCGCGAACGGCGCACAGGTCGACATCGTGAGCGCCTATACGCGTCGCGCACCCGCGCCGGACCCCGCCGCCTGGGCTGCACTGGAAGCCCGGCTGGCCTCGCCCGCGCGTTGCGCCTGGGTGCTGACCAGCTCCGAGGCCGTGCGGCATCTGGCCACTTTGCTCGCTGCGCGCTACGGTACGCGCGACGGTCTTCATACGCCTGGCGCCCCACAAGTGCTGGCACAAATCCTCGCCGCAGCGTGCTTTACGTCACATGCACGCATCGCAGATGCCGCGCGTGCTGCGGGGTTTGATAGGATTACGCAATGCGCGCCCGGCGACGAGAACCTGCTGGCGGCACTCAAAACATGGGCGGATCCCATTCAAGTCAAGCATGACGACAGATAATCGCGTTCCAGAGTCTTCCCAGAACCCGTCGGCGTCGACCGGCCCGGCGGCATCGAATTCCACTGCGACCGGCAGTGCCACTTACGGCACGGCGGGCGTCCCGCCTGCGTGGCAACCGCCTGAGCCGCCGCAAAAGCGCCGTGGCTCGGGGGCCGCGTTGCCGTGGCTGCTCTTCGTGCTCGTGTCGGCGGGGGCCGGCATCGGTGGCTGGTCGCTCAATCAGAAGCTCGACCGCGTGCAGCAAGAAATGGCGCGCCGCCAGCAGACGGGCGACGCGCAACTCATGCAGGCGCAGGTACGCACCGCACAGGCACTCGACAACCAACGCGATCTGCAAAACCGGCTCACGTCGCTCGAGAGTCGCGTTGCCGATTCGCGCAGCCAGCAGGCCGCGCTCGAACAGCTCTATCAGGACCTCGCACACAACCGCGACGAATGGGTGCTGGCGGAAACCGAGCAGATCGTCACGAGTGCCAATCAACAGTTGCAGCTCACCGGTAACGTGCGTGGCGCGCTGATTGCGCTGGAGGGCGCAGACGCCCGTCTGGCACGCACAGGCGCGCCGCAACTCGCAGGGGTGCGTGATGCGTTGAAGAAGGACATCGACCACCTGAAGGCCGTGCCTGCCGCCGATTTGCCGCAATTGACGGGCAAGCTCGATCAGGCCATCGCCATGATCGACACGCTGCCGTTGCAGGCCGAAGAGCAACGCGTCGAACCCAAGAAGGATGGGCGCGGTCCGAGCGGCGCCAGCGAGACGGGCTGGACCGCAACGTGGCACCGCCTGTCCGCCGAGATGCTGGGCAGCGTGAAGCAACTGGTGCAGGTGCGTCGTCTGGACGATCCGGACGTGATGCTGGTCGCGCCGGAGCAGGGCGCTTTCCTGCGCGCCAATCTCAAGTTGCGATTGCTCAATGCGCGTCTGGCGCTGCTGGCGCGCAACGCGTCGGCCGTGCATAGCGACGTGCAGGTCGCGCAAGCCGCGCTCGACAAGTACTTCGATGCGAAGTCACGCCGCATCGCTGCCGTGAAAACGTTGCTCGATCAGGTCGACTCGGGCTCGCGCACGATCGAACTGCCGACCCTTGACGCCAGCCTGACCGCCATCGGTCAGGTCAAGGACGTCAAGGACAAGCCGTAAGGAGCCGGGCATGCGAGGATTGATCTGGTTGACGCTCCTGTTCGCGGTGGCGGCCGGCTTTGCCGTGCTGGCCACGTTCAATCACGGGCAGGTGGTGATGCTGGTGCCGCCATACCGTGTGGACGTGTCGCTGAACCTTTTCGTGCTGGCGCTGCTGGCTTTGTTCGTGGCGCTGTACGTCATCATTCGTATCTTGCGCAACATCTACAAGATGCCGGAGCGTGTGGCTGCTTACCGCAATCGCCAACGCAGCCGCCGCGCGAACATCGCGTTGCGCGATGCGGTGGCGAACCTCTTCGCGGGCCGCTATACACGCGCAGAGAAGGCGGCGCGAGAGGCCGCAGAGCAGGACGACAATCGCGGTGTGGCGGCGATCATCGGGGCGCGGGCGGCGCATCGCATGCGCGAATTTGCGCGTCGCGACGCATGGCTGGCCGAGGCGCAAGGGGCGAATCTGGAAGAGGCGCGCCTGTTGCAAACCGCAGAGTTGCGCGTCGATACCCGTGATGCGGAAGGCGCGCTCGAAGCGCTCACGGAGATGCGCGCGCAGGGCGCACGTCGCATGCAGGCACAGCTTGTCGCGTTACGGGCGCATCAGCATTTGAAGCATTGGCCCGAAGTGCTGAACTTGCTCAAGATGCTGGAGAAGCGCGAGGCGCTGCATCCGGCGCTGGCGGCCAAGCTCAAGCAGACGGCCAGCGAAGGCATTCTGCGCGATCACCGGCACGACGCCGACGCGCTGCTCAAGTGCTGGCATGAACTGCCGGCCGATACCCGCACGTCGGCGCGAATTGCCGACGTGGCTGCCGAATTGCTGATTTCGCTCGACCGTCCGCGCGAGGCGCGCGACATCGTGGAAGCGGCACTGGCCGAGCACTGGGACCCGCGTTTGCTGCGCCGGTATGCGGAATGTGCCGGTGGCGACGCACTGCCGCTCATCCAGAAGGCCGAGGCATGGCAGCAACGCCATCCGAACGATCCCGATCTGCTCTTCGCACTGGGCAGGCTGTGTCAGCATCAGCGTCTGTGGGGCAAGGCGCAGACGTTCCTCGAAGGGGCGCTGCGTCACACCGACGAGCGCTATTTGCAGCAACGCGTGCATTTGGCGCTCGCTCAACTCTTCGAAGGTCTTGGCCAGATGGATCAGGCCAACCGCCACTATCGGGCCTGCGCAACCGCGTAAGCCCCGCGAGACACCGATGGCATCCGCGCAACGCGGTGTCGTGCCATCGGTGTCAGTCACAGGCGCGCCCGAACGCGCTCCGAAGCTTACCCTCCCCCGTTCTTATCCGGTGTTGGCCCTGTGAGTCAGTCCAGCACGGCGGCTTTGTAGTTATCGAACGCTTCCACGAGCTTGGTACGGGCTTGGGCGGCGAGATCGTCGAAGTGTGCGCGCAGGCAGGTCGAATGCAGGTCGTGGAGCATCTCGACGCACTCGCCGCACGAGAACACCAGATGATCGAACTCGCCTTCCGTCGCGGCGATTTCGATGAGGTGTGCGAGCAGGGCGCGGGCATCTTGCGTTGGGATTTTCTCGGTTTCGTCGGCGATGACCGCTACGGTCGCGATCATGGGAACGCCGTACAGCCCCCGATCGGGATGCACCATCGCTCTGGCGATCGCCGTTTTGTCGACGGGGGCAACGGCGTTGAGGAGCGATTTCGTGAGTTCGCTCCACCCGTCTCGGGTACTCAGCTTGTTGGTCGCGGTGACGATCGCGCCGGCAGCCGTTCGCTGCTCGGGGACAGGCAACAGGCTGATGAATGTTGCCAGTGTCCCGAGCCGTTCGGCGTTGACCCCTGCCGTCGAGCGCAGGAGGCTGGCGAGCATGTCGCTCCATGCGCCTGAGCGGCGCTCTGCGGGCAGATCCGCAATCGCGTGAAGCCGATGAGCGATCAGGCGATCGATGCTCGTGTGCGTCGAAGCGCCGGCGAGGAGCAGCGCTTCGTCGCGCGACCCGCTGTCGTGGGTGAGCAGCAGCGCTTTTGCGGCGTCTGCCGTGCGGGATTCGAAGCGCGTGATGAGCGATACCACGCGCTCGAACGCCACCGGCCAGGTATCGATGGCCTGTTCGACCTCCAGCCGCCTGACAAGCCCCTCGAGCAGGTAGCGGGCATCCAGGTACGGTCCCGTCTCCAATGCTGCGTCGACCGCGAGCGATTCCAGCGTGGCAAACCAGTCGGTTGTGAGCGTGCTGGTGTCGGACAAGGCGAGCAACGTCTTGCGCAGCACGGTATTCGAGATCGAGATGTCGGATCTGCGCCCGATCCCCGATGTGGATGGCGACGGCTCCAACGCAGGGATCGCCGGCAAGGCCATGTGCCGCATGCGGCTTGCCTCCATGGCGGCAAGGCTCTCGTCGCTGAAGGCTGCGTCGAAAGGTCGCTTGGCCGTGAGCGGCAGCAAGGCATACGACCGCGTTGCCGGATCCGATCCCTCGGGGTTCTCGAAAGTGAGGAAGGTCGCGCCGGGATCCTGGAGGAGACCGGAAAACTCGTCACGCATCGCAGGCCACGACAAGCCGGTCGCGGTTGCCGTGTCGGCGCCGTCGTGCGTTGTTGATGCGTAGCTCGGCGGACTGAAGGCGAATTGAGCGGCCTGCCAGAAGTCGGCGAGAAGGGCGGCGCGCGACGACCCTGCGGTGGCAGTTCCCGGCACGGTGCTCGTCGCGGCGGTCGTGGCAGTGGTTGTGTCCGTTGTCGCGGTAAGCGGCGCGGTCGTACTGGGCGGGATAGACGGGAACAATACGGACTCCTGATGTGATGATGGGAGTCCACACTGTGCCGTAGTGCCGGGTGCAGCATTTTGCGGCGCGTGTCCGGGCTTTGCAGAACCGCGCAGGGAGCGCGCGGTCATCGTTGCCCTGTTACTCGATGGCCGTCGCCTCGTTTCCCGAACTTTGACGCAACGGCAATTCCGGCAGCCGGCTGAGTGCGACGATGGCGAGCGCCGCGATCAGCGCGCTACCGGCAAAGAACGCTCCGAAGGCGAGCCGCAGGCGATCCTCCATCCCGGCGGGTGCGCCGCCGGGGCGCAGGAAATCGGTAAGCTCGCGCGGCGCGCTGCCGTGGTCGCCAGAGACCAGCAGGCCCACGATGAGTGCGCCGAACATTGCCACGCCGATCATGCCGCCCAGCGCCCGGAAGAACGCATGCGCGGCCGTTGCGATGCCGATGTCGCGCGGTGCGACGGCATTTTGCGTGGCCACGGTCATGACGGGCATGGCCGAGCCGAAGCCAATCCCGACGAGTCCGAGGCACAGCCCGATCGCCGAGAGCGGCAGCGATTGCACCCCCATCGCCATCGCGGCGAGCCCGAGAAATGCCACTGGTAAACCGATCTGCGGCGGACGTTTGTAATGTCCCGTCGTGCGCATGTAATGCCCCGAGCCTAGCGCGCCGACCACGATACCCAGCAGCGGCAGGATCAGCATCAGGCCGGAGCTGCTGGCCGATTCGCCACGCTGCAACTGGAGATAGAGCGGCACGTAGATCCCGATGCTGATGTTGACCATCATCACCAGCACCGCCATCGTCGACGTCATTCGGAACACCGGGTTGGCGAGCAACGCGAGCGGCAGCAACGGTTCGCGCACGGCGCGTTGATGACGCAGGAAGACCGCACCGACGAGCACGGCCGCAGCGAACAGACCGCCGATTTCCTTCGAGAGCCAGGCATAGCGGTGGCCGCCCCACGTGAGCGCGAGCAGCAGACAAACGGTGGCGGCGATAAGCAGCAGCGATCCGAGATAATCGATGCTCGGCTTGCCTTCGCGGCGCGGCAGATGGCGCAGGGCGCGGTCGCTCAGGTAGATGGCGAGCACGCCGAGCGGGAGGTTGATCCAGAAGATGAGCGTCCAGTTCAGGTACTGGGCGAACACACCGCCGGTGACGGGGCCGGCCACACCGGAGACAGCGAACATGCCGGAGATATACCCCTGATACCGGCCGCGCTCACGCGGCGAGACGATATCCGCGATCACGGTGTTGGACAGCGCAATGAGGCCGCCGCCGCCCAAGCCCTGCACACCGCGCGCGAGTATCAGCACGAGCATGCTCGGCGCCAGTGCGCACAACACCGATCCCACAAGGAAGACCGCTACGCTCGCGGCGATGACGACGCGCCGTCCGAGCAGGTCGGAGAGTTTGCCGACGATGGGCGTAATGGCCGTGGACGAGAGCAGATACGCGGTGACGACCCATGAAACGGCGTCGAAGCTGCCGAGGTCGCGGGCGATGGTCGGCAGGGCCGGCGCGACGATGGTCTGGTCGAGCGAGCCGAGAAACATGGTGAGCAGCAGGCCGGAGAGGATCGACTTGACCTCTGATGGCGTGAGCGAGACGCCGGCCGGCGTCGTCTGAGAGTCGTTGGCGGGCATGCGGATCTTCGGGGGGGCAAAAAATCAGGCCGTCCCGGCGGGGACGGCCTCACGCATGTTACTCCCAAGGGGGGGGCCGGGCCAGCAACCCCGTGGCGTCTTGGTCTTGCGTGCCCGGACGACGTTTCGTCAGTCGATCTGCGTAGCCGCTACTTGTTCACGAGCCGCGCGGGCACGCATAGCGTGAGCAGTCCGCCCAGAATCATGAATACCGTGAGCAGGAACATGCCGCTGTTGGTGCTCTGGGTGGCGTCTTTGAGAAACCCGATCAGGTACGGGCCCACGAAGCCGGCCAGATTGCCCAGCGAGTTGATCATCGCGATGCCTGCGGCGGCAGCGGTGCCGCCGAGAAACGCGGTGGGCAGACTCCAGAACAGCGGCAGCACGATCATGATGCCCATCGTGGCCAGCGTCAGCGCGAACATGGCGAGCTGGGTGTTGTGGCTCCAGACCGTCGACAGGAAGAGACCGATCGCGCCGAGGAATGCCGGGATCGCGATGTGCCAGCGACGCTCGCTTCGCAGATCGGAGCGACGCCCGACCACGACCATCGCGATTACCGCGAAGAAGTACGGAATCGCCGTGAGCAGGCCGATCTGTAACGGATCGGTTACGCCGGTAGTCTTGACGATCGTCGGCAGCCAGAAGCCCACGCCGTACAGACCGATCACGAACGAGAAGTAGATGAGGCTCATCATCCACACGCGCGGGCTGGAGAACACCTGACGCAGCGGCAAATCCTCCTTGGTCTGCACGTCGCTGGCGATATTGCGCTCGAGCATCGACTTCTCGTCGTCGTCGAGCCATTTGGCATCGCGGATGCGGTTGTCGAGCACGAACAGCACGGCAATGCCGATCACGACCGAGGGAACCGCTTCGATCAGGAACATCCACTGCCAGCCAGCAAGGCCGGAGACACCGCTCATGTCTTTGAGAATCCAGCCGGAGAGGGGGCCGCCGATCAGCCCGGAGAGTGCCACGGCCGTCATGAACAACGCGGTCATGCGGCCGCGCCGCGCGGCCGGGTACCAATACGTGATGTACAGAATGATGCCGGGGAAGAAGCCTGCCTCGGCCACCCCGAGCAGGAATCGCATGACGTAGAACATCGTGGGTGTCGTGACGAACATGGTCGCGCCCGAGATGATGCCCCACGAAATCATGATCCGCGCGATCCACACGCGCGCGCCCACGCGGTGCAGGATCACGTTGCTCGGCACTTCGAAGATGAAATAGCCGATGAAGAAGATGCCCGCGCCGAGACCGAACACCGTTTCGGAGAAATTCAGGTCGCCGACCATCTGCAACTTGGCAAAGCCTACGTTCACGCGGTCGAGGTACGCGACCACGTAGCACAGCAGCAAAAACGGAATCAGCCGCCAGCCGACCTTGCGATAAGTGGCCGCTTCAAAGTCTGCCAACGGGGTGTTGGCCGTGGACGTCGGGGGCGTCGGAACGCTGTTCATACGGAATCTCCTCCGGTTTGACGTTGTGTTGTCTGTCGTTATGGTGTGAGTGCGACAACTACGGGGACTGCCGAGTGCAAAAAACAGTGGGTCGCTCAGATGCAACGTCCGCCGTCGACCTCCAGGCAGACGCCTGTGATGAAGGCAGCATCGTCGCTGGCGAGATAGAGGCAGGCGTTGGCAACGTCCTGCGGTGTGGAGAAACGGCCGAGCGGAATCCCGGCGAGGAATTTGGCGCGGTTCTCGGGGGTATTGGGCACGCCCATGAATTCGGCGGTCAGCCCGGTGTCGCCGATGACCGGATTGACGCAGTTCACGCGAATGTTGTTCGGGCCGAACTCGGCGGCCATGGCCTTGCTCGCTGTGATGACAGCACCTTTGCTGCCGTTGTACCAGACGAGTCCGGGGCGCGGGCGCACGCCTGCCGTCGACGCGATGTTGATCATCACGCCGCCGCCGCGTTGCAGAAAGTACGGGATGACAGCGCGTGCGCTCCAGAAGATGCCTTTGACGTTCACGGCATAGACGCGGTCGAACTCGGCCTCCGTGACTTCGAGCAGCGGCTTGTTCCGATGTGTGGTGCCCGCGTTGTTGACCACGATGTCGAGATGACCGAAGCGCGTGACGGCCTCGTCGAGCAGGGTGACGTGATCGTCTTCGAGCGATACGTCGCCGTACACGAACGCAGCGCGCCCGCCCGCTTCGGTGATTTCACCGGCCACACGCTCGCCGGCTTCACGATTCAGATCGCCCACGATGACCGCAGCGCCTTCACGCGCAAACGTCTTGGCGATGCCTTCGCCGAAGCCGGAGCCGGCGCCCGTCACGATGGCCACTTTCTCTTGCAAACGCATGTCTTGTCTCCTGAGTTGCCGTGTTGTGGCGAAGTGCGAGACCGATGACGGGCCGCGTTTCGCTGTAATCTCAGTCAGCCTGGGGGCTGCGGGTGTTGCGGCGTCTTCGTTGTTCAACCGTGCCTGATCGCGACCGTCTTGAGCGTGGTGAACCCATAAAGCGCTTCGAAGCCTTTTTCGCGCCCGTGACCGGAGTGGCGGATGCCGCCAAAGGGCAACTCCACCCCACCGCCGGCACCGTAGTTGTTGATGAAGACCTGCCCCGCGCGGATGGCGCGCGCCATGCGCATCTGACGTCCGCCGTCGCGCGTCCACACCCCGGCCGCGAGACCGTAGAGCGTGCCGTTGGCCAGACGCACGGCGTCGGCCTCGTCGGTGAACGGCATCGCCGCGAGCACCGGACCGAACACTTCCTCGCGGGCGAGACGATGCGTGGCGGGCACGTCGCGCAGGAGCGTGGGCGCCTGATAGAACCCGGCCTGCGGCGCACTGCCGACGACTTCGCCCTGCGACATCACGGCAATGCCGTCGTGCTGTGCTTCGGAAAGGAAGTCCCACACGCGTTGCTGCTGACGGGCGTTGATCAGCGGGCCGAGATCGAGATCGTCGTGCGACGGTCCCACGCGCAGGCGCGCGAACGCCTCGGCGAGATGCGCGAGCACGGTCTCGTAGGCGTCGCGCTCGATCAGCACACGGCTGCCGGCCGAACACGTTTGTCCGGCGTTCTGCACGATCGCATTGACGACGACCGGCAGCACGGCCTCCATATCCGCATCGGCAAAGACGATCTGGGGCGACTTGCCGCCAAGTTCCAGCGTGACCGGTGTGTGGTTTTCGGCGGCCATCTGCGAGATCAGGGTGCCTGTCGCGGGCGAGCCGGTAAACGAGATGTGATCGATGCCCGGATGCCGCGCCAGCGCCGCACCGGCTTCCGCGCCGTATCCCGTGACGATATTGAGCGCCCCGGGAGGCAGCCCCGCTTCCAGCGACAACTCGGCAACGCGCAGCAGCGACAGGCAGGCGTCTTCGGCCGGTTTGACAACGCACGCGTTGCCGGTCGCCAGCGCGGCCGCCACGCTGCGTCCGAAGATTTGCAGCGGGTAGTTCCACGGAATGATGTGACCGGTCACGCCGTGCGGTTCGCGCAAAGTGAACACGGTGAAGCCCTGCTGATAGGGGATGGTCTCGCCATGCAACTTGTCGGCCGCGCCCGCATAGAACTCGAAGTAGCGCACGATCGCCGCCGCGTCGGCGCGCGCCTGCTTGAGTGGTTTGCCGGTGTCGCGCGCTTCGAGTTGCGCCAGTTCTTCGTGATGACGGGCGAGCGTATTGGCCAGCGCGTACAACAAGCGGCCGCGCTCGGCGGCGGCGGTGCGGCCCCAGTCGCCATCGAAGGCGGCGCGTGCGGCCTGCACGGCGCGGTCGATGTCTTCGGCATCGCCTCGGGCGATTTCGGCAAAGGGCTGTCCGTCGGACGGATCGATAACGGGAATGACGAGGGCTGCGGGCGTGGCAGAAATGCCGGGACGCTTCGCGCAAGCGACCCATTGATTGCCGATGAAGTGTGTAGCGTCGGGCATGTCGACTTCACCTCGTGAAGGGGGGTGGCAGTCATTATCACTTAACTCACGAGGGCGTTGACTGTCGTATCGGGTGCATCCGCATAAACACCTAAAATGATTGCATTGCAATTAAAGATATTTTATTGCAATTTTTTATCGCCTATCCTTGATCGAAATGAATCGCCAGACGTGCGTCTGGTGTGGCGCTACCACTCGCTGTGCGCTGTCGCAGACATCGCGGCGAGGTAGTCGAACCGAAGCATTCAGGAGTCGGCAGGAAATGAACGATGCAGTGACGCGCGAGACGCTGATCCACCGGTTGCAAGATGTGCTTGGCGCGGATGCCGTACTCAGTGACGAGCCCGATACCGCCGGTTATACGGAAGACTGGCGCGGCCGCTACCGGGGCGAAGCCCTGTGTGTGGTGCTGCCGTCGTCGACCGCGCAGGTGAGCGAAGTGGTCAAGCTGTGTGCTGCGGCCGGTGTGCCGATCCTCCCGCAGGGCGGTAACACGAGCCTGTGCGGCGGCGCGGTGCCGCCGGCTCAGGGCCCGTCGCCCGTCATTCTGAATCTGGCGCGCATGCGTCACATTCGTCAGATCGATGCCGCGAACGGCTCGATGATCGTCGAAGCCGGGTGCATTCTGAAAACCGTGCAAGATGCGGCGGCCGACGTTGGCCGCCTGTATCCGATCAGTCTCGGCGCGGAGGGTTCGTGCCAGATTGGCGGCACGCTCTCGACCAACGCCGGGGGCACCAGCGTGCTGCGCTACGGCAACACGCGTGAAAACGTGCTGGGTCTCGAAGTCGTGCTGGCCGACGGCACGGTCTGGGAGGGGCTGCGCGCGCTGCGCAAGGACAATACCGGGATCGATCTCAAGCACCTGTTCGTCGGTGCGGAAGGCACGCTCGGCATCATCACCGCAGCGGCCATCAAGCTGCATCCGCTGCCCACCTGTCATTCACTGGCCTGGTTTGCACCGCGCGATCCGGCGGCCGCCCGGCAGGTGCTCGGCATGTTCCAGAACGCGTGCGGTTCGCGTCTGTCGGCGTTCGAAATCATGAATCGTTACCAGCTCGACATGGTGCTCGCGAATGTGCCGAATCGCCGCAATCCGCTTGCGGGCGCGCACGACTGGCATGTGCTCGTCGAACTCGGCGACACGCGCGATGCAGAAGGGCTCGAGACCGTACTTACGGAAACGCTGGGCGAGGCCATCGAGCAAGGGCTGGTCGAGGACGCTGTTATCGCAGCGAACGACACCCAGCGCGCCGATCTCTGGGAAGTGCGTCACAGCGTGAGCGAAGCGAACAAGAAGGCGGCTGTCGGCCTCACGACGGATTGCGCCGTGCCGGTCTCGAGCGTGCCCGAATTCATCGACGCCGCCACGCGTGCCGTGCACGCCGTGGTGCCGGGCCTCGACATCGCCATCGTCGGTCATATGGGTGACGGCAACGTGCACTTCATCCCGATGTTCTCTTTTGCAGCGTGGTCGGCGTTGCCCGACAGTGCATCGATGGGCGACACGATGCGGGCGTGCGTGAACGACGTTGCCGCGCGGCTGTCTGGCACGTTCAGCGCCGAGCATGGCGTGGGACAGACGGGGCTGCCGCTCATGCAGCGCTACAAGGCGCCGGCTGAACTCGCCCTCATGCGCACCGTGAAGGCGGCGCTCGATCCGAACCAGTTGTTCAATCCGGGACGCCTCGTTCCCTGAATCATTTTTCAGTGTTGCTGTTTGTTTTGCCATAACTGCGCGCGCGGCGGCTGTGCCGAAGTTGCCGTCCGTCGCCGCGCCCACCCCTCCCAGTCAAGACCGGAGACCATGATGAAACGCAAGACCTCCGCAAGCCCGCTCGACATCATCGACAACAACGCCGCGCCGCTCGCGCAACCGGGCCGTCGCACGGCCATGAAGACGGCGCTCGCCGGCGCGGCCGCCGTGGCGTTCCCGTTTGTGTGGACGCCCTCGCGCGCCGCGACCAAACGCATCGTCGTGCGCGACGACGGCGGCATCTACACCAAAGCCTACGACGCAGTGTTCTACAAGCCGTTTGCCAAGGCGACCGGTATCGAGGTCGTCGGCGTGCAGGCGAATGCGGAGCCGACCGCGCAGATCAAGAGCATGGTGGAGGCCGGCAGCTATACGTGGGACATGGCCAAGATCAGCCAGCCCGCGATCTTGCTGCTGACCTCGGGCGGCAAAGAGTATCTGGAGCGTCACGGTCTCGAGTCGGACCCGGTCATCGCGAAAATTCCTCAGCAGTACATGTCGCCGTTCGGTGTCGGTACCAACATCTACTCGACGGTACTCGCCTATCGGACCGACGCGTTCAAGGGCCGCAAGGCACCGGCGTCGTGGGCCGATCTGTGGAACGTGAAGGATTTCCCGGGCCGCCGTTCGATCCGCAAGTACCCGTTCGACACCATCGAAGAAGCGTTGCTGGCGGATGGCGTGGCGGCGGGTTCGGTGTATCCGTGCGATTTCGATCGTGCCTTCAAGAGCCTGGACAAGATCGCCAAACACGTGGACGTGTGGTGGACCACGGGCGCACAAGTCGAACAGATGCTCGGTTCGGGCGAAGTCGACATGGTCGCCACGTGGGCCTCGCGCGCGCAGTCGGCCCAAGCCAACGGCGTGCCTGTGCAGATCGTGTGGAACCAGAACATCTGGGGCTGCGACAACTGGTCGATCCTCAAGGGCACACCGAACGCGAGCGCGTGCCGCGAGTTCATCAAGTTCGCCAGCGATCCGAAGCGTCAGGCCGAACTGACGAAGTTCTTCCCGGCCGGCATGACGCAACCTGAAGCGTTCAACTATGTGAAGCCCGAAGTGGCCAAGCACTGCCCGACGTTCCCTGAGAACATGAAGAGCGGCGTGCAGATCAATGCCAAGTTCTGGCAGCAGAACCAGAGCGTAGCGCTCGAACGTTTCAACCGTTGGATCCTGACCTGATCCTCACCTGCCGTTTCGTTTCAAGCATTTTAGGGTGCTGATCTCATGACCGTTGCCAATCTCCAAGTCTCGGGCCTGTCCAAGCGTTACGGCGATTTTGTCGCGCTTGCACCGACCGACCTCGATGTCGCCCAGGGCGAATTTTTGACCTTGCTGGGCCCGAGCGGCTCGGGCAAGACCACGTTGCTCTCGCTCATCGCCGGACTGTCGCAGCCCGATGCGGGCGCTATCCGTATCAACGGGACCGATGTCACGTACGGCGCGCCGTACGAGCGCGACATCGGTATGGTGTTTCAGAACTACGCGCTGTTCCCGCACATGACCGTGGCGGAGAACATCGCATTCCCGTTGCAGATGCGCCGCACCGACGCGCAGACGGCTCGCAAGATGGTCATGAACGCGCTGGAGATGGTGCATCTGCCGCACGTGGCAGAGCGCTATCCGCGCGAACTCTCGGGCGGCCAGCAGCAGCGCATTGCGCTGGCGCGCTGCATGGTCTATCGGCCGTCGATCATTCTGATGGACGAACCGCTGGGCGCACTCGACAAGAAGCTGCGCGATCACATGCAGCTCGAGATCAAGCGCATTCACCGCGAGCTCGGCACCACCATCGTGTACGTGACGCACGATCAGGAAGAAGCGATGACGATGTCCGATCGCATTTGCCTGATGAACGCCGGGGAAATCGCGCAACTGGGCACGCCGGACGATCTGTATTTCCGTCCGAAGAGCGTGTTCGTTGCCGACTTCCTCGGTGAGTCCAACCTGCTCGACGCCACCGTGCTCGAGCGCGCGGGCGATCAGGTGCGTGTGGCGATGCCGGGCGTGGAAGGGGAGAATGGCGCCGGCGCCATGGTCTACGACCCGCAAGTCGAGCGAGGCCGTCCGGTCAAGCTGATGCTGCGTCCGCAGAATCTGCACATCCGGGACGCGCAGAGCCGCACCGACGGCATGGCAACGATCTCGGCGAAGCTCACCGACATCATGGTCACGGGCGGCATGACGAAGCTGTATCTGCAATCGGACGTCACCGGCGGCAAGACGGGCAAGGAAGGTGATTCGGGCAAATCGCTCGTGGCGGCGTTCCCGACGCATCGTCAGGGCAACCGTTTCGAGATCGGGCAGACGCTGGGTCTCGCGTGGCACGCCGACGATGCCGTTGCGATCGCGGGGTAAGCCATGAGTGCATCCGCCGTGGTTCGTCCTTCGTCGTCCCGTCCCGTTCAGCCGGCGCCGCGCCGGGCACGTTGGCGCGCACGCCTGCGCCCGATGCTCATGGCCGCGCCGATCGTCATCCTGCTGACGGTCATGCTGATCTATCCGGTCGGCCAGTTACTGCTGCTGAGCATTCGCGGCGAGAGTGGCTTCACGCTCGCCGAATATCAGCGGCTGTTCGCCTCGTCGGTGTATGTCGAGGTGTTGCTCATCACCCTCAAGGTCTCGCTCTACACAACCTTCTTCGCGGTACTCACCGGCTATCCGATCGCCTACCGGCTTTCGACACTCACCGGGGCGCGCAAGCAGCGGCTGCTCTTCTGGCTGCTGGTCTCGTTCTGGACGAGCTTTCTCGTGCGCACGTTCGCGTGGGTGGTGCTGCTCGGGCGCAACGGGGTCGTCAACCGCACGTTGCTCGATCTCGGCCTGATCGACGCGCCGCTCGCGCTGCTCTACAGCTTCCCCGCCGTGATACTGGGCATGGTGCATGCACTCATGCCGCTGGCGGTGCTCACGATGCTCTCCGTCATGGAGAACATCGACCGCCGTCTGCCGAGCGCGGCATCGACGCTGGGCGCGCGTCCCGGTACGGTGTTCTGGCGCGTGTATTTCCCGCTGTCGCTACCAGGTGTGGCGGCTGGCGCGCTGATGGTGTTCGTCACGTCGATCGGCTTCTTCATTACGCCGACACTGCTGGGCGGACGTCATGAAACGATGATTACGCAGCTCATCATCGATCAAGTGATGCAGGCGTTGAACTGGGGCTTTGCCGGCGCGATTTCGGTGCTGCTGCTCGCCGTGGTGCTCGTCGTGTTCCTCGTCTACGACCGCATGGTCGGCCTGTCGACGATGGCTGGCGGCGCGGGCGATGTCAAAGCGGGCAAGCGACGCGGCGGCTGGAGCCGGACGCTCGGCGAGAAGGTGCTTGGCGCGCTGGGGAGCGCCACCGATGTGCTGCTGCGCGCGATGCCGCGTCACAAGGGAGAGCAGGGCGACGGACTCGTGCTGCGCGCGATCGTCTTCCTGTTGGTGGTGTTCCTTGCCGCACCGGCACTGCTGATGATTCCGGTGTCGTTCGATTCGGCCTCGGCACTTGCCTGGCCGCCGAAGGGTTTCTCGCTGCAGTGGTATCAGCAGGTCTGGGATTCGCCGCTGTGGATGCAGGCTGTCACGCGCTCCATGCTGGTCGGCATTGGCGCGGGTCTGCTGTCGATGCTGATCGGCACGCCCGCCGCGTTCTTGCTGGTCCGTGGTGGCATGCGCGGCAAGTCGGCGATGCTCGCCTTCGTGCTGGCCCCCATCGTGGTGCCGCGCATGATCCTGGCCGTCGGCGTGTTCTATTTCTTCGCCAAGATCGGTCTGGTGGGCTCGAATGTGGGGCTGACCATCGCCCACACTGTGGTGGCCGTGCCGTACGTCGTCATCACGATGATGGCCGTGCTGCGCAACTACGACACGCGTCTCGATCTGGCGGCTTACAGCCTGGGAGCGCGCCCGTGGGCCACGCTGCGCCGCGTAACGTTCCCGATTCTCGGCGCCGGCCTGCTGTCGTCGTTCCTGTTCGCGTTCGCCACGTCGTTCGACGAACTCACGATTGCCCTGTTCACGTCGGGCGGTCTGTCGACGACGTTGCCCAAGCAGTTCTGGGACGAACTGACGATGCAGATATCGCCGGTGATCGCCGCGGTCTCCACGTGCCTGTTCCTTTTCATCGCCGCACTGATCTGGGTCGCCGAGCGTCTGCGCCGGCGCAGTCTCGCGACCTGACGCGGTATCCGATTCCTCCGAACTTACGATTCACGGACGTTTATTTCATGCTTCACTCTGCACAACTGAAGGGCATTCTGCCTGCGATTCCCACGCCGGTGAATGCCGACGACACGATCCACACCGACGCCGCCCGCGCGCTGATGCGTTACCTGCTGGGACAGGGTATCGACGGTGTGGTGCCGCTGGGCGGCACTGGCGAATACGGTGCACTCTCGCGCGCCGAGCGCGTGCGCATGGCCGAACTCACGGCGCAAGAAGTCAAGGCGCATGGCCGCGACGTGCCGGTGATCGCGGGCGTGCTCGACCCCGGCTATCACGATGCCATCGAAGCCGGACGTGACTTCGCCGCCGCCGGCGCCGACGGCCTGCTCGTGCTCACGCCGTACTACACCAACCCGACGCAAGCCGGTATCCGCGATTACTTCCTGCGTTATGCCGACGAGTCGCCGGTGCCGATCCTGATCTACGAGATTCCGTACCGCACGCGCATTGCGATCACCCCGGAAGTGCTGCACGAGCTGTCGCGGCACGAGAACATCATCGGCATGAAGGCCTGCAACACCGACATGTGGCATTTCCTGCGCACGGTCGCCGGTGTCGACGAGTCGTTTGCGGTGCTGAGCGGCGAAGACACGCTGTTCCCGCTGCATGTGGCGGCAGGGGCGCGGGGCGGCATTGTGGTGACGGCGTCGCTGCTGCCCACCGCGTGGCAGCGCATCTTCGCGCTCGCGTCGGCAGGCAAGACGGCCGAGGCGCTCGAGCTGCACCGCTCGCTCATTCCGTTGATGAATCTGGCGTTCGCCGAGACGAATCCGGGCCCGATGAAGTCGGTGATGGATCTGATCGGGGTGAACGCGCCGGCAATGCTCGCACCGTTGTTGCCGCCCGCCCCGGCGCTTTCGGCCGAGCTGCGTGAGGAACTCGCCAAGCAACTGGCGATTTTCGAACGGCGTTGAGTCGTGGTTGAGTCGTTGTGACCTGCCCGCCGCTTGCGATGACTTAGCGGCGGAAGGTCGACAGCCGCGATTTCGAGATCGAAGTCGCGGCGACCTGAACGTGCGAAGCGAGTTCGGCTTCGACACGCTCACGTGTCCAACGCGAAGTCGGCACCGAGATGTTGATGGCAGCGACGGCGTGTCCGTCGTGGTCGGTGATGGGGGCGGCAACCGAAATATCCCCCATCACGGTCTCGCTATCGATGATGGCGTAACCGCGCCGCGCCGCCGTTTGAATACGTTCGAGCAGCTTTTTCTCGTCCGTCACCGTGTAAGGCGTCATCGGCTCGAGCGACGTGTTGGCCAGAATCTCGCGCACGCGCGTTTCGGGCAGGCGCGACAGGATGGCGATACCGGACGCGGTGAACATGGCAGGCAGACGCGCGCCGACGACGATGCCGATGTTCACGAGATGCTGACCCGGAAAGCGGGCGACGTACACGATCTCGTGGCCGTCGAGTTCCTGCAGGTTGGTCGTCTCGCCCACGCGGCGGAAGATATCGAGCAGATACGGTGCGGCCTTCTCGACAAGGTCGTTCGCGCGAATGTAGTTGTACGAGAACTGCAGAACCTTGGTCGTGAGGCCATAGGTGCGCGTCTCGGGCACGCGAAAGAGGTAGCCGAGGGCTTCCAACGTGTGCACGAGCCGTTGTGTCGCACTGCGATCGAGCCCTGCGGCCTTGGCGATGTCGCCGAGCGTCATGTAGCGCGCCGGGCCGTCGAACGCGTGCAGCACCTGAAACGTTTTTTCGGTCGACCCGACGAAGAGCGACGAGCGCGGCGCAGACCGCGCAGCATCCGTCGCACCGGTGGATCGGGCTGACGGGGTGGCAGGCGCGTCTTCTGTAGGGCGGGATGACCGTGCGGGTATGCGCGGCATGGAATGTTCCGGTATGTTCGGATTGTAACGATTGTGATTGTAATGCAATTGTTTGTGAGCAAGTAGCGATTTGTCCCCAAGACAGGTTGTGGGGAAAGGATAAAAAACCCCGTGGCGTGCCTCACGGGCGGACATCAGGACAGGGGGAGCCAATGCACGCGTTTTCCTGCGTGGAGGATTACCGCCGGGCAGCCCGGCGGCGTTTGACGAAGCTGGCGTTCGATTATCTGGAAGGCGGGGCGGAAGACGGCGACGCGCTGCGGCGCAATCGCGATGCGTTCGGGCAGTGGGGTTTTTCGCCGCGGGTGCTGACCGATACCTCGCAGATGTCGAGTGCGGCGACTTTCTGGGGACGCGAAGCCGCCGCCCCGATGGTGGTTGGGCCGACCGGGCTCAACGGTTTGTTCTGGCCCCGTGCGGACGAACTGCTCGCGCGTGCGGCTGCGGATGCGGGGCTGCCGTTCGTGCTGTCGACGGCGTCGACCTCGTTGCTGGAAGACGTGCGTGCTGCGGTGCCCGACGGCGAGCTGTGGCTCCAGCTTTATGTGCAGCAGGACCGGCGTATTGCCGAGAGCATGATGCGCCGTGCGCGTGAGGCCGGATTTCGCACATTGCTGCTGACGGTCGACACGCCGGTACATGGTAAGCGCGATCACGACACGCGCAACGGTTTCAAGCTGCCGTTGCGCTTCACCCCGCGACTGCTGGCGGACTGCATGCGGCATCCGCACTGGAGCTGGCAAATGCTGGCCCACGGTGCGCCGCAACTGCGCAACATCGCGAAGAGCATGGGCGAACGGGCCGATCTGGCGCGCCATGCGGCGATGCTGAGCCGTCAGATGGATCTGTCGCTGCGTTGGGACGATCTGGGCTGGGTGCGGCGCCACTGGCCGGGCGAAGTGCTCGTCAAGGGGATTCAGACGGTGGAAGACGCGCGACTGGCGCAGGCGCATGGTGCCGACGGCATCGTCGTCTCGAATCACGGCGGGCGGCAGTTGGGCAGCACGCTGGCGCCGCTCGAATTGCTGCCGCCGATTGTCGAGGCGCTTGACGTTGGCGGCCCCAGGATGGCCGTCTTCGTCGACGGTGGTGTGCGGCGCGGGGCAGACGTAGCCAAGGCGGTCGCGCTGGGGGCCAGGGGCGTGTTGCTTGGCCGGGCGCCGCTGTACGGCGTGGCGGCGCGTGGCGCGGAGGGCGCTGCCGATGTGCTTGCGTTGCTGCTTGGTGAGTTGCGCACAACGATGCAACTGCTGGGCTGCACGCAAGTGGACGACCTCACCCCGCAGCGGCTTGCCCGTCTGCCGGCTATACAGGCAAATCAGGCAAACCCGCTATAATGTTCCGCGCCCGATTGCCGTCGGGCGGCGTGGCATCCGGCAGGTTGGCGGGCGTGCGCGCCGTGCGGCGGCAATGCCCTTTTTCATACACAGGAATGCCATCATGAGCTTCAACCACGTGCCTGCCGGCAAGGACATCCCCAACGATTTCAACGTCATCATCGAGATCCCGGCGCAGAGCGACCCGGTGAAGTACGAGGCCGACAAGGATCTGGGTCTGCTGGTCGTTGACCGCTTCATCGGCACGGGCATGCGCTACCCGGCCAACTACGGCTTTATTCCGCAAACGCTGGCTGGCGACGGCGATCCCGTCGACGCGCTGGTCGTCACGCCGTTCCCGCTGCTGGCCGGCTCGGTGGTTCGCTGCCGCGCACTGGGCATGCTCAACATGACCGACGAGTCGGGCGTGGACGCCAAGCTGGTGGTCGTGCCGGTCGACAAGATTTGCCCGATGACGGCGCATATGAAGTCGCTCGACGACGTGCCGGGTTACCTGAAGGACCAGATCAAGCACTTCTTCGAGAACTACAAGGCGCTCGAGAAGGGCAAGTGGGTCAAGATCGAAGGCTGGGAAGGCATCGAAGCCGCCCACAAGGAAATCACCGAAGGCGTGGCCAACGCCAAGAAGTAAGCGATTTTCGCCTGCGGCGTCGCGCGTCGACGTCAGAGAAACCCGGCCGAGCGCCGGGTTTTTTTGTCTCACGATGTCGTCAGTTCGGTGAACCGGCCGTTGAGCCGGCCCGCGTCGCGGGACAGGCATGGCACGCGCCGGTTTGGGGACGGTCTGGCAACCGGGGCCTTGGCTTTCCTTTATCTGCGCAACGTCAAGGCAGAGAGGACACTGGCAAGTTTCTTGACAGCGATTTCCAACTCGCCGGGGGCGTGGGCAGCGAAGCCCATGAGGAAACCGGCCTTGGGCTTGCCTGAGGCATGCAGCGCAGTCAGGCCAAGCAGATCGATGCCGGCCCGGCGCGCCGCATCAACGGCTTCCCGCTCGGGAATGTCGCGAACGAAAACGCATGGCATCTGCATCCCTCCGGCCGGTACGCGTGGTTCCACGAAATCGGACAGATGCTCGCGCACCAGTCGTGCCAACACATCGCGTCGCTCCGCGTAGACAGCCCGCATGGTGCGCACGTGCGCACCGAAATGACCGCCTTCGATGAAACGTGCCAACGTCAGTTGCGGAATTGGCGCGCTGTGTCCATCCAGCAGGGTGCGTGCCACCGTCATCGGCGCGACAAGCGGCGAGGGCAAAACCATGTAGCCGATGCGCAGTCCGGGGAACAGCGATTTGGTGAAGGTGCCGATATAGATCGTCCGCTCGTGCGGATCGAGCCCCTGCACACAGGCGGTGGGCTTGCCGGCGTAGTGGAACTCGCTGTCGTAGTCGTCCTCGATGATCCAGGCCCGTTGCTGGTGTGCCCACGCAATGACGGCCAGCCGCCTATCCAACGCCAGTGTTGCCCCAGTCGGGAATTGATGCGACGGCGTTAAAAACACGGCACTACCGGTCTGCGTCGCGTTGTGCAGACGATCGACCTGCATACCGTCGGCATCCAGCGGCACGGGCAAGCACTCCAGGCCGGCCGCATCAAATGCCTTGCGTGCTCCGTGGTACACGGGATCTTCGATGAAAATCCGCTCGCCGACGTCCAGCAGCATGGTGGCGCACAGGGTCAGGGCTTGCTGAGAACTGGTGAGCACCAGCACACGTTCCGGTGTGGCGCGGGCGCCGCGTTCGAGATTGACGTAGTCCGCGATGGCGCGCCGCAACGGTTCCATGCCCTGTGGCGGGCTGTGCAGCAGCGCCTGTGTTCCGTATTCCTTCAACACTTGCCGTTCCAGTCGTTCCCAGGTCTGGAGCGCAAAGCTGCGTGTTTCCGGCACGCCGGGCGCGAATGGGCGCGGTGTCAGGAAGTCGCGTACGCCGCCGTCCCGGTACATGGCACTGCCGCGCTGGCTCAGGCGCAGTGTGTTCTGCCGAGCGACTGCATGACGAGCCGTGCCGCGCCCCGACAGACGTTGCGCTCGCGCCGACACGAAGCTGCCACGCCCAACATGCCGCTCGATGAATCCCTCCGCATGCAACTGGCTGTAGGCCGACTCGACCGTATCGCGGGACACCCCCAATGAACTGGCAAGGGCGCGCGACGCGGGCAGTGGCTTGCCCGTATCGAGCGCGCCGTCGAGGATCAACTGGCGAATGGCCCTTTGCACACGCGCGTACAGGGGCAGGGCGCCATGGGCCGGATCACCTATCCAGGCTTTGACGGACTCAAGTTGGGCGTGTTTGAACAATTGGCCTGTATCTCATCATGAAAATGGAGGGGAACATCCAGCCATTTTAAAACTATAAATACGGTTCAGAACGCATTCACCCCTCTTTCAGGAGTCGCCGTCAGGCCATGGCATCCGTCTCTTCACGTTCGTCGGTTCATTGGACCGATCTCGCTCATCCGGTCGTGGCCGGTCTGATCTCGGTCATCGTCAATTACGGTGGCACGTTCATCCTTGTCTTTCAGGCCGCCAAGGTGGCGGGCCTCAGCCCGGCGCTGACGGCTTCGTGGGTGTGGTCGATTTCCATTGGCGTAGGCGTGACAGGGCTCATCCTGAGCTGGATGTTCCGCGAGCCCATCATTACCGCCTGGTCCACACCGGCGGCCGCGTTTCTGGTCTCCGCGCTGGCAACCACGTCGTATGCCGAGGCCATCGGCGCCTACCTGATATCGGCGCTCGCCTTTGTGATACTGGGACTGTCGGGCTGGTTCGAGCGCGTGATTCGTCTGATCCCGCCGGGCGTGGCGGCCGGGTTACTCGCGGGCATCCTGCTGCAGTTCGGCATCAAGGCGTTCGGTGGCATGAGCATCGACCCGCTGCTCGCCGGGCTGCTGATCGCGGCCTATGTGGTCCTTAAGCGGTTCTCCGCCCGTTACGCCGTGGTGGGCATCCTCGTGCTGGGGCTGGCCTTCCTGTTGATTCAGGATCGCGTCGATCTGTCGGGACTGACTTTGACACTGGCCGAGCCGGTCTTCACCATGCCCGTTTTTTCCGTCAACGCCCTGCTGAGCGTGGCGCTGCCGTTGTTCCTGATTACGCTGACCGGCCAATACATGCCCGGCATGCTGGTGCTGCGCAATGACGGGTTCAAGACCAGCGCCAATCCCATCGTGACCCTCACCGGCCTGGGCTCGTTGCTAATGGCGCCATTCGGCTCGCACGCCTTTAACCTCGCCGCCATTACCGCCGCCATCTGCACTGGCCGGGAGGCGCACGAAGCGCCGTCCAAGCGCTGGATCGCCGGTGTCGCCGCAGGTGTGTTCTACATCCTGATCGGTGTATTCGGGGTGACGTTGGCCGCCGTGTTCATGGCCTTTCCCGCGACTTTCATCACCACACTGGCGGGGCTTGCCCTTTTGGGCACCATCGGCAGCAGTCTTGCCAGCGCGATGGCCGATGCCAAAACCCGTGAAGCCTCGCTGATCACCTTTCTGGCCGCTGCGGCCAACATCACGCTGTTGGGTATCGGCGGCGCGTTCTGGGGGCTGGTCGTCGGGCTGGTGGCACATGCGGTACTCGACGGCCGGTTGCCGCAGAGGGCGCCGGAATCCGTCCGAAAGGAGGGGAACTGATGTCCACCGTTACCGACACACAAACCCGTCACGACAAGCACGGCCGCTATCCCGAGGCCACCACGATCGAGGACTTCCGGCGCAATCTGGCCTGCGTGCAGGCGCGTATCGCAGACGCTTGCTATCGCACCGGACGTGATCCTGCGGAAGTCCGGTTGTTGCCGGTCAGCAAGACCAAGCCCGAGGTGAGTCTGCGTTTGGCCCACGCCGCCGGGTGCCGCATGCTGGGCGAGAACAAGGTGCAGGAGGCCTATCGCAAATGGGAGACGTTGCAGGATCTGACCGATCTTCGCTGGTCGGTCATCGGCCACCTGCAAACCAACAAGGCGAAACTGGTGGCGCGCTTTGCGACGGAGTTTCAGGCACTGGACAGTCTGCGGCTGGCTGAGGCGCTGGATCGCCGCCTGCAAAGCGAAGGGCGTTCGCTGGATGTGTTCGTGCAGGTCAACACCTCCGGAGAGGCCAGCAAATACGGCCTGTCCCCCGAGGACGTACCGGCCTTCGTTCGGGCGCTGCCGGCATTCTCCGCGCTGCGCGTGCGCGGGCTGATGACGCTGGCGCTCTTCTCCAGTGAGGCTGAACGCGTGCGGCGGTGCTTCATCCTGCTGCGCGGTCTGCGCGCTCAACTGCGTCAGAGCGCCCCCGCCGGTATCGCGCTGGACGAACTATCGATGGGCATGTCGGGTGACTTCGAGATCGCCATCGAGGAAGGGGCCACGGTGGTGCGCGTCGGCCAGACCATCTTCGGCGCGCGGCTATTGCCGGACAGCCATTACTGGCCCGGCGAATCCAGCACAGACGGATCACATTCGTGAACGCCGCTATTCCACGAACTGGCGAAGTGATTCGCCGGCGACGGGAACGCCCGCGTCCGGCATGACAGTGAACTGATCGTCCGTCCGCCCGTGCTCGGTCGATGCGCCTACGGCTTGTGACGTTTGACCATTGCCAGAATCGTCTGCAACAGTTCCGCCCGGGCTTCGTCGGGCGTGATATCGCCTGCCACGGCGGCGTCCGAGAGCGAATCGGCGGCCCCCAGCATGCCCCACATGGCGGGCGCGGAGATCCCTTGCGGCCCGGCGAACGGGGCGAGAATGGCCGCACATTTTTCGATAAACGTTTGCTGGTATTGCCGCTTCACGGCGGCAAGCTCCGCCGAGCCGCCGAGTGCGGCCAGAACGCCCGGGATCTCGCGGCCTTGTGTCAACACGCACGTGACATAACTCGACGCGATGACGCGTGCCTTGTCCTGCAAGGTCGGTTTCGCCGCCGCCACCGCGCGGTCGAAGATCACCGTCTGGCGCTCGTCGTAGTCTTGATACAACGCTGCCAGAAGTCCATTGCGCGTGCCGAAGTGGTCGTACACGACCGGCTTCGTGACACCCGCTTCGTCGGCCAGACGTCCCAGGGTCAGGGCGTCGGTGCCCTCGTCACCGATGAGTGCCCACGCCACGTCGAGCAACTGTCGTGTGCGGGCTTCGCGTGGCATGCGGCGGCGTGGTGAGGAATCGGTGGCTGGGCTCATGGTCAACGGGCATACGTTTCGGTTCAGCAGGCGCGGGCGAAGACCTTCTGGCCGATGGCCCGCGCCGTCTCGAGATGCGCCTCAGGGTAGCCGGTGTCGGAGGTCAAGAGCAACTCGGACGTGACGACCTGCGCGCCGCAGTAGTCGAAAATCCCATGATCGATCTGGGTTTTCATCGCGCCGAAGTAGCCATGCCGGGCGATGGTGCGTTGGTCGGCACCGCCAACGGCCACGAGATGCACGCGCAGACGTTGCAGCTTTTTCATCACCTTGCCGCCTTCCACGCCTTCATAAGCCCAGCCCTGCGTGAATACGCGATCAATCCATCCTTTGAGCAAGGCAGGGAACGACCACCAATAGATCGGGTAGACAAGAACCAGCGCGTCGGCCCGGTCGATTCTGGCGTGCTCGGCGGCAACGTCGGCCGGTGCCGTTTGCGTCTTCCGGAACAGCGCAAGATCGGCCGCAGCGAATCTGGGGTCGAAACCTTCCGCCGCCAGATCGGCAATCTCTGCGGAGTGCAGGACGTGTTGATGTTGTTGCGGCACCGTTGAGGTAATCGCCTCGACAACGCGCGAGGCGATAGCATGGGTCAGCGAATGTGGGTCGGGATGTGCGACGACGACGAGCGCGTGCATGACGGATCACTCCATGAAAAATAAGTTACCAACGGTAACCTACGTTTGGTAGGTTGCGCTATGTCACATCGCCTGCCTGACGCCGATGGGGAGTTCGGCGACAATGTCGGCCAGTGGCAGGGTTCTATGCTGGCGGGTGCTGTGCGGTAGCCGCCGGTTCGCAGACGAGGTGTGATGTGAGCAGCGACGTGGTCATCCGTGTGGTGCAATCGATTGAAGACGTGCCGGCAGACGCGTGGGACGCGCTCGCGGGTGCCAACCCATTTGTACAACACGCATTCCTGCATGCGATGCATACGAGCGGATGCGCGTCGAAGCGCACTGGCTGGCAGCCGGCGTATCTGCTCATGCATGCCGGCGACACGCTCGTGGGCGCCATGCCGCTCTATGTCAAATCGCATTCGCGTGGCGAGTACGTTTTCGATCACGCATGGGCCGACGCCTTTGCGCGCCACGGCCTGAACTATTACCCGAAGCTGTTGTGCGCCGTGCCGTTCTCGCCGGTGACGGGGCCGCGCCTGCTGGCGCGCACGCACGCCGACCGGGTCGCGCTCGCCCGAGGTGCGATTGCCTTCGCGAAGCAACTTGAGCTGTCGTCGATCCATGTGCTCTTCACGCACGACGACGATCTGGCGGCGCTTACCGAAGCGGGCTACCTGCTGCGCGAAGGCGTGCAGTTCCATTGGGAGAATCCGGGCTTTGCCACGTTCGACGATTTCCTCGCGCAGATGAATCAGGAAAAGCGCAAGAAGCTCAGGCAGGATCGTCGGCGTGTGCGCGACGCCGGGGTGACATACCGATGGCTTCGCGGTGCCGACATTGACGAAGCAGCGCTCGACTTCTTCTATCAGTGCTACGACAACACCTACCGCGAGCACTGGAATGCGCCGTACCTGAGCCGAGCCTTCTTCGGGCAGGTGCACGCGTCAATGCCTGACGCGTTGGTGCTCGTCATGGCCGAGCGCGATGGAGCGCCGTTGGCGTGCGCGCTGAACGTGGTGAGTGGCGACACGATGTATGGCCGGTATTGGGGCACCACGGATTTCGTCTCCGGCATGCACTTCGAGACCTGCTACGCGCAGGGCATCGAGTATTGCATCGCGCATGGGCTGCGCAGCTTCGAGGGCGGGGCGCAGGGCGTGCACAAGATGTCGCGCGGTCTGTTGCCTACCCCGACGTGGTCCGCTCACTGGATTGCGGACCAGCGTTTTGCCGACGCCATTGCCGAGTTTCTCGATTCGGAGGCCTCGGCGATGGATGAGCACATTGGCGAGCTGGAAGCGCATACCCCGTTCAAACGCCCGGCGTCCTGACGTTGCGGCAGATGTGCACCTTCACGCACGGCCCCGGCACGGCGGGGCCGTGCGTAATATACTGGCGAATCTAACGTCCGCCGCTCGCGCCGGGCGGGCACCAGCCAACGGCTGCTTCGCCTGCCGGCGTAACGGCACAAGGGCGATGCATGGTAGCCGCCGACATGACCAACCGATTTCTCAATCTCTACAATCACGATTTCGCGCGTGTAGCCGTCGGGGTGCCGCAATGCCGCGTGGCCGATCCCGTCTACAACGCCGCGCAGACTATCGCCCTCGCGAAGCAGGCCGATGCGGCGGGCGCGGTACTCGTTGCCTTCCCCGAACTGGGCATCCCCGCCTATAGCTGCGAAGACCTGTTCCAGCAGCGCGCCCTGCTCGACGCCTGCGACATGGCGCTGGCCGACGTTGTGGCCGCGAGCCGCGAACTGGGCGCCGCGCTGATCGTCGGCATGCCGGTGCGTGTGCAACAGCGTCTGTTCAATTGTGCCGTGGTCGTCGCCCGCGGACGCATTCATGGTGTTGTTCCCAAGACGTACCTGCCGAACTACAGCGAGTTCTACGAAGCCCGTCAGTTCAACGCCGCCGATGACGCAGGCGTCGATACCGTGACGTTGCTCGGCGAGGACGTGCCGTTCGGCTCGCTCATCTTCGAAGCGGCCGATCAGCCGTTACTGCGCTTTCATTGCGAGATTTGCGAAGACGTCTGGGTGCCCGTGCCGCCATCGTCGTTTGCGGCGCTGGCCGGGGCGACGGTGCTGGTCAACCTGTCGGCATCGAACGTGGTGGTCGGCAAGTCGGCCTATCGGCATCAACTGGTCGGGCAGCAGTCGGCGCGATGCCTCGCGGCATATCTGTACACGTCGGCGGGGCAAGGGGAGTCGACCACCGACCTCGCCTGGGATGGGCAGGCGCTCATCTATGAGAACGGCGACATGCTGGCCGAGTCGGCACGCTTCGCCAGCGAGTCGCATCTGATTTATGCGGACGTCGATCTCGAGCGGCTCACGCGCGAGCGCATGCATCAGACGACGTTCGGCGTCTCGGCGCGCCGCCATGCCGGCGAGGCCGCTCGGTTTCGCACGATCAAGGTCGATGTCGCCGTACCGCGCGATGCCGAGCTGCCGCTTGCGCGCGCCATCGAGCGCTTCCCGTATGTGCCGTCCGACCCGCGCCGGCGCGACGAGCGCTGCCACGAGGTCTACAACATTCAGGTGCAGGCGCTGATGCAGCGTCTGGCGTCGTCGAAGATTCAGAAGGTCGTGATCGGCGTGTCTGGCGGTCTCGATTCGACACATGCGTTGCTCGTGTGTGCGAAAGTCATGGACCGGCTCGGTCTGCCGCGCACCAATATCCTGGCGTACACGATGCCGGGCTTCGCCACGAGCGAGCGCACGCTGCGTCAGGCGCGTGAGTTGATGGAGGCGGTCGGATGTACGGCGCGTGAGATCGACATTCGCCCGAGTTGCATGCAGATGTTGAAGGACCTCGATCACCCGTTCGCGAAGGGCGAGGCAGTCTACGACGTCACATTCGAGAACGTGCAGGCGGGCGAGCGCACCAATCATCTGTTCCGTCTGGCGAATCATCTGGGCGCGATCGTGATCGGCACAGGTGACCTGAGCGAACTGGCGCTGGGCTGGTGCACCTACGGCGTGGGCGACCACATGTCTCACTACAACGTGAACGCCAGTGTGCCCAAGACACTCATCATGCACCTCGTGCGATGGGTGGCGGAGACGGGACAGTTGGGAGGCGCGGCGTCGTCGAAAGCCGTCAGAACGGGCAAAGAGGCCGGGTCGCGTCGCAACGTCCTCATCGATATTCTCGAGACGGAAATCAGCCCCGAGTTGGTGCCGGGCAAGGCCAACGGTGCGCCCGAGCAGCGGACCGAGCATTTCATCGGACCGTACGAGTTGCAGGACTTCAACCTCTATTACACGCTGCGCTTCGGCTATGCCCCGCGCAAGGTGGCATTCCTTTCGTGGAGCGCGTGGCACGATGCCTCGGCAGGACGCTGGCCCGACGAAGGGCAACTCGCCCGCAACGCTTACGATCTGGTCGCGATCAAACGCAACCTGCGGATTTTCCTGGACCGGTTCTTCCGCACGAGCCAGTTCAAGCGGTCGTGTATTCCGAATGCCCCGAAGGTCGGCACGGGCGGCTCGCTCTCACCGCGTGGCGACTGGCGTGCGCCAAGCGATTCGGAGTCGGTGGTGTGGCTCGCGGATCTGGACAAGGTGCCCGACGACCCGCGCGCCTGAGCGCATCGGGGCAAGGAGGGGGAGGCACGTTGTCATCGGCGTGCCGACCCCCGGCCCGGTACAATAGCTCGGCGAATTTTCAGAACAAACCAACCAAGATATCGAGGCGACAATGAAACGCGTAACTGCCATCATCAAACCCTTCAAGCTCGACGAAGTCCGCGAAGCGCTGGCCGAAGTCGGCGTGACCGGCCTGACCGTCACGGAAGTGAAGGGCTTCGGCCGTCAGAAGGGGCACACCGAGCTGTACCGCGGCGCGGAGTATGTTGTCGACTTCCTGCCGAAGATCAAGATCGAAGTCGTGGTGAGCGCGGCGCAGGCCGAGCAGGTCATCGACGCGGTGCTGGGTGCGGCGCGCACCGGCAAGATCGGCGACGGCAAAATTTTCGTGACCGACGTTGAGCGCGTGATCCGTATTCGCACGGGCGAAGAAGGCGAGCAGGCGGTCTGAGGCCGGTTCGGGCGTCGCTGCGAAGGTGGCGCGACGAACGGGAGGCAGGATCGAGGGGGGCGACGGCTGCGCAAGCGGCGTCGCCCTTCGGCGTTTACCGGGGCGTCAGGTTTTGAGCCGGACGTCGAACGCGACGGTGATCAGGCGTACGAAAATGACGGATAACGCGCTGATCGACAATGTATAGACGGGATCGAGGTCGGCGTAGGTGAGCGCGATGTAGATCCACCCCCCGATGAAGGCGCACACCGCATAGGGACGCGTGTCTCGCAACACCAACGGCACCTCATTGCAGAGGATGTCGCGCATCACGCCGCCGCCCACGCCGGTGATTACGCCCATCATCACGGACATGAACGCCGACATCTCGGTTTGCAACGCCAGCGATGTACCCGACGCGCTGAAGAACCCCAAACCGATCGCATCCGTAATGAGCAACACGCGCTCGGTGGCCACGCGCGAGACGAGCCGCAGCACGCCGGACGTCGATAGCGAGAGCACGAGAATGATGACCGTGTACCACTGGTGCTGCACCCAATAGAACGGGCGATGGTCGAGCAGCACATCACGCAGCGTGCCGCCGCCGAAGGCGGTTGCGAAGGCCAGCACGAACGCGCCGACCGGGTCGAGGTGTTGCTTGCGGGCTTCGGCGAAACCGGAGATGGCGCACGACAATACGGCGATGGCCTCCATGACGGCCAGTATCGTATGCAGTTGGGCGCTCATCTCGTGAATCATCGGCGAATCCTGTCAGTGAAACGTCGTGATCTGTGGCGAAATTGGCGATGTGAGGGTGCGCTCGTCGACGCGATGGCGCCCCTGATGCAGGTGTCGATTATCCGCGCGGCGCTCTCGTTTGCGCCGCTTGGAGCAATACTACCAGCGCGCCACCCCCGCCGTCGCGCCCTTGTGCCTGGGCCCATGCCAGCACTTCGTTCTTCTGTGCCAGCCAGCCCCGCACCTTGTCCTTGAGCACGGGTTCGCGATTCACCGAGCCAAGACCCTTGCCATGAATCACCCGCACGCAGCGCAGGCCGCGCTTCACGGCGTCGTGCAAGAAGGCGGAGAGCGCTTCGCGGGCTTCGTCGCGGCGCATGCCGTGCAGGTCGATCTGCGCCTGAACCACCCATTCGCCGCGTTGCAGCTTGAGCACGGCGTCGTGACTGATGCCGGGGCGGCGATAGGACAGGCGATCGTCGGTGTCGAGCAACGCCTCGGGGTCGAATTCGTCGGAGAGCGATTCGAAGAGTACGGCGGCTTCGTCTTCCTGCGTTTGACGTGCGACAGGCTCGGGGGGCTGGCGCGGATGCTCGACGCGATTGACCGCGCTCTTGCTGGATAGCGGGGCGATGTCGCCGATGCTGTCGCGGAATACGTTCGCATCGCGCTTGGCTTGCGCGGCGCGTTTGGCGGCGGCCGCGCGTTCGGCTTCGCGCGCAGCGGTTTCCTTGGCGAGCGAATCTCGCAGGCTGGCGAGATCGCCGAGGCTGAGTTTGGGGGGCTTCTTGCTCATGGTCGTGCGAACAAGGACGGTGGAGGGGCAGACGACAGCGGCGCCCTGGCTGTATGAAAGCTCACACAGCGAGGGCGCCGCGGCAGGGGGCTCAGCGATTACTGATCGAGATTTTCGAGGTAACGCTGAGCATCGAGCGCGGCCATGCAGCCCGTGCCGGCGCTGGTAATGGCCTGACGGTAGACATGATCCTGCACGTCGCCCGCAGCGAACACGCCCGGCACGCTGGTGGCGGTGGCGTTGCCGTTCAGGCCGCTGTGCGTGACGATGTAGCCGTTCTTCATTTCGAGCTGACCGTCGAAGATATCGGTGTTCGGCTTGTGGCCGATGGCGATGAACACGCCATGCAACGCGATGTCTTCGTGCGCGCCGCTCTTCACATTCTTGATGCGCACGCCGGTTACGCCCGAGTTGTCGCCGGTCACTTCGTCGAGCACGCTGTCGTACTTGAGTTCGACTACGCCTTGCTTGGCCTTCTCCAACAGACGGTCGATCAGGATCGGCTCGGCGCGGAACTTGTCGCGACGGTGGATCACCGTGACCTTGCTGGCGATGTTGGCGAGGTACAGCGCTTCTTCGACGGCAGTGTTACCGCCGCCGACCACGCAGACTTCCTTGCCCTTGTAGAAGAAGCCATCGCAGGTGGCGCAGGCGGACACGCCGCGCCCGGAGAACGCTTCTTCGGTCGGCAGGCCGAGGTACTGGGCCGAGGCGCCGGTGGCAATGATCAGGGCGTCGGCCGTGTATTCGCCGGAGTCGCCGATCAGGCGCAGCGGGCGCTCGTTCAGACGCACCGTATGAATATGATCGAAGACGATCTCGGTATTGAAGTGCTCGGCGTGGGCTTGCATACGGGCCATCAACTCGGGGCCTTGCACGCCGGTGGGGTCGCCAGGCCAGTTCTCGACGTCCGTGGTGGTCATCAACTGACCGCCTTGGGCGATGCCCGTGATCAGCACGGGCTTGAGGTTGGCGCGCGCGGCATAGACGGCGGCGCTATAGCCGGCGGGGCCGGAACCGAGAATCAGGACTTTGGCATGCTTGGCAACGGACATGGACGGACTCACCGGAAAGGGGATGGGGGCTGGCGCCGGGGCCCGCACCGCGAGAACGCAGCAGGGGGCGCATGGCGCAAACCGACATTATAAGGGGCCGACGTCGTTTCGTTGATCGAGCCTCGCAATCGGCGCGATAGTCTGTGGGCCGTGCGGCCCTGCCGGGCAGGCCGCTGACAGCGACGCCGGGACGTCTCCTAAATCCGGAGGCGCACGCGCCGGATGCAAGGTGGGCATGCTGGCCGCGCAGCGTCGCCAAACGTGCCTGAGCGAGGCGGGGAGGCCCGGCGTTACTGCTTGTCACCTTTTCGTGCATTGAGCAATGTAATAGTTGTTTACAATGGAGCCTTGCTGCGCGGCAGGCCGCCCGCCTGCCCGCCCAACCGTATGGCTTGATGACGACGAAATCTTCCTACTCTGCAGGTGCCGGATCGTCGTTGCCCAACCGGGTGACGCACCTTTTCCATGAAATCCGCTGGATGGCGCAGGTTGCGCTGATGGTGTTCCTGTTGATGGCGTTGTTCTCCTACAGCCGTCTGGACCCCAGCTGGACACATGCGGCGCACGTGGAGCGCATCGCCAACTGGGCGGGGCGTGTCGGCGCGTGGGTTGCCGATATGTTGCTGCTCATGCTCGGCGTGTCCGCCTACTGGCTGGTGGTCTTCATCGGCCGGCGCGTGATTTCGGGTTACCGCCGGATCTCGGCCAGGCGTGAAGCGCCCCCGCTGCGCGAACGGCTCGCGAGCGGCGGATGGGTGGAGATCGTCTCGTCCCTGATGGTGCTGCTCTCGAGCGCCGGCATCGAATCCCTGCGTCTTTACCGCTTCAAAACCCAATTGCCGCGTGCTTCGGGCGGCGTGATCGGCGAGACCGTCGGCGGTTTCTTCCAGCACGCGCTCGGCTTTACGGGCGGCACGTTGGCGTTGTTGCTCATCTTTGCCTTCGGGCTGTCGCTGCTGTTCCATTTCTCGTGGCTGTCCGCCGCCGAAAAGCTTGGCACATTGATTCTGGATACCGGCACCGTGATCCGCCGCCGCCGTGAGGCGCGTCAGGACCGCCGGCTGGGCGAGGAGGCGGCCATCGCGCGCGAAGGTGCGGTAGTGCAGAACCGCGTGCGCACGGAGGTTCACGAGCCGGTGCAGATCGTGCCGCCGGTCAAGGTGGTGCCCAAGAGCGAGCGTGTGGAGAAGGAAAAGCAGGCGCCGCTCTTTGCCGATCTGCCGGATTCCATCCTTCCGCCGCTGGCGCTGCTCGATCCTGCGCCGGCGGTAGTGGAGACGGTCTCGGGCGAAACGCTCGAGTTCACGTCGCGCCTCATCGAAAAGAAGCTCAAGGACTTCGGCGTCGAAGTGAATGTCGTGGCCGCCTATCCGGGGCCGGTCATTACCCGTTATGAAATCGAACCGGCGACGGGCGTGAAGGGTAGCCAGATCGTCAATCTGGCGAAGGATCTGGCGCGGTCGCTCTCGCTCGTGTCGATCCGTGTGGTCGAGACCATTCCCGGCAAGAATTTCATGGGGCTGGAGCTACCGAATCCGCGCCGTCAGACCGTGCGCCTGACGGAGATTCTGGGCTCTGAGATCTACAACGACTCGTCGTCGTTGCTGACGTTGGCGCTGGGTAAGGACATTGGCGGCAAGCCGGTCGTGGCCGATCTGGCGAAGATGCCCCACTTGCTGGTGGCCGGTACGACCGGCTCCGGTAAGTCGGTCGGGATCAACGCGATGATCCTGTCGTTGCTCTACAAGGCGACGGCCGAGCAGGTCCGGCTGATCCTGATCGATCCGAAGATGCTCGAAATGAGCATGTACGAAGGCATCCAGCATCTGCTGTGCCCGGTGGTGACGGACATGCGTCAGGCGGGCCATGCGCTGAACTGGGTGGTGGCCGAGATGGAGCGCCGCTACAAGCTGATGAGCAAGCTCGGTGTGCGTAATCTCGCCGGCTACAACAACAAGATCGACGACGCCGCGAAGCGCGAAGAGCACATCCCGAATCCGTTCTCGCTGACGCCCGAGGAACCGGAGCCGTTGCAGCGTCTGCCGTACATCGTGGTGGTGATCGACGAGTTGGCCGACCTGATGATGGTGGTCGGCAAGAAGGTTGAAGAGTTGATCGCCCGTATTGCGCAGAAGGCGCGCGCGGCGGGCATTCACCTGATTCTGGCGACGCAGCGCCCGTCGGTCGACGTCATCACCGGGCTTATCAAGGCGAACGTGCCGACGCGTGTGGCGTTCCAGGTGTCGTCGAAGATCGATTCGCGCACCATTCTCGACCAGCAAGGTGCCGAAACGCTGCTGGGCATGGGCGACATGCTTTATATGCCGCCGGGCACCGGGTTGCCGCTGCGTGTTCACGGGGCGTTCGTGGCCGATGACGAAGTGCATCGCGTGGTCGAGCGGCTCAGAGAGCAGGGCGAGGCGAATTATGTCGAAGGGATTCTGGACGGTGTGACTGAAGGTGAAGACGGTGGCGTCGACGGTGCGGCCGGTGGAACTGGCGAGGGCGGCGCAGAGTCCGATCCTCTGTACGATCAGGCGGTGGCTGTGGTGCTCAAGCAGCGCCGCGCGTCGATCTCGCTTGTGCAGCGGCATTTGCGCATCGGCTACAACCGGGCGGCGCGCCTGCTTGAGCAGATGGAACAATCCGGCGTAGTGTCGGCGATGGCGAGCAACGGTAACCGGGAAATTCTGGTGCCGAATCGCGAAGGAGAATAAGGAACATGCTGGGATTCAAGCGCGGCTTGCCGCTTATCGCGGGTGCCGTCGGCGTGACGCTGGCGGCGCTGGCCGCACCTGCTTACGCAAGTGGCACGGCGCAGCTCAAGGCTTTCGCGGCGCAGGTGAAGTCGGCGCGCGGCGAGTTTGAGCAGAAGCAGGTCAAGGGGCAGCAGGACGGCGGGATGAAGGTGACGAACTCGGCATCGGGCACGTTCGAGTTTTCGCGTCCAGGCCGCTTTATCTGGCGCTACGTCAAGCCTTACGACCAGTTGCTGCAGGCGGATGGCGAGACGCTGTATATCTACGACAAGGACCTGAATCAGGTGACTGAGCGCAAGCTGGGCACCTCGCTGGGCGCGAGTCCGGCGGCGATCCTGTTCGGCAGCAACGATATCGAGAAGAATTTCACGCTCAAGGATGCCGGGGTGAAGAACGGTATCGACTGGGTGGAGTTGAAGCCGAAGTCGCAGGACACACAGTTCCAACGCGTGGGCATCGGCTTTCGCGATGGCAATCTGGCGGCGATGGAGTTGTACGACGCGTTCGGCAATGTCACATTGCTGACGTTCGACAAGATCCAGAAGAATCCGCCCATGCCGGCGGACCATTTCAAGTTCACGATGCCCAAGGGGGCAGACCTGATCAAGGGTTGAGCGCGACTTGTCCCCGTTGCTGCGCATGTGCGTTGCGGACGAGCCGGCCGTCGGGCTGGCATAATGGGGACATCTGATTATCCGAATGCGGCCGGGGATTCCCCGGCCGCGCTGCTTGAGAACATGCCAGACGACGCCCCTCTGTCGGCTTCGGTGCCTTTAGCCGAGCGCCTGCGCCCCCATACCATCGATGACGTGATTGGCCAGCGCCACTTGCTGGGCAAGGGGAAACCTTTGCGCGTGGCGTTTGAGGCGGGACGTCCGCACTCGATGATCCTGTGGGGGCCGCCGGGGGTGGGCAAGACGACGCTGGCGCGCCTGATGGCGGATGCATTCAAGGCGTACTTCATCTCCCTGTCGGCGGTGCTCTCGGGCGTGAAGGATATTCGCGATGCCGTCGAGGCTGCGCAGATTCAGCGAGCGCAGGGCAAGCAGACGCTCGTGTTCGTCGACGAGGTGCATCGTTTCAACAAGGCACAGCAGGATGCATTTCTGCCGCACGTCGAGTCGGGGCTTTTCATTTTCGTGGGGGCGACGACGGAAAATCCGTCGTTCGAGGTGAACGGCGCATTGCTTTCGCGCGCGGCTGTCTACGTGCTCAAGAGCCTGAACGACGAAGAACTCGGCGAGATGATCACGCGCGCGTCGCGCGAGCTGGGCGATATTGCATTCACCGACGAGGCGCGACAGGGCCTCATCGACTCGGCCGATGGCGACGGGCGTAAGTTGCTCAATAACGTGGAGATCGTCGCGCAGGCGGCCATGTCGCAAGATCTCGACACGATTGACGGCGCGTTGCTTGCCAGTGTGCTTGCCGAGAACCTGCGTCGTTTCGACAAGGGGGGCGATGCGTTCTACGACCAGATCAGTGCGCTTCACAAGTCGGTACGCGGCAGTTCGCCGGACGGTGCGCTTTATTGGTTCTGTCGCATGCTCGACGGCGGTGCCGATCCGCGATATCTCGCGCGCCGGATTGTCCGGATGGCGTGGGAGGATATCGGCCTGGCCGACCCGCGTGCGGCGCGCATCGCACTTGATGCGGCGGAGACGTACGAGCGGCTGGGCACCCCGGAAGGCGAACTTGCACTGGCGCAGGCCATTCTGTATCTCGCGGCGGCGCCCAAGTCGAACGCGGGTTACAACGCTTACAACCAGGCGCGCGCGTTTATTGGCAAGGACAAGTCTAGGGCGGTGCCGATTCATCTGCGCAATGCGCCGACCAAGCTGATGAAGGAACTCGGCTACGGGCACGCGTATCGCTATGCGCATGACGAGCCCGATGCTTACGCGGCGGGCGAGACGTATTTCCCCGACGATATGCGGGCCCAGAGCTGGTATCGTCCTGTGCCGCGCGGCCTGGAAGGCAAGATTGGGGAAAAGCTGAACTGGCTGAAGTCGCTCGATGCCGAGTGGCGGCGCGCGAATGCGAAGGGGCGTAAGTCCGATGCGCTGGCGAAGCCGTCCGGGGGCGGCGCGACGTCCTCCGGGGAGAATCCGCCGGCTGAGCCTTCCGACGACGAGACTGCCTGAGCGCGGACGTTGCCGACATCACAAACGCGTCAAATGGCGAAATCGCGGTGCGCGTTTGGTAAAATCCACGGTTTGATGCTGTATCCGGCGCCATGAGGGCGCGGGGCGGCCAGAACGAATTCCATGGTCCACGACAATGGGCCACTAACGATAGACATCCCACCATGCTCGACATTCAACTTCTTCGCAAGGATCTCGATGGCGTTGCGGCGCGACTCAAGGCGCGCGGCTACACGCTGGATGTAGCGACGTTTGCTGCACTCGAGGCGGAGCGCAAGCAGATCCAGACGCAAACCGAGGAGCTTCAGGCACGCCGCAATGCGCTCTCGAAGCAGGTCGGCATGAAGAAGGGCAAGGGGGAGGACGCCTCTGCCGAGATCGCCGAGGTTGGCGGCATTGCTGACTCGCTCAAGGCGTCGGAGGTGCGACTGGAGGAGGTGCAGGCGCGCCTGTCGGATCTGTTGCTGGGTGTGCCGAATTTGCCGCATGAGAGTGTGCCGGTCGGTTCGGACGAAACGCAGAACGTGGAAGTGCGCCGTTGGGGCACGCCGCGTGAATTCGACTTCGCGGTGCGTGACCACGTTGATCTCGGTGCGGCGTTGGGGTTGGACTTCGATGCAGCCACGAAGCTCGCGGGGGCGCGTTTCTCGGTGATGAAGGGTGGCATTGCACGACTGCATCGTGCGTTGGCGCAGTTCATGATCGACACGCACACGTCGGAGCATGGCTATACGGAAATGTACGTGCCGTATATCGTGAATGCGGCGTCGATGCGGGGTACGGGCCAGCTTCCGAAGTTCGAGGACGATTTGTTCAAGGTGCCGCGCAAGGTGGGCGGTGAAGAGGGCGAGCGCATCGAGAACTTCTATCTGATCCCGACGGCCGAGGTGTCGCTCACGAACATCGTGCGTGACGAGTTGCTGGCGGCTGACGCGGTGCCGATGCACATGGTGGCGCATACGCCGTGCTTCCGTTCGGAGGCGGGCAGCTATGGCAAGGACACGCGCGGCATGATTCGTCAGCATCAGTTCGATAAGGTCGAGTTGGTGCATGTGGTACGTCCGGAGGAGTCGTACGCCACGCTGGAGATGTTGGTGGGGCATGCGGAAGCGATTCTGCAGAAGCTGAATCTGCCGTACCGCACGATTGTGCTGTGCACGGGGGACATGGGCTTCGGGAGTGCGAAGACGTATGACATGGAAGTGTGGATTCCGGCGCAGAACACGTATCGCGAGATTTCGTCGTGTTCGAACATGGAGAACTTCCAGGCGCGCCGGATGCAGGCACGTTTCCGTAATGCGCAGGGCAAGCCGGAACTGGTGCACACGCTCAACGGCTCGGGACTGGCCGTGGGGCGCACCCTTGTTGCGGTGCTGGAAAATTATCAGAACGCCGATGGTTCGGTGACGATTCCTGACGTGCTGCGTCCGTACATGGGCGGCATCGAGTGCCTCAAACCTGCTGCGTAAAAAATCTGGAAAAAGGGGTTGGCAGCGGAAGAAATTCGGCTATAATCTCTTTCTCGCTGCTTGAGGCCACTCAGGCAGCGAACCAAAGCAGAAAGAACGCTTGGAGAGGTGGCAGAGTGGTCGAATGCGCCGGACTCGAAATCCGGTATACGGTTATACCGTATCGTGGGTTCGAATCCCACCCTCTCCGCCAAGCATCTAGCTTTGCAAAGAAGTGCCCGCTAACGTAGCGGGCATTTTTTTCGTCTGTACGCTTCGAATATTAGACATTCGTCTAATATTTTCGGGCCTGTCATTAATTTCGTGTTTGAGGCATAACATGTCGCCAAGGAGTGACTATGCCTCGCAAACCGAAAACCCCACCGGCGGAGCTGCCGACGATCCCCGCCGAGCTGCTTGAGCAGCGGCACGGACGTCTCGACCGAGTTCATCAGCTCGGTCACCGATGAGGTGATGAGTGAAGTCCCCGCCTAGCAGTCCCGGCCACTCGAACCGATGTATCCGGTCGTGTTCTTCGACGCGCTGCGTGTGAAGATTCGCGAGGATGCTGTTGTACGCAACAAGGCGGTATATCTGGCGCAGGGCATTCTGCCCGACGGTACGCGCGACATTCTTGGACTGAGGATTGAAAACGCCGAAGGCGCCAAGTTTTTGATGGCAGCCTGGCGTAATACATCACGGCTGATTGGGGCCGCGCAGCCAAGGACTGGAAGACAGCAATGAACCAATTCGCAATCCTTTACGCGGATCGATTCGTTCGACCGTCCCCGTGACGCTCAACCCGCCTCGAATACGGAAATTCTGACCCTCCCTTGACTACTGGGTAGGGAGAAAGCACGACGATGGCGGACGGGAGATTCGCCGAACGTCGCTATAATAGGGCGCATCGCATTGCTCGATCAGGGCTGGCAGATCGCCAGTCCCCTTTCCATCGGTCTGCTCATTGATGCCCACTCGTCGCCTCAAACTCGCGCACGGCTCTCCTGTTCCCCTCTACATCCAAATCAAGGACATGCTGCGCACAGGCGTTCTTGACGGCACATACGCACCTCACAGCCGGATGCCCTCGGAGAGCGAGTTGCAGGCGATGTTCGACGTCAGCCGCATTACCATCCGTCAGGCACTCGGTGATCTGCAAAAGGAAGGCCTGATATTCAAGGTACACGGCAAGGGGGCGTTCGTATCCCAACCAAAAGCCTTCCAGAACGTCACGTCACTCCAGGGGTTCGCCGAGGCCATGTCGCGTCTGGGACACGAGATCGTCAATCGTGTCGTGCACTTTCGCTTCGTACCGGCGCCATCGGAGGTCGCCGAGCGCCTCGGTCTCGCAGAACATTCGACGGTCACTGAGATCCGCCGGGTACGTTTTCTCAACCGAGCCCCCGTTTCCTACGAAATCACTTATCTGCCCGAATCGCTCGGCCGGCAACTCCAGCGCGCCGATCTGGTCACCCGAGACATCTTTCTGATCCTCGAGAACGATTGTGCGGTGCCGCTTGGCGCCGCCGACCTGAGCATCGATGCCGTTGCGGCCGATGCGCCCATCGCGCAAGCGTTGGACATCCAGGACGGCGCTCCATTGCTCCGGATTGTGCGGCTCACACACGATAAGGAAGCACGCCCGATCGATTTCGAATACCTGTTCTTCCGGGGCGACACCTTCCAGTACCGTTTGCGCGTTGACCGAGAACTTCCGTCCGCACGGAAGTGATAGCGTTACTTCATTTTCGCGTCGTCATTTCGCGCGCCTCTGCTCGCCGTACCAAGGGAGTAAGCGCCGAACTCCCAAATCGAACAGGTGATCGGCGGCGAACCCCATTATTCCAAGCAACGTCAGTCCGACGAACATGTTGTCGACGCGAAATATCTGTTGCGACATCTGGATGAGATACCCAATACCGTAATTGGCTCCCGTCAACTCGGCTGCGACAAGCACCACTAGCGAGAGAGAAAGACTCACTCGCACGCCGGCGATGATGAACGGCAACGCCGCCGGCAGGATAAGAAAGATCAGCATTCGCCAGTGCGATGCGCCGAGACTGGCAGCCGCTCGCTCGAGCAGCGGATTGGCGTTGCTCACGCCGAGATAAGTGTTGACCCAGATCGGGAAGAACACGCCCCAAGCTATGAGAAAGACCTTCGAGCCTTCGCCGATACCGAACCAGAAGATAGCTAGGGGCACGAACGCAAGCGATGGGATTGCACGCAGCATTTGCACGAGCGGATTGATAAGGGCATTGAACCAAGGCGTACGGGCCATTGCCACGCCGAGCACAACGCCCGCGCTGCCGCCGATCAGAAATCCGACGCCGGCGCGCCACAGACTGTCCAGCACGTGACGTTGCAGTTCGCCGGTGCCCGCCAGTTGCCACATTGCACGTAAAACCGCCGACGGTGCCGGCACCATCACTGGGTCTACCAGGGCGCTATCGCTAACCCATTCCCAGATGCCGAAAAACAGGATCAGCCCAAGCGCTCCGAGCCATGTGTCGCGAACGCGCGCGCGGCGCACCGAAACGGGGATACGGCTCATTCCGACACCTCGGCTCCGATGGCACGCGAAAGTCGCTCATAGAGTGAGTTGAAGCGCGCAGACGTGCGACGGCGTGGGTGTTCGAAATCCGCTAACGAGATATCGTCCACGATGCGCCCGGGGTGGGGCGACATCACGATGACGCGAGATGCTAGGTAGACGGCCTCGGCAATGTTATGCGTGACGAAGACGACTGTCTTACGTGTGTTCCGGTGGATCTCAAGCAATTGCACCTGAAGGTCGCGACGCGTCATGGCGTCGAGTGCGGCAAAGGGTTCGTCCATCAGGAGGATGCTAGGGTCGGTCGCGAGCGCCCGGGCAATCGCCGCGCGTTGCTTCATGCCGCCGGACAATTCGAATGGATAGCGGCGTGCTGCCTCGTTCAGCCCAACGGCGGCCAGATGCTTCTCGACCCGCGTCTGGCGCTCCGCTGCTCGAACCCCGGCCATCCTTAGCCCAAACGCAACATTGCCGGCAAGCGTAAGCCAGGGGAACAACGAATACTCCTGGAAAACGACGCCACGCTCTGGCGACGGACCCCTCACTGGCAAGCCTGCCACACGCAGATATCCCTGGGTAGGGCGAACGAAACCGGCGATCATGTTGAGCAACGTCGTCTTTCCGCAACCGCTGGGGCCGAGCAGGCAGAGGAATTCGCCAGCCTCGATGCGCAGATCGACATTGGCCAACGCCATGCTGATCGTCCCGTCGCGTGCCTCATATTGGTGTCCCAGGCCAACGCATTCGATCAGGGCCGTTGCCCGCGCCTCATCTGGCGCGAACGACGCGACCTCCGCGAACGCGGCACTTACATGTACGGGTACACTGGCATTCATCGAATGCTGTCCAGAATGCCGGTCACCACGACCTGATTGAAGTCGGGAATACGGGCGCCGGGCCGTACCAGCTTATTGTCGATTGCCCAACGCGCCTGACTCTCGAGCTCACGCACAACGGAGGCCTTGTCGATCCCTAGGCCGAGATTGAGCTTCGGCCAGTACCGGGCGGCCAGCGCGGGATCGAAGTTCACGCGTTGCGCGACGAGAGCGGACGCGCGCGAGGGATCCGCCGCATTAGCCGCGTCAGCAGCACGAACCGCGAGTAGCGCCCGTCGCAGCAGATCCGGGTGTTTGTCGATGGTCGACTGCAACGTGATGACCGCCGAGATGGCGTGATACAGGCCCGGTGCCGCAATCGTATGGAACTTGCCCCGGCCCTGTGTCACCGCCTGGGATATTGCCGGCTCGGTCCAGACGAATGCATCGAGCGACCCGTTCACCAGACTGCTGACGAAATCCCCCGGGGAGAGGCTGACAGCCGTGATGTCAGACCACTTCAGACCCTGCTTTTCGAGCAATTTCGAAAGGTAATAATGGGCATTGGTGCCCTGTGAATAACCGATGCGCTTACCTTTGATATCGGCGGCCGTCCTGATCGACTGATTCGCGACCAACTCGAACGGCTCGTAGGGGGCTCCGTTGCCGTTGTTCGTGGTGGCGACGATCCGCACTGGCACACCGTTGAGCGCAGCGAATACGACAGGCGTTTCCGCGGCGGTGCCAATTAGCACGCGATCGCCAGCAACGGCGTCGAGCACGAGGCGGCCGCTTGCAAAAGTGATTGAGTTCGGAGACAGCCCTTCCTTTTGCCAAAGCTTGTCGGCGTCCGCCACGAAGAATTGAGCCCAGCCAAGCGAAAGCCCTTCGCCAATGGTCACGGCCGGTGCCGCTGCCGAGGGTGTATCTACCGTTGCAAGAATGGAAAAGGCCGCCGCGGCCGCTATGCCGGGTAATCCTGCAAGTCGCATGCGCCGGCGAGGGCGCAAGCCACGATCCGGGCCAGGCAGCGTGCGGGAAAGCAAACGGGGCAGCGGGAAATTCAGGAACGCAGAGCGGCGCATGTGGGTAAGGTCCGAGAGCATCGTCAGAGGTGACCGGGAGCGCTATGAGGCGCGTCGAATCGAAAGCCTTGTTCGGCAATGGGGAGGCGGTGAAGCGGCATGGCGTACGACCTCAGGTCAGACGTCCCGAATTCTTGAAAGCACAGGGAACGGAGAAATCCGTTCGAAAGCGCGAGCCGCGCGCAACACGAGATCGTCACGATGCCGAGGGCCAACAATCTGCAACCCAATTGGCAAGCCATGTGCACTCAGCCCGATTGGCACGGAGGCAGCAGGTTGTTGGGACAGATTGAACGGATATGTGAACGGTGAAATGGCCGCGCCTGTGGCATACCCCTCGGCGGCAGGGTCTGCTACCGGCGCTACCGTGGTGGTGGTCGGTGTAATCAACAGATCCCATTCGTTGCCGACAAACGCCGTGAGACGCTGCGCCAGATGCTCGCGCGTCTGCACGGCAGCAAGATATTGCACCGCTGTGATGCCCATACCACGCTCCGCCGCAGCTCTGAAGCCCGTTTCGGCCAGCGCGTGCCGCTCGGCAGGAATCGACTCGAACAGACGCGCCACGCCAGCGTCAACCAGAACGCGAAGGAACGTCAGCGGGTCGCCGATATCGGGGTCGGCGCGTTGCACTCTCGCCCCAAGCGTCTGAAACAAGGCCGCAGCCTTATCGACGCGGTCGGCAACCTCGGGATCCACGCGAGCGAAGCCCAACGTCGGACTGAACGCAATGCGTAGCCCTTGTATGCCGTCGTCCAGACCAATCAACCAATCGCGCTCGACGTAAGGCGGTGCGTACCAGTCACGTGCGTCTGGACGCGCAATGACGCGCAGCAGACGTGCGGCATCGGCCACCGTGCGCGTCATCGGAGCTATGTGGAACAGCGTACCGGTGTGCGCTGCGGGGTATCCGGGGGCGCGCCCGAAACTGGGCTTGAAGCCGAATACACCCGAGTGCGCTGCGGGTAACCGGGTCGATCCGCCGCCGTCGGTCGCAACATGCAGCGGACCGTAGCCGATCGCGGCTGCGGCTGCCGCACCGCCGCTACTCCCGCCCGGAGTGTGATCCAAATGCCAAGGGTTACGCGTGATGCCTGTAAGAGGACTGTCCGCGAGGGCCTTCCAGCCATACTCCGCCGTCGTGGTTTTGCCAAGAATTACCGCCCCCGCTTCATGCAGCCGCGCAGCCGCAGGCGAGTCTTCGTTCCAGTCCTGATCTGGATCAACCAGGCGACTTCCGCGCAGCGTCGGCCATCCCCTGACGAGAAGCAGATCCTTGATAGTGACTGGCACACCATCGACGCCATGCGCTCCGCCAATCGCATGCCCGTCACGCCACCGCGTCTCAGACGCGCGCGCCGCCGCCAGGGCTTGCTCGCCGTCAAGCCACGCGAAAGCGTTGATGAGTGGTTCGTTAGCTTCGATATGAGCGAGGACGTCGGTGACGACATCCACTGGCGAGAATGCGCCGCTCGCGTATCCCGCAACCATCTGCGCTGCCGTAAGCAGGGCAAGCCGGCCGTGTGCATCGGTAGACGGGGCTGATGGCACCGATGCGCCTGACTCGGCAGCGTGAGGGGGGGCTGCGGACGTTGTCGCGAATGAACTCATGCAAGGCTCCGGATGATGGAAAGCGAGTGATCTGCCATGTCATAACAAGTTAATGGCATTGTCGCGTCTGACTCGATGTCATCCAACCAATCAATCGCGATTTGAATATCGGCGGCGAAGATTACCGATCTGTCACAGCATGGTGGCCGGTGATGTACTGTGGCAGCCCGTTCGCCGTTGCACCCAGACGCGTCGAAGTCCGTGCATGTAGCAGATTGGCCAGCGAAGCCAGTCGGCGGTCGGACAGAGCGGGGCCGATCAGACTTAGCCCGAAAGGCAGCCCATCGTCGCGCATGCCTGAAGGCACGCTAATGGCGCACAACCGGAGCGGATTTGCGAAGTAGGTATAACGCCCCATACGCGCATTCGCAACGATCGGGTCGGCAGCGACGGCCTCACAGGTTGGTAGCGTGCCGCATGTCGGCACGACCAGCAGTGGCAGCGTCGCGAAGGTCGCGTCGACGGCGGCGCGATACTCGCGCAAACGATATATCGCATCGAACACATCGGCAGCGGAGTAACGCGAAGCTGAGCACAATGCGTCGAGTACCATCGGATGAATCTGCTCCGGATGCTGCGCTGCGCATTGGCCGTAAGCAATGCCACGCTCGGCGACCAACGCGCTGTTGAAAACGAGATCGCCCGCAGCCAGATACGGCGAAAAGTCGACGCCAACAGGCTCGCCGCCCGCAGCAATGAGGGTATCCAGGGCGCGTGCGTATTGACGCTCCGCATGTCTGTCACCAAAGAACTCAAGTTGATTGTCGGCCACAACCCCGAAGCGGAAGCGATCGGGAAGGGCTTGCGCCGGAGCCAGCACAGCTTCGCGACTCGAGAACGGGTCGCGAAGGTCGTGGCCAACCAGAATATCGAACACAGCATAGGCATCGTCCACCGTCAACGCGAATACAGGGGCCACGTCAAACGTACGATTGCAATAGACAAACCCGGCCATACCGATCAGCCCCGGCGTCGGCTTTAATCCGACAATGTTGTTACAGGCTGCCGGCACTCGCCCCGAACCGCCGGTATCCGAGCCGATCGAAAACGCGACATGCCCTTTTGCCACGGCCACCGCTGAGCCAGAACTCGAGCCGCCAGGAATATGGGCGCGACTAAAAGCATTGCGGCAATGGCCGGTGAGGTTACGCGTGCCGACCAGTCCTGTCGCGAACTGATCCATATTCTGCTTGCCGATGAACAGCGCACCGGCCGCGTCGAGCCGTTCGATGACCGTGGCGCTCTGCTCGGGAACATAGGCGAACGCGTCACAGCCCGCAGTGGTTGGCACGCCAGCTACGTCGATATTGTCCTTGATGCCGTAGGGCACGCCGAAAAGCGGAAGTCTTTCGCCCGCGGCCCGCCGCTCGATGAGCTTACGTGCGCGCGCATAGGCTGTCTCTCGCGGCACGACGTGCAGCCAGATGAAGGGGTCATCGTCGGCGGCAATCCGCCGATAGACTTCGTCAACGACTTGTAGGGGGGTGACGTCATCGCGCGAATAGGCAAGCCGAAGCGAGGCGAAGTCGAGACTGAGCGAAGGCAGGTTAGGGCGTGGCATGGAAACAGATGCGATAGTCGCCTGTAAGGCGAGGACGTTGGCGACGAAGTCACTGGCGGGCGGTATGCCTCACGAGCGAGTGCCGTGATGGGTGCCGATCTGGGCGATGGCAATACGTGCGGCCTTACGCACTTCCGGATCGCCGTCGTTTAGCGCGACGTCAAGCACGCCGAGGGCACTGCGGTCTCCGATTTCGCCAAGCGCCAGTGCGGCCTCCTTGCGCACGTTGCTCACGGGATAGGCAAGCAGCGCGCAAAGCGGGTGCGTACTGTCCGATTGTTGCAGGCGCCCAAGCGCGCGGGCCGCTTGCAACGCGACTTGCCAATACGAGTCATCGAGTGCGGCCTCCAACGAAGCACGCGCGTTGGTCAGGCGCAGCTTGCCCAATGTGGACGCGGCTTCCTCGCGAACCTGCCATTCGTTGTCACGAAGCGCTACTGTCAATGTCGGCAGCACGTGCTCGCCGGTCGTAAAACCCAGTGCCCCGGTCGCGGCCCGTCGCACATCGGGAGAGTCGTCGCTGCGTGCCAGTGCAGCAATCTCGTCTATCGCCGGTGCGTGGCGCAGCCAGCCGAGGACACCCACCGCTTCGCGGCGAACCAGTGCGGAGGTGTCGGCCAACGCCGTGCGCGCAGGCTCGGCGGATTGGGGCAGACGCAGCTCGCGCAACGCACGCAGCAAGGCCGCGCGCCCAAATGCATCCGCGTCAGCTAGGTGAGCCAGCAGGCGCAATCCCACTTCGGCAACTTTGAGCGCCGAAAGACTTTCGGCGGCAGCGTCACGTGTGCCGACGTCGCTGTCGCGAAGCGCGGCGCACAAGGCATCGACCGCCTCCGGCGTCTCCCAGGCGCTGAGGCGTTCCGCAGCGGTGCGCCGCACGTCGGCATCCACATCGCCTTGCAGCACCGCTACGAGCAACGGGAGATAGACCTCGTCTTCGAGGTCAGCGGCATCGATAACTGCCAGGCGCCGAACCACGGCGTCCGAGGCCAGGAATCGTTCGCGCAGGCCTTCGTCGTCCCGGGTGTCGAACAGCACAGCGTCTTTGGGGGGAAGGGCAAACGTCATAATGCGGAACCTGCGGAAGTGGGGATTCTGATATCGCCCAGCGGGTTGAGCCGGGCAACGGGATGAATCGGTGCGTTGTGGCGCAACAGTGTCAGGCAGTGCTTTTTCAAGGCGACGAACGCGGGCTCGGTCACAAGGTCATGCGCTTCGTCGCGCTCGCGCGGACGGGCGAACGGCACACGAATGTCTTCGATGATTGTGCCCGGCCCGGCACTCATCACAAGAATTCGGTCGGCGAGAAACAGTGCCTCGTCGATGTCGTGCGTCACGAACACGACACTCTGACGATGCTCGCTCCAGACATCGAGCAGCAGCGCCTGCATCATGCCTCGTGTTTGCGCGTCGAGCGCACCGAATGGTTCGTCCATAAGCAGGATGCGCGGACGATTGATCATGGCACGAGCAATTTCCGCACGCTGCTGCATGCCGCCAGACAATTGTGCGGGATACCGGTCGGCAACCCCGGCCAGACCGACGCGTTCGAGCAGCAAGCGGGCACGACGGTGGCGCTCGCGCTTGCTCACACCTTTCATCTTCAGGCCGAATGCAACGTTATCGAGTGTTGTGCGCCACGGCAGTAGTGTGTGGTGCTGAAACACAATGCCCCGATCCGGATGCGGCCCGTCGATATGCTCGCCGTCGAGCGTCGCCCGGCCGGCACTGGGTGCAATATGGCCGGCAAGCACTCCGAGCAAAGTCGATTTGCCGCAACCCGATGGACCGATAATGCAGACAAATTCGCCCGGCTCGATGACGACATCGACCGTGCGTACTGCGTCGATGCGCTGCTCGCCCCGACCGAGTGTGATGCCCAACTGCTCCAGCATGACTCGCCCCGTGTTGGTCGCCGGGGCGGCGACAGGTTCGCGAGCACTCATTGCCGGCCCCCAATGGCGGCGAGCCACGGCGTCAGGCGACGCCCGGTCATTCGCACGAGGCCGCTGCAGCCCATGCCCAGCGCACCAATGAGCAACATGCCCACGACAATGTCGGGATACCGCTGCACGGTATAGGACTCCCACGCGTAATATCCGATGCCGAACTGGCCTGAGATCATTTCGGCCGTGACGAGGCAGAACCACGACGTTCCCATCCCGATGGTCATTCCGGTCACGATACCCGGCGCGGCGCCGGGCAGAATCACTTCGCGCAGGATCGCACCCGGACCGGCGCCGAGACTGCGTGCTGATGCCACTAGCCGTGGATCGACACTCTCCGCGCCGTGTATCGTGCCAAGCAAAATCGGAAAGAAAGCGCCGATGTATGTGATGAAGATCATCGAGAGTTCGGACGATGGGAACATCAGGATCGCCAGTGGAATCCACGAGACCGCTGGGATCGGACGCAGCACTTCAAGCGGCGTGAGCAGGCCAAACCGTGCCCATTGCGAGCGCCCGATCGCCAGACCGATCAACACGCCACTCGCCACCGCACTCAGGTAACCGCTCGCTACCCGTCTTATGCTACTTGTGAGGTGACTCACGAGCTTGGGCGATTGCAGCAGATCCCAGCCCGCAGTGAGCGTCTGAGCAGGCGTGGGCAAGTTTTCGAATGAAATCAGGCCAAGATTAAGTCGATGCGTCGATGCGATGTGCCATAGCAGCACACATAGCGCGAGCGACGCCCATTGCAGTCCCGATCGGACGCCTCGTGCTTGCAGGGGCGTGGCCCGCCCGCCGCTTGTGCTTACCGTCGCCATCGTCGTCGACCTCAGCGAGTCGCCAGCGCAGCGGGTTGGAGGGCGTTGGCAAAGTCGAAGACCTTGGCGCCATGTGCCTGTGCCCACGTCTGTGCACGCTGCTTGAGCAGAAACGCGCTCAGCCGGCCATCGGGTTCGCGGGCGAACCAGGCCTGATTGCCGAGGAGCTTGATGCCCGTTTCGCGATCCTGAGCATAGAAGACACGGATCTCCTTGCCTTGCTCGCGCAGCTTCACGAGTTCGCTAAGCGCCTCTTCGGGGGCGGCATAGCTGCGCAGCGTCGGCTCGCCTCGCACCCAGATCTGGGCTACGCGCTCGAACTTGACGATCGGCTTGCCCGTGATCGCGTCATTGGCCTTGAGCGGCGTTTGCGCGTAGTTCTTCAGTGCTGCATCGTAGTCGAGCTTGTCGGCTTTGAACGCCGCGCGAAGATAGCGATCATCGATGAAATGGGCGACGTCAAGATCACCATCGGTGCGCCCCAGGAGCTTAAGCGTATCAAACGAGGTCTGCAGGGCCTTGCGGTATTCGGGCTTCCAGGTGAGATCGCGTGTTTGCAGACCTAGCGGGCCATGGAAAAGATAGTCGACCTCCGGTTCGATGCCTGTAACCTTGGCAATCAGTTCACTGTACTTCTCTGGCTCCGCAGCGATGAGGCGATTCGCCTCGATCACGGCTCGCAGATAGGCAACGACGATCTCGGGATACTTCTGCGCATATGCTGTCTCGACCAGCGTTCCGTGGAACGTGGCCGAACCGCCTTGTGAACCGTCGTAGATCTTGCGCGCAAAACCGCGATAAGGGAACAATTCGGCGAAAGGCACGAAATCGGCATGCGCATCGATCTTGCGACTTTGCAACGCCGGGCCAGCGACCTCAGGTGCCTGGGTAATGATATTGACGTCGCGATCGGGACTCCATCCTTGTGCGGCGACAGCACGCAGCAACATCCCGTGTGCGGTAGAAGCGAAGGGCACCGAGATCGTCTTGCCCTTAAGGTCAGCAATGGACTGCACTACGGAGTCTGCCGGCACCACAATCCCGTTACCACTGCCTTGCACGCTACCCGAAAGCACGTTGATGAAAATGCTCCCACGGCCGGCTTTCTGGTTGGCGACACCGTTTAGCACACCGGGAAAATCGGCCATGGATCCGAAATCGAGCTTGCCTGCGATCATTTCGTTGGTGATCGGCGCTCCGCTAGTGAAGTTCTTCCACTGGATGTCGTAGACCGCATCCTTATACCTGCCGTCATGTGGCAAGTACCTGTCGAGCAACTTCAGTTCCCGGATCAAGGCGCCGCCGGTTGCAGTATTTATCGTGGTGTCCTGCGTGCCAATGGCGATACGAATGGTCTCGGCGTAAGCGCTGCCGGAGAGCAGAGCGGTGATGGCGGTCAAAGCTGCGGCGAAGCGAAACGTGCGTTTCATGACGCTTTCCTCGGTCTGGGTTGTGTGGGGGAGAACGCAAACAAATGGGGGGCGAAAGGTGCGCAGCCGTATGGCAGCCAGGCCGAAGCTATTCATCATCGCAACAAATATGGAATGGCGACGTGCACTGCGCCGGTCGGGCAATCCTTCTCACACGGCATGCAGTACCAGCATTCGTCGAATTTCATAAAGGCTTTGCCGGTCTCGGGATCGATGGCGAGTAGGTCCATCGGACAAACGTCGATGCAAACGGTGCAGCCCTTGTCGGCGATGCATTTGTCTTCATCGATCGTGACAGGGGCGCTTGTGCGCAGATGCGCCTCGCGGGGAACCAATGCCATTGTGTTATCTCTCTTAATTTTTCTTAGGCAGCTTCGGGTTGTTCGGTGCGGGCCACGCGCAGACGTGAGTACGCGCCGCGCTCGCTCTCGTCGATCGGCACGACATAGGGCTCGACGGGCTTGGTAAATGACGTCATCTCACCATGGGCATCTTTCTTGAGATGCGTATGGCAGAACCAATCGGCATCGTTGCGCTCGGGAAAATCGATGCGATGGTGATATAGCCCCCAGCGACTTTCCTTACGGAATAACGAGGCGCGTGCGGCCATTTCGGCGCAATCGCGGATCGCCATTACCTCGACCGCACGCATCAGTTCGTGTGGGCTGGTCGCTCGCAATTGAGACAGATCCTCGCGAATCTCTTCGAAGCGTTGCAGACCGATTTCCATGCGCCGCGTGACTTTGGGCGGTTGCAGATAGTCGTTGACGAAGCGTCGCAACTTGTACTCGACCTGCGACGGCGGCAGGCCGTGTGAGCGGTTGAGCGGAGCGAAGACCCGTGCGCGTTCCGCCTCGACCTGCGCCGCATTGATGTCCGCCAGTCTGGCGGCCTGAGAGTATTGCGCGGCACTCTCGCCGGCGAACCATCCGTAAGTGAATGCGCCAAGCATGTAGTTGTGAGGGACAGCCGCCATGTCACCGGCCGAGTACAGACCGCGCACGGACGTCGCTGCGTGGTCGTCGACCCAGACACCAGAGGCGCTGTGGCCGCTGCAAAAGCCGATTTCGGAGATGTGCATCTCGATCATGCGCGTACGATAATCGTTGCCGCGGCGCTCGTGGAAACGCCCACGGCTCGGTCGCTCGTTGGTGTGCAGAATGGTCTCGATGGTTTGGATCGTTTCTTCCGCGAGGTGGTCGAGCTTCAGGAAGACAGGGCCGTTGCCGCTCTGGAGTTCCTGATAGAACTCCCACATCATCTGGCCGCTCCAGTAATCACATTCGATGAAACGCTCGCCCTGCCCGTTAGCGGTGTACCCGCCAAGTGGTCCCGTGACGTACGCACAGGCCGGGCCGTTGTAATCCTTGATGAGCGGATTGATCTGAAAGCACTCCAGGTTCGCAAGCTCCGCACCGGCGTGATACGCCATCGCGTAGCCATCGCCGGCGTTTGTGGGATTCTCGTAGGTGCCCATCAGATAACCCGAGGAGGGCAGACCGAGTCGGCCAGCCGCTCCGCAGCACAGGATCACGGCCTTGGCGCGAATTACGTAAAAGTCAGCCGTGCGGCAGTCGAAACCCATGACGCCGGCGATCTCACCCGACGGCCCCGTCAACAAGCGGGTGGCGACAACACGGTTGGTGATCGACACGCGGGCACGTTTGAGCTGACGATAGAGAACCTTCTTCACATCGTGCCCTTCGGGCATCGGCAATACGTAAGCGCCCATGTGATGGACTTTACGTACGGCATAGTCACCGGTTTCGTCCTTTTCGAATTTCACCCCCCAACGATCCAACTCCTCGATTGTTCTGAAGCTGTGCTTCGCGTATGCATAAACCGTCGCCTGGTTGACGATGCCGTCGTTGGCAACGGTGATCTCCTTGGTGTATTGCTCCGGTGTGGCATGCCCCGGAATGACGGCATTGTTCAAACCGTCCATGCCCATGGAAATCGCACCGCTGCGCTTGACGTGCGCCTTGTCAAGCAATAACACGCGCAGATTCGGGTCGCGCTGCTTTGCCTTCACTGCGGCCATCGGGCCGGCAGTGCCACCGCCGATCACGACGATGTCGTATTCGAGTTCGTGAGTTTGCATGGATCTCTGGGGCGTGGCGGCACCGTGATTGTCGGTAAGCTCACCAACTTGTTATAACAAGTAAGGACTAGATTGTAGGAAACAGGACTGCGCGAGGGAATGAATTGTTTTCGATTTGCTTGTGCGGGAAGGAGATAAGTGGGCGGTGGGGGTGACTGGATTTGCTCCTGTCCCTCCAGACACAATCTCACACCAAGGTTGATGAATCGGTCCTGCGCCGGAACTCGCGTGGTGAGCGATACATCAGCGCGCTATGAGGATGCTTCTCGTTGTAATGCTCGAACGCGATGGTCAGGTCGCTTGCGGCAGTCGCCGCATCCGGCTTCGGCATGAAGGTGGGGGCATTACCCTGGAACTTGCCGCTCACCCGCCTGGGACTCGGAATTGGAGAAGCAGGCGGTACACCAGCATCGCAAGTTATGATCTCCTATGTACCTGCCAGAAGAACACACCACTGAGCTTGCAGCCCGGTCCTGCGGTCTCAATATCGGCGTTTTTCTGGCGTTCTTCGCCGTTCCTTACTCAAAGCATAAGAAAAGCCGCCGCCATGATTGTGTTGAAGAAAAGGGAGATTCACGATGAGCAATAGACTCCGGCACACGTTGTCCGCGCTTGCCGTTCTGGCAGGGATATCTTTTCTGGGATTGGAGGCGATGGGTAGCGCACATGCCGCTAGCAGCCTATCGCACGATGAAGCGCGAGCAATTGCCAGGGAAGCGACGATCTACGGCTTCCCGCTCGTCGACAGCTACCGCATCCAGTACTCGTACTTCGTCGATCGCGGCAATCCAGAGTACAAGGCGCCTTGGAATACGCTGAATAATGTGGCGCGCGTCTTTACGCCCGACGACAAGGCGATCCAGACGCCCAACTCGGATACACCGTATTCATTTCTTGGCGCCGATCTCAGGGCCGAGCCCCTCGTTATCACTGTCCCCGCCGTCGAGAAGGACCGCTATTACTCCCTGCAGTTCATCGACATGTATACGCACAATTTTGCCTATGTTGGCAGTCGAGCGACCGGAAACGAGGCGGGAAGCTTTCTGCTCGCCGGTCCACGGTGGAAGGGCGATGCTCCCAAGGGGCTCAAGGGGGTGATCCGCTCCGAGACCGACTTCGATTTTGTGCTCTATCGAACGCAGCTCAAAAACGCTGCCGACGTTGAGGCCGTGAAAGCCGTTCAGGCAGGCTACAAAGTGCAGACCTTGTCACAGTTCCTCGGCAAGCCATCCAAAACTGTCCCAGACGTTGCCTTCCTGAAGCCGCTCACCGCCGAGGAGCAGCGCACATCGCCCGAGTTCTTCAACCTTCTGAACTTCGTTCTTCAATTCTGTCCGACGCATGCGAGCGAAATCGATCTGATGGCCCGTTTTGCCAAGCTCGGCATCGGCGGCGGCAAGAGGTTTGACTTGCAGGCGCTTTCCCCCGACATCCGTCAGGCTGTCCTGGAGGGAATGGCCGATGCCTGGAGGGACTTTGCCGAGTTCAAGAAGAACGAGATCGACACGGGCAAGAGACCGAGCAGCGACGCTTTCGGCACTCGTGAGTTTTTGAAGAACGACTACATGGTCCGCATGTCCGGAGCCGTTCTCGGCATCTATGGAAACAGTAAAGAGGAGGCGCTCTATCCTGCCTACTTCACAGACGTCAATGGACAACTGCTCGATGCGACTCGTCAGCGCTATACGCTGCGCCTGGCGCCGGGCGAGTTGCCGCCCGCGAACGCATTCTGGTCGGTGACGATGTACGAGCTGCCGTCGAGCCTGCTCAGCGCCAATCCTCTCAACCGGTATCTCATCAACTCGCCGATGCTTCCTCAGCTCAAGAAAGATGCTGACGGCGGCATAACCCTTTACTTGCAGCATGAAACGCCCGGCAAGGACAAGGAAGCGAACTGGCTGCCCGCGCCGAAGGGGCCGTTCTGGACTGTCATGCGCATCTACTGGCCCAAGCCCGAGGCGTTAGACGGGCGGTGGAAATCCCCTGTGCTCGAACTCGCGAAATGATAAACACCAAGGAACTCATGATGACAAAATCTTTGTTGATGCTGATGCTGACTCTCGCGGCTAGCTTCCCGGCCATGGCTGATACTGGGCCATCATCGCCTTCAGGGGCCATTCAGGTTTCGCCGGACAACTTCATTCGTGCGGAATCGGATCTGTACTTCGCCGGCATCGTCAAGAGCGGTGGTTTCGGCAAGTTCGATCATACGCGTGAGCCAGCGCCGATCGACAAGCAGACTGTCATCCGCCTCAATCGCGATACGCTCTATTCTTCCGCCGTGTTCGATCTCGACGCCGGTCCAGTGACGGTCACGCTGCCCAAAGCCGGTGATCGATTCATGTCGATGCAGGTGTTTGACGAAGACCAATATACCCACGGCGTCCACTACAAGGCCGGCTCATACACGCTGACGAGAAAAGCGATCGGCACACGCTACGTGGCGGTAGCGGTGCGCACTCTGGTCGACCCTTCCAACCCTGAGGATGTCAAACAGGTTCATGCGCTTCAGGACGCGATCAAAGTTGAGCAAAAGGCTCAGGGACAGTTCGAGATTCCTAACTGGGACCAGGCCAGCCAGAAAAAGGTGCGCGACGCACTGTTGGTTCTTGCGACGACGCTGACTGATACAAAACGCATGTATGGCAGCAAGAACGAGGTCGATCCGGTTCGTTATCTCATCGGCACTGCGATGGGCTGGGGCGCTAATCCGCCGAGTGAGGCGCTCTATCTCAACATCACCCCATCCAAGAACGATGGCACCACGATCTACAAGCTCAATGTCAGGGACGTGCCGGTCGACGGTTTCTGGTCGGTCAGCGTCTACAACGCGCAAGGCTACTATGAGCCCAACGACCTCAATGCTTATTCACTGAACAGCATCACGGCGAAGAAAGGCGGCGACGGCACCGTCGCGATTCAATTCGGTGGTTGCAACGGCAAGATCGCCAACTGCCTTCCGATCATGAAGGGGTGGAACTACATGGTCCGCCTCTATCGGCCGCGCGCGGCGATCCTCAACGGCGCTTGGACGTTTCCCGAAGCCTCGCCGCAGTGAATTGAGCCGGTAGGCATATCACCTGTGTACGGAAGCGTGGCGCTTCACTGTGCTCTTGTGTTTGCCGCATTGGGAAGAGCTCGCTTCACAGAATGGCAACCGCGATATGATCGTTCTGAGTAAAACAGTGTAGATGTAACGCTCATCCTTATCGGTCGTGACTGAGCAAGTAAGAAAAAAGCCCTTGAAATTCAAGGGCTTTTTCGTTTTGTGACTGTCGTCGGCCTCACACTGATCGGTCAGACGAACTGTTCGCGCATCGCCTTCTTGTTCAACTTGCCGACACTGGTCCTTTGCAGCGAGTCGACGAACCTGATGAATTGCGGCACCGCGTATTTTGAGATTTCTCCAGTCGCGACAATCGCAAGCAGGTGCCGCCTGATCTCTTCATCGTCGACGGGGCCCGCGTCCTTCTTCAATACGACCAGCGCGACCGGCCGCTCACCCCACTTCTCGTCCTTGATGCCGAACACCGCCACCTCGGAGACCGCAGGGTGCCGAGAGATCAGGTTTTCGATTTCGAGCGACGACACCCATTCACCGCCCGACTTGATTACGTCCTTGAGTCGATCGGTAATCTGCACGTAGCCAGCCGGGTCGATGCTGGCGATATCCTGAGTATGCAGATACCCGCCCTCCCATAGCTGCTCCGATGCTTCCGGATTGTGAAGGTAACTTTGCGTGAGCCATGGCGCGCGCACCACCACTTCGCCGAAGGCCTTGCCATCGTGCGGGAGGTCTGCCATCGCGTCATCGACAATCCGCAGATCGACCAGAGGAACGGGAAGGCCGGTTTTGCAGCGCAGACGAATCTCCTCGTCCTCATCGAGTGGGCCAAGGTCGGGCTTGATCTGCGCCAGCGTGAGGATCGGGCCGGTTTCCGACATGCCGTAGCCCGTAAAAACATCGATGCCACGCTCGAACGCGGCCCTCGCCAGGCCCTGTGTCAATGCACTTCCGCCAACGATGACTTTCCACCGGCTGAAGTCGACTGTCTTCGCTTCGGGGCAGTTCAGCAGCATGTGCAGGATCGTGCCGACGCAGTGCGAAAAAGTCACGCCCTCGTCACGGATGAGCCCCACAAGCCGGTCGGGCGCATAGCGCCCCGGGTAGATCTGCTTCAGCCCCAAGACCGTTGCGACGTAGGGCATGCCCCACGCATGAACATGGAACATGGGGGTGATCGGCATGTAGACATCACCACGATGAAGCCGTTGACCGGAGGCCGGACTTGCCAACCCGGCCATCACGCTGATCGTGTGAAGTACCAGTTGCCGATGAGAAAAATGCACCCCCTTGGGTTGCCCCGTGGTTCCGGTCGTGTAAAACGTGGTGGCGCGCGTGTTTTCGTCGAAATCCGGGAACGAATAATGCGTATCGCTCGCCGCGAGCATGCGCTCGTACTCCGTCGTGAACGGAATCGTGTGTGTCGTGAGAGCGTCGTCGTCTTCGTCGATGAGAACGAAGGTGTGGACGGATTTCAGTTGATCTTTGATCGCATCGATCACCGGCAGGAAATCGGTATGGACCAGAAGCACTTCGGCGCCGGCGTGATTGATCGTGAACGCGATTTCCGCGTTGGACAGTCGTACATTGACCGTCTGCAGTACCGCTCCCATCATCGGGATAGCAAAATAACATTCCAGATAGCGATGGCTATCCCAGTCCATTACGCCGACGGTACTGCCATGCCGGACGCCTAGCTCGGCAAGGGCGTTAGCGAGTCTGGAGATGCGCTCGTTCATCGTCCGGTACGTCATTCGCTGTTGGCCCCGGTAAACAATCTCCTGCTCCGGGGCGTGAGCCAGCGGCGTACGCAAAAGCTGCTTGATCAGCAAGGGATAGGCGTATGCCGAGGGGGTGCCGTTCGTCAACTCGTCCTGCATCATTGTCTCCTGAATCTGATGTTGGTTTTATCCCATCTCGTCCCAGTCTACCAAGCCAGCGATGATCGATTCGCGCCTGGCTGCCCATTTGGCAAAGGCGTCAGACCTGCCATCGAGCGGGCACCCTCCTGATGCCCGCTCGATATTCAGTCGTAACGATAGACACCCTGACCTGTCTTGCGCCCGAGCCGTCCCGCCGCCACGAACTCGCGCAGCAGCGGCGCCGGCCGATACTTCGGGTCTCCGAAGTCGTTCAGAAACACTTCCATGACGGACAGGCAGACGTCGAGTCCGACCAGATCCGCGAGCGCGAGCGGGCCGATCGGCTGATTCGCGCCAAGCTTCATTCCCGCGTCGATTTCATCGGCGCTCGCAATGCCTTCGGCAAGTACGAAGAAGGCCTCATTGATCATCGGCACCAGGATACGGTTCACCACGAACCCGGGTGAATTCCTGACGACAATCGGCGTCTTTCCGAGACGCTTTGTCAACTCGCTAATCGCGTCGGCAGTGGCGTCGCTCGTCTGCAGCCCGCGAATGATCTCGACGAGCGGCATCAGCGGCGCCGGGTTGAAGAAGTGCATTCCGATGAAACGCGAAGCGTCGCTCAGACTCGCCGCCAACGCCGTGACCGAGATCGACGAGGTATTCGTCGCAATGATGGCGCCGGGACGCGCCACCGATTCGATCTGCCCCAGAATTCGGTGCTTCAGGGCGACATTTTCCGTTGCGGCTTCGATGACGAGATCGGCATCCGACAGTTGCTGATAGTCCGTCGAGAACCTGACTCGCGCGAGCGCAGCGCTCCGGGCTTCCGAGTCGAGTTTGTCTTTCGAGACGAGCCGATCGAGATTGCTTTTCAGCAGTGCGAGCCCGTTCGTCAAGGCCGCCTCGGCGACATCGATCACGATGACATTCCATCCGGCGGTAGCGGCAGTCTGCGCGATGCCATTGCCCATCGTACCCGCACCGACAATTCCTATCGTCCCAATTTCCATAATCGCTCTCAGTGGCTGGCGTTGCGGTTTCGTGCGCAACTTATTGAAGATTCTCAAAGATTGCGGCGATACCCTGGCCTCCGCCAATACACATCGTGACGAGTGCGTAGCGTCCGCTCACGCGCCTGAGTTCATGCAGTGCCTTGACAGTAATCAGCGCGCCCGTCGCGCCGATCGGATGGCCCAGCGAGATGCCCGAGCCGTTCGGATTCACTTTCGCCGGGTCGAACCCAAGCTCCTGCGCCACCGCGCAGGCCTGTGCTGCAAAGGCCTCGTTGGCTTCGATCACGTCGAGATCGCCTACGGTGAGTCCTGCACGCTCGAGCGCGATGCGCGTCGCGGGTACGGGGCCGATGCCCATGTAGAGCGGGTCGACGCCGGCATGCGCGTAGGACACCAGGCGCGCCAGCGGCTTCAGACCTCGCGCCTCCGCCGTCTTGCGCTCCATCAACAGGACGGCGGCAGCGGCGTCGTTGATGCCGGAGGCGTTGCCAGCCGTCACTGTCCCGTTTTCCTTCTGGAATATCGGGCGCAGCTCCGCAAGCTCGGTCTGTTCGACGTCCTGGCGCACATGTTCATCGGTATCGAATACGACTTCCTTGCCTCGCACGCGTCGGGTCACCGGAACAATCTGCTCCTTGAAGCGGCCCTCGGCGATGGCACGCGAGGCGCGGCGGTGCGATTCGATCGCGAGGGCATCCTGTTGCTCTCGCGTGATGCTGTACTGTCGCGCGACGTTCTCCGCGGTGACTCCCATATGCACCCGTTGGAACGGGTCGTGCAACGCGCCCAACATCATGTCGATCAGTTGCACGTTGCCCATGCGCGCGCCGAAGCGAGTGTCGGGCGTAATGTACGGCGCCCGGCTCATGTTCTCGGCGCCGCCACCGATTGCAATGTCGGCGTCACCCAGCAGAATGGACTGCGCAGCGCAGACGACTGCCTGCAGCCCGGACCCGCAGAGGCGGTTGACATTGAAAGCAGGCGTTGCTTCCGAGATGCCGCCATCGAGTGCCGCGACGCGCGCCAGATACAGGTCTCTCGGCTCGGTGGCGACAACGTTGCCGAACACGACGTGGCCGACGTCGGCGCCCGCCACTTTCGATCGCGCGAGTACCTCGCGCACCACGATCGCACCCAGTTCGGTCGGTGGGAGGTCTTTCAGACTACCGCCGAACTTACCGATAGCCGTGCGAACACCACCGACGACAACGACTTCTCTTTGCATTTCTTGTGTCTCCCAATGGACGCCGGACGTGCCTCACGCTATGAAGCACGCTCGGGGTTCAATTACATGTTGGAATAGTTGGGGCCGCCGCCCCCCTCAGGTGCGACCCAAACGATGTTCTGGCTTGGATCCTTGATGTCGCATGTTTTGCAGTGGAGGCAGTTCTGCGCGTTGATGACGAGTTGCTCGCCACCGCTGTCCTGCTTCACATACTCGTAGACGCCAGCAGGGCAGTAGCGCGATTCGGGCCCCGCATAAGTCCGCCAATTCACGTTCAGCGCCACCGCCGGATCCTTAAGCGTCAGATGCGCCGGCTGATTTTCTTCGTGATTGGTGTTGGAGATGAACACCGAGGACAATCTGTCGAAGGTGAGCTTGCCGTCAGGTTTCGGGTATTCGATCGGCTTGCACTGCGAGGCCGGTTTCAGCGTCTCGTGATCCGAATGCTGGTGGTGCAGCGTCCACGGGACGTTGCCGCGCAACACCTTTTGCTCGATACCGACCATCAGCGTGCCCAGGTACAGACCTTTGCTCATCCATTGCTTGAAATTTCGGGCGCGGTGCAGCTCGGCGTACAGCCAGGAATTCCTGAACGCCTCGGGATAGGCCGTAAGCTCATCGCCTTTACGCCCTGCCTGTAATGCCTCAAATGCCGCGTCGGCAGCCAACATGCCCGACTTGATCGCTGCATGTGATCCCTTGATACGCGATGCGTTCAGGAAGCCCGCGTCGTCACCGACGAGTGCGCCCCCGGAGAACACCAGCTTCGGCAAGGACATCAGGCCGCCCGCAGTCATCGCGCGCGCGCCGTAAGACAGACGTTTACCGCCTTCGAGCACCTTGCGGATTTCCGGATGCGTCTTGTACCGCTGGAACTCCTCGAATGGCGACAGATACGGATTCGAATACCCCAGGCCCACGACGAAGCCGACTACCACCTGACAATCGTTCATGTGGTAGAGAAACGAGCCGCCGTACGTGTCGTTCTCGAGTGGCCAGCCGGCCGTGTGCATGACCAGGCCCGGCGTATGCTTCGACGGTTCGATCTCCCACACTTCCTTGATGCCGATGCCATAGACCTGAGGATCTGCGTTATCGCTCAGCTTGAATTTCTCGTTCAGTTGACGGCCCAACTGCCCGCGTGCGCCCTCACAGAAGAGGGTGTATTTCGCGTGTAACTCCATGCCGAGCTGGAAGTTCTCCGTCGGCTTGCCGTCCTTGCCGATGCCCAGATTGCCGGTCGCAACGCCTTTGACTGCCCCGTCGTCATCGAACAGCACTTCGGCGGCCGCAAAGCCGGCGAAGATCTCGACACCGAGCCCTTCGGCCTGTTGCCCCAGCCACCGCGTCACATTGGCCAACGAAACGACATAGTTGCCGTGATTCCTGAAGTTGTCCGGAAGTGCCCAGGCGGGCACCCCCGTCGAACCGGCTTCGGTGAGAAACAGGAACTTGTCCTCGGTGACCTCCACCGATAGCGGCGCCCCTTTCTCCTTCCAGTCGGGGATGAGTTCGGTCATGGCGCGTGGGTCCATGACGGCGCCAGACAGGATGTGAGCCCCGATCTCCGAGCCCTTCTCCAGAACGCACACGGACAACTCGACGCCGTTCTCGGCAGACAACTGCTTGAGGCGGATCGCCGCGGATAGTCCGGCCGGCCCACCGCCGACAATCACGACGTCATAATCCATCGACTCGCGTGCGCCAGCCTGTTCGATCGCGCTTGCTGTGCTGAGCATGTCCAACCCCTGCGTCAGAACTGGTCGTCGGTCAACGCCAACGCACCTTCGTTGCCGTCGTGGGCGCCAACGATGGCGGCTTCCAGTGCAGTGGCGAGCGGCAGGATCTGCGTCGCGAAGCAATGGGCGGTTGCCGCCTTGGCGTCATAGAACGAGGGATCGTCGTTGCGCTTGTCCGTGGCGACGAGCAACGCCCGGGCAAACTGCCATCCGGACAGCACGATGCCGGCCAGCTTCAGATACGCCACGCTGCCGGCAAATACGGCGTTGGGATCGTCCTTGGCGTGCGTGAGTACGTAGTCGACAACGTTTGCGAGCGATTCGCGCCCGGCCCCAAGCCGCTTGTGGAGCGTCTGGAACGCCGCGCTCGATTCGTACGACTTGTGCTCCCACAATGCCGCGAGGGTCTCGTCGATTTTTGCGAGCAGCACCTTGACGACAGCACCGCCGTCACGCAACGTCTTCCGGCCGACGAGGTCATTGGCCTGAATCGCCGTTGTGCCTTCATAAATGGCGAGGATTCGCGCGTCGCGAAGATGCTGCGCGGCGCCCGTTTCCTCGATATAGCCCATGCCGCCATGCACTTGCACACCAAGGCTGGCGACCTCGTTTGCCAACTCGGTGCTCCATCCCTTCACCACGGGCACGAGGTATTCGTAGATTGCCTGATGGTCGGCCTGCACCGACGCATCGGTATGACGGTGACCGATGTCGCTGTGCGCTGCCGCGACGTAGGCGAGCGCCCGGGCACCTTCCGTGAGCGCACGCATGGTAGCGAGCATCCGGCGCACGTCAGGGTGTTTGATGATGCTCAGCGGCGCTTTCGACGAGCCGTCTACGGCACGCCCTTGCACGCGGTCTTTCGCATAGGCCACGGCCCGCTGATATGCGCGGTCGGCCACGGCAATGCCTTGCACGCCGACACCGAAACGTGCCGCATTCATCATGATGAACATGTATTCGAGGCCGCGGTTGGCTTCCCCGACCAGATAGCCGAGGGCCCCACCGTGATCGCCGAACTGGAGCACCGCCGTCGGACTCGCCTTGATGCCCAGCTTATGCTCGATGGACACGCAATGCACGTCGTTACGGGCACCCAGCGAGCCGTCTTCGTTGACGACGAATTTCGGCACGATGAAAAGCGACAGGCCTTTTACGCCCTCGGGGGCGCCGGGCAGGCGAGCGAGTACGAGATGCACGATGTTGCTGGCCATGTCGTGCTCGCCCCACGAGATGAAGATCTTCGTGCCGAAGATATGGTAGTTGCCGTCGCCGATCGGTTCGGCACGCGTGCGCACCAGCGCGAGGTCCGAACCCGCCTGCGGCTCCGTCAGGTTCATCGTGCCGGTCCATTCGCCCGAAATCAGCTTCGGCACGTAGCGTTCCTTCTGCGCCTGGCTGCCGGCAATGAGCAACGCCTCGATGGCCCCGTCGGTCAGCACCGGGCACAACGCCAGCGACAGGTTCGCGGCATTGAGCATTTCAACGCAGGCGGTCGCGATCAGTTTGGGCAGTCCCTGACCGCCGTACTCGGCCGGGTGGACAACGCCCTGCCAGCCGCCGTTCACGAACTGAGAAAAGGCTTCCTTGAAGCCGGGCGTCGCGGTGACAACGCCGTCCTTGAAACGACTGGGGTTGATATCACCCTCGACGTTCAGCGGCGCGATGACGTTGGCGTTGAAGCGGGCCGCCTCGTCGAGCACGGCCTGGGCGCAATCTGGCCCGGCGTCCTCGAAGCCGGGAAGCGCCGCTACGCGCTCGAGATCGGCCAGTTCCTGCATGGCAAAGAGCATTTCCTTGACGGGTGCGATATAGCTCATTCTGGTGCTTTTCCAGTGGACGGTAGTGAAGAGGCCTGCCATGACACCGGAACGCTGAGATCCTGCACGGCAACTATCGAGCAGATCGTAGCGGCGATCGTCGAGAATCCCGATAACCAAACCGGACCATCTATTGACAATTTCGGCCACGAGTCGACCGGGGAGGGCTCCCCGGCAGGACCGGAATACGGGGTGTAGCCAGCCGTCTCGCCGGCAGTGGCCGTCGATCAGGCCCTGGGCGGGCGGGCCGCAACGGGCCTGTGTGCAGCGTGCCGATACTCGCCCGGCGTGCTGCCGGTCCACTGGCGGAACGCGCGATGGAACGCAGTGGGGTCGTCAAAGCCGACATCGGCGGCGATCGCCGCAATCGCATCCTGGGTTTCGGTGAGACGCCGGATTGCAATATCCCGTCGCAACTCGTTCTTGAGCGTCTGGAACGCCGAGCCTTCGGCGGACAGCCGCCGGCAAAGCGTGCGCACCGAGCAGTTGAGGACTTGGGCAACGTCATCGATGGACGGCATATCGGGAAGTCGCGAGGCAAGACAATCCCTGACCCGATGGCTCGTGAGTTGCTCGTCGAAGGCCACGAATATCCAATCCTCTGGCGCTCGCGCGAGAAACTTGCGCAGGTCGGCCTTGCGCTGACGCACGCGCATATCGAAATAGGAAGCGCTGAAGCGCATGCGTGTCTGCTTGCAGTCGAACTGCGCCGGTCCCGGGAAGAGATAAAGGTAATCGACGGCGTGAGGAGGCCGCTCAAACGCGAATTCCACCTGCAGAAGCGGGATCTTTTGACCGATGAGCCACGAACCCACACCATGCGCGAGCTTCAGCATCAACTGCTGGCCCAGGGCGCTGACGCCGGCGGGCCCTGCGCGCAACGCAATTTCGGCCACGGGGCCGACGCGAGACGACGCAAATCGAAAGTCGTCGAGAATCAGATGCATGAACTGGCCGAAGCGGTGCATTGCCGTTTCGAGGTTGGGCGCATCGAGCAGGCTGAGGCACAGATACTTCAGGGTGCCATTACGCAGAGGCCGCGCGAAGATACCCGGCATTTCATCGTCGAACTCGATCGCAAGTGCGCGGTAAAGCGTTGAGAATTGCGATTCCGTGACACGCGCCCCGGGCTCGGTCAGCAGGGCGTCGGAGATACCTGCCGCTTCGAGGTATTGCCTGACGACATCCGGCGGCGCGCCGACGCCGTCGAGGAAACCCCGAACGAGTGAGATGGGTACGGTGGCGCTCAGTGAATGCATTGCCGTGATGGGGTTGATGTCGCGTGCGTGCGACGCTCGCCTGAATCGGGCGCAAAGGACGCCGGCCTGAGTCTTCTGGGGCTCAGGCCGGTTTTCTTGCTGTGAAGCTCCGATGCGTCAAACCTTGCGCTCAGGGGAGGTGCGCGGCATTCCGGCGGCACTATCTCCGGCAAGATCGATCGCGGATGCAGATTGCACGCGTGCACGCAATTCGTACTTCTGGATCTTCCCTGTCGACGTTTTCGGCAGTTCGCCAAACTCCACCCGTTTCGGCACCTTGAACGCTGCGAGATGCTCTCTGCAGTGCTTGATGATGTCCTCGGTAGTCGCCGTTGCGCCGGCTTTGAGTTCGACGAATGCGCAAGGAACTTCGCCCCACTTTGCATCGGGCATTGCAACGACTGCCGCAACGGAAACGGAAGGGTGGCGGTAAAGCACGTCCTCCACTTCTATGCTGGAAATGTTTTCCCCGCCGGAAATGATGATGTCTTTGCTTCGGTCTCTAATGCGTATATAGCCATCCGGAGACATGACGCCGAGGTCCCCTGTATGAAACCATCCGCCGAAAAAGGCTTCGTCGGTGGCTTTCGGGTTCTTCAGATACCCTTTCATACAGATGTTGCCGCGAAACATGATTTCGCCAATGGTCTCGCCGTCCGGAGGGACGGCTTCCAACGTAGCGGGGTCGCGTACCGTAACCGCGGCCTGCAGGTGATACCGTACGCCTTGCCGGGCATTGAGCGCGGCTTGGGCATCGTCATCCAGTGCCGACCACGACGCTTGCTTCGCGCATACCGACGCCGGACCATAGACCTCGGTCAGTCCGTAGACATGGGTCACATCGACCCCGATGTCGTTCAGCTTTGCTATCACCGCGGGTGACGGCGGCGCGCCGGCAACCATCGTCGCTACGCGATGGCCGATACCGTGCCGAAGTTCCGCCGGCGCGTTTGCGAGCGAACTCTGAACGATCGGCGCACCGCAATAGTGGGTCACCTTCTCGCGACGTATCAACTCGAAAACCTGATTTGCATCAAATCTTCTCAAGCAAACGTTGACACCTGCACGTGCAGCGACCGTCCAGGGAAAGCACCAGCCGTTGCAGTGGAACATCGGCAGCGTCCACAGATAGACAGCGTGCTTCGGGAGATCCCATTCGAGGATGTTCGAAACGGCATTCAGATACGCGCCGCGATGGTGGTACACGACGCCTTTGGGATCTCCGGTGGTTCCGGACGTGTAGTTGAGCGCAATCGCGTCCCACTCGTGTGCAGGCGGAGACCAGGCAAAATCCGGGTCGCCCCCGTCCAGGAAAGTCGGGTAGTCGACGGCAGAGGCGAACGCCGAGGGGTCCGCCGGCATGGCATCTGCAACGCTGACGATGCGCAGCGCCGGAAACTCTGCTGCGGCGGCCCGTGCGACTTGCGAGTATTCGGTGTCGACGATCAGAACCTTCGCCTCGCCGTGTCGCAACATGAACAGGATGGTTTGCACATCCAGCCGGGTGTTCAGCGTATTCAGCACCGCTCCTGCCATCGGCACGCCGAAATGGGCTTCGACCATCTCGGGAATATTGGGGAGGAGAACCGCCACCGTATCGCCGGTTCCGATCCCTGCGCGCCGCAGTGCACTGGCGAGGCGTCGCGTCCGTGCATACGTTTCGGCCCACGTGCGACGAGTGTCGCCATACACCACGGCGAGCCTGTCACCGTACACGTCAGCGGCTCTGGCGATGAAATCAATCGGAGTCAGGGGGACGTAGTTTGCTTCCCGGCGCTCAAGGCCCGCGTCGTACATCGTTTCCATTCGGTGTCTTCTCCACTGGTATCAGTGCCCGCTAGGCAGGCGTGATCGTTGCGTTTTCTTGTGCTGGATTCGCTGGGCTTGAGCGTAGCACATGAGACATATGGGTTGCCACGCGATGGATTGGCGATTTTCGGGATTGCCCGATTTCTGCCTGGGCGACGGCTAGATGTGCTGGTTACGAGGGGAGCGAGTGCTGGAGATACTTGGAGCCGTCTGCGGTGCGGCGATCATCTCAACCCTCGAAACAAGCAGTCTTCCAACGTGGCTATCGCCATTCGTTTCCCTGCCAACATCAATCCCAATATGTGGGATATATAGTCATATATTGACATTTTCGCCTTGCGGCTTCTATTATGCGTCCACTGAAAAATTGTGACCGCGAGCGCAGACGTTGCGGAACAAGGTTGTTCAGTGCCTAGGCAGTCGAGTTAAAGAGCATCGGTACGGACTCGACGATCAAGGATGCACACAATAGAAAGAAATCGGATGTGGCGGCGGTTATGGTAATCGCTACGGAATCCGAATTAATTGAGCGCGCCGTCTCCCTTTGTGTGGCCTACGCATTCTGGCGAACCTGGCTCAGAGACTCTGTGCGCGCTCATACAAAAAAATCAGGAGTCAATTCAAATGGCAGTACTTGTCATTGTCGCCGTTCTGGCCTTTCTTGTTTTCATGGCCTACCGTGGACATAGCGTCATTATTTTTGCGCCGATCGCGGCGCTCATCGCTGTTTTGCTGACAGAACCCCAGGCGGTTGGGCCGGCTTTCTCCGGCATATTTCTGGCGAAAGTGTCCACATTCATCAAGCTATTTTTCCCTGTATTCCTGCTAGGCGCCCTGTTTGGCAAAGTCATTGAGCTTTCGGGGAACGCCCGTGCCATCAGCGCCTCGATTGTGCGTCTCGTGGGTGGCCATCGGGCGATGCTCGTGATCGTTCTTGTTTGCGCGCTCCTAACTTACGGCGGCGTATCCCTGAACGTAGTGGTGTTCGCTGTTTACCCATTCGCCGCCGAGCTTTTCCGTCAAGGGGGAATCCCGAAGCGCCTGATGCCGGGCACGATCGCGTTGGGGGCATTTACGTTCACGATGGACTCCCTGCCTGGTAGTCCGCAGGTGCAGAACATCATTCCCATTTCGTTTTTTCATACGACCACTTGGGCCGCTCCGCGCCTGGGAACGCTTGGCGGCGTGTTGATCTTCATCACCGGCATGCTCTATCTCGAGTACCGTCGACGCGCGGCGGCCAAAGCCGGGGAAGGGTATGGCGCTGGACATATCAATGAGCCTGAACCGACCCAGACCGGGGAAGAACTGCCGAACGTCTGGTTGGCGTTATTGCCGCTTGTGCTGGTGTGCACCCTCAATTTCGCATTCTCGAAGCTGATTCCGTTGGCGTACTCGGATGGGCACTATTCGCTCAGCCTCGCCGGGCTGCCCCAGGCGCTTCCGATTGACGTGCGTGCCGAGTCCGCACTGTGGGCCGTCGAGGGCGCTCTGGTCGTGGGTATTCTCACCGTACTAGCCACTGGCTGGCGCAAGATTGTTCCTCAGTTCATGGTGCGCTCGCAGCAGGCCATCAATGGGGCGCTGCTTGCCGCGATGAACAGTGCGTCGGAGTTCGGCTTCGGCGCAATCATGGCGGCGTTACCCGGTTTCGTTGTTGCCGCGAAGGCACTTCAGACGATCCCCAGCCCGCTTTTTAACCTGGGCATCTCGGTGACCGTACTCGCAGCGCTTACCGGGTCGGCTATCGCGGGCTTAAGTATCGCGCTTGGCGCGATGGCGGATACGTTCGTGCAGTTGGCACACTCATCGGGGATTCCATTGGAAGTGTTCCATCGGATCGCATCCATGGCGAGCGGGGGAATGGATACGTTACCGCACAACGGTGCCGTTATCACGCTGCTCACTGTGTGCGGACTCTCGCATCGCCAGTCGTATCGGGACATCTTTGCCATTACTCTGATTAAGACGATGGCAGCTTGCGCGGCGATTCTGATCTTCTACACGACAGGGCTCGTGTGATCGTGTGAGCCTGGTGGAGGGCTCTCACGTTCGCCTGAGTGGAGGCCTTCGCTGGCCCGGGTCTCGTGAGGCTTGGGCCGACGCGGCGCCCAGGAGCTTTTTCAGTTCCCGGGCCCGTCTTGCTTTTCGCCGTCACTTCGCCCACGGGAACCGCGATTCCTATCCTGCTTTGAGCCCATAAGCCCGTTTGAATGCGACCCAACACAGCCGACATGGGAGTCGGTTTTAACTTGGGGGGCGTGGCTAGCCGTGCCAAAACTTAGGAGGAAATTTTGAACAAACTGGAAAATCAGTCAGGAAGTGTTGCGCCGGTCGATCTGCCGGGAACGCTGAGCGATGCCGCCGAGATTGAAAAGTACTGCACCGACTGGAGTGGTCTGCGCGGCGGCCGCCCTGCAATCGTGTACCGGCCGCGCAGCAGTCTGGATGTCGCGCGTATCGTGCAACACCACAGTGGTGACTTGCAGCGCATCACGATTCAGGGCGGGCTTACTGGTCTGGCCGGGGGCGCTGTGCCCGACGACGGGGATATCGTCATCTCTATGGAGCGCTTGGATCAGATCGAGGAGTTCGACGCCATCGGCGGTACGGTTACGGTTCAGGCTGGCGTTGTCCTCTCGCGTCTCGCGGAGACAGTCGAGGCGCAGGACTGGTACTTCCCGCTCGATATTGGCGCCAGGGGAAGCTGCCAGATCGGCGGCAACATCGCGACCAATGCGGGCGGCAATCGTGTGCTTCGCTACGGTCCGATGCGCGACCTCGTTCTCGGCGTCGAGGTTGTGTTGGCCGACGGCAGGGTTGTTTCGATGATGAACCGTCTGCTTAAGAACAATACGGGGCCGGATCTGAAGCACTTGTTCATTGGCACCGAAGGCACGTTTGGCATTGTCACTAGAGCGGTTCTGCGCCTCTTCCCTAAGCCGGAGGTGCGGCGCAGCGCCTTATGTGCGCTATCGTCATTTGTGCAGGTTACGGCGCTTCTAAAGGCTGCGCGAGGACGCTTGCCGGGGCTGTCATCCTTCGAAGTCATGTGGGACGACTTTTTGCGGGCTTCAACGCGGGAGCTTGGGCGCTCGATGCCGTTCGCGGATGATCACAACGTCTACGTGCTCGTCGAGGCGGAAGGTGGCACGGCACCTCAGATGCAGGAACTCTTCGAGGGGTTCTTTGGTGAAATGATCGAGGAAAGCGTTGTTTCCGATGTCATCGTGGCACAGAGTCAGGCACAGTCCAATGCACTGTGGGAGATCCGTGACGGAATCGGAGAGTTGCTCAAGTCGCTCTCCCCATTCGTGTCCTTCGATGTCGGTATTCCTCTACGGGTGACGGGTGAGTATGTGGAGCGTGTACGCAATCTGTTAGAGACGGCCTTTCCCGCAGCCTCCCATCTATTCTTCGGTCATCTGGGCGACGGCAACCTGCATATCGTGACCGGACCGCATGTGAGCGAAGCTGATCAGTTGCGGGCGGATGAGATCGTGTACCGGCTTGTCGAGGAGGTGGGCGGCAGCATTTCTGCGGAGCACGGCATCGGCCGCATAAAGAAGCCCTTTCTCCACATTAGTCGAAGCGGCATCGAACGAGAGTTAATGGCGAAACTGAAAGCGACGCTTGACCCCGCGCAAGTCCTCAATGCAGGGCGCATTCTCTAAAGGAACTCAGCAGGGGGCGAGTCCGTCTTGTGCCGGTGGGTTGGGCAGCTTCAGCTCGAACATCGGGGGGGCGCGATCACAAGCGCGTTTGTCGTGAGCGTCGGGAGACCGGGCTGACGGCGCGGCGGCGTCGCCTGCGCCATGGCGTAATGATCAAGCACGAACCGCTGGCTTTGCCTCGTGCACCCAACGAGGTTTAGTCAAGCGATTTCGTGACGTACGCCATATTGCCTCCGACGCCATTTACATCATCTTCGACACCGACACCGACACCGACATAGCGTGGCGTACGAAGGACGTGCAGGGATGGGGATTGGCACTGGCGTCGCGAAATACGCACCTGGCGCATAGGTGGCGGACAAGCAAGAAATTCGGAAGTCGGGAGCGCGTTACAGAGACCGAGAAGATCGACGCTGTATCGACAAACGTCGGACTTGGTGTTCGGTTCCCTACCTATGCGCGTCTTTCCCCACGCCGCGAAACACATCGCTTCGAGCGATATCGGCGCATCGTCAGGCCGATTTCGTCCACGCTGGTGCCTGGGCGCACCCCTTTCGTGTTGCTTCCGAAAAGCGGAAGTAACCGAATTCTCTTCTGAATTGTTCCTGGATTTTTAGACTTCTACAGTCGGTTTACCGGGATGCGCCAACGCTGCGCTACCGAGACGACATCAAAAACTCCAAAGACAGGCCATACGCATGCTCCCCACAATAGGTCGCGTGGCCTTGCGCGAACACCACGCGCAGGCAGGCCTGGAATGACGGAACTGGCCAATACCTGATTTCCGGCCTCGCCGTGGGCTGCATCTACGGCCTCGTCGCGATTGGATTTACCGCCGTCTACAACGCGACCCACATATTCAACTTCGCGCAAGGCGAGACGGCGATGCTCGCCGCCGCCGGCCTCATTGCGGCAGGCGTACCACTCATCGTCGCGCAGCTGCTCGCCGTCGCGTTCGCCGCCCTCGTCGACGCCGGTATCGAGCGAGTCGCTATCCGCCCTATCGGCAACGATGTGACGCGCGGTATCATCATCACGAATTGCGACCGCGACTGAGCGGGCGTGCCGCAACGCGACATTTCCGGCCAACCAGGGAAATACATCATGAACCGACAAGCGCAGCGCTCATCCTCCGACTGGGTGAGGCGTGCCGAGCCGATAGAAGGCGTCGAGCGGATCGAGGCGTGGTTTCATGGCAAGGCGTACGCCATGCATCGCCATGACACCTATGCGATTGGCCGCACGCTCGCGGGTGTCCAGAGTTTCAGCTACCGGCGCAGCGGGCGAAACAGCTTGCCCGGCAACACGATGGTATTGCACCCCGACGAGGCTCACGATGGCCAGGCGGGCACCGACGAAGGGTTCCGGTACCGGATGATCTACGTTGAACCCGCGCTCTTTCAGGACGTGCTCGGTGGACGTGCGCTGCCGTTCGTCGAGGGCGGCGTGACAACCGATCCGCGCCTTGCGGCGGCGACGGCAACGTTGCTGCAGCACGTCGGCTTTACGCTCGAGCCGCTCGAACAGAGCGATGCGCTCGCCGAACTGGCGCACGCGCTTGTCGCTATTGCCGGCATGCCCGCACGACGCCCGAAAGGCGACTTCCTTGCGGCGCGGCGCGCACGCGACTATCTGCACACGAACTGCGCGCGCGTCGTCACGCTCGACGAACTCGAAATGGCGACGGGCCGCGACCGCTGGAGCCTGTCGCACGATTTTCGCGCGTTCTACGGCACGAGCCCATACCGTTATCTGACGATGCGGCGCCTCGATGCGGTGCGCCGCATGCTGCTCGGCGGCGCTTCGCTCGCTCATGCCGCTGTGGCTGCGGGTTTTGCCGATCAGAGTCACATGACGCGGCATTTCGCGAGGACATTCGGGCTGACGCCGGGACGCTGGCTCCACATTGCGGGCGGCGTCAAGCGTCGCTGAACACCCACGATCGTTCAATACGGCCGCAATTTGCATGCGTATCGTTCGGGGCATCAACCCCTGAACGGAGAGAACGATGTCCCAATCCCCGAACCACACCACCGTGCCGGCCGAGCGAGGCCAAGGCCAGACCATCGACCTGATCGGCAAGCTTGCGCAGATCGACGGTCACTGGCAACCGCGCGTTGTCGCTGAAATGAACGACTATCAGTTCAAGGTCGTGAAGGTCGAGGGCGATTTTCTGTGGCACCGGCACGCCGACACCGACGAAACCTTCATCGTGCTCGAAGGCGAATTGCGCATCGATTTTCGCGCATGGCCTTCGGGCGACAGTTCCATCGTGCTGCGTGCCGGTCAGATGGCGGTGGTGCCAAAAGATGTCGAACACAGGACTTGTGCAGACGCAGAAGCGAAGCTGCTGCTGGTCGAACCGCGAGGTGTGGTGAACACGGGAGACGGTCCAACGGGCGGGCGTACCGTCGAGAACGACCAGTGGATTTAAAGCAGGTTTTGTTGCCTGAGCGCCGCCCTCGATACAATTCACCTCCATCAGCGCAAAGAGGTGGGGAGCGATGGATAGTGTAGAAAACGTGCGAGCCTTCCTCGCCGTGGTCGAGATGGGCAGCTTTACGGCGGCGGCGCGCCGGCTCGACGTCTCGGCGCCGGTGGTGACAAAGCGGGTCAGTGCGCTGGAAAAGGAACTCGATGTTCTGCTCTTCCAACGCACCACGCGCAGCCTGACGCTCACGTCCTCCGGACGCGACATGCTGGGTAGCGCCCGCGACTTCCTGAGCGCCTACGAACGCCTGGCCGAGCGCGCCGCGGTCGATGACCGCTCGCTCGGCGGCCGTTTGCGCGTCAAGGCTCCGGCATCGTTCACTAACCACTTCCTCGGCAAGCTCCTCAACGAGTTTTTCCTCTCCCATCCCAAGGCCAGCATCGAACTTCAACTGACAAACCGTGCCGTCGACCCGGTGCTGGAGAACTTCGACTTCGTGATCACCGGCCTGCCCGTCACCTACGATGGTGTCGAGGAATTTCCGTTGTGTCCGTTCAAGCGCCATGTCTACGCGTCACCCGGCTATCTGGCGCAGCACGGCACGCCCGGGCACCCGTCAGACTTGCCGGGGCATCGGTGTTTGCTCTATTCGTATCAAAGCACCGTGCGCACATGGACGTTTACCGATGCCCGTGCGGGCGACATTCAGGTGAGCGTCGACGGGGGCTTTGCGACCAACGATATCGACGCCATGCACAACGCCTGCCTGGACGGCATGGGCGTGGCGATTCTCCCGCGCTATCGGGCCAACGACAGCGTGCAGGCAGGACGCCTCGTGCAGCTACTTCCCGGGTTCGGACTGCCTGACTACTGGATCAAGGTGCTGCGTCCGGCCAACCATCACAACCCCAAGCTGTTTCACGCGCTGCTGGATTTCCTCGTTACCGGACTCGCCAGACTCGAACAGCAGGGCACTTACCTGTGACTTGCACGTCGGCGGTTTCGATTGTCGAACCGTCGCCAACGTTAGGCGCCGAAAATTCGCGATTATTTCCGAATCGCGTGTTCTGAACTTCCACTTCGCCTCTATATCGCTGGGCCGCGTTCGCCCATTATTCTCGCCAGCCGATGCGCGGTATGCCAGACGCCCGGCACCAAGGAGAGACCGCCCGCCGCGTCAATGCACAGGACAGACGCGCCGGGCGCGAACGAACAAAAAACAAGAGAGATACAGGAGACAACCGTGAAGCACTGGATCGCCTGCCTGCCGCTTGCGGCATGCTCGCTGAGCGCGTTCGCGCAAAGCAACGTGACTATCTACGGCGCCGTCGACGCCGCCATGACCTACGTGAACAACAGCGGCGGAAAGTCGGCCTGGCAGGCTGCCAGCGGCGGGCGCGCAGGCGACAAGTTCGGGTTTAGCGGTGTGGAGGATCTCGGTGGCGGGGTGTCCGCGATCTTCACGCTCGAAGCCGGCTTCAACATCATGAACGGCGTTGCACAACCGGCGAACACGCTGTTCGGCCGGCAGGCGTTCGTCGGCCTGTCTGACAAACGGCTGGGCACGCTTACGATTGGCCATCAGTATTCGATGACCAACGACTACTTCGTGCCGCTGTCGACCTCGTTCATGTTTGCGGGGGGACTCGGCGCGACGTTGGGCGACATCGACGGTTCGTGGAATTACAACAAGATCAACAACGTCATCAAGTACGAGAGCCAGACCTATGGTGGGTTGAAGTTCAGTACGATGTTCTCGTTCGGCAACGTCGCAGGCAACTTCGCGAAAGACCGGACTTACGGCGTTGGCGCCTCGTACACGAGCGGCGGGCTGCAAATCGCCGGCGCCTACATGAATATGCGTACCCCAGGCACATCGATCTTCGGCGCAGCAACCGCAGCGCAGCCGGGGGCAGCCTATTCGAACCCGGTCACCAACCCGATCTTCCAGAACTACGTCACGGCCACGAGCCAGCAGGTCGTCGGTGGCGGCGCGAAATACACGTGGGGCAACTCGCAGGTATCGGCCATGTATGAGAACGTGCGTTTTCTCGATATCGTGCGCACGGCAGCCAACCCGCTGGCGCCGCCCAACGCCGTCTTCAACAACTACCAGATCAACTACGGATACTCGTTCTCCCCCCGCACGATGGCGGGTGTCGGCTACCAATACAGCTTCGCGCCGGGCGGACACTATCAGTCCGTCGAAGGCGGGGCTGCCTACAATTTCTCAAAGACGACGTACCTCTACGGCATTCTCGTCTGGCAACACGCGAGCGGGCGCGACTCGACGGGCAATGTGGCCGTGGCCGACATCTTTGGCCTGACGGCGTCCACTACCCCCAACCAGTTGGCCGTGCGCGTGGGTTTGCGCAAGGTGTTCTGAGCCTCATCGACACATCGACGGAATCTGAACTCGCATGCCAAACACCCTCGCATCTCCGAATGCTCCAGCGTCGCTGGATCTGCAATCCTTTCTCGACGGGCGCCGAATGTCGGGCCTGCAGTGGCGCGTCGTCGTGCTGTGCTTTCTGATCGTTGCCATTGACGGCATCGACATCGGGCTGGCGGCATATATTGCGCCCGCCGTACGCCGCGAGTGGGGCCTGTCGGTCGCGGAACTCTCGCCGATTTTCGTCTCTGCGCTGCTGGGCATGATGGCCGGCTCGCTCCTGTTCGGACCGCTGGCCGACCGGCGCGGACGCCGCTTCGTGTTGCTGGCGTCGGTTGCCACGTTCGGTCTCGCGACACTCGCTACCCTGTTCGCGACCAACGTCACCGAACTCTCCATCCTGCGCTTTATCGCCGGTGCGGGTATCGGCGGCGCTTCGCCGGCGTCCGTCACACTCACGGCCGAGTACGCGTCGGGCAAGCGCAAGCTGTCCATCATCACGCTGATGATGTGCGGCAATTCGATGGGCTCCGCCTTCGGTGGCGTGGTCGCCTCGCAGATCATCGAACGGCACGGCTGGCACGCCATGGTGCTCGTGGGCGGGGTGCTGCCACTGCTGCTGTTGCCTGTCCTGTGGATGGCGTTGCCCGAGTCGATGCGTTTTCTTGCGCTACGCCGTCCTCATGAGCAGAACCGCCTGCGCGCACTGGGGCGCCAGATCGCCCCGGATGTCGTCACATCGCAGACCACGTTCGTCGCACGTGAGACGAAGCAAAGCCGCTCGCCCGTACGCGAGTTGATGGTGGCACCCTACGCACGCGGTACCTTGCTGCTGTGGGCGGCCTTCTTCATGGGGCTTTCGGTGCTGTACCTGATGGCCAGTTGGCTGCCGACCATCATTACGAATTCCGGCGGCTCGATGCGCAACGCCGCACTCATTACTGCGCTATGGTCCATTGGCGGCACGACGGGCGGTCTGCTGCTGGGGCGCGTGATGGACAGCGCGCGACCGGCATGGGTGCTGGGCGCGGCATACGCCGTGGCCTTCGTGACTGTGATCTGCATTGGCCGCGCCTTCGGCAACGCCGCTGTGCTGGCGCCGCTCGTGTACATCGCCGGTGTATGCATCAGCGGCACGCAGGTCGGTCTGAATGGTCTGGCGGCGACCTACTACCCCACGGCGAATCGGGCCACGGGCGTGGCGTGGGCGACCGGCATCGGCCGCTTCGGCTCGATACTTGGCTCCAGCCTCGGTGGTGTACTGCTCGGCTCGGGCATGGCCTATCCGGTACTGTTTCTGATCGTGGGCGTGCCCGCGTTGCTTGCTGCCTTGTGCATGTTCGCGATGCCCGCGTCCCGGCGCGAACCGGCATCGGCGGTGGCATCGGCACCGGCGTTGACGCCTGGAAACCCCGGTACCCGCTGATCGATCCTTTCTCGACTATTGGATAAACGACTCATGGCATTTCCCGGACCGGCGTTTCTCGCGCTCTGGAATGACGTCACGCCGCAGCATGCGAAGGAATATAACCGCTGGCATACGCGCGAACATGTGCCGGAGCGCGTCGGCATCGACGGCTTCATTGAAGGGCGCCGCTATCGGCATGCCCGGCCGGGGCAGCGGGAGTATTTCACGGCTTACGGCGCGGTGTCGCCCGAAGTGTTCCGTTCGCTGGCCTATCTGAACGTGATCGACGCGCCGACGCCGTGGTCTGCCAATATGCGCTCGACGTTGACCCATGTGCTGCGCGCCCCGTGCCGGACGCTGGCGTCGACGGGAGGCGGCACGGGCGGTGCACTCGCGTGCGTGCGAATCCATGCGTCGGCTGCCGCAGCGGTTGCGGCATTGCCGTTAGTTCAAGCGTGTGCTGCGCTTGACGGGGCCGTCGCTGCCCATTTGGGCGAAGTCTTCGAGGCGCAGCCGAGCGCATTTGCGCGCTGGAAGGCATCGGATATGCCCACGCATGTGCTGCTCGTCGAGACGGAGGACATTGCGGCAGCAGGGGCGCTGAGCGAGCGCATCGCATCGCTCGTTGTCGATGCCCTGCCGGTCTCGTCGCCACCCGGTGTCGACGTGTATTCACTGATCTTCGCGATCCGTCACGACGACGTCGACATCTCGCTGCGCCGCACACAATAACCGCGCACCCCGACGCAACAACACAAGATTACCGGAGCCCCCTGATGAAAGCGCTTCAGAAAACCACCGCTGCCTTCGGCCTCGAATGGCGCGATGTCCCCGAACCGGGACAACCCGGCGCGCACGATGTGATCGTGGAAGTGACTGCCGCCGGCATTTGTGGCAGCGACGTGCATATCTACGACTGGTCGGGCGGCTACGACTTCTTGCGAGCGGCGTTCCCGGTGACGTTGGGCCACGAATTTGCGGGTCGTGTCGCAACGCTTGGCGCTGAGGTCAGCACGCTCCAGCGCGGCGACGCCGTCGTCGTCATCCCCTCGGTCGAGTGCGGTGTGTGCGAGTACTGCGTTTCCGGGCGCGTCGATGAGTGCCGCGAGCGCCGGGGCATCGGCATGATGCGCGACGGCGCATTTGCCAGCCGTGTGCGCGTGCCTGCCCGCAATTGCCTGACGTTGCCGCCCGGCATGGACGCGGGTGTCGCGTCGCTGGCGGAGCCGCTGTCCATCGGTATGTCCGCCGTCAAGACGGCAGAAGTGCACGCAGGAGATCGCGTACTGGTGATGGGGCCGGGCACGATCGGTCAGGCCATTGCGGTGCTGGCGAAGGCACGCGGCGCCCGGGTGGCGCTGGTCGGGCACGACGATGCCGAGCGTCTCGCGACGGCGCGCGCACTGGGTATCGAAGCCACGCTGGATCTCGACGGTGCTCCGGAAGGGGCCATGCGCACGCTACTGGGCGAGAACGAATACGACATCGTCATTGAAGCGACGGGCGTCGGCGCGGCGGTTCAAGCCGGGCTCGACGTGCTGCGTCCTTCAGGCGTGTTCGTGGTGTGCGGCATTCACGGCAAGCCCATCAGTTTCGATGGTGCGAAGCTCGTGCGCTTGCGGCACCAGATTCGCGGCACCTACCGCGCAACACGCGCGACGTGGCAGGAAGTGCGTGATTTTCTGGTGGAGAATCACGCGGCGCTCGGGCCGATGGTCACGCACCGGTTGCCGCTCGCACAGGCCATCGAGGGCTTCGAGATGGCACGCAACAAGATCGGATCGAAGATCGTGCTGGTTCCGTGACAGCGCATGACCGAAGCCGACGACCAGCAGACCGGTCGTCGCGGCGGCGCTCAGGAACGTCACGATAACTGCGGCAGGCGGATCGCGGTTCGATTCCTCGGACAGACGAGCGTCGATCGGGCCTTGCGGGGCCAAGCACTTTGCCGATCAGTTCTGGCTACCGGGCACCATCCGCGCCATGATCTGTTCTCGCACACGAATCAAATGCTCGCGCATCGCCGTTTCCGCAAGGTCGGGGGCGCGATGCCGGATGGCTTGCGCAATTGCCTGATGTTCCTGATCACGCTGCCGGATGCGTTCCGGGCAGTGGGGGACGGGTTGCGGCACGTGTAAGCGGATGTCCGAGCCGACTCGCCGGATGATCTGATAGATATCGGCGGCAAGTGCATTGCCCGACGCGGCAGCGACTGCACGGTGAAAGGCGAGGTCGGTCGAGCCTCGGTCGGCACCGGGCGACGTCGTTGCTGCGCGCTCGATGCGCGTAATCTCGACCGGTGTTGCCCTGACCGCTGCCAGACGGGCAAGGAACGGCTCCAGCGCCAGCCGAAGTTCGATCACCTCCAGCACATTCGTGTGCCCGGCCAATATCTCACCGTTGCGCCTGGATTGCCCCTCGCTGCGTCCGCGCGGGGTCTCCAATTCGCCCTCGTCGCGCAGCACCTTCAATGCATTGCGCAACTGATGGCGCTTCACGCCCAGTTCGTCTGCCAATTGCCGCTCTGCCGGCAAAGCGTCGCCGTTGGCAAGACGGCTTCGCAAACTCTCAACCAAGTCGACCATAACTTCTCTCTCCCTGCCGCAACCAAGGTATTTGGTTGCGTGCCGAAAACACATCGAGGCAGCATGATAGCGGAATTTGCAACCATCGGCTAACTCGATGGATGCTTTGCTAATTCTTCATTAGGCTTTGTATTCAGCATTATTTGAGACCCCTGTGCCTTTCTTAATTGTAATTTGGTTCAACCAAAAAATCAACCAAAACATATCAACCATAACTACCAAATACATTTTTGGTTGACATGAAAAATTTGTCTTGATCTACTCATTTGCATCAGCGGTTCGTGAAACCCCACTCGGAGGTAGCGCAGCATGATGCAAGCCACGCAGGACGCCGCAGTTCGCTCCAGCGAACAAGAGACTCGGCAGATGTATGAGGAGATCGGCAACGCGCATCTGTTCCCGTTCTGGGCCAGAAGCTCGGATGTCGAGCACGATGAGATCAAGCAACTGATGCAGGGCCAGCGCGCAGTGCCCTATATCTGGCGTTACAAGGAAGTGCTTGAGCCGCTGTTGCAGCAGTCCGCTCGCCTCATTTCCACCGCCGACTCCGATCGTCGCTCACTGATCCTGACCAACCCGGGACTCAAGCCGAGGCGGGCCACGGTGACCACCATGTATACGGCGTACCGGCTCAACGATCCAAACGAGATCATGCCGCCGCATCGTCATACCGCGAGTGCCATCCGGCTCGGTTTGACCGGCTCGCAGAACTTCACCGGCGTGGAGGGCGAGGACGTCGTGTTCGGACCGGGCGACATGGTGCTTACGCCGCGCGACACCTGGCATAACCACGGCAATGTGGGCAACGAGCCGGCCATCAACCTTTCGGTGCTCGATTACCCGCTGGTCGAGACGCTCAACGCGCTCTCGTTCGATCACGACTACAGCGAAGGCGGCGCCGTCATGCGCAAGCAATCCGCGCGCTTCCCTGCCGATTACTCGGCGATCACTTACGGGGCAGGTGGCCTGATGCCTCGTTTTGTCGACCATCGACGCGGCGCCAACGGCTCGTCGCCGATGTTCATCTATCGCTACGAAGCCGTGCGCGAACTGCTGGAAAAGCACCGCGAGTGGGCTGAAAACCCGTACGAGGGACTACGTATCGAGTACGTCGATCCGCTGCGAGGCGGCCCGGTCTACAAGACGATGACGTTCTTCATGCAGATGCTGCGCCCCGGCGAGCGCACGCTGCCGATGAAGCAGACGGCAAGTCTGCTGGTATCGCCGCTGGAGGGCGCGGTGCGGGCCGTTCTCGATGGCGAAACCTTCGAGACGAAGCAATTCGATACGCTCGCCGTACCTGGCGGGACGTGGGCCGAATACGAGAACACCAGCGCCACGCAGCCGGCCATCGTATTCATTGCGAGCGATGAGCCGGCACTTCGTGCGTTCGGATTGCTGCAACGCTGGGGCAAGACCGCTGGCGGCGACGTCATGCTTCTCGACTAAGGGGCGCCTCCATGGCCAAGGCATGGAATACGCGGCTCGTGAGCCACATCGACTGCCCCGGCGGCGGACAGGTGTGGGTCGATCGCAACATCCTGTATGTCTCGCACATGCGTCCACCGGCCGGCACGTCGATTTACGACGTCTCCGACCCCAAGCATCCGCGCTTGCTGGCGACGCTCGAAGTGCCGATGGGCTGGCATTCGCACAAGGTTCGCGTGCAGGACGGCGTGATGCTGGTGAACTACGAGAAATTTCGTGAGGGCGCGCCGGACTTTGGCGGCGGTCTTGGCATATTCGACATCACTCGCCCGTCCGAGCCGCGATTGATCTCGCGCTGGTATTCCGGGGGCGAGGCCGGTGGGGTGCACCGCTATGACTTCGACGGCCGCTTCGCGTACATCTCGCCAACGGCTGAAGGTTTCGTCGGGAACATCGTCAAGATTCTCGATCTGGCGCAACCCGAGCGGCCCGAGGAAGTCGGTCGCTGGTGGATTCCCGGGCAGAACGTCGGTGCGGGAGAGGAATACCCGTGGGACGACTATGTCCGCCCGCGATGCCATCACCCGTTGCGCATGGGCGATCGTCTTTACGTGTCCTATTGGCACCACGGCTTTTTCATTCTCGATATCTCGGACATGTCGTCGCCGAAGCTGATCTCGGGTATCAACAGCGGTCCGGCGCATCCGCACCCGACGCACACCGCCTTGCCGATCCCCGGCCTTGTCAAAGGGCGTCGCGTCATGGTGGTGGCCGACGAAGATGTCGCGAAACTGCGGCCGTCGCCGCCGTCGTTTGCCTGGGTGTATGACATCACCGACGAACGCCAGCCGATGCCGATATCGACGTTTCAGGTCGCCGGTGTCGACCCCGACGGATCGCCGCGAGAACCGATGTCGGGCTGTCATCAGCCATCGGAGCGTTTTGTGGGAACGACGTTGCCGTTCGCCTGGTTCGCCAAGGGCATGCGGCTTGTCGATCTCTCCGATCCGTTTGCGCCCAGGGAGATTGCTTTCTACGAGCCAGACGCCCCCGCCGGCTGTGAGCGCGCGTCGTCCAACGACGTCACGATCGACGACCGGGGGCTCGTGTACCTGCTCGACCGGCAACAGGGGATCGACATCATCGAATGTTTCCCGGGATGACATTTCGACGCCAACGACGACAAAGAGGATGGCAATGACGATTTCGGTACATGGCAAGAAGAACCCCAACCTGCCGTTTCATCCGGCCGTTCGTGCGGGGGACTACGTGTTCGTCTCGGGCCAGGTTGCCAAAGACGAAGACGGGCGGATGGTCAGCGGCACGATCGAGGACGAAACACGCGCCACGATCCTCGCCGTGCAGCGTGCACTACGCGAGGCGGGGTGCGATCTGGCCGACGTGGTGAAGGCGACGGTCTACCTCGAAGACGCCCGCGACTTCGGCCGTTACAACGGCGTATTCAAGGAATTCTTCCCGGATGGCCGGCTCGCGCGGACCACGGTCGAGGCACGCGCGGTGATTACGACGCGCATCGAGATCGAATGCATCGCTTACCGGCCGCTGTGAATCGCTTGCGTCGGCCAAGACATTGAACATCACCTGAGGACATCGACATGCTGAAGCTCTACGGACGTGCCACATCCGGCAACGTGCAGAAAGTCATCTTCCTTCTCGAAGAACTGGGCAAGTCCTACGAGCGGCTCGACTATGGCCGCCAGTTTGGCAACACCGGCACCCCGGAATACCTCGCGATGAACCCGACCAACAAGGTGCCCACGCTGACGGATGGCGACCTCGTCATCTGGGAATCGCACACGATCCTGCGCTACCTCGCCGGCCGGCATGGCTCGTCGTTGTATCCCGACGATCTCGCGCAGCGCACATTTGTCGAGCGCTGGATGGACTGGGCACTGGCATCGCTCAATCCCGTCTACCTCGCGGGATTCAAGGACGCGAAGAAGCCGAAGGACGAACAGTCTGCCGATACGGGGCCAAACCTCGCCGCCGAATTGACGATTCTGGACACCCACCTGCGTGAGGTTCCGTGGTGCGCCGGTCAGTCGTTCAGTCTCGCGGACGTGGCGTTGGCGCCGCTGGTCAAGCGCTGCGTGAACTTCCCGTTCGCGTTGCCCGAATTTCGTGGCATTGCAGCGTGGCTGGCTCGCATCGAGGCGCGCCCGGCATTCGCGAAGGCCACGAGTGCGGGTTGACCGGACATTGAGGCAGACGTGCTCGCCGCGCGCTCGCTGAGACGCGGCGATATTCCAAAAACCGCAAGACTGGAGCACCCCTATGGCAAGTCTCGATCGGCCGGATATGCGGCAGATGGCCGTCTCGACGGCGACGACATCATCTGAGCCGTACATCAGCGTCAGCGGTCTTTGCGTCGATTTCGAGACGCATGGCCGTATCAATCGCGTGCTGAACGACATTCATCTGTCGGTCGAACGCGGCGGATTCACCTCGCTGGTGGGGCCGTCCGGTTGTGGCAAAAGCACGTTGCTCAAGGTGCTCGCGGGATTGCAGGCACCCACGCAGGGACGAGTGAGCGTGGGCGGTATGACGCCGTCCGAGGCGGTTCGGCAGCGTCGCATCGGCCTGGTGTTTCAGGAGGCGGCGCTCATGCCGTGGAAGAGCGCGTTCGATAACGTGTGTTTGTTGATGGAGCTGGTCGGCACGCTGCGCGACAAGGACGCCATTCGCACGCGTGCGCTTGAGTTGCTGAACATCGTCGGCCTCGGGCATGCAGTGGACCGCAAGCCGTCGCAGTTGTCCGGCGGAATGCGTCAGCGCGTCTCGATCGCGCGTGCTTTGGCGCTCGATCCGGAGGTGCTGATGATGGACGAACCGTTCGGTGCGCTCGACGCCATCACCCGCGAAGAGATGAGCGACTTTCTGCTCGAACTCTGGCAGCGCACGGGCAAGACGATCGTATTCGTGACGCATTCGATCGACGAAGCCGTGTTCCTGTCGCGCGAAGTCACTGTCATGGCGACCGGACCCGCACGCATTCTCGAATGCCTGACGGTACCGTTGGCGTATCCCCGCAACGAGGATAGCTACGCCACGCAGGCGTTTGCCCAGACGGCTTCGCATCTGCGAAAGCGTCTCAAAGAAGGCCATCGGGCCGGGAGGACATCATGAGTGCATCGCCTACCGACGTCGTGCCGGCCGGCGCGCGCGGGCGCGCCGCCCCGAAACCGTTTCGCGGTCTGTGGCGTGCAGGGCCCGGTGTGGCGCTGACGATTGTGCTGCTGGTGCTGTGGGAGGCGGGGCTACGCCTGTTCGACGTGCCGGCATTCGTGTTGCCGACGCCGGCACAGATCGCCGGGGCATTGGTGGCGAAGCAGCCGGAACTCGCCGCCGCGGCGTGGGTGACCGCTCGCGAGGTTCTGTACGGATTCGTGCTGTCCTCGGTGGTGGGCGCCGCACTTGCCATTTGCATCGCGCGTTTCGAGCGATTGGGCAGCGCGGTCTATCCGCTGATGGTGGTCTTCCAGAACGTGCCCAAGATCGCACTCGCCCCGATATTCGTGCTCTGGTTCGGTTACGACCTGATGCCCAAGATTCTCCTCATCGTCGTGATGGCATTTTTCCCGGTGGCCCTGAACATGCTGGTGGGTCTGCGCTCGGCCGATCCGAATCTGGTGGCGCTGCTCAAGTCGGTGGGCGCCACACGAAGCCAGATTCTGATGCGGGTACAGATTCCGCACTCGTTGCCGGCGTTGATGGCGGGTATCAAGGTGGCGATCACGCTGAGTGTTATCGGCGCCATCGTAGGTGAGTTTGCCGGTGCCTCGGCCGGGCTGGGCTACGTGATTCAGTTTGCCTCGACGCAAATGCAGATGCCGCTTGTCTTTGCGGCACTCGTCGAGGTCTCGCTGCTCGGTGTGCTTTTCTACTACGCCGTCGAGTGGTTCGAATACCGCTTCATCACCTGGGGAGGCGAAGCGCGTCACTGAACGCCATTTAGCTATTTCGCTATTTCGCCGGGTTGTCGTCGTGTCCTCTCTCTCTTAGTGTTTCTTCTTGCAGGAGTACCAGCGTGAGCAGATTGAGCAAACTGTTTTCGGTTCTTCTCGTGTCGATGTCGTTGCTGGGCGCTGCAGCGCCGGCGTCGGCAGCCGACGACGTCATCGTCCAACTCGACTGGGTCGTGCGAGGCAACCACGCGATGTTTTTCGTGGCGCGCGACAAGGGCATGTTCGCGAAGCAGGGGATCAACGTGACGGCGATTCGCAAGGGCACCGGCTCGGTCGATGCGCTGCGCATGGTGGCCAATGGCAGCGCGCAGTTCGGCTTCGGAGACCTCTCGACGCTGTTGGTCGCCCGCACGCAGGGCGCGTCGAATACCGCGCTGGTGGCCGTGAATCAGAAGAGCCCGCTGGCGATGGTGTCGGTCAAGGCGCGCAAGCCGCTCAATTCGGCCAAGGATCTCAAGGGCATGAATGTCGGCGTGCATCCCGCCGGTTCAACCTATGTGTTCCTGAAAGCCTTCCTCAGCAAGAACGGCATGTCGCTCGCCGACATCAAGCAAAGCACGGTGGCGCCGCCCTATGAGAATTACCTCGTGATGGGGCGCGTCGATGCCGTACCGGGTTACATCGACGCCGAGGTGCCGCTGCTCGAAGAGAAGACGGGCGGTCCGGGGTCGCTTTCGATACTCCAGGCCGCCGATCACGGGCTGAACGTCTACGGCTCGGGCATGTTCGCTTCGGACAAGATGATCGCCGCGAATCCGCAACTCGTTCAGCGCTTCGTGAACGCGTACACGGAGGCGTTCGCTTATGTCGTCGCCCATCCCGACGAGGCGGTTGCCGCCATCGTGAAGGCTAACCCCGAGTACAAGGGCCAGGAAAAGATCCTCGCCGAGCAACTCGACGCGGACTTCAAACACACGATGTACTCGGGCGATACCGCAACCCATGGCATTGGATGGATCGACGGCAAGCGCTGGGGCGAAATGTTCGATGTCCTCCAGAAAGAGGGTTCGATTGACGCGAGCGCAAAGGCGAGCGGCGGCTTCGATATGAAATTCCTGGCGGCGGCCAAGCCGCTGCGCAAGTGAGGAGGTCGAGATGAGTGCCATCCTGTCCGAAAACTCGAGCGCTTCCGAGTCATCCCCACGGCAAGGCTGCGGTGCCGGACTGACCTTGCCTGCTCAAGATGGCTTGTACTACGGCGGCGCGTGGCATGCCCCGCGCTCGGGCCGTTATGCCGATGTCTACAGCCCCGGTGACGGATCTCGGATCGGCCGGGCTGCCGTGGGCGATGCGAGCGACGTTGATGCCGCCGTCGCTGCTGCCCGGCAGGGGTTTGCCGTGTGGCGCGATACGCCGCCGCTCGAGCGGGCACGGATTCTCAGGGCCGCCGCCGTCGAGATGCGCAAGCATGCCGCCGATCTGGCCTTGCTGGATGCTGCCGACTGCGGCAATCCGGTGGCTGAAATGACGGGGGACGTGATGGTTGCAGCAGCGCTGTTCGAGTTCTTCGCGGGGCTGGTCACGGAAATGAAAGGGGCCTCGATTCCGATGGGCCCCGAAGCGATCAACTTCACCGTGCGCGAGCCCGTGGGCGTAGTCGCCAGAATCGTGGCGTTCAACCATCCCTTCATGTTCGCGGCAGGCAAGATGGCGGCACCGCTTGCGGCAGGTAACGCGGTCATCGTCAAACCGCCCGAGCAGGCCCCGTTGTCGTCGTTACGGCTCGCGGAGATCGTCGGTGGCTTGTTCCCGCCGGGTGTCGTGTCGATTCTCAATGGCGGGCGCGATGTCGGGGAGTCGCTCGTGTCGCATCCCGATGTCGCAATGCTGGGATTGGTGGGCAGCGTTCCGACCGGACGTGCGGTGGCGCGTGGCGCCGCAGAGCGCATCAAGCCGATGCTGTTGGAGCTGGGCGGCAAAAACGCCCTGATTGCCTATCCCGACGTCGACCCCGACGCGCTGGCGGCCGGTGCGGTTGCCGGCATGAACTTCACATGGTGCGGCCAGTCGTGCGGTTCCACCAGCCGCCTGTTCCTGCATGCGAGCATGTACGACGCCGTGATCGAGCGTATTGCCGAGCGATGCAAAGCCTTCGTGCCCGGCTTGCCGACGGATCCGAAAACCAGCATGGGCGCCGTCATCAGTCAGGCGCAGCATGCGCGAGTCCTCGCGTTCATCGCCTCGGCGCATGAAGAGGGGGCGAGGCTCGTGTATGGCGGCAAGGTGCCCGACGATCCGGCGCTGGCAAACGGCTACTACATCGAGCCGACCGTGTTTGCCGATGTTCAGCCACAGATGCGTATCGCGCAGGAGGAGATCTTCGGCCCCGTGCTGTCGATCATCAAATGGCACGACGAGGCGCAGATGCTGGCCGATGTGAATGCACTCGACTACGGGTTGACGTGTGCCATCTGGACGAACGATCTTGAGAAGGGCATGCGCACGGCCTCGCGGGTCAATGCGGGGTTCGTATGGATCAACGAGGTCGGCAAACATTTCCTTGGGGCGCCGTTCGGCGGGATGAAGCAGTCGGGCATGGGCCGGGAAGAGTGTCTCGGCGAGATGCTGTCTTTCACGCAGGAAAAGAACATTCATGTGAGCCTGCGCCGCGTTGCCACGCAGCGCTGACCCGTCAACCGATCGCAGGACCCAGGCATGCAAACCACTTTTGATTACATCATCGTTGGCGCGGGCTCGGCGGGCTGTACGCTCGCCAATCGTCTGACCGAGGACCGCGACGTCCGGGTTCTTGTGCTGGAGGCCGGGGGGTGGGATCGCGACCCCTGGATTCACATCCCGCTCGGCTGGGGCAAGATCCTCACCAAGCGGCTGCATGACTGGATGTACGACTGCGAGCCGGAAGAGAATGTTGGCGGACGAAGTGTGGAATGTGCACGCGGCAAGGTGATCGGCGGTTCGTCGTCGGTCAACGCCATGGCGCATGTGCGCGGCAATCGCGCCGATTTCGAGCGATGGGTGCGCGATTACGGGCTGCGCGACTGGTCCTACGATGCCGTGCTGCCGTACTTCCAGAAGCAGGAGCGTTGGGAGGAGGGCGGAGGTGCCTTTCGCGGAGCCGACGGGCCGCTGAACGTGCAGCGATGCCGCTATGAAGACTCGTTGCTCGGTGCTTTCGCCGACGCATCGACGTCCGCCGGGCATCGTTGGGTCGACGACTATAACGGTGCGACGCAGGCGGGTTTCAGCCGTCTTCAGATGACGATTCGCAACGGACGCCGTTGCAGCGCCGCAAGCGCTTATCTGCACCCGGCGCGTGCTCGCGCAGGCCTGCGGGTCGAGGTGAATGCGCTCGCGTCTCGCGTGCTGCTCGAAGGCGACAAGGCAGTCGGGGTCGAGTACTGGCAGAACGGCGTGAAACATGTGGCGATGGCCAGTCGCGAAGTCTTGCTGTCGGGTGGGGTGATCAATACCCCCCAGTTGCTCATGCTCTCGGGCATTGGCGATCCGCAGCGGCTGTCGCAGATCGGCGTGCCGGCGTTGGTGGCGAGCGCGGGCGTCGGCCGAAATCTCCAGGACCATCCCTCGGTGATCGTGATGTATCGCCGGGCAACGCCGGGGCCGTTCCACCGGATGATGCGCCTTGACCGTATTGGCGTTCAACTGATTCGCGCGTATCTGACCGGAAAAGGGTTCGCGTCGGATGTGCCGGGCGGCGTGGTCGGTTTCATGCACAGCGGCGAAGCCCCCGATTCGAGCGGGGCTCCTGATTTGCAACTGCTGCTGACGGCGGCCCCGCTGGGGGCCTGGCCGTATTTCAAGCCATTCAAACAACCCTTCAACGACGGCTTTGCGTGCCGCACCGTCTTGCTGCATCCGGAGAGCCGCGGCGAAGTCCGGCTCACTTCGGGCAATCCGTCCGAGAAAGCGCGCATCCATCAGAATTTCCTGTCTACGCCTTACGACTGGGCGGCGTTGCGCTCGTCGGTGCGGATCGTGCGCGAGTTGGCCGCGCAACCGAGTCTGGCGCCATATATCGGTGCCGAGATTGCGCCGGGGCCGTCGAGTTCGTCGGATGCGCAAATCGATGCTTTTATCCGGAAGACGGCGATTACGGTTCACCACCCGGCGGGCACGTGCCGGATGGGAACCAACGACGACCCGATGGCTGTGGTCGACAGCGAACTGCGTGTCAAGGGGGTGCGTGGGCTGCGGGTGGTCGACGCATCGGTCATGCCCGACCTGACGTCGGGCAACATCAACGCGCCGGTCATCATGATTGCCGAGCGCGCCGCAGATATGATTCGCGGGCGTGTTCCGATGCATGCGGCTGCGCCGGCGCACGCCGGCGCCGAAGCGGTGGCGGTATGAAGCTCGCCCTTGCGGGGCTGCGCCGGCATCGCGTGGTTGTCACGCAGCCGCTGGACGATGCGGCCATCGAGCGCCTCGACCGATTTTTCGACGTGGCGTTGTGCAGCCATGACGGGCAGATGACGCGTGACGCGCTGATCGAGCAGCTTCGCCCGGCGGCGGCGGCGCTTGTGGGCGAGGGTGACATCATCGATGCGCAGATGCTCGATGGTCTCGATGTGCTGCAAGCCGTGTGCTGCCTCACGCCGAGCGAACCGCACATGGATATCGAGGCGATGACTCGCGCGGGAGTGCGCGCGATGTCGTCGCCCGATGCCGGGCGCGCCGTTGAGAATCTGGTCGCCGCCTTTGGCTTCGGCAGACTCGGTGGGCACCCGCCCGATCTCCTCAATCCGGAACTGCTTTGCGACTGTTGCAGTTTCTGACGCGTCTGCGTGGCGTTACGCGCTAAAGGGACTGTAAGTGTCTACGAGACGGTGGTTAGTCAAAATGTGTGAAACCGCCGAGGACGCAGACCTTGGTGGAACCACTCGATCATGGAGACGATGTCGAACACCGGCATATTCAGGGCATCGGCGAGCGCGGCCGAGTAGGGGGAGAAATTCGTGCATTCGCTGACGATCGCGCCGACATCCGGGTGTTCCGCGAGCAATTCCTGAGCGCAGCCAAGCAGATCGGCGAAGTTCCGCGCGGGATCTACCGACGCGGCATTGTGCAACTGGCTGATAAAGAAGTGTGACGTCTCAGGCAGGCCCGCGACGGGCAAGTCGGGCGGAGCACCCACTTGTGTCAAGTGAGCGGGCGTCATTGCCTCTCGCCGTGCCGTCAATACACCGACGCGTTTCCCGAACGGCAGCATCCTCGAGATCATCGGGATTTGCAGCAGACTTGACGTTGCGATCGGCACGGGACATCTCGCCTGCAACTCACTCTGGTGTGCCGCCAGAAACCCGCAACTCGTCGTGATCCCGTCGACCCCCAACGCCACGAGATCATGCGCCGCCGCGATGAACAAGTCGAGACTGCCGCCCGCACCCGGCGACATGACCTGTGGCCCCGTCACGCCTCGTACCAAAGCGTACTGAACGGGAAAATCCCATGTCGATGCATGGCCAATATCGCCGGGTAGTCGCTCGAAGCCGGTGTCTAGCATCAAGATGCCCAGCGTTACGCCATGCACGACCCGTTTGCGAACTTGCCGGTCCGGATTGGTTTCCATCGCGAGGTACTTTCCGGTTATTGGGGATCGACGAAGCACTTGCAGTCCCGCATTTCGGGAGGAATCGTCAGGCCAAGTTGCTCAAGCTTTTTTCGGTTTACCAACGCCAGATAGTCGCTGGGCTGAGGGCGATAGACCGCCAGTTCCGAGGGCTTCTTGCCGTTCATGAGCGCCAGAGCGAGATCGGCAGCGTGCGCTCCCTGCGATTCGTATGAAGGCGCGTAGGCGACCGCAATCAGGTTCCCCTTGCGAATGAGTTCGTGTTCGGCCGACAGAATTGGCATTTTGAGTCGATCGGTGACGCTGGCAACTGCGGGAAGCGAAGACTGCACGAGATTGGAGCCAATGGCATAGAAGAAGTCGAGCCCCTTCATCGTTCCCGTGCGCTGCGGGACATCGATCGTCGTATCGACGCTGGTCGCGACCATCTTCATGCCGGCTTTTTCCGCCGCCACCCCCAGACTCTTGATGGCGGCAACGTCATTGACTTCCCCCGCGTTGTAGAGAACGCCGAAAGACTTCGCGCGCGGGAATATTCTCTTCGCAAATGCCAGCACCGCATCGTAGTCGGTCACGCTTGCTGTGCCGACAATGCGCTCGCTCCCGTGCTCCCAATCGGGCACCAGCCCGGCCGCGATGGGATTCGTGACTTGAGAGAATACGAGTGGAATTCGTGCATCGGACACGTTGCGAACGGCAGCCTGCGCAACGGGGGTTGTCACCGTCAAAATCACCTTGGGGCGCTGCGAGACGATCTGAGCCAAAGTTTGAGGAATGAGGCCTGGCGTGAAGTTGGCGTCGCTATAGGCATAGGTGACTGTTTTACCTTCGATGAACCCATGTTTTGCCAATTGCTCCTTAAAGCCGGAAATGGTCCTCGATAGTGCCGGGTGGGGGCCAAAATTGGCGATCCCGATGACGGCTGTTTCTGCATTGGCGACAACGGAACTCGCCATCAGCGAGCACATCAGGGTGACGCTGGACAGTCGCTTGGCAAAGAGTTTAGGGAGCATGGGCGTCCTCGGTAAGCGGTGAAGGGAGATACCGTCGCCGATTTGCTTCGCTTCGGCGAGGGAGTACGTTCGCAAGTACATCCTCGCTTCATTTTGGCGAATACCAAAATTCGTAGCGGGGCAGGTTGAAAATGAGGCCCGATATCCTATTTCATTCATCCGACACCGAAAATCGCCCGCATCGCAGGCGGATATCAGCGCAGCACGTACGGGTTATCCCCCGGTAAGGGCGGTCAGGGACGATGCGCTACCGAATCAATAAGTCATAGTTCCGATATCCAACGCGAATCGCTGGCGAGTTCCGTAACTTATTGGCTGATCGTCGCCACGCGCGGCGCCCTGTTCCTTGTTACGGAGCGACCATGTCTTCTCTTCGCGCCTCCCCGCTGCCTCGCATCGGCATCGACATCGGCGGCACCTTTACCGACTTCGTGCTCGAGCTTGGCGACGAACGGCACACCCACAAATGCCTGTCGACACCGGGGGCGCCTGAGCAGGCGGTCATTGCGGGTATTGCTCATCTTCTGCAACTGACCGGCACCCCGGCCAGCGCCCTTGGCGCAGTGCTTCACGGCACGACTCTGGCGACCAATGCCGTGATTGAACGACGCGGAGCCAAGACTGCACTGGTGACGACCGCAGGTTTTCGGGACGTCATCGAAACCGGGTGTGAGGCGCGCGCGGACCAATACGACCTTCGGGTCAGAAAGCCCGAACCGCTTGTGCCCCGAGACCTAAGGTTTGCCGTTGTCGAGCGTATGGGGGCAAAGGGACAAGTACTGCTTTCTCTCGACGAGGCAAGCGTAGATCGTGTCGCTGACGCGCTTGCTGCGCAAGAGGTGCAGAGCGTCGCAATCGCGTTCATGCACAGTTACGCGAATGCCGACCATGAAAAGCGAACGGCCGAACGACTCATGAGGCGGCTGCCTGACGTGTCGTTCAGCCTGTCGTCAGACGTGTCCCCGGAGATTCGTGAGTTCGAGCGCTTCTCGACCACCTGCGTCAATGCATACGTCCTGCCGCTGATGGCTTCCTATTTGCTGCGCTTGTCGGAGGCGCTCAAATCGATGGGCATCGATGTTCCCCTATTGATGATGACCTCGGACGGCGGGTTGTGCGATGTTGAGACCGCACGCCGCTATCCCGTCCGGCTACTTGAGTCGGGCCCCGCCGGAGGGGCGCTGCTGGCGTCTTACGTAAGCCGGATGCTCGGTCTCGATCGCGTGCTTTCTTTGGACATCGGGGGCACCACGGCAAAGCTGTGCTTCATCGATGACGGGAGCCCGCAAACGTCGCGCGCGCTCGAAGTGGCGCGACTCTATCGCTTCAAGCCCGGCAGCGGAATTCCGCTTCGGATCCCCGTTGTCGAACTGTGCGAGATAGGCGCGGGCGGCGGGTCCATTGCCGGCATCGATATGCTCGGCCGCGTTAAGGTTGGCCCGACTAGCGCGGGGTCACAACCGGGCCCCGCCTGTTATGGCCTGGGGGGCGCGGACGCAACATTGACCGACACGCATCTGGTGGCCGGACGCCTGGACCCCGAGTATTTCGCAGCGGGGTCGCTGTCGCTCGACACGGATGCCGCGCTCGAAGCGCTGGATCGCGCCATCGCCTCGCCGTTGGGCGTCGGCCGGGATACTGCGGCCTACGCGATTGCGGAAGTCGCAGACGAGGCGATGGCGGGGGCCGCACGTGAGCATGCCATTGAGCTTGGAAAAACGTTGGCAGGGAGAACGTTAATCGCGTTCGGTGGGTCCGCACCACTGCATGCCGCGCGGTTGGCCGAGAAGTTGGGGATCGACACAGTCGTCGTGCCGGTCGCGGCGGGTGTGGGCTCGGCATACGGGTTTCTTGTGGCGCCCATTTCTTTCGAGGCGGCCCGAAGTCTCTATCAAACGCTCGGCGAGTTGGATGCATCGCTGGTCAACGAGTTGCTTCAGGAACTGCGGAACGAAGCCACAAACGTTATCGGCCATGCCAGCCCGGCGCTGGCCGCCGACAATGAAACACGAGCGTTTGCGTATATGCGCTATCGCGGCCAGGGGCATGAAATACAGGTTCCGATGCACGACCTTTCGATCGATCAAACGAACATCGTCGCGCTGCGGGCCGAATTCGAACGCCAGTACCAAGAGCGATTCGGGCGTCTGATCGCGCATGCGGATGTCGAGATACTCAGTTGGAGCGTGCGTGTATCGCACACGCCGCCCATACCCACGAATGAGGTGCACTCGCTCACGGCGCCTGATGCTCGAATGCCGGAGGCAACGGCGCCCTTGCCAGTCGATGTGCGATCGGTGTTGGATCAATCTTCCCAGACGCGTGTCGACGCGGTATTCCATCGCCGCCACACCCTCTTGGAAGGTGCTGTGATTCTGGGGCCAGCGGTGATTGTCGACGATGAGACGACGATCGTCGTACCCCCGGAATTCAGTGCTCGCCGTGTGCCTTCGGGACACCTCGTGCTCGAACGGCAGCGCTCCTCGACCGGGTTTCAGATGTCACGAGAGGCCTATCAATGATGGACCACAATGAACCTGTTACTGGCGCGATGCCTGATGATCCATCGTCCAACCATGCGATCCGCCTTCAGATCATTTGGACTCGTCTGATTTCGGTGGTGGAGGAACAGGCACGATTACTCATGCGCACGGCATTCAGTCCGACCGTACGAGAAGCCGGCGACTTGTCGGCGGGTGTCTTCGATACGCGTGCCCGACTGGTGGCGCAGGCCGTCACCGGGACTCCCGGTCACGTCAATTCGATGGCCGCCGCGGTCGGACACTTTCTGGATGCGTTTCCGATCGACACCATGCGCCCCGGCGATCACTTCATCACGAACGATCCGTGGCTTGCCTCCGGCCATCTGCATGACGTGACCGTAGTTTCGCCGGTGTTTCGCAATGACTCGGTGATCGCGCTATTTGCCTGCACCTGCCATCAGGTCGATATCGGCGGGTTGGGGCAAGGCCCCGATGGCCGCTCGGTGTTCGAGGAAGGGCTTTGTATTCCGCGCTTGCCGCTGGCCCGGGGCGGAGAGGTGAATCAGGATCTGCTGGATATCATTCGCGCCAACGTGCGCCAGCCAGACGAAGTGATTGGGGACATTCTGTCCTACATTGGCGCCAACGAGGCCAGCGCACGGCGACTCATCGTCATGCTGGACGAGTTCGGTGAGATCGGGCTCGACGACATAGCGAACGACATCATCGATCGATCGCGCGCCGCGATGCAGCGCGCGATCGATCGATTGCCTCAGGGCCGGTATCGCTACGCCATGCGAATCGATGGCTTTGATTCACCCGTCGATCTGGCGGCAGAACTGGAAGTCGGCGAAGGACGCATTCGTGTCGACTTCGAGGGATCGTCGGCCGCCAGTCATCGCGGGATCAACGTGGTACTCAACTACACCCGCGCCTACACAGCATTCGGGGTGCGGGCCGCCATTGCGCCTGAGGTGCCTAACAACGCCGGCTCACTCGAGCCGATCGATATCACGGCCCCCGTGGGGTCGATCCTCAATGTCGAACGTCCGTGGCCGGTGTGCGCGCGCCACATCATCGGGCAATTTCTCCCCGACGTGGTCTTTGGCGCCTTGGCGGCCATTCTTCCGGAGGAAGTCCCTGCGGAGGGTGCCTCTTGCATCTGGGGGGCGCAATTGCGCGGGGGCGCCGTCGCCGCCATGGCTGCCGGGGAAGACGCCGAACGTGCGGGACAGAGCTTCGAGACACTTTTCTTCAACAGCGGCGGCGCTGGCGCGCGTGTCGGCGAAGACGGCATGTCCGGCACAGCCTTCCCAAGCGGTGTGAAGTCGATTGCCGCAGAGATCGTGGAGTCGAACTATCCGGTGGTGATCTGGCGTAAAGAACTGCGGTGCGATAGCGGTGGGGCAGGTCGCTGGCGCGGCGGACTTGGACAGAGCCTCGAAATCGGGACGGCGGACGGTGCGCCCTTTCAATTCTTCGGGATGTTCGATCGCGTGAGGCACCCGGCGCGCGGGCGCGACGGGGCGTTCGATGGACTGGCCGGGCGAGTGGCGCTCGACGACGGGACTCGCATGGCAGGAATGGGGCTGCAAACCGTACCGCGTGGGCGTCGCCTGTGTCTGGATCTGCCGGGCGGCGCAGGGATCGGATTGGCCACTGAGCGGAACCGGGAAAGCGTCGAGACTGACATGCGGCTCGGCTATATCAGCGAGGGCTGTGCGGCAAGCGATTATGGGTTCGACAAAGAGCAGACGTTGCTGTGTCGGAAAACAGATCAAGGTTAAGTGATTTCGGTTCTTCTTATTTTGGCGGCGTTGGTCTGGTGAGGGCGTTTTCTTACGCTGCATTCGACGATGCACGACACACGTTAATCGTCTCTCACTCTCGTCAATCACGGAATCGACCATGAAAAAATACCTCTATACCCTGGTGCCGTTGATGTTGCCATTTGTCCTTTGCTCGCCCGTCCGGGCGCAGCAGAGTAGCGTCACGTTATATGGTGTGCTGATGGGCGGTGTCATCTACGCCAACAATTCGCTGGGAGGGAAATCCGTTGGCCCGGCGAACGGTCCGAGCCGATGGGGGTTTAAAGGCGCTGAGGATCTGGGGGGCGGTACCAAGGCGATCTTCACGCTCGAGGGCGGTTTCAATCCGAATACCGGAACTTCTGCGCAAGGGGGCCGTGAGTTTGGACGGCAGGCATTCGTTGGTTTGCAAAATGAACGATGGGGCACGCTGACGACGGGGCGCCAATATGACTTGACGCAGGACTGGCTGGCGCAATACTCGGCACCCGTGCGTTGGAATGGCTATACGGCGCACGTGGGCGACAACGACAATTTCAACTATCAGTTCCGCGCAAACAATACGCTCAAGTACGTGTCGCCTCGCTTGGCCGGTGTTCAATTTGGCGCAATGTACAGCTTTGGCGGCCAAGCCGGGAGCTTCAATAATCAGAGCGGGGTGAGCTTCGGCGCGAACTACGCTGGTGGCCCGGTTTCCGTGTCTGCGGCGTACATGCGCCTGAATCGGCCATCGACAGCGGCCAGCGAAGGGATCTGGAATACGGCCCTGTTCCCGTCGATTTCCGCTCAGTCGCCCACGTTCTCGTATAGCGTATCCCCGACGAGCATGGAGATTTGGGGCGCGGGTGGGTCGTACGCATTCAGTGACTCGACGAATGCTGCCCTGATCTGGTCTCACAGCCGGTATGAAAATCTGGGCGTTACCCAACTGGGGCTGGGCGGCGCGCGAGCCGATTTTGACAATATCGAGGCAAACGTCAGTCATTTCCTGACGCTCGCCAATCAGATCAACTTCGCCTACACATACACACGAGGGAAGATATCCACTACCGGCTTCACGCCCCAGTACCACCAGTTCAGCCTCATCGACAACTATTTTCTTTCGAAGCGGACAGCCCTGTTTGTCGTCGGTATTTTCCAACTGGCCGCCGGCGATGCCAGGCATGCCAATATCGAATATGCGTCCAGTGGAGGAGCTTCCACGACGACCCGGCAAGTGGCTGTCACCGCAGGCATTTTTCATCGCTTCTGAAATCCGTGCGAGTGCGGCACCGCTTGCGTCACACGCCATCAATATCTGGAGAGTCGCCACATGACGAACACGCGCTCGGGCGCTGACATCCTTGCCGATACGCTGGCCGAATTCGGCGTGCGCGTGGTCACGCACGTTCCGGGGGAGGGCATCCTCGAAATCCTCGACGCATTGGCATCTCGTACGCCGCAAATACGGCTGGCGAGTTTTCGGCACGAAGCGGGGATGGCCTTTGCCGCCCAGGCAATAGGGCAACTCGGTGGCATGCCCGGGGTTTGCCTCGCGGCTCGCGCGCCGGGGGCACTGAATACCTGCCTTGCGCTGCATACGGCCGATACAGATAGCGCACCGATGATTCTTATTGTCGGCCAGGCGTCCACCGAGGCGGCTGAGCGCGAAGCATTTCTGGGCAATGAGTTTCATGCGGCGTTCGGCGCGCTCGTGAAGTGGGTCGCTCAAATTCCGGATGCGGCTCGCATTCCCGAGTTCGTAAGCCGTGCATGGCATACCGCAATCTGCGGAAAACCTGGACCCGTCGTGCTGATCCTCCCCGAGGATGTGGCGTTGCAGCAGAGGGCCGCACCTTCACTCTGCGCACCACGGCGAGCCGGAACCTCCATCGACATGGGAGATGCGTATGCGATTGCCGAGGCGTTGAATGGCGCGGTGAAGCCGATCTTGTGGGTTGGCGGAACAGGCTGGTCGTCTGAGGGCCTCGGGGATCTGGTCAAAGTGGCCGAGCGATATCAGGTGCCGGTTGTCACCTCGTATCGCCGTCGCGATCTGATGGACAACGGGCATCCCCATTTCTGCGGAGAAACCGGCATTGGCATATCCGCCGCGCTGGCACGCCGTTTCGACGCGGCGGACCTTGTGCTGGTTCTCGGCGCACGAATGGGCGAACTCAATACGTTCGGTGCCGATGTTTTCAAGGGGTTTTCTCTGCTGCGGACGCCGAAACCGGCCTGCAAGCTGATTCATGTCCATCCTGGTCAAGCGGAACTCAACAATGCCTACCAGGCAGATATTGCGGTATGTGCCCGACCCGAAGCGGTACTCGCGGCGCTGGCTCACATTGCCGATGATCAAGGAAAGCACGATGGTTCCTGCGCATCGGCGTCAGATGCGATGGGGGCCGCGCGCTTGGCCTGGGTCGAGTCGACCCGTCGCGAGCGGGAGCAGTTCGTGAGCACCGGCGAGTGTCCCGGCCCCGTCGACCTGCGCGCGATCTACGCCCGCCTTCGCGAGGCGCTGCCGGACGATACGGTGGTGACTGCCGGTGCTGGCGCCTACGCCATGTGGCCGCAACGTTACTTCCCGCATCGGCGGCCAAACACGCAACTCGGTCCCAAGAGTGGCGCGATGGGATATGGGTTGGCTGCCGCCATTGGCGCTGCTTTGTACGGTGGCTGCGACAGACCTGTCGCGATTGCCGGCGACGGGTGTTTTCTCATGCATGCGGAAGAACTGGAGTCCGCTGTGAGACTGGGGCTGCGTTTGCTGGTTATGGTGGCAAACAATCGCTCCTACGGCGCTATTCGCGCTTCGCAACAACGCACGTTCGGCCGAGAGGTCGGCACGCGTTTGGGCAACGTCGACTTTGTTTCTTATGCCACCTCGTTCGGCGCCAAGGCATGGCGCGTAACCTCAACCGATGAGTTCGCGCCTGCGCTCGATGCCGCGCTTTCCCACGACGGTGTTTCGCTGATCGAACTCGTCCTTCCCGATACATTGACCAAGCCTGTTCAACCGTGACTTCTACCATCGTTGTCGGCGCCGGCATCGCCGGATTGAGTGCCGCTTGGGAATTACAGGCGGCTGGGGTTTCTGTGCGTGTCCTTGAAGCGGCTTCCGTCGTGGGAGGGCGCATGGGGGACCGATTCGAGAATGGCATCGCCTATAACAGTGGTGCGCGACTGATCTATCCCTTCAGCAGGGATCTTCATCGCATCATCGAGGCGGTGGGCGTCACATCTTCACTTGTGCCGCTAAGGCGTCTTAGCGCGCTTTGCACAAGCCCTGGAGGGCCGTACTCCATTGAACTCATGCCGTCGTCGAGGGCCCTGTTGACACCCGGCTTGCCGCTTGGTGAGCGGTGCCGCCTGATACGTGCGGCGCTGACCCTGCGCGCACGCAAACGGCAGGTCGACCCGGATTGGGCCGTGTCTGCACTGGCGTGGGACGACGTTACCCTGGCCGAGTGCATACGGGAGGAGATCGGCGATGGCGTTCTCAAGCGCATGATCGAGCCGGTGTTTCGCGGCACACGCAGTTTCGATGCCGACTCCATCTCGGCGTTGTTCTATCAAAGCACGATGCCTCATTTGGTGGGCGAAGACACCGTGTTTACCTTGGCTGGCGGGATGGGGCAATTGTGCACGGCGTTGGCTGACAGGTTGCCGGTCGAGACAGGTGTCGCGGTGACGGCAGTTGAGCCGCATGCCGATCGATGTGTCGTGACGCTGGCCGATGGGCGCGAACTTTCGGCGGATTATGTGGTGATCGCAACCGAAGGGGCGCGAATCGCGCCTTTGCTGGTTCGGCCTTCACTGGAAGAGCGCGAAATGCTTGGGGCGATTCGCTACAACGCGTTGGGCATCGCGCATTTCGCGGTCGCTGGATCGCTTGAACCAGGTATCGAATTTGCCATGCGGGATTCCCCCACCCGTATCGCAACGTATCAGCAGCTCAATGCTGCCCCCCGCCAGGGGCGCCCGAATGCACAGGTGTACTGCCAACTGACGCCGGAGGCCATTCAGCAAGTCCAGGCGCAGTGCGCCACGGATCGTCTTGATGAGTGGGTCATCGACGAAGTCAGGGCGCGTATTCCTGACTTCGACCAGCGGCGCCTGTCTACCGTGAATCAGTGGATTGCGCACAAGATTCCAATCTTCTATCCCGGCTATGGGCATAGGCTTCGCCGCTTCCTCGATTGGCAGGATGCGGGGAAGTCGCGCATACGCTACTGCGGGGATTGGATGTCTCAAGCCCTGCTCGGCGGCGCCTGCGCAAGCGGCGTGCGGGTGGCGGCTCAGATTGCCGGCAAGTGAGGTCCGCGCGGTCGGTCGATTAGCGTATGGCGGCAGCTTTTATTGGAAAAGATTGGGTGAGATGCCACAAAAGTTAGGTTTTCGGCACAGACGCAGACCTCAATATGTTCGCTGTCATGTTCGGTGCTAAAAAGACGGTCAGACGTCTGCACCGTTTCGGCTGAGATGGACACAGATTTCCTGGAATTTCCTGGATTCATGAAGAGCGCGCTCTCGATACCACCGAGCCCAACGCGCCGCATTGGAGATGTCACGCATGAGAGCAAGATCCCGCAGGACGTTTCTTTCCCTTGCGATTGTCACGGCCCTGGGCGTAGGCCTGTCCGGTGAGGCGACGTCGCAAACCGCCATCGCGCAGACGGTAATCGGCATTGCCAACCTGGGACCTCACCCTTCACTCACGCGAACGATCGCCGGATTCAAGGAGGAGATGGCGAAGGCTGGCTATATCGATGGAAAGAACACCCGTTATGTCTACAGCGACGCGAACTTCACGCAAGCGTTGATGCCGCAGATGTTCTCCCAGATTCTGACCAAGAAGCCGGCCCTTATCCTGACGTTGACAACGTCGGTCTCGCAGGTCGCTCGTTCTGCCGTTCCGGACCGAAGCATCCCGTTGATCTTCGCGGAAGTTACCGATCCTGTCGCCGCAGGCCTTGTACCGAATTGGACGCATGGTGGTGATCGTTTTACCGGCGCGTCGGATCTTCAGGATTTCGATGCCATGCTGGTGTTTGCCAAGCGCCTGTTCCCCGGATTGACGTCATTCGGTGTGTTGTATAGCCCAGGCGAGGCCAACGATGTCGTGACGAACCAAGCGCTTGAAGCTGCGGCCAGACGCGCCGGGCTCACGTTCAAGGCGGTGAGCGTCGATGCGGTGAACGATCTGGCACAGCGCGCACAGCTGCTCAAGGGTGTTGGATTCGTCTATCTCACCGGGTCGAATCTCGTGCAATCCGCGATTCCGACCGTTGCGGCATCGATGGCGCGCCTGCGCGTGCCGATCATCAGTTCCGAAACCGAGGCGATCAAGCAGGGCATGGCGACTGCTTCGTTCGCGGTGTCGCTCGAATCGGTTGGCGCTAACGCGGCGCGTCTTGCCGTACGTGCGCTGAAGGGGGAGGCGACGAATTTGCTGCCAGTGGCCAAGCCCGCGTCAACCGATTACGTCACGTCGATCAGCCGGCGTGAGTTTGCCAAACTCGGGTTGCAGGTCCCGTCATCCTTTGAGAATTGCCAATGCTTTATCAATTGAATCCAAAACGCAATCGGGCAGGAGATAACGTGAATCAGGACGCATTGCCCATGCTGTCGGTCTCTGGTGTCAGCAAGACGTTTCACGCGGGCACGGTCGATGAGCGCGTGGCGTTGACTGATGTCTCGCTGGAACTCAATGCAGGCGACTTCGCTGTTGTCGTCGGTGGCAACGGTGCGGGTAAATCGACGTTTTTGAATCTGCTCGCAGGCGAGGTCGAGTCGGATACCGGAACCATTAGCGTCAACGGGCGCGACGTGACGTCGCTGCCCACGCATCGGCGAGCCGAATTTATTGCGCGCGTGTTTCAGGACCCCTCCGTCGGTACCGCGGCGGCCTTGAGTCTTGAAGAAAACCTGGCCGTGGCCGCACTTCGTGGGCAACGCCGCACTTTCGGTAGAGGCCTCACGAGCAAGCAAATGAGCCACTTCGAGGCGCGTATCGCCTCGTTCAACCTGGGTCTCGAAAAGCGATTGAAAGCGAAAGCGTCGTTGCTCTCGGGTGGGCAGCGGCAGGCACTGTCGCTGCTCATGGCTGTGCTGCGCCGGCCCCAATTGCTGCTGCTCGACGAGCATACCGCCGCGCTTGACCCCCGCACGGCGGAGATCGTGATGCAGGTAACTGAGCAAGTCGTCCGTGAGCAGCAACTCACGACGCTGATGGTCACGCATAACATGCAACACGCGTTGGACTATGGCAATCGACTCATCATGATGTCGGATGGGCAAGTCGTGGGCAATTTGACGGGAGAGGCAAAGCGCCGCATGACGATGGAAAAGCTGATCGCAACGTTTCACGAAACCGCTGAGCAGGAGGCGCCGCAAACGGCGAATATCTGATGAATTTGATTTCGGGATTCCTCGACCTGGTGCCTGTCGGCATTCTCCAGGGGCTGACATATGCGTTGATCGCCATCGCGATCATGATTCCGTTCCGGATACTGAATTTTGCGGACATGACCGGCGAAGGGTCATTCCCCTTCGGCGCGTGCGTTTGCGCGAAATTCCTCATGCTTGGCCTCGACCCCGTGACGTCGCTGCTTGCTGGGGCATTGGCGGGCTTTCTGGCTGGCCTGCTCACGGGATTCATTCACGAGAAGGTGAAGATAAACACGCTTCTGTGCGGGATTCTCGTGCTCTCGATGCTCTACTCCGTCGATATTCGGGTGATGGGGCAACCCAATGCGGCATTGTTCACCTTTGCGAGCATCTTCTCGGCACTTCCCGGTGATGGCAGCGGCTATCTGCCGCGGATTGTCATGCTCGGGGCGATCGATATTGCGATTGCGGGGTTGGTGATCTGGTTCCTGGGAACCCAGCATGGCATGGCGATGCGGGCAATTGGATCGAGTGCGGCGATGGCGAAGGCTCAGGGCATCAACGTGAAGGTGTACACGTTGTGCGGCCTCGGGCTGGCGAATCTGTTTGCTTCCATGGGAGGGGCCGTGCTTGCCCAAAACCAGGGTTTTGCCGACGTGAATATGGGGTTCGGGGTGCTTGTTAACGGATTGGCGGCGTTGCTGCTCGGTGAAGCGCTCATCGGGAATCGTTCGATGACCCGGCAGGTGATCGCCCCCGTGATTGGCTCGATCGTGTACTTCCAGTTGATCTCCGTTGTTCTGACATTGGGTTTCCAGCCGTCGGATCTCAAGCTCGTCACAGCCGTTTTCGTATTGGCGACCCTGTTGGCCATGGCTGCACGCAAGCGTAAGGGCGCGCCGTCCCGCAAGCTCAAGCCCGCGACGCCCTGACACAGAGTGGTATCGCGGAAAATCGCATTCGCGAGAAGTCCGAGGGTTACGCCGCCCGGTTTCCAAACTAGCCGGGCGGCGTTTTTTTCAGCGGGCGAATCCGTTCCAGCGGGAGTAGGCACCTTCCGTGTTGAGACCAAACTGGTCCAGCATTCGATTGACCGTATACCCGACCATGTCCTCCACCGTTCTTGGCTTTGCGTAGAACGCCGGTAAAGGCGGCATTACCACTCCCCCCATCTGAGTGATCATCGTCATGTTCTGCAGATGCGCAAGCGTCAATGGCGTTTCGCGTGCGAGCATCAGGAGCTTGCGACGTTCTTTTAGCGTCACGTCGGCGGCGCGCGTGATCAGGTTGTCGTCGAATCCGTGGGCGACCGCCGCCAGCGTTTTCATCGAGCACGGCGCGATGGCCATGCCGTCGTGAACGAATGATCCGCTCGCGAGTGTTGCGCCTACGTCGTTGATATCGTGCATGAAGCTCGCCGCATGCTTCATGTCCGCTTTGCCGAGGTTCATCTCGTCATGCAGTGTCATCCATCCGGCACGAGAGACCACCAGGTGCGATTCGACCTCCCTCTCGCGCAGAGCGGCGAGTAGGCGTACGCCATAGATGGCGCCCGTGGCGCCCGTTATCGCAACAACGATCCGGCGTGTCATCGCGCGAGTCCATCGCCGGCCAATTGCGGCAGGTAGTCGAGCAGATCGAGCGTTGTCGTGCCGGGAATTGATTTGCGTTCGAACTCGGCTTCACGTCCCCACGGTTTCGTGGCGTCGATGGCAAGCCGTCCCCAGTGGTCCTTATGCGGGTCGCGGTAGAAGCCCGGTACGCCGGGAAGGACCAATGTGCGGGTGTCCGCCCGCCCTCGGGTGAGAAAAGCCCATATGACCTCGTCGAGGTTGTAGATATCGATGTCGTCATCGACGACGATACACAGCTTGCTGTAATCAAGGTGTGCACCCATGGCTGCCAACAGGACATGTTGTGCATGTCCGTCATATTGTTTGTCGATCTTGATGATCGTATTCATCACCGTCGGCTGGCATGACACGTCAATGACGCCCCGAACTTGCGAGGCGACCGATTTGTAGATTCGCGCGGCGGTGGCCGCTTCCAATGGCCTCAGGTCCTCGTTCGAGCCGCATATCAATCCGTGGAACACCGCGTTCTTGCGCCAGCCCACGTGAGTGACTTCAAAAACGTGGTTCTCGCCGATGTCGACGTAGTAGCCCATGAACTCACCGAACGGGCCTTCAGGGCGTCTTACGTTGGGCAGGATGCGACCTTCTATCACGATGTCTGCCGCGACGGGGACGTCGAGGCTGATCGTATGTCCGCGTCGCATGGCGATCGGCCCACCCCGCATCGCCGACGCCAGTGCGATCTCGTCGCCATCGGGGGGCAACGATACGCATGCCGCCATAAATAGTTCGGGCGCTGCGCTGATCAGAATGGCCGCTTCCAACGCTTCGCCTCGTGCTTCTGCGGCGTGCTGATAGCGAGCGAGATCATGCGAGCTACCGAGTCTGATGCGCAGCTCGGTGTCGGATATGACCATCGAGCGGTGGAACGATAGATTGGGAATGCCGGTGTTCGGGTCTTTGGCGAGGAACAGTCCGGAGGTAATGTAAGGCGCACCGTCGCGTTCGTGGTACGTGAGAATTGGAAGATCCGAGAGCTTGCCCGTTTCCCAGTCGTCGGGTTGTGTCACGAACTCGACGGACTTCTCCAGCGTTGAGGCAAGCGTGATCTCCTTGTCGAGGCGAGCGCAAAACGTTTCGTCGTCGGCGCACCGGATAATCTCGCGAAGGCGCTGGTGATCGCTATATAGATTCATCACTACCGGCAGCGCCGAGCCTCTTACCCGCTTGAATAAAACCGGCCGGTTGGTCACCGTTTGGAGGCGACGCGCCACCGCTGCGGCTTCGAAGCGCGGATCCACCTCGCGTTCGACGGTCAGGAGTTCGCCGCGTGAGTGCAGCTTGGCGAGGAAGTGTCTCATGCAAAAGCCTCAATAGCGTTATGGAAACGGTTGCTGGCGCACTGACGTGGTACTGGCAGCCATTCGTTTGAAGACAGGGATATGCCGAACCGTATTGCGCTTGTTCGAGGCACGCCTGAGATATATCGCAGGGCAGGAGAGGGGATGTTGGGGAAGTGTATGCAGAGTTAGGGATCGCGATTTTTTTAAGATTCCGGCACTCGAATTCGAGGGAATTTGGGGGGAACCAGAATATCGATCCGCCAACGGCCCCTTCTATAATCGGTGAACGTGTTACGGACTGGCAGGGACCTATGACTCACGCACAGATATCTGTTTCCACCCCCGAGGCCATTGCGTCATCGCCCTGCTCAGGGTTGTTTCGCACGGTGCTTGCCGGCACTGGATCCCGCTTGACGGAAGCGTTTCATCGGGTGCGGGCGGCCTCTGATTGTGTGGTTGCGCCTGAATTGGGGCTATATGGCCGTACCGTGCAGGTGCCAGGGGGGGCCGAGGAGGGCGCCTGGAAGATGATTAGCGTGCGAGACGAGATATTCATTGTGGTGTCGGATTGCCACTATGCTCACGCCCGCTCGGAAATGGTCCCTCCGGAGGGGTTTGTGGAGTTCCACTATCTCGTATCCGGGCCTGCGGAAGTGGATCTCAGTGAGACGGGACACGTTCATGTCAGCGCGCCGAACCTGATGATTTGCTATCAGGGCGCTGATTTGCGATATCAGGTCACGTGCGCTGCGGGTGTCTGGCGTGCGATTGGCATGTACGTGTCGCGGAAATACTTCGACAAGGTGTTGCGTTCGTTGGGAGAGGAAGCCGACGGCATTCGAGCGAAACTTGCTTCGGTGACGAGCGACCAGATCTATCACTCGCAAATGCGGTTGAGCATGGAAGCGCTCCATGTCGTGGAGCATTTGCTGGCGAGCCCCTACCACGGCGCTCGGGAGTTGATATACGTGGAGGCGAAGTGCGCCGAAATACTCTGCGCGAGTATCGGCATGTGGATTGGCAGTCTCGACGTCAGTCAGTCGGGCGAGATATTGTCGTCGCGCGATTTGCGCCTGATCGGACGCGCACGCGAGCTTATCGTGGCGGACCTGCAGAAAACCATGACCATTCCCGAATTGGCTCGTGCCGTGGGGACTAATGCTTCAAAGCTGAAGCGTGGCTTCAAGTTTCTCTACGGAGTGACGATTTTCGAATACAGCCAACGGTGCCGTATGCATGAAGCCCTCAGATTACTGGTGCAGGAGCGCTTACCGGTCGGACAGGTAGCGTTGGCGGTTGGCTATCAGCATCAGACGAGTTTCACTACCTCATTTCGCGATTTTTTCGGCTTCTCGCCCAAGGACGCTCGCCGTCTCAGTGGCGCGGAGGGCACTGCCCCCGCCCGAGAAGTTTCGGACGAAGACAACATTCCCGAGCGCCCCATTGGTTAACTCCGTTGCCACCGCAGAGAGCAGTTCAATTGACACGAAAGAGAGTACGACATTGGCGCATGAGCGTCGTGCGATCACCCTAGCGTCGGCAATGCGAAGTATTTGACTCGCGCACTTAGAAATAGGAAATCGGTCCCTTCGCCATCTCCCTTGTTTTTACCCGCTGATTGCCTTGTTACGATTGAAGGAAGGTTTGCCGTGCCGATGCCGAGAGCTTCGCGCCGAGCATGCTCCTTCTGAAATCTGTTTAAGTGAGGCGATCATGTCAGCAATGGAAGTTCGCAATCCGCGGACGGGACAATATGACTATTCTTTTAACGCTGCAACGGCTGAGGAAGTCGGCGAAATGGCCGATCGCGCTCGCGCAGCACAGCGGCAGTGGGCCGAACGCGGCCTTGAGTATCGCACGCAAATTCTGATGGCTTGGGCCGATGCGCTAAAGACGCAAGGGGCCAATATTGTGGCTGCACTGTCGGTCGATACGGCTCGCGCGCGCATCTCCGAGGAAGAACTCGACGCTGTCATTCATTTCATCCACGGGTTTTGTGAGGCTGCGCCCGAAGTGCTCGCGACGCCTTTTCGTAAGGTCGCATCGCACCCGGATGTCGTTTTCAAGGTGACTTACGTTCCCTATTCGCTCGTGGGTGTCATCAGCCCATGGAACTTCCCGTTGGTTCTCTCATTTATCGACGCGATTCCGGCGTTGGTGGCCGGTGCGGCGGTCATTATCAAACCGAGCGAAGTCACGCCGCGATTCGTCGAACCGCTTCGCAAGACAATTGAGGCCGTTCCGGGACTGAAGGACGTGCTCCAACTGGTTCAAGGCGGTGCCAGCACCGGGCAAGCTTTAGTCGCCAAGTCCGACGCGGTAGTGTTTACGGGCAGCATTCCGACCGGACGGAAGATCGCCGTCGCGGCGGCCGAAGCGTTCATTCCTGCGTTTCTGGAGCTTGGGGGCAAGGATGCTGCCGTCGTGCTCGAGGGCGCCGATGTAGAGCGCGCCGCCACCAGCATCTTGCGCTCGGCACTCTACAATTCGGGACAGGTGTGTTACGCCATCGAACGCGTCTACGCACACGCTTCACTGCACGATCGGCTGGTCGACGCGATGGTTCGCCAGGCGGCGACCCTCAAACGCAGTTTCGCGGCAGGGGATGGCGGCCATTATGGTCCGATGATTTTCGCCCGGCAGGGCGCGATCATCGATGCCCAACTCGATGATGCTGTGGCAAAAGGAGCCCGCATCGTATCGGGCGGCAAGAGTCAGACGGTCGACGGTGCCGTTTGGATCGACCCGACCATTCTCGTCGGGGCGAGTCATGAAATGACGTTGATGACCGAAGAGACCTTCGGTCCGATCGTACCGGTGATGAAATTCTCAACGGAGGACGAAGCCGAGCACCTTATGAACGATAGCCAATTCGGATTGTCCGGCGCGGTATTCGGTCCGGATTCTCATGTCGCAGGGAATTTCGCACTGAAGATGGAGGCCGGCGGGGTCAGCATCAACGACACCGAGTTGCCGCGCGTGATGATGTTCGATGGCGAAAAGATGGCGTTCAAGCAGTCGGGCATGGGGGGATCTCGCTACGGCGCGACCAGCTTGTTGCGATACGTGCGCAAACGGGCGTTGCTTGCCAATGAAGGCGCCGTTCCTCCGCTGTCGAAGTTGGAAGAGACGCCGTTGTAAGTCAAAGCGACGGCGCTTCAATGTCTCGGTTCACGGAGGGGGGCTTTTGCTACGTACGTTCTGCGATAGCCCACCCTTCGGCCTGCGCTGGGGGATTCAAGGACCGTTGACCTGCTCCCCTGAATAGACTCTGCGACGGTGTAGCCAGACAGCGCTTTTCAAACTCGGACTCCAAGGGCGTTTCGGAAAAACGAAGGCAGGTCAACATCAGCCCCCGCGATCGGTAAGACGCGAATCGTGTGTTCCCAACGCCTCGCTGGCATCTTAATTCGGTGCCACAACCTCAAGATCCAGCAACGCTGAACTCAGCGATTTGCCGTGCGCGTCCAATGCGAGCGAGCGTGTCACGCCACCCCCCAGCGCCTTGCCCAATACGAAGTTGAAAGCCGCCAGATGGGGAAGCTCGTAACGCACGACATCTCCGAGCACGACATCTGCCAGGAATGCCTTGACCCGATCAGCCGTGACTTCGACGCGAAGATGTTCGTAATGTTGTGCGTCGTAACAGATGAGCGAGACATTGAGCGTGTTGCCTTTGTCTCCCGTGCGCGAATGCGCGAGTTCTCGCAGCTTCATCTCAAATCTCCACAAGGGTGAACGCGGGTCTCGCGTGCTCGCGCGGCAACAGCACTGACTGAACCGCCAGCACTTCGCGCACCGATTTCGTCGCGCCGCCACCGCCGGCCGGGCCATTCGTGTACAACGTCTCAACTTCGTTGCCGATGCGCACGGCCTGTTCGGCGGATGTCGTACGTCCTGCCACGCGCACGCGAACCTCGTGCGGCTCTGCATTCAGTGAATCCAATGTCTTGCCGTACAGTGAATCCACGCCGATCACGTCGAAACGCAGTTCGCCTGTCTGCACGCCGGTCAAGGCAAGGCGTTCACGCACGATCTCGATAGCAAGCCGTGCGCGCGCAACCGCGCCGGGGCCGCCATAGGAGATCTGTCCTTCCCCGATGAATCCGTCGACATATCCGACGGACACCTTGAGCGTGTCCGTACGGGGCGTCCCGCGTCCCCCCGTGACTCGGACCCGGTCGGGCGCTTCCTCCGCCACGCGGACTTCAGAGAAATCGGCGACGACGTCCGGCTGAAGGTATCGCCGGGGATCGTGAATTTCGTACAGCAATTGCTCTTTGCAAGTGGCTTGCGTGACACGCCCCCCGGCTTGCGGGACTTTCGTGATGACGACCGAGCCGTCGGCCGACACTTCTCCAATCGGAAAGCCGAGCTTTGCGAGATCAGGCACGTCCTTGTAGCCGGGATCGGCGAAATAGCCGCCCGTGACCTGTCCCGCACACTCCAACAGATGCCCGACGACAGTGGCTTGACCCAGCCTGTCCCAGTCGTCCATGCGCCAGCCGAACTCGTGGATCAGCGGCGCGGCAAACAGTGAGGGGTCTGCTACGCGCCCGGTCAATACGATCTGCGCCCCCGCAGCCAATGCGTCGACGATGGCGGTTGCCCCGAGATACGCGTTCGCCGACACGATCTGCTTTCGGTAGGACGCTACGCTCTCGCCGGTTTCCTCGAACTTCGCATCGCTTTGCAGCACGACGTCGAGCACGTCGTCGCCGGTGACGGCGGCGATTTTCACGCCGCCTAGTCCTAGCTTGCGAGCGATCTCGGCCGTTTTGCGTGCTGCCGCAAGCGGATTCGCAGCGCCCATGTTCGAGACGATCCGTACGCCATTGCGCATCGCGGCCGGCAGGACGGCAGTCATCCGTGCTTCGAGCAGCGGGTCGTAGCCGGCTTGCGGGTCTTTGCGGCGTGCCTGTTGCGCGATGGCAATCGTGCGCTCGGCGAGGCATTCGAAAACCAGGTAATCGAGTGCCCCGCGCGCCGCGAGTTCGACCGCGGGTTCGATACGGTCGCCGGAATACCCGGCGCCCGCACCGATTCGAATGCGTCGCGGGGCCGGGTGGGTTGGCTTGCCTGTCATGCGGGTCGAGTCCGTTCGGTAAGGCTTAAAGAGGGAAGACGCCGAGCGCGGCGGCCGCGATCGTCATGACGATCGACGCGCCGAAGAGCAACGGAAACGTGAATTTCTGGTGATCGGCCAGATCGATGCGGCACAGACCGACCACGAGGAAGGTGGCCGGTGTGAGCGGGCTCACCGGGAAGCCCGTGGTCATTTGGCCCAGCAACGCGGCTTGACCGACTTGCACCGCCGGTACACCCAGTTGTCCGGCCACTTCGGCAATGACCGGCAGAACGCCGAAATAGAACGAATCGGGATCGAAGAGCATGCTAAGCGGCATCGACACCAACCCGAGAGCGACCGGAATGTGGCTCGCCATGCCTTGCGGCACGAAGCCCACGGCACCTTGCGCCATCGCCTTGAGCATCCCGCTGCCTTGCATCACCCCGGTGAACACACCCGCGGCGAGCAGAATGCCCGCCATCATCAACGCGGCACGCGCATGTGCGTCGATACGTTTGCGCTGCATGTCGACGTTCGGATAATTCACCATCAACGCCACGCACAGACCCACCATGAACATGATCGCGGGCGGAATCTTCTCGCCCATCACGACCATGGTGCCCAGCACGATCAGCGTGAGCACGATGTTGAACCAGAAGAGTTTCGGGCGGCGCAGCGCCTGCTCTTCCGGCGACAACTCGCGTTTCGGCATGGGGACTGCGCCACCAGCGGCGGTCAGTCCGAGACGCTTCTCTTCGCGACGCCCCAGCCAGTAAGCCATGCCGAACACGAAGACCAGTCCGATGGCCTGCACCGGAATCAGCGGATTGAACAGACTCGACACGGGCAAGTGCAGCGACGCCGAGGCCCGGATCATTGGCCCGGTCCACGGCAGGAAGTTGATGCCTGCGGCCATCGATACGGCGGCCGCGAGCACTCGACGGTCCATGCCGAGGCGATCGTAGAGCGGCAGCATTGCGGGAATCGTGACGAGGAAGCAAACCGCGCCGGAGCCGTCGAGATGGATGAGCAACGCCAGCAACGTTGTGCCTACGACGATACGTGTCGGCCGTGTACCGACCGCTTTCAGAATGCGGTCGATGATCGGATCGAGCGTGCCTGCATCGGTAATGGTGCCGAAGTAGAGGATCGCGAAGACGAACATGCCAACGACCGGCGCAAGACTCTTCAGCCCGTCGATCACGAATTTGCTCGTTTGGAAGCCAAACCCGCCGATCAACGACGCCGCAATCGGTACGATGATGAGCGCCACCAGTGGCGACATCCGTTTTGACAGAATCGCGCCGAGCAGCACGACGATGGTGGCCAGCCCCAGCAATGGCAGCATGTGCTTGTCTCCAATATTGTCTTTTAGTGCGTTGGAGCGTAAGTTCCGGGGATTGATAAATCAATTGAAATGATTTGATTGCAGTAATCAAAAAACATAATGGATCTGAATCTACGAGACATTCGCGCATTCCTTGCGGTGGCGCAGAGTGGTAGCTTTACGCGTGCCGCAAGGGGGCTGCATCTGTCGCAACCGGCGTTGACCGTACAGATTCGGCGGCTGGAGGAGACAGTCGGCGTGCGGTTATTCGATCGCAACAGCCGCAACGTGGCGTTGACCCCGGCAGGACGCGCGCTGTTGCCGTTGCTGCAAAAGTCGCTGCATGACATGGAGCATGTGCTGATCGACGCACGCGCTTTGGGCGACGGGTCGAGCGGCATGGTGCGCATCGCCTGCCTGCCAACGTTTGCGGCGAGCGTATTACCGGAGTTGATTCAGCAGATGAAGACCCGCGTGCCGCGCGCGGGCTTTCATGTACGCGACGCCGTGGCCGGGGTGGTCGACTCGCTGGTGCGCAGTGAGGAGGTCGACATCGGACTGACGGGTGGGGAGACGACTGGCGCCGAGTTCGACGTGCTGTATTCGGGCGGCGATCACCTGGTGGCGGTGCTACCTGCGCGTCACAAGCTCGCACGGCGCAAACACCTTGGCCTCGCGGATCTCGCCAGCGTGCCGTTGGTGCTGACGGCGCAGAACACCAGTGTCCGGGCGGTCGTGGACGGCGCTTTTGCGCGCGGCGGCTACACGCCGGAGATTGCGTGCGAGCCGACCTACATGATGACGGCCGTCGCCATGGTCAGGGCGGGACTCGGTGTCACGATCCTGCCAGAATCTGCCCGGGAGGTCAGGGCAGAACCGGAGTTGCTGATTCGCCCGGTGGATCATGAGGCGTTCTTGCGCCCCATCGCCTTGATCAAGAAGCGAGGGCGGACGCTACCTCCCATTACGCAAACGTTCGTGTCGATGCTGCTGGAAAGACTGGCTCCCGAATGACGGATGGGGGCAATGCCTGGGTACGTGCGGCACAGCCGTGCGTGTGCGACGTGGCGCCGGGATAGCGCTAAGGTTCGATCCGTTGGATCGCAACGATCCCGGAACTCGCCACCGTGCCGGTGACCCGCAGTCCAGGGTCGAGCCAGTCCGTCATTGCCCATACCCCGTGGGCGACACGCCGCTGCCATGCGCGAAGCGGCACCTCGCTCATGGGCAGACCGGACATGTCGACGCGGTTCATCGTGTCCAGCGTTGTCTCACCGACCTTGACGAGGCTTTCCTTGCGCGTCCACAGCCGCAACCAGGCGAGTGCGCGCGGCGATGGCGCGAAATGCGTGTGCGCGACGCTTGCGAACGCAGCCAGACGCATACGCTCGCGCTCGTTCAGTCCAGGCAAATCCGGATCGGCGGCTATCGCCTGATCCCAATGTTCGATGTCGATCCCAATGGGGGCGATCGCACACGCTGCCGCCACGGTGCCACGGGTGTGACTCAGGCTGACGTGCAGTCCGGGGTGCGCCGGCAAATGCGGGCGCCCGTGGGCACCGCCACAGCGTTCGCAGCGCTGCATGAGCCCATAGGTGCGGGCTTCCGGGCCCGGGATGTCCGAGGTGCCGATGACGCGCGCAGCAGCAACACGCGCCAGGATGTGCGCCGCAACATAATCCTCCCGATCGGCCGGTCGGGAAAACGCGTCGGCGCGCTTCCATTCCTCCGTGCTCAGATGGGCGGTCCACTGCCCGAATCTTGTCAGTACTCCACGAGATTCGCCATACAGCGCAAGCCCCGTCCCCGTCAGTCCAACGTTATTGGCGTGCGTCATGGTGAGTCGTGCGCCTGGCTCGGCACGGCGTCATAGGAATAAAAGGAATCCAAGCAATTTAAGTGCCACCGCCATAAGACGGCGAGAGACGCGACGACGAGATCGCGGACAGGTGTCGCAGCGTGCGACAGGTGTCGCAACTTCATACACCTGTCGATCGCCACACGTTGTGATCTGACCAGCGGCGGGGCGATGCGAAGGCGGCGCGGCAGACGATCCCCTTCGTCGTGACATCGTGCAGGCACGCGGCGCGGGCGAGCTTGCCGCAGCGGAAGAAAGGGAGGTGAGCGCCAAACCGAAAATGAATCGAGGGCATTGGTTCGAAACTTGCATCGTTACTGCGAAGTGTCGGCCGGCATTTTCCGCTGGCGGACACGCCTTTCACACCACAGAGGAGCGGCTTGATGCGAACACGACGATTGGGAACGCAAGGGCTGGAAGTCCCCGCGCTGGGATTGGGCTGCATGGGGATGAGTTACGCCTACGGGCCGTCCGACGATGCGGAGTCGGTTCGCGTATTGGAACGGGCACTGGCATTGGGATGCAATTTCTTCGATACGGCAGAGGTCTACGGACCGTTCGAAAACGAGCGCTTGCTCGGGCGCGTGCTGAAGGGCCGCCGCGACAAGGCGATCATTGCGACAAAGTTCGGATTCCGTCTCGAAAACGGCACGGTTACCGGCGCGAATAGCCGGCCGTCGCATATTCGCGAGGTGGTCGACGCCAGCCTCGCGCGGCTCGGTACCGACTACATCGATCTGCTCTACCAGCACCGCGTCGATCCCGACGTGCCGATCGAAGACGTGGCAGGCACCGTCGGCGATCTCGTCAAGGCGGGCAAAGTGCGTTATTTCGGACTGTCCGAAGCTGGCGAGCGCACGATCCGGCGTGCTCACGCCGTGCATCCCGTGAGCGTGCTGCAAAGCGAATACTCGTTGTGGCACCGCGACATAGAAGCGGCGATCCTGCCGTGCCTGCGCGAACTTGGTGTGGGACTCGTGCCGTTCGCGCCGCTCGGTCGCGGCTTCCTGACGGGCACGGCGCGTCGCGCCGAGGCGTTCCCCGAAGGCGACTCGCGCCGGACGTCGGATCCGCGTGTGCAAGGCGAGAATTTCGACGCGAACATGCGCCTCGCCAACACCCTGGCCGTCTACGCCGGTAAAGCGCGTGTGACGCCCGCGCAATTGGCGCTCGTCTGGCTGCTATGGCGTGGCGACGATATCGTGCCAATTCCCGGAACGCGTCGCATCAGCCGTCTGGAGGAGAACCTCGGGGCTGCCGATGCCCACGTCGAGCATGAGATTCTGGAAGCACTCGACGCGCACTTTGCCGCAGGCTCGACAACCGGCCCGCGCTACAAGGAGTCGGCGATGATGGCGTTGCTTGCGGATCGCACATAAGCGTTACGGCAAGCGGATGCAGACGGACCGAAGCCCGTTCGCATCCGCCATCCGCCGTTCGTGCGACAAGTGCCGGGCGATCAGCGCTGCGGTCCGCGCAGGACGTCGCTACCCATGTCGCGCACATGGGGAATATGCAGTTCGCGCAGCTTGCGATAAAGCGACGTTCGGCAGATGCCCAGTTCGCGCGATGCGGCCGAAATGTTCCACCGGCGCGACGAGAGCACGCGGATGATGATCTCGCGCTCGCCGTGGGCGATGGGTGAGAGCGAATCGAGCGGCGCTGCCGCTACGGCCACCGGCATGGGCGCGATGGCGGTCGCGGCCGACGTGGCGCTGTGCACCAGATTCGCGGGCAGGTCGCGCAACCGGATCGTATCGTCGGACTTGACGGCGCAGGCGTACTGGACGGCGGCGCGCATCTGACGCAGGTTTCCAGGCCAGGCGTAGGTCAGCAGTAACTCGCGCGTTTCGCTGTCGAGCGAGTCGAGGGTCGCATTACCTTGGGACTCCGTAATGAACATGCTGTTGAGCAACCAGGCGCGATCCTGTCGTAGTCGTAGCGGGGGAAGATTCACGATCCCCACGGCAATCCGGTAGTAAAGGTCTTCGCGAAACGATCCCGCCTGCACGCGCGCTTCGAGGTTCTGGTGCGTCGCACAAATGAGTTGCAGATCGACGGCGACGGGATGTGTCGCGCCGATGGGCGTGACTTCCCGCTCGGACAATACCCGAAGAAGACGCGTTTGCTGGGCCGCCGGCATGTCGCCGATTTCGTCGAGAAAGAGTGTGCCGCCGTCGGCCTGTTCGACCTTGCCCTTCATGCCGGAATTCAGCGCGCCCGAGAACGCGCCACGTCGATAGCCGAACAGCTCGCTTTCGATGAGATTCTCCGGAATCGAGCTGCAGTTGACCGAGATCATGCTGGCGCGTCTGCGCGTGCTGTAGTCATGCAATGCTCTTGAGAGGTATTCCTTGCCAGTGCCGGTTTCTCCAAGAATCAGGATGGGAAGTTGACGATCGATGAGCATGCGGGCGCGGGAGAGGGTGGCCAACATGACGGGGTCGTCACCGCAGAGTTGGTTGAGGGATGGACGTAAGGAGGACTGAAAGTTTGCGTTTGAACGGTCCAGCGGATCGTGGGCGTACATAGCGTCTCTCATTGACTTTATAGGATTGGGCGAGCGCTGCGTTTGGCTGCGCAATATCGCATGATCGCGATTGCCGTGTCTGGGGGTGCTCCATAAAGCAAGAGCAAGGATAGTTCGATTCGTCTGAGGTCTCCAATACCATATGATGCGACGACTGATACTAGTTCGCTATGAATAGAAACCGATGTTCTCTAAAGGGGCTGGCTCCATGGAACTGAGGCAACTTCGCTATTTCGTAGTACTGGCTGAAACGCTCCACTTCGGGCGCGCAGCGAATCTCCTGCATATTTCGCAGCCTCCGCTGTCGCGTCAGATCGCGATGCTTGAAGAGGAGTTGGGTGTCGTACTGTTCGAGCGAACGCAGCGCAGCGTTCGACTCACCGCTGCGGGGCAGCGCTTCAATCGAGATGCACGCTCAGTGCTGGCCACGCTCGATCAGGCGCGCTCCCACGCCCGCGCAGCGGAGGTGGGGGAGACAGGCGTGCTTTGCGCAGGCTTCATGTTCGCTGTGGCTTGCAGTGTGCTGCCCGTGCTCACGCGAGCTTTCGCGGCCGCCTTCCCGCATATCGAAGTGAAACTCAAGGAGACGATTCCCACCGACCTTGCGGACCAACTACGTTGCGGCAGGCTCGACGTGGGCATCATGTATTCGTCCGACGCCACCGGCGAGCTATGTACCGAGACCATTTTTCGCGAGCCGCTCGTCGCGGCGCTGCCCGCCGGCCACCGGCTGGCAGCGCGATCCGCGATCTCGATCGGCGAACTTCGGGACGATCCGTTCATCATTTCGCCACGCGACGCCTCGCCGTTCATCCACAACACGATTACCGATCACTGTCGTCAGGCCGGATTCCTGCCAAGAGTCCGGCTCGAGACGAATTTCCAGCAAACCATCGTCAACCTTGTCGGACAACGCCTCGGCGTGGCGCTTGTACACAGCTCCATGCGCAGTACGCGCGCGGAGAATGTGCTGTTCGTGCCGCTGCTGCACGCCCCGCATATCGATGTCGCGCTCGTGTGGAATGCGGCATCGAGCAATCCCTGCGTGCCTCGCTTCGTGCAGACGGCGCAACACATCGGACTGTTCGAGTCGTTGGCGGCAGGGATACAGGCGTGCGCATAGCGTTCAACATGGCGCTCGCCACGATGCTCGCTACGCGCACGGCTACCGGTCTCAGGAGACGGCGAGGCAGGGCGCCGTCTTGCGAAGGCGTGCCTTGATGGCTTGCGCCAGGCGGGCCACACCCGTCTCGATCTGGACGGGGGTGGCGGTCGTAAACGTCAGGCGCATCGTGTTGGCTTTCGGTGTTAGCGCATGAAATGACGCGCCGGGGATAAACGCTACGCCGCAGGCAAGCGCGTCCTCGAACAGCGTGGCGCTGTCGATCGCCGGCGGCAAGGTAACCCACAGGAACATGCCTCCGGCGGGGCGCGTCCATGCCACGCCGTCTGGCATGTGTTCGGCCAGACACTTGAGCATGAGAGCACACTGCGCGCGATAGCGCAGGCGCACTGCTTCGAGATGGACATCGTATTGACCGTCGGTCAGCAGGGCGTGTGCGATCCGCTGCGTGATGCCGGTCGTGTGCAGGTCGCTGGCCTGCTTGGCTTGCAGCAACTTGATCATGAGTTCTTCGGGGGCGACGAGGTAGCCCACCCGCAGGCCCGGCGCGATGACCTTCGAGAACGAGCCGATGTGGACTACATCGTCAGGGGCCATCGAGAGCAGCGACGCGGGCGTGACACCGCTGTAGACGAGTTCGCCGTATGGGTCGTCTTCGACGAGCAGCAGGCCGTGGCGTTTTGCCCGGGAGAGCAGTGCAATCCGGCGATCCAGCGGCAGCGTGCGGCCCGTGGGGTTCTGGAAGTTCGGCTGGACGTACAGCAGCCGGGCGTCGCGCATCGACGCCTCTTCGAGGCATTCCGGGATGAGACCGCCGGCATCGGACGGGGCTTCTTCAAAGACAGGTTCGTACTGCGCCAGCGCCTGAACCGCGCCGAGATACGTGGGCGTTTCGATCAGCACGCGGCTGCCGGGGTCGATGAGCACGCGCGCAACGAGATCAAGCGCCTGCTGCGATCCCGTGGTGACGAGCACCTGCGCCGGACTCACCGTGGCGCCGCTGCGCGACAGACGTGCCGCGATGGCTTCGCGCAGTGGGGTGTAGCCCTCCGACGGACCGTATTGCAGCGCACCGGTGGCGTCGCGTTGCAGAATCTGGCCGACTGCGGCGCTAAGCCGCTCGACAGGCAGCGCGTAGGGAGAGGGAAGGCCGCCGGCGAACGAGATGATGTCCGGCCTTTCGGCCACCTTGAGCAGCTCGCGCAACGAAGAGGGCGTCATGCGTTGTGCGCGCGCGGCGAGTTGCCAGCGTCCGGCGGGCGGGATGTGTCTGTCCATGGGGCGGTCCCTGACGAAGCGAACAGGAGAGGGACGCCTCGTTCCCGAAGCGGGGGGCGAGGGAACGAGGCGGTGAACGACCAAAGGCGCGAAGGCCCGATGCGGCGAAATTCCGCTCAGTCGTTGAACATCTTGCGAAGGTTGTCCATCGCCATCTTCAGGAAGCCGACCGCGAAGTCGTCGAACGCTGGCTGATCCTTCGGATTGCCGGAGCGCGCTTCGCCGACGATGCGGTAGGTTGCGGTACAGGCTTTGTCGCCGCGGGGCACGACTTCCATGGATGCCCACATGTTGCCGATGTCGAACGTGGTGTAGATCAGCGTCCAGCTCATGGTCATGCCGGCATCGTCGCGGGTGTTGAGTTGCTCCACGACCAGGTCGCCGCCCGTGAAATGCTTGTGGCGCAGTGAGCGAGGGCCGGTGGCGGTGCCCGTCATCTGGATGTACTCGAGACCGGTCACGAAGCGGTTGTAACCATCGAAACGGCCGACCACATCCCATACCTTGCGCGCAGGAGCGTTCAGTTCCGCGACACCGGCATGCACGGTGGTCGTCAGGTTGTGGATCAGCGTGTCGGGTTGCAGTTCGGTGCGGGTTTTTTGCAGCATGATGAACTCCTTGGTAAATGAAGGGACTGCACGAAAACAGCAAAGTTGCGATGCATGACGATCACGCCACTGACGCCGTGTCCGTCTCGCATTCAGTACGCCGTGCGCCGTTGCCGGCGGGCGCGGGCAAGAAACCGCTCTCGATCAGATAGCCAAAGTGACTGGCGAGCAGCCGGCCATCCTTGCGCGGGTAAGCCACGCCCAGTTTTGCGAGTGCGCCGGCAGTGCGTTGACAGGCAATGCGCGACATATCGCCGATGTCTTCCTGACTGTCGTCGAGGTAGAACGCCACGACGTCGTACAACGCGTTGCTTTCGTCGATCGACGTCAACCGTTGACGCCAGTCCGCCGGCTCCTCAAGCGCCAGTGCGTAGCCGCACTGCGCCAGCGCGCCGAGGTAGTCTTCCCACGTCAGCGGTTGCGGGTTCTGGAGGTGGAAGACTCGCAGTTCGCGCTGCGCATCGGTGGTGCAGCGAACCATGGCACGGGCCAGAAAATCGACCGGGGCAAAGTCGAATTCGGTGTCGCCCGCAGGCGCGGCGCCGAGTTGGAGCGAGCCTTTGACAAGCAGAAGCACCCGGTTCCGTGTTGGCTGGCAAAGGCCCGTGTCGGCAACACCGGTGATGTTGCCCGGTCGGAGGATCGTCGCGTCCACGCCGCGCTCGGCGGCTTCCCACACCAGATGTTCGGCCACCCATTTGGTCACGTTGTAGCCGTTGTTGACGAACGCGGGCGCGTTGCGTGCCGGCCCCTGCTCGAGCACATGGCCGGTCTCGTCCATCGCACTCGCGGCGGACAACGTCGAGACGAAGTGCAGCGACTTGTTGCGGAACTCGCAGGCCAGTCGCAGCAGTTCGAGTGTTGCGCCGACGTTGGCGTCGTAGAGATACGGATAGTCGTAGACGTGGTTGACGTGCGCGCCGTTGTGATAGATCGCGTCGATGTCGCGTGCCAGCGTGCGCCATGCGGCGGGCGCGAGGCCGAGTCGCGGCTTGGCGAGATCGCCGAGAATCACCTTCAGGCGGGGGTGCCCGGCGAGCGCACCGAGACCGTTCGCCTGCAACGCCTGGGCAAGCCGGGCTTCGCCTTCGTGCTGGCTGGCGGCGCGCACCATGCAATGCACGACAGCGGAGGTCTGGGCAATCAGCTCGGCGGCGATGAACGTGCCGAGGAAGCCGTTCGCACCGGTGAGCAGGATCGCGCGAGCCCCGTCGGGCGCCGGACGCAGTCCATCGACCGGACGGATGTCGTCGGGCAGTGCCATGTCGTCGAACACGCGTTGCGGAATCCGCCCCCCCTTGTCGACATCGTCGTTCGCCAGCAATGAGGCAAGCGCGGCAATGGTGGGTTGCTCCATGAACCGCGCAAGCGGGGCGTTGCCGCTGAACTCCTTCTTCACGGCGAGCATCAGCTTCGAGACAAGCAACGAGTGGCCGCCGAGATTGAAGAACGAATCGTCCTTACCGATTTCGAAAGGCTCCAGGTCGAGAAGCCGTGCCCAGAGTGCGCGCAATTGCGTCTGTGTTTCGGTGAGCGGTGTGTCTTGCGTCTGCGAGTCGAGGGGGCCCGAGCGTCGATCGGGAATGCGTGCCAGCGCACCGCGGTCGATCTTGCCGTTGTTGGTGGCCGGCAAGGCGTCGAGCATCACGATCTCGTAGGGCACCATGTAGTCGGGCAGGCGGGCGAGGAGCGTGGTGCGAAGCCCATCGCCGTTCGCATGGCCATCGAGCGGTCTGGCGACAAAGCACCGGATGCGCTTCCGATCGTCCACCACACACGCGCATTGACCGAACATTCCCGTCGCCAGTGCCGCCTGCTCGATTTCACCGAGTTCGACGCGGAAGCCGCGAATCTTGACCTGCGCATCGCGTCGGCCGACGAAGTGCAACAGGCCGTTTTCGTCCCATTGCACGACATCGCCCGTGCGATACAGCCTCTCGTTATGTGCCGATGGCCACTGGCCGTTCGTTTCGGCGTATGGATTCGGCACAAAGACGCGCTCGGTCAGATCGGGGCGATACAGATAGCCATCGGCCACACCGGCGCCAGCGACGCACAGCTCGCCTGGCTCGCCGGTACGCGCAGGCTCCCCGGCGTCGTTGAGCACGTAGCAGCGAACATTGGCGATCGGTCGCCCGATCAGGCGATTGCTGTCACCCGTTTGCAGGCGCGCAATGGTGACCAAAACCGTGCATTCCGCCGGGCCGAAAATATTGTGGAATTCCCGCCCCTGACTCCAGCGCGCGATGGTCTCCGGAAAACAGACGTCGCCCCCCGTGAGCAGATGGCGCAGGGCAGGCCAACCGGCGTCGGGCATGACGCCCAGCAACGCGGGAGGCAGGAAGGCGTGCGTGAGCGCCTCGCGCTCGATGAGATCGCTCAACTCGTCGAGCGCGTGCCGCTGCGCTTCGGTCGGAATGACGAGTGTGGCCCCGGACAGGAACGTCGGGAAGATGTCGAGCAGCGAGACATCGAACGCTACCGTGCAGAACTGCAGCACACGCGAACGCTCGCTCAGATGAACGTAGTCGCGGTACCAGTGGCAGAAGTGCACGATGTTGCGGTGCGTGAGCATGACGCCTTTGGGCGTACCGGTCGAGCCGGAAGTGAAGATTGTGATCGCACAACGGCTTTGACGATCCGCGTAGCGTTCCACCGGCCAGGCCGTCGCGTCGATATCCACGCCGTTCGCATCGATCGAGCGCAGGCGGACGACGTCGATGTTCAGTTCCGAGAGTGCGCTCGCATCGAAGTCGTCGTCGGTGATGAGGCAGGTGGCACGGCTTTGCTCAAGGATCTGCCGCACGCGATCGGGCGGGAACGATGGATCGAGGGGGGCATACGCGGCGCCGGCGCCGATAACACCGAGGATGGCCGTGTAAAGCAGGCGAGACTTGGGCAAGCGAACGGCAATGACGCGCGGTGTCTGGTCGCCGGATTCGGCCGGGGCAGCCATCGCTGCTGCGAGTTGCGCGGCCAGTTTCATCGAGGCGCCCACGAACGTGCGGTAGTCGACGTCACCCTGCGCATCGCGCAGTGCGATGGCCGATGGCGTTGCCACGGCACGGCGCGACACCATCTCGGGCAGCGACGGTTCGAGCGATACCGGTCGCTGCGTTTCGTTGCTGGCGTGCCATCCGGACAGGCGATGGAGGTCGAGCGTCACGCCGCCCGGTGAGGGCGTTGCCGGCGCGCGCGTACTCAGCATTTGAGGGGTCAATATGTCGCGCCCGAGCTGACTGACGATAGTCACGAGCAGGGCTTCCGCTTCCCCCTCGATCTGGGCGGCAAGATCGGCGCCGCAAACCGGTCTGCCGAATTCGCTCGTGCTGGAGGCAACATCGACGACGCCGACAGGGCCCTGCCATTGCCAGGACAGTTCGGCGCTGGCCGGCGGGAATGCCGGGGCGCAGGCAGAAAACGCCAATATCTGGTCTGGGCGGCAAGCGAAGCGCGGATCGGCGTCGCCGCATTCGACAAGCCACTCGGCCTTGAGCGGGGCAGCGTGCGCGTTCGGCAAGGTCCCTCCGAGCTGCGTGGCCATCGCACCCAGCGGCCCGGAGGCGTCGCAAAGCGGCGTCACGTTGTGGCCCATATCGTGCAGGGCCGCGAATACGCGAGCACCCAGGCGGTTGTTGCCGGCGACGGCGAAGGAAATCGCTCTCATGGCACGTTCCTCACAGGTATTGTGCGATGGCGGCGCGTGTCGGCTCGTGATCGAGCAACCCCGCCATCTTCAGGAATTTGCGAATGTTCACGATCATCGGATGCTGATTCGTGATCGGATACGCGCCCACCATGTCGTTGGCGATCTGGTCGCGCGTGGCAGAGGGAAGATCGAGCGTGCCGACAAGGCGCCGGTCGAATTCCAGTTGCAGCTCGTTGGTCAGATATTCGCGCAGGAAGAAAGGCAGGCCGCGACCGAGTTCGATGCGTGCCGTCTCGTCGATCTCGCGCCAATACAGCTTGACAAGATTGATCCAAAACACCGAGTGCCGGCCTTCATCGGCGAGGTGATCGGCCATCACCCCCTTCACCGAGCGCTTGAGCGTGGTGTCGCGCGAGAACGCAGCGACTTCTGCCGTGACGGTGTTTTCCGAGATCGCAACGCCAAGGAGTTCCATGCCTGCCGCATATTGCGGCGGTACGTATTCCATCGCACGAGGGATGGCACGCGAGAGTTCGATTTCACGGTTCTGCTCGATGGGGCCGATACCTGTGCTGCGCTCGACCTGATCGAGATAGTCCATCGCCACGTAGGCGTGGTAGTTCTCGTCGATCACGACCGACATGGCGTCGCTGCGGCAGGCGAACGGAAATTCGAACGGGAAACGCGATTTGGCGATGGCGAGCGCCGTGCGGTTGACGATTTCCGTCTCGAAGATGATGACGTCGTTGATGTACTTGTAAAAGCTCTGCAACAGGATGTAATCCTGCACTTCCCGGCCTGCGTCGACGACGGCCGGATGCGCGTAAAGCGGCTGGCGCTCGACAGGGTAGTAGCTCAGGTCATCGTCTTCGACGATGCGGCGCGGACGGGAACGAATGGTCGCGCGTTGCTCCCATTGTTCAGCGTGGCTGACGTAACTGTGCAATGACATGGCGTTGCCTCGGAGTAAGGTGCCGGGTAGATCGATGAGGGCGCCGCAAGAGGCGCCTGAAGCGGCGCCGTCAGGGGCGCAGATATCGCGGGGAAGTGTGGCGGGACCTGCACGTGAGACGGTGCGACCCGCCGGGCTTCAGGCGGCGACGGCTTCTTTCTGCGTTGCCACGATGTGTTCGTGAAGTCCGTCCCAGAGGCGCAAGCGCTCGTCGATCGCACGCAGTCCGGCCTCCAGCGCTTCGGCAAGCAGGCGTTCGTCGTTGCGTGCAGACTCGGCAATCATTGCGCGCGCGGCCGGGCCGTGTTCGCCGGAGTCGACTTCGATGTGGCGATCGAGATAGAACGTGAGCAGCGGTACGCTTTTCGGATCGATTTTCCATCCGTCGAGCAGCGTGCGGAACATGTCGGGAATCACGTTCTCGCGGCCATAGAAGAAGTTGCCGAGCACCTGATGCGTGGCGCCTTCGTAGCAGGTGGCGAACGTCGAGTTGACGAAACGCACCACCGGCGGCGGGGCTTCGACAGCGACGAGTGCAGCGCTCACGCTATGGCCTTTGACGAGCAGGTCGATGAGCTTCTCGATCTGCCGCGTGTCGGCGCCGACATCGCGCATGGCGGCGAGGTAAAGATCGAAATGACTCATCGGGCCTTGCGGCGTCTCGTCGCATTCTTCGCCGAGAACGATCTCGTTGATCAGACGCGCGGCATGAATGTTGCGCGGCGCGATCCACGGCAGCGTGATGGTCGTCAGATCTGCCTGAAGCCGCTTGACCAGCGACATGAAGTCCCAGACAGCGAAGACGTGCCACTCCATGAACGTCTGCAAGCCCTGCATCGATTCGATGGAATGGAACACCGGATGGTTTGCCAGCGTCGCGTGATGTTCGTTGATCTGCCGTTCGAGATGTTCGATCTTGTCCACGATATGCATCCTTGAGGTAGTGATGTTGAGTTCAACCTTGGCGAGGGGAGTGCGGCGCGACTTGCTCGTCGTCGCCTGCAGACATCAGCAAATTCGGTGCCAACATCTCGAATCGCAAGTATTCAGAGGATCGAGCGATGTTTGACGCGATTTCGCAGGGGGGACGCGGCGTGACACCTGTACAACTTGTGGACAGGTGTGCGCGCGGGTGTCGCGGGAATTTGCCTGGCGCCGATGGCTGCGTTCGGCTTTGCGCCGCCCAAGATCGCGTTGATCCCGGTGTTCACGGTATGGCTGGGGATGGCGACCCCATCGATGAGGTCATGTGGCAGAACGCAGGTCTCATAGAGAGGAGGCGGCGGTCTTGCCATCGATCGGCGAGCAGGCGATGCGGATGCGGGGCGCAATGCCGGAGTTTGTGGGCGTCCTCTGATCCCGGAGGACGTGCTGGCTGCCGAGGCGCTCGAGTGGCTTCGAGTGGCTTTACGAGCGAGCGCCGTTAGCCATGCTTGCGCACAACGACGCTGCCGATCCCGTTTTCATGTGCGCGAACAAGGCCGCGCAGTGACGTTTGGGATACGACTGGGCCGAGTCCCGGACGCGCGATATCTGAGGCTCAGGGCGCGACCGCTGCGCCCGAAATATGATGGCGACGCAAGGCGTCGGCCACGAATCCCGACGCCTTCATGGCGTCGACGAATGCCGCGAGAAACGCATCGGCTTGCGTGCCACGGCCGATCGCCAGCCCCATCGCCTGACGAATCACCATGAAGCGCTCGTCCAGGAGCCGGTAGCCGGCCGTGCCGGCAATTTCGGCCTCAAGCTGCTGCTTCACGCCCGCTGCGACTTCGTAACCGCCATCGAGGAACATCTTCACGACGGCCGGCGACGTCGGTGCCCGCACGATCTCCGCGTGTTGCAATTCACGTGTGAGGAAGAGGTCGTACGCGCTGCCTTTGCCGACCACGACGCGCGTACCGGCCTGGTCGACGTCTGCGTTGGTCTTCACCGCCGATGCTTCCGGCACCAGGTAGTACCCTTCAATCAGCACATACGGCGCTGTGAAGGTAATGGTCGCGGCACGTCGCGGGTCTACGGCGAAAAAACCGACGTCGGCGTCGCCGGCCGACACGACGTCGACCGATTTCCCCGCGGCATCGACCGTGATGAGTTCGAGCGGCACCCCCAGCCGCTGCGCCAGCGCCGTCGCCAGATCGACCGAGATGCCGCAGGGTTTGGACTGCGCGTCCAGCCCGGCGAGGATGGGGTTACCCAGATTGATACAGGCACGCAGCACGCCGGTCGGCGCGATGGCGGCAACGAGAGAAGGATCGAGTGTCATGGCAATGAGAACCGGTCGTGTCGTGCCGCAGCGCGGCGGGGGAAGTCAGGACTCAGGGTCGGGCAATCGGGGCCATCTTATCGATGGTGTTGCGTGCGATGTATTGAGGTATGCCAATGGCTCGGCAGATGACAGCGTCAACTCACCGACTCGATCGTGATTTCAGGGTGCTTGCGGAATTCCGCAAGCGCGTCGTTGTCGGTGCGCGCTTCGGTGACGAGCGTCCAGGCGCGCTCCAGCGGTGTCCAATGCTGCTGGCTCGCCCGGTCGAGCTTGTTGGCCGTGACCAGCACGTACACGCTGGCCGACTGACGGATAATGCACTCCTTGAGCCAGGCTTGTTCGGCCGAGGCTTCGCACAAGCCGCGGCCGGCAACGACGCCATCCGCACCCAGGAATGCCTTGTCGACGGACACCCGCGAGAGCGCCAGTTGCGCCAACGGCCCGAGTACGCTCATGCTCGACGGTCGGACATCCCCCCCGATCAGCGTCACGGGGACCTTGTTGGCCGCCAGTGCGCCCACGGCCAGCAGGTTGTTGGTCACGACGTGTACCCCCTCGCGTCCTGCCAGAAAGCGCGCCATGGCTTCGGTCGTGGTGCCGCCATCCAGAAAGATCGTGTCGCCGTCGTCGACGTGAGCCACGGCGGCACGCGCGATGGCGTCCTTCTGCTCGCGAAAGCTCTCGCGGCGCAACTCCAGCGATTCCTCGGGTTCATGCATGCGCACGGGCGCGGCTGCACCGCCGTACGTGCGCACGATGCGGCGCTCGTCGGCCAGCGCGCGCAAATCGCGGCGCACCGTGGCTTCCGACATGCCGAAATGCGCACACAGCGCGGCAACATCGGTCATGCCCGACAGAACGGCTTTGAAAATCGCCTCGCGGCGGTTCGCAACTTTCATGGATGGATCGACGTTGAGCAGAACAAATCGTGGCTTTGCGGGCGGACAGCATATACGCCGCGCGTCGCGCATAGTGTAGCTTGCTGCGTACGAAAACCGTCCGATACACCGCAAAGTGATCGATTGGCGTTAGCTCGATCGTCGGGGGCTCTGGAAATGATCGATTCAATCATTTTTCCCAGAACTAAGACCCTCCGTTCGCGGCGTTTCCCCCCGATTTTGGGCGGGGATAAACCCGTAGTCACAAAATTTGCACATTTTTCTAGCAGCGATTAGACTTCCGCATGATTGAAACGATCAAAATAATGATTAATTAATCAAAATTGATACCAGTCGGGAGACAACAATGGCTCAAATTCATATCAAGCGTGCCATCGAGCGCGTGCCGGGCGGGATGATGATCGTTCCCTTGCTGATCGGTTCGTTGATTGCGACGTTCATGCCTGGAATGCCGAAGTTCTTCGGCTCGTTTACCAACGCGCTGTTCACGGGCGCGTTGCCGATTCTTGCGGTGTTCTACGTCTGCATGGGCGCGAGCATCGACGTCAAGGCGACGCCGTACCTGATCAAAAAGGGCGGGGCACTGTTCGGCGCCAAGGTGGGCGCGGCCATCGTCGTCGGGGTGGTGCTCGGGCACTTCCTGGGGGAAGCCCCGGTGACGTCGGGCGTGTTCGCCGGCATTTCCACGCTGGCCGTGGTGGCGGCGATGAACGACACCAACGGCGGTCTGTACATGGCGTTGATGGGGCAGTACGGCCGTTCGGAAGACGTGGGCGCGTACACGATCATGTCGCTGGAGTCGGGCCCGTTCCTGACGATGGTCACGCTGGGGGTTGCAGGTCTGTCTGCGTTCCCGTGGCCGACGCTGGTGGGCAGCATTCTGCCGCTGGCGGTGGGCATGCTGCTGGGTAATCTCGACCGCGAAATGCGCGACTTTCTGGGCCGCGCCGTGCCGGTGATGATCCCGTTCTTCGCGCTGGCGCTGGGTGCCGGCCTCGATTTGCACAAGGTGTGGCAGGCCGGCCTGCTGGGCATTCTGCTCGGTTTCGCCGTTGTCGTGGTGACCGGCATTCCGCTGTATATCGTCGACCGTCTGACGGGTGGCACGGGCGTGGCCGGCACGGCTGCCGCCAACACGGCGGGTAACGCGGCCGCCGTGCCTGCGCTGATCGCGGCTGCCAACCCGGTCTACGAGGAAGCGGCCAAGAGCGCAACGCTGCTGGTGGCGGCCTGTGTGGTGGTGACCGCCATCGTCTCTCCGATTCTGACGGCGGCCGTTGCCAAGCGCGTGATGGCGCGCGGGGCAGGGGCGGCGGCCAAGGGGGCGGCGCAGTGAGCATGCTGATTGTCGCCGACGACTTGTCTGGCGCCGCCGACTGCGCGATCGGCTTTACCAATGCCGGCTGGCGCAGCGTTGTGTCGCTCGACGTCGACGGCTTCAATGCGGCGGCACAGGTGGTGGCGATCGATACGGACACACGCCGTCTTGCCCCGGCCGACGCCGCCGCGCGTGCGGTTGCGGCGTGGCAGCGGCTTGCCGCACCCGGACGTCGTCTGTACAAGAAGATCGACTCCACATTGCGCGGCAACTGGGTTGCTGAAGTCGCGGCATTGCAACCGCTTGCGGGACTTGCCATCGTGGCGCCCGCGTTCCCGGCCACGGGCCGCACCGTGCAGAACGGGGAAGTCTTCGTGCGTGGCGTGCCGCTCGCCGAGACGGATACGTGGCGGCTGGAACATGACGCTCAGGAGGCGCGCCTCGCGCCGATGCTCGCTGCCGCCGGCATGAAGACGCAGACCGTGACGGTCGATGTGCTGCGCGGCGATGTCGCGACGGTAGGTGCGGTGCTGAACAACGTTATCGCACAGGCGCGCGCCGATGCCGTCACGGCGCTGATCGTCGACGCGCAGACAGATGACGATCTCGCCATGCTGGCGCGTGCCAGCGTCGCGCTGACGGACATCTTCTGGGTCGGATCGGGCGGTCTCGCGCGTGAGCTGGCCGAACTGCCGGCGTTGTTTGCATCGCCGGCACATGCCGGCGACGTGCGGCACAATGCGCACGCAACGAACGAAGACCGTGCGGACGGGCGCGTGCTGACGCTGGTGGGCAGTTTGTCCGCGGTGTCGCAGCAACAATGCGCGCGGTTGTGTGAAGACAATGCGGTCGTCGAGTGGATCGTGCCGCCTGCGGTGTTGCGTGCCGGCCCGGCGCATCCCGACAGCGCGCTCTGGCGCGCGCGCATTGGCGATGCCATTGAAAGCGGCACCGACCTGCTGGTGCGAATCGGTCGCGACGACGCGTTCGATCCCGCCGAGGGCGCGCAGTTGTCGGCCGCGTTGGCCACATTGATCGCACCGCATTTCGCGCGGCTATCGGGCCTCATCGTGACGGGCGGCGAAACGGCGCGCGCCGTGTTGAGCGCGGCAGGCGTCGGCGCACTGGAGTTGCTCTCGGAGGTCGAACCGGGCGTTGCGGTGGGGCGGCCCGCGAACGGTGCGCCAATGCGTATCGTCACGAAGGCGGGTGCCTTCGGGGGCGAAGCGGCGCTGCATAGTGCCTACCGGCATCTGCGCGCTGCGGCAAAGACTGGCGACACCCAATGAGCTGGCGCGAACGCGTCGCAGGACAACAAGACATCGATCCGGAACACGCCCTCCGTTCCGGGCATTCTTCCAACGAAACGAATATCAACGCAAACGCCATGAATCAATATCTCCCTGTCATTGGCATCACCATGGGTGATGCGGCTGGCGTCGGCCCGGAAATCGTCGTCAAGAGTCTGGCGCACGATAGCGTTTATCGACAGTGCCGTCCTGTGGTGATCGGCGACGCGCGACGTCTCGAGCAGGCCATCGCCATCGTCAAGAAGCCGCTGAGCGTGCGACGTATCCAGACGGTCTCGCAAGCGACGTTCACGCCGGGCGTGATCGAGTGCATCGACCTCGATCTGATCCCTGAAGACCTGCCGTTCGGCGAACTGTCCGCCATCGCAGGCGACGCGGCGTATCAGTACATAGCGCACGCGGCGAAGCTCGCCGAGGCCGGCGAAATCGATGCCATTTGCACCGCACCGCTGAACAAGGAAGCCCTGCACGCCGGGGGCCACAAGTTCCCCGGCCACACCGAGATGCTCGCTCATCTGACCGGTGTCGACGAAGTGTCGATGATGCTCGTCGCACCGCAACTGCGCGTGATTCACGTCACGACTCACATCGGCATCATCGACGCGATTCGCAAGATCGAGCCCGGCCTGGTGCAGCGCACGATCGAACGCGGCCACGCGACGCTGGTCAAGGCGGGCATCGCCAATCCGCGCATCGCCGTGTGCGGCATCAACCCGCATGCAGGCGAGAATGGGCTGTTCGGCTATGGGGAAGAAGAAGAGAAGATCGTGCCGGCAGTGGAACTGCTGCGCGAGCGCGGCTGGGATATCGAAGGACCGTTGCCGGCCGACACGCTGTTCTTCCGCGCCGGGCGCGGCGACTTCGATCTCGTGGTCGCCATGTACCACGACCAGGGGCATGGCCCGGTGAAGGTGCTGGGCCTCGAAGCGGGGGTGAACGTCACCGTCGGCCTGCAAGTGGTGCGCACATCGGTCGATCACGGCACGGCATTCGATATCGCAGGCAAGGGCATCGCCGACGAAGGCAGTCTGCTCGAAGCGCTGCGTCAAGGGGCCGAATTGGCCACGCGTCGCACGTAAGCGTGGCCGACGGCAACATCGCGCAACTGGCCTGAAGGGGGCGAGTTGCCGTCAGTCCGATCAACTGCTGCGCAATGCCGCCACCTGACGCTTCCACAGCGTCCACGGACGCTCGATCACTCCCAGGTTCGTGGCGTTCGAGCGTTTGCCTTCTTCGGGGTCGAGGTACGTCACCTCGCCGCCGAGCGCAATGGCCCTGGATTGCATTCCCGCGTTTAGCTCCGTATAGATGGCGCGATACACAGCGGCGGGCAGTGACGGGGCCGTCGCCACGAAACCGTGTCCACGCATGAGCGCGACGTCGGCATCGCTTAGCGACTCCGCCAGCGCTTTACCCTGTTCGCCGTTGCGTACGAGCATGTCGGTACAGCCGAAGCAATGGCGGATGTCGAACACCGGTGCGCCGCTGCCGAGAAAGCCCGCCATGTGATAGACCGGGCGCAGACGCACGGACGATGACGCAAACGGAATCACCGACGGCGAGTGGCTGTGCACGATGGCTGCCACGTCCGCGCGCGCACGATAGATCTCGCTGTGAATCCACGTCTCCAGATAGCGTTTGCGCGTGTCGCCGTCGACCGGTTGGCAATCGAGGTCGAGTGTGAGAATGTCGTCCGGCGTCACCAGTTCGGGCGCCATCGATTGTGCGATCAGGAAATGGGCCGGATTGCGCGGGTCGCGAACGCTGACATGGCCGAAGCCGTCGAGCACTTCGTGATGCGCGAGGATGTGGTTCGCCGCGGCGAGGTCTTCGAGCAATTGCGCCATCGACCGGGCATCGTGTTCGGTGAGCGCCGGGGTGTAGGGGGTAGCAGCGTGGGTCATGATCGTGACAAGTAGAAGATCCAAAGAGGAAGGCCGAAGCGCAGCGTAGGCAGCGAGCGGGGTCACACCCGCACGGCAGCCGCCATCTCCGGAGGAAACAACTCCTCGGCCTGCATCGGCCGATGGCAGACGCCTTGCTCGAAGGCGAAACGCAGGAAGGCGTCGAGCGTGACGCGGTTGGGCGCAACCCCATAGGGCCACGGATCGCTGCCGAACATTTCGCGTGCCTGCGCGGCGCGCCGACTCATCCACGGCAGCGGGAAGTGCGAGCAGGTAATGTCGTCGAGGCGAGCGATGCTGGCGTCTTTCGCCTGCGTAAACGCCTTGAGTAAATTGCCCGCGATCCAGCGATGTGCGCTAAAGACCTCGCGCCGCATGACAATCAGATGCATGATCGGGAAGATGCCGGTGCGCGCGAAATAGGCGCGTTCGGCAGTCTCGAAGTCGGTCAGCAGGCGGACGATTTCCCGCTCGCGGCCCGGCGGCGGCGCGGGCGGACGGGCGCTGAGGATCGCGTCGATGTCGCCATCGAGCAGCATGGCCGTGAGCGAGGTCTCGGGGGACGGCCGATAACGCACGCCGTCCGGCATCCGCACGGCGACTTTCTCGCGACGCCCTGCCTGATTGACGCCACCCTGCACCCATTCGACATCCGTCAGCGCAACGCCCTGATCGTGCGCAAGCCATCCACGCGAGTAGACCGATGCCGTTTGCGCCCACTCCGGCACGCCGATCCGCTTGCCGCGCAGATCGGCGGGCGAGGTCACGCTGCCGTCGCCGCGCACGTAGAGCGACGACAACCGGAACGCGCGCGAGGGAAAGACAGGCAGGCCGATCAGCCGGTCATCGCCTTGCGAGCGCAGCGACGCATACTTGGCGAGCGACATCTCCGAGAGATCCCATTCCTGAAAGTGCGTCGTGCGATAAAAGATCTCTTCGACCGGCAGCAACGACGGCACGAGATCGATCCCTTGCGCGGCAACCCGGCCGTCGAGCAGGTCGCGCACATGGTCGTAATCGTTGACGGCGAGCGAGAGGGTTAGCTTGGACATGACGCGTTCCGATGCGCGCAGGCGCGCGCAGAGACGGCCGTTACGCGAGCACCGAACCGGCGCCCGCACGGCCGCAGATCATCAGTGACCGAAGGCCGGGGCCTTGGGCAGGTTTTCGGGGCGGGCGACGAAGAACACCAGCACCGCTGCCGTGACGAGCGCGGCGCCCAGCACGACGAACATCACGCCTGCGCCGCCCGTGGCTTGTTGCAGCACCCCGGCGATGGCTGGGCCGCACATCGCCCCGACGCGTGCGATGCCGAGGTAAAGGCCGACCGCAGTGCTGCGAATCTCGGTCGGATAGCTCACGGCCACGAGGTTGTTGAGTACCGTCTGCGTGCCGATCACGAACATGCCGGCGACCACGATGCCTGCAAATGTCACGGTGCCGCCGGCGGCCGTTGCAAGCACGGCGATGGCCGCCGCGCCGCACAGCCAGGCGAGCGACATCGCCAGACGGCGATTGCCGATGCGGTCGGCCACCACGCCGCAGATCAGGCTGCCAAACGCCGAGGCGAACACCAGCAGCGAGCCGTAGGCGAAACTCGTCGACAGGTTTTCGCCGCGTTTGAGCATGATCGTCGGCAGCCAGCCGGACAGACCATAGGACGAGAACAGCGATAGTGCCCCCATCGCCCAGAAACAGATCGTCTGACGGCGGAACTTGCCGGAGAAGAGCGCCGCGACCGAGCCGGCTTTGACGCCGGCGTCGGGAGAAGTGAACGTTGCGTGATCGAACGCTGCGGCGCGCGCCGGCCACAGGCGTTTGAGTTGCGCACGTACCGCTTCCTGACGCCCCCGGCTCGCCAGAAATGACACCGACTCCGGCAGCGCGAACGGCAACGCGAGCGCCAGCACGACGGACAGGCTTCCCACGTAGTACATGCTCTGCCAGCCGTGCTGCGGAATCAGCCACGCGGCAACGAAGCCGGAGGCCGTCGCACCGCCGATCCAGCCGCAGGTAAAGAAAACGATGGTGAAAACGTTCGCGCTGCGCTTGGGCGCGATCTCGTTGATGTAGGTGACGGCGACCGGCATCAGCAGACCCAGCGAAATCCCCATCGCGAAGCGAAGCGCAATGAAGGTGCGCAGATCGTGCGCGAACAGGGCGATGGCCAGGCTCATCAACCCCGAGAGCCAGATGCCGGTGAGCAGCACGCGACGCCGCCCGATGCGATCGCTGAATAACCCCGAGACGGCAGAACCCGCGGCGAATCCCGCGAGTCCGCATGACAGCAGCACGCCGATCTGGCTCGGCGACAAGTGCCATAGCGCAGTCACGTCGTGGACGATATAAGCCGCGTTATAGAGATCGAAGCCGTCGAACAGCAGGATCAGCGCGAGCAGTGTGCCCAGCCAGTAATGAAACGCCCCGAGCGGGGCCGATTGCAGCGCGTCGCGAACGTCGATGCGTTCCGGCTGCCGCGTCGGGGTGTCTTGAGTCATGCCTTGTCTCCGAATGGGACGACCTGTCGCGCGCCGGGAAGACCGGGCCGCAGTGTCTTTGTTGTGCTATCCGGAGTCGACTTTACTGGGCGATTTTTTGTTTATCAATATTGATTTTTAAAGTCAATACGCCTGTGGCATCATGTCTCGCAAATTCGACCGAATCGTGGGCACTCGCCCGCAGTGAGGGGGCGACGGGACCATTGAGGCAGACAATGACGCAGCAAAACGACCTGATGACGCGCGACGAAGTGCTGGCCGTGCTCGACATCAAGCCCGCCACGCTTTACGCCTATGTGAGCCGGGGGCTGATCCGGGCGAGGCCGCATGAGGACGGACGCAAGAGTCTCTATTTGCGACGTGACGTGGAGCGTCTGGCGACCCGCAAGCGCGGGCGCGCGCCCACTGGCGCCGTGGCCGAATCGACCATGCGTTTCGGCGACCCTGTGCTGCATTCGGCCATCACGCAGATCACGCCGCATGGCCCGCGATACCGCAACCGGCTGGCCATCGATCTGGCGGGGGGCGGCGCGTCGTTCGAATCGGTCGTGCATCTGCTGATGACAGGCATCTGGCAGGACAGCATTGCCGAGTGGCCGATGCAGGACACGCCGCCCGACGTGCTGCGATTCCTGTCGACCTACGACGGCGAAGTCGCGAGCGCAGACATCGGCAATCTGCTGGGCATGGTGCCGTTTGCGCTGGCGATGCACGGTCGGGGGGCGCGCGAATTGGCCGATGGTGCAGCGGTACAGGCCGCGCGGATGATGCTGCATTGCATGGCCGGTTGTGTCGGCTTTCTCGGGCCGCAGCATCGGTTCGTGGCGCGCGTCGAAGGGGACAATGTCGCGGGACATATCCTGCGCGCAGCGGGTAACGCACCGACGCCCGCGAAGCTTCGCGCGACGAACGCCGCCCTCGTGCTATTGGCCGATAACGAACTGGCCCCGGCCACGTTCTCGGCACGGATCGCCGCCTCGACCCATGCGGATCTTTTCAGTTGCGTGGCCGCCGCCATTGGCTCGCATATCGGCTTCTCCACAGGCACGAGCACTGAAAAGATCGAGACGTTGTTGCTCTGCGAGCCGTTCAATGCGCTCGATACACGCGTGGATCGTGTGCGCGAGTACGGCGCGAGCCTGTTCGGCTTCAACCATCCGCTGTATCCGGGCGGCGATGCGCGCGCCGATCTGATGATGCAGATGGCGCGCAGGCTCATGGACGAGACGGGCAAAGGGGCGATGAACGCGGTGGCGCGCGAGAACACGCGTCTGACGCTCGATTTCCTTGAGCGCATGCGCAGCGAACTGAATGCCCATCCCGGCTTGGCGCCGGGGCTCGTCACGCTGGCCCGTGCGCTGGGATTGCCTGACGGGGCGTCCACCGCGCTCTGGATCGTGGGCCGCTCGGCCGGCTGGGTCGCGCACGTCATGGAGCAACGCACACAGGCGTTCATGCTGCGCCCGCGCGCGAAGTACGGATTGGGTGGCCCAGTGACATCCGAATCGTTCGAGTCTTTCGAGACCCCGGTTTCGCGATAGCGCCGCAAGCCCCCGACAGGTGTCAGACGTCGTTGCGACAGAAGAAACGCCGCTTGTAACAAATAATTCATCTCGGACTGCTAGCCTGCACGAAGACTCCAATTCCGCACGTCCCCGAGCGTGCTCAAACTTGCCCGGGCGAGCCGTGTGCCAAGTAGCGCGGACATGCTCAGAAACATAGCGAAAAGCACGCCGCAGCCGATATTGTTATTGTGCATCGCGATGATCTGCTCCTGCGCTTGCTCTGCCCGTGTCTGGGCGACAGACGTCGCTCCCGGCGCCGTAACCCCTGCCGAGGCCGGAGCCCAGCCGCTGTTGTCTTTCGATATTGCCGCGCAACCGCTGCAGTTTGCGCTCGAGGCGTACGGCGCCTTCACCGATGTCTCTCTGCTGTACGACAGTTCCCTGACCGCAGGGCGCATCTCTGCGCCCGTGAAAGGCGAGATGTCCGCTCGCGCAGCGCTCCAGATCCTGCTCGAAGGCAGTGGCTTGACGTCCCGTTATACCGGCGCCAAGACCGTGGCGCTTGTGCCTGTGCAACAGAATTCGCCCAGCCCCGTTGATCGCGCGCCCGTCGATGCCGCGTCTGCCCGTCGCTACTTCGGATTGATACAGACGCGCGTGCACGACGCCTTCTGTGCGCAGCCGGTGCTTGCACAGGGCGCGCGCCGTATCGCGCTGCGTTTGTGGATCAATGCCGCTGGCGAGATCGGCCCGGTGACATTGCTTGACTCCAGCGGCGACCGGACCGTCGACGCGTTGGTGGTCCGCACGTTGCAGGGCGTGCGAGTCGGCGAAGCAGTACCGGCGGCGCTGGCGCAGCCGTTTACTTTTGTGGTGTTGCCCCGGGCGTCCGGCCGCAGTTGGGCATGCGAGACGGCGAACGACGCGACGGCCGGAGGGGCGCATGGCCGATAGCCCCCGCGCCAAGCTACGAGAACTGCTCGTGCAACGCTACGGGCAACTCAAGACCCTGCTCTCGCGCAAGCTCGGCTCGTCCGATCTGGCGGGCGACGCGTTGCAGGACACGTGGCTGCGGCTGGAAAACACAGAGAACATCGAGCCGGTGCGCAATCCGGGTGCCTATCTGTACCGGATGGCCTATCACGCCGCCATCGACAAGCAGCGCGCGGAGGACCGCCGGTTGAGTGTCGGCGAGATCGAGACGATGCTCGATCTGGTGAGCCCGGAGCCGGGGCCCGCACAGATCGCAGAAGCGAACTCCGATCTCAATGCGCTTGCGCGCGTGCTGGAGCAAATGCCCCAGCGCCGTCGTGACATTCTGCTCGCGGTGCGACTCGACGGCCTTGCGCAGCGCGAGGTGGCCGAGCGCTTCGGGATCTCGTTGCGGCTTGTCGAACTGGAACTCAAGCGGGCGCAGGAGTTTTGTGCCGACCAAATGGAACGATAGCAAACGACTGTCCGCTTGCCACGTCATCGTGACGATGATGCGAAGCGGGCAAAAATAATTTCAAAAATACTTGCGGAAACCGCTCGCGGGAAACGTCTTGTGAATATGACGCCCCCAAATCTGGGCAGAACCCCGCCGGCAACTCAGAGAATGCCTGGCAGCGCCGCAAGCAGAGGATCGACAGACACACCCGACATGAAGGCTGCACCCGATAGCTCGACCCGATCCGCCACGACGCAGACCCTGCGGCGCGACGCCCATGCATGGGTGCGACGTCTCACGTCCGGCGAGGCCACCGTGGCAGATGCGCAGGCGCTCAAGCAATGGTGCGACGTGAGCCCGGCGCATGCCGCGGCGTTCGCCGAGGCGCGTGATCTATGGCGCGATCTCGGCCCCGCCGGCGAGATGGCGCGCGCACGCGCCAGCGCCGAGGTGCGCCGCCCCGTACGCGCGGGACGCCGCATGTTCCTCGGCGGTGCGCTGGCGTCGGCCGCTGGCATAGGCGCGGTCGTTGTGGCCCCTACGGGGTTCTGGGGCGCGATGGCGTCGATGGCGAGCGCCGACTATCGCACCTCCACTGGCGAGCAACGTCAGATTGCGCTGGCCGGTAACGTCACGGTCGATCTCAATACCCGCACCAGCATTGCGTTGACGGACAAGAACGGCGCGGCCGATGCGCGACGCGGCGTGAATCTGCTCGATGGCGAGATAGCCGTCGACAACTCGCGCAGCCCGGCGTCGTTCGTCGTGACGGCAGGCGATGGACGTGCCATCGGTACTCAGGCGAACTTTGAAGTGCGCCACCTCGATACACGTGTGTGCGTGACCTGTGTTTCCGGCGGCGTGCGCGTCGAGGTGGGGGGCAACAGCGTGCAATTGGCCGCACGCCAGCAGGTGGTCTACGAAGGGCGGAAGTTGGGGCGCGCCGCGTCCGTCAATACGGCCGCAACGTCGGCATGGCGCTCGGGCGTGCTCGTGTTCCGCGATGCGCCGCTCGCCGATGTGATTGGCGAAATCAATCGCTATCGCTCGGGGCGGGTGATGGTGTTCGACAGTCGTCTTGCACAAAGCCGGTTGAGCGGACGATTCCGTATCGACCGGATCGGCGAGATCTTCGCGCAGATTCAGGCCGTGCTGGGCGCGAGTGTGACACAGCTACCTGGCGGCATCGTGGTCGTGGGCTAGCGGAAATCGTCGGGCAGGCGCGAGGAGTCGATTCGGAGAACGAGAAATTTTCGAGAGCGTCTTTGCGGGTTTGAGGAGTGAGCGTCGTCATCAAAGGGAAGGCCGCTTGCATCGATGAGATGGCGGCGGCCGCTAACCGATTGCCACTGCAAATTCGCCATGCAACCGAACCCTTTCATCTCGCTCGCTTCCCCCGATTCCAACGACTCGCCCAATCAGTCGCAACGCCGCCGGTTGGGGCGCGTCATCCGCAGCCTGCACCGCAAACCGCTCGTGCAGGCTGCGGCGTTGACGCTGTTGGCATCGTCGGCAGCGCATGCGCAACAGGCGTTCAGCAACGCATGGTTTGCCGCCCGCGGTGCCGCACAGGCAACGGCGTCGCAAACGGGGCGTCTGCCGAACGGCATGCCGGTCACGTCGCTGATGGACCCCTCGGCGCAGCAGCAACAGGCGAATGCGCAGTTGCAGCGCTCGATTGCGAATCTGAGTTCGGCCGCACAGAACATCGCGGCAATGCAGGCCGCACAAGCCAATGCGCGCGCGGCAGCGGCGAGCAGCGATACGACCATCCCCGATGGCCTGACCGAAGGCGGCCTGAAGGTCGACACGAACAGCCTGACCAAGGGCTGGATCAACGCTCAAGCGCCGACGCAGACGAGCGCCAACGGCAAGACCCACGTCAACATCCAGCAAACGGCCAATAAGGCAATCCTGAACTGGGAGACGTTCAACGTCGGGCGAAACACGTCGGTGAACTTTGCACAGCAAAGCGACTGGGCGGTGCTGAATCGTGTGAACGATCCGCAAGCGCGTCCGAGCCAGATTCAGGGGCAGATTCACGGCGACGGCACCGTACTGGTCCTGAACCGTAACGGTGTGATCTTCGGCGGCACGAGTCAGGTCGATACGCGCAATCTGGTGGTCGCGGCGGCTCGCATGAGCGACGCGCAGTTTCAGACGAACGGGATCTACGGCGCGAACGGCACGACGCCGACGTTCACCGATGCGCTGGGCAAGGTCGAAGTGCAGGCGGGGGCGAATATCACGACGCGCACGCCGACGTCGGTGACGCAAGGCGGTGGCTACGTGCTGCTGCTGGGCAATCAGGTGAGCAACGCGGGGACGATCGTCGCGCCGCAAGGACAGGTGGCGTTGGCCGCAGGCGACAGCTTCGTGATACGCAAGGGCGTGGGCACGGACGCGAACACGCCGTCGACCACCCGCGGTAACGAAGTGTCGCCGCAGTTCGTGGCACAGAGTACGGCGGGCAAGGTGGTGAACAGCGGCTTGCTGATGTCCCCGGAAGGCGACATCACGCTAGCGGGCCGCGACGTGCAACAGTTGGGCACGGCGGTGTCGACCACGACGGTGAACACACGCGGCACGATTCACCTGCTGAACTCGGCGAGCGACACGCTGGGCAAGGTGACGTTGGGCAGTGGTGCGCTGACGTCGGTGCTCATCAGCGATAACGGGGCGACGGCGCTCGACAGCCAACGTGCCGCGTTGATGCAGGATTCCGCAAAACAGGACAGCCTGCGCGCCGGCATGTCGTCCGGACTGTTCGACAACTTGTCGAGACTCTCGGATCGTCGCGATCAATCGCGCGTCGAGATCGTGAGCGGCGGTAATGT
>NZ_KB944428.1:0-112888 GCF_000389825.1 Pandoraea sp. SD6-2 | reverse complement strand
AACCACGCATACAAGCGCGCCACGGTGGAGCGCATCGACATTCCCAACGTCCTGAATCGGGAGTTCGACGTGGCTACGCCGAATCAGGTCTGGTGCGGCGACATCACGTATTTATGGGCGCAGGGGCGCTGGCATTATCTGGCCGTGGTGTTGGACCTGTTCACGCGCCGCGTTGTCGGCTGGTCATTCTCGACGAGCCCCGACGCCGACCTCGTAGTGAAGGCATTAGACATGGCGTTCGAGCAACGCGGTCGGCCCACGGGCTTGATGTTCCACAGCGACCAGGGCGGTCAATATGCTAGCCGGAAATTCCGTCAGCGACTGTGGCGCTATCGAATCAGGCAGAGCATGAGTCGGCGTGGAAATTGTTGGGATAACAGCCCGATGGAACGCTTGTTCCGAAGCTTGAAAACGGAATGGGTGCCAAGCACTGGATATATAAGTGTTCGAGAAGCACAGCGGGACATCAGCTATTACCTGATGCAGCGATACAACTGGACTCGACCACATCAATTCAACGAGGGTCTAGCCCCGGCAGTCGCAGAAGAAAAACTTAACTCGGTGTCCGGCGTGGGTTGACCACTACACTATGCCCGGTCATCCTAGCTAGATCCAACGGCGGTAGCGTCTTCGCCAGGCGAGTGATTGACCTGACTGATTTTTTCGTACCACGGGCGTCTAGAGATTCACGGCCCCTTGATCCGAGTCGAAAGCGCACCCTTTAACCGAAGATTTTCCACCATGGTCGTTTCATAGGACCAACGCTGTTACGCGTAGAAGCCGCTCGACAAATACTCCCCATGGCAGAGGTGTTTGTTGCGGCCACAATGGCTCGGTTTGAAATGCGATAGAGCGCTTCCGACAAGGATTCATATGTCGCTTGATCTTCGCCATCAAAGCCAAGGTCATTCCATGACCCCATACCTCCGAAAACCCACGAGGACTGAGCGGCCGAAAGAAGTTGGATCGCCTCCCTCGAAATAAGAGAGGAGTTGGCAAATTCCTTATGGAAACCGTGAATCGGCGACTCTGCGGAAAGATCCTCCAACCCTCTGGCAAAGCAAGCTGCGAAGCCGTCCAGCCCCTTTTGAGTTGCGAATGCTTCGACTCGCATAAGGACACCGCAAAACTGGTCGCGAAGCGACTGAAGATCGACTTGCTCGATTTCGCTTGGCGGTCGGTTCCCTGCCACTCGTCCGTAGGTCACTCGCCATATTCGCCTGTCGGCGCTCTGCTGGTCACCAACAACCCAGCGAGCCGCCCAATAGTCGGAACTATTGGGCTTATTAGCTTGCACGGACCAGACCCCGCCGCCGCCAACGAAACCTACAAGCATCCTGTCGGTCACTGCCACCCCCTCGACATTGGGATCATTTGATGGCCCATGCGACATCCTCAACTCCATAAAACCATGCTCCTTCAGGTATTGGAACCATGCGGTCGGGTCAGCAGCAATTTGTCGTTCGGACCAGCCGGTCGGCGTCTTGTCCAAATCCACAAAGTGAACGAATTCGCAGAATGTGTTCGCACTGTGCTCCATACCCATGCCAGGGGAGTCGACATCTCGCAACACAGCGTTTCCTTCGAGAACTAGCGCAACGATTTGGGCGATGGTCCCTTGCATGTTTTTCCTTACGGGTAGTGATGCTTCTAGGTAGCTTGTGTTTCACCCGTATAGGGCGAACATGCGGTAAGGAGAGTGTCCCCTTAGCCAACTGCGGCCGATCGTCGATTCCGCAGACCGGCGATCTGGAAGACTGCTTTGCAGCTCAGACCTGACACCGGACACAAATCATACTTTCACCCAAGAGGAGCAAACGAAAAGTCGCGAATAATTCAACGACATTTAAGTCGCTGCATCCCGACGGCGCGCCGGCGCACGCCCAACAATCCGTCATTCGTCGCCACTGGATTGTTGGGCGCTAATCGCTCATCGCGGCTGTAACGATCCGGGCTTCAAAGTCCCAACTCGCTCAGTCCCGGATGATCGTCCGGCCGACGGCCCAAGGGCCAGTGATACTTGCGCTCCGATTCCTTGATCGGCATGTCGTTGATGCACGCATAGCGACGTTGCATGAGACCATCCTCGCCGAACTCCCAGTTCTCGTTGCCGTAGGAGCGGAACCAGTTGCCCGAGTCGTCGTGCCATTCGTAGGCGTAGCGCACGGCAATGCGATTGCCGCCGAACGCCCACAGTTCCTTGATCAGACGATACTCGTGTTCCTTCTTCCATTTGCGCTCGAGGAACGCCTGCGCTTCCGCGCGATTGTTCGCGAACTCTGCGCGATTGCGCCATTTCGTGTCGAGCGAATAGGCGAGCGCGACCTTGGCGGCGTCGCGCGAATTCCAACCGTCTTCCGCGAGACGGACTTTCTCGATGGCCGTCTCCAGCGTGAACGGGGGAAGCGGCGGGCGAATTGCTGCGGGTGAAGTCATTTCGGATCTCCTTGTGGGGTACAGCGCGTTGCTGGTGCTCGACGTGGAGCGCGGCCCCGTCATCGTGCAACCCGAGAGGGCAAGGCCGCCCGAAGCAAGCCCGGCACCGGTGCTCAGTAAGAATTTTCGTCTTTGCATCATGGGTTCAAAACGGCTTGGTCGGCAGATACTTGCCGTCGAGCGTGATGACGGCACGCTCGCCGCCTTCAGGGTCCGGCACCTTCTGGATATCGAGTTTGAAGTTGATCGCGCTGATGATGCCGTCGCCGAATTTCTCGTGAACCAGCGCCTTCAACGTCGAGCCGTACACCTGCACCATTTCGTAGAAGCGGTAGACGGTGGGATCGGTCGGCACGCCACCCGGAATGCTGCCGCGCACGGGAATGGTTTGCAGCAGGCGAACGGCGGCGGCGTCGAGCCCGAGGCGTTCGGCGACGAGCTTCGCCGCATTCTCCGGCAGCGCATGCTGACCGAGTAGCGCGGCTGTCGTGTATGCGAGGCTCAAGCCCGTGCCTTCGTTGATGGCTTCGAAGGTGAGGTTCTTGCGCACCTTCGCGTCGACGATCGTTTCCGTCAATGCTTCGCGTGCGTTCGGTGTGACTTGCGATTGGGTCATGATGTTGCTCCTTGGGTAAAAATCAACCTGGTGAGATCGACAGTCGGTGTGACAAGCCGGGAATCAGAGCGCAGCCACGCACTCGGCGGGCGTCGCGGTGACATCGGGATGCGCAGCGAGCGGCACGAACTGGCGGGTCGCGGCGTCGAGCGCGTCGATCGAGCCGGATTCGATGTCGTAGACCCATCCGTGCAAATTTAGGCGGCCTTGCGCGAGTCCCAGTGCAACTGAGGGGTGGGTCTTGAGGTTGTCGAGCTGGGCGATGACGTTCTCGCGCACCATCGAGTCGACGCGCTCGCGCTCGCCCGCATGTTCACGCGCCTCGTTGACGAGCCTCGCCGAGTCGGCGTAGCGCAGCCAGTTCGCGACAGCGGGCATATGGTCGAGGCACTTGCACGTCGCGACGGCCGTCATCGCGCCGCAGTCCGAGTGGCCGCATATCACCACATCCGTCACGCCGAGCGCGGCCACCGCATATTCGACCGTTGCCGACACACCGCCGGGCTCAGGACCGAACGAAGGCACGATGTTGCCGGCATTGCGGATCACGAACAGATCGCCCGGTTCGCGCTGCGTGACCAGTTCGGGAACCATGCGGCTATCGGAACAGGAAATGAACAGTGTGCGCGGCGTCTGACTGGTGGCCAGCTTGCGGAACAACTCCCTGCGCGCGGGCATGATGTCCCGCTGAAACTTCAGAAAACCGTCGATGATCTCTTGCATGGTCAGCTCCATTCAATCTGGCGTTCGTTGCCGTGTCGGTCAGTGCGGTGCGTTGGACAGAGAATGGACCTGTTCCGTCATAGCGTCCAAGACGGGTTTATGATGCTAACCATAGGAATCACCAATAGTTATCGAGGACGAGGAGATTCACCATGCTGTTGCGTCATATCCGTTACTTCCTGGCCGTCGCGGAGCACCGCAATTTCACACGCGCCGCCGAGGCGCTGCACGTTTCACAGCCCACGCTGTCGCAGCAAATACGGCAACTGGAAGACACGCTGCGCACGCAGCTCCTAGACCGTTCGGGGCGGAACGTGCAACTCACGGATGCCGGCGCGGCGTGGATGCGCTATGCGAAGCTCGCGCTACAGGATCTGGATGCGGGCGTGCGGGCGATACATGACGTTGGCGAACTGAGCCGCGGCAATTTGCGCCTTGCCGTGACGCCGACCTTCACGGCGTATCTCGTGGGGCCCGTGATCGATCGTTTTTATGGCCTGCATCCCGGCATCGCGATCGACATTCAGGAAATCACGCAGGATCAGATCGAAGCGCAGCTCGCCGATGACAGGCTCGACGCCGGCATCGCGTTCGAGCCCGTCCACACTGCGGAAATCGAAAGCGAGCCGTTGTTTCGCGAGACGCTGAGCCTCGTCGTCGGCGGAGGCCATGCGCGCGCGACGCGCCGCAAGCCGCTGTCCGCGCAGGACTTCGCCAACGAACGGCTGGTGCTGCTGAACAAAGCGTTCGCGACGCGGCGTTACATCGACGAATACTGCGCGCGGAACCGGATCCGCCCGCAGGTTGCCATCGAGGTCAGTTCGATCAGTGCGATCGTCGAGATCGTGCGGCGTGGGCAGCTCGCAACCGTACTGCCCGATGGCATCGCGCGCGAGCATACCGCGCTGCACCCCGTGCTGCTCGACCCGCCGCTGCAGGCGCGCACGGCTGTGCTGCTGCAACGCAAGGACGCGTATCGGACGGCGGCGAGCAAGGCCTTCGTCCAGGTGTTGACGGAATTGACGAAGAACTTCCGACGCTGATGGAGATCGCGTACGTGACGCGCAAAGCGAAGAGATCAACACGCAACGCGCGCTCCGTTAACTTCGACACCTGCGATGCCGACACCACCGGCGTGGGTTGTTACGAAGCGGCGTGCCGCCGCCACACGAAGTGCTCGAGCAGCAGCGGCACGTCTTCGCGGCGCTCGCGCAACGGCGGCAGCCCGATCTGCGCAACGTACAGCCGATACAGCCGATCCGCGCGAAAACCGCCTTCGGCGGCCAGCGCCACGAGATCGGCCTTCGATGCCGCGATCACGCGGCAATCGACGGGAATCGACTCGTTCGCGCCGAGCCGTTCCAGCGTGCGTTCCAAGACATGCTGAGGCGTCACAACGGTAACGTCGCCGAGGCGAGCGATGCGCTCGACATGTCGAAAAAACGCTGTGTCAGCTGAAGAGCATGACCGTACGGTGAGACGGTGAGGAGTGGGCGCGACTTCGGCCAGGAACTGAATAAGATTGACGCGGCGTTGAAGACAGCCGGGGTCGACGCTAAGCAACTCGAGCACCTGGGCCTAGAGGCGCGTTCACGAATACCTGGAAAGAGGTTTATCGTCAGGCTAACGCCCGCAGTTTTGCTGGCGTTCAAGCTGAATCAGGGCCGTGGCTTGAACACCGACGGGATCGACGATGAACCTGTTGTTCATGCCCTTGCTCTGGGCGCCTGCGGTAATCTCGTCGTGATGCCAGCTTTAAACACGTTGACGTAAATATAGCCTTAGCAGGTCACGGAAATGGATGGCAAATTCTAGACTGACGATACGTCCTCCTCGCGCCTGAGTACTGAGGCTGGCACATTTCAGCCTTCAGAAGATCCGAGGATGCCGCGTCGCCATCGGCGCTTCGGGCATGTGCACTTCAAGGTTACGCCTTGAAGGATCGCGGTAGCGCCAATCCGTGCTTCCGAAACAGGCGGGCGACATAGGACGGGGAATCGAGACCGACCGCTGCCCCGCCATAACGACCGTCATGCCGGCTGATTGCAATAGCTGCGTGGCGTGATGCACACGCCCGCGATTGATAGTCGACGATGGATTCGCCAGTGACGTCGCGAAACAGGCGCGTCAACGTGCGCCGTGACAGGCCGAACTCGTAGGCAATGCGATCGAGCCCCATCGATTGATCGAGCGTCGCGTCGAGAAATCCCTGAATGTCTTTCACGAGGTCACGGCGCGCGTCGATGGGTGTCAACGGCAGACGGCCCGCGATCAGTCCCGCCTCGACGCACGTGGCCGCCAACGTCTTGTTAGTCAGTTCCCGCCGATAGGCCGCGAGTTCGCCGACGTCGTGCTGACCGGTGTCGGTGGCGAGACGCACCGCGTTGAGCAGCGCCAACGGCTCGGACCGGATTGCAATCTTCGCGCACGACAGGCTTCTTTGCGCCTTGCGCTTGCAGAATGCGACGAAATCACTCGCCACGTAGACGGCGACGTGTCCCTGCTCCATCCGATAGCCGTGCGTATCGTGCAGGCTCTGCGGCGGCACCACGACAAACGACTTGGGCACCAAGCGCAAGGGCGAGGCGTTCGATTCGACGTTCAGGATCAGTTGGCCCGTGCGCGGCAGCAAGAACATGTACTCGTCATGCTCGTGGGACTGCGTGCGGTAATTGCCGATCGAAACCTGCCGAACATTGGCAATGCGATTTTCGGACAAATGGGTATTGGCATCGGATAGTGCGTCACGAATTTACCCTTGGGCGCTCCATGCGGTGGGTAGCGACTGGCCATAGCGGATGCGGATTCGCTTTCGGCGGACGAGATGATGGCGATCGCCGCGCGCTACGGTCACGAAAGCGCATTCGTGTGCGAACCGCGTGATACGGGCAGCACGTATCGTCTTCGCTTCTTCGTCCCCCGGCACGAGATGGAGATGTGCGGCCATGCGACGCTCGGTGCATTGTGGCTTCTGCGGCGGCTTGGCCGATGGACATCCCGCGTCGCGACGCTCGAGACGTTGAGCGGCATCGTCGACGCTCGCTTTGACGAAAGCACGCAATCCATCGAAGTGAGCCAGCCCAAAGGCATCGTGCAATCGATCGAAGACGCGCGGTGGAAATGCGTGGTTGGCAAGGCCGGCCGACCAACTGCTTTATTGGTGTGCGAGCAGGCCACGGCGTACGAACTGTGCACACGGGAAGCAAGTGCACAGGCGGGGCGCGAAAGCCGGACGACGACAGCGTGCCTCTGTACAACTGGAAGAACTGTTACGCGGATGAGAGGCCTCTGCGTCCATGAAACTCGACACGGGTGTTGACGTCCACGCAGAAATGGCTCCGTCAGGCAGCTTTGGACCTGCGCCTTTTCGACGCGCCTTCTTCGATTCTCGCCAGTACACGCTTGCCCGAATCCACCACTGTGGGATCATGTGTCACCTGATAGCGCACAATCATGCCTTCTACGCAGAGCATCGCATCTGCGGCGACGGTAGCAGGCGACTGGAGCCCGAGGCGGCCAGCAAGTTCAGAAATGTACTGCTCAAGCGCGTGCTTATGGGATACGGCCTGCTGAAGGTGCCCCGGGTCTCCCGTCGATCCGGCTTCGGCGACCACATTGATAAAGGCGCAACCACGGAAGTCTTCCTGCGCGAACCATTCACCTAAGGCTTCCGCGATGACGGACAGCTCGGCACGCTGAGCAAAACGAGCCTCCACCTCTCCGACAAACCAGCGCATCCAGAACTCATGACGACGGTCCAGGAACGCTGCAATAAGTTCGCTCTTGGAGGCGAAGTGCCGGTAAAGCGACATTTTTGCGACGCCTGACTCGGCGATGATCTTGTCGATGCCCGTGGCACGGAACCCGTCCTGATAGAACAGGCGCGCTGCGGTTTCCAATATCCGGTCGCGTGCGGAGGGTTGTGACATTTCGGCCCCTTTTTTGCCAAATCATGTCTGCATTATCGCAGACAGACCTGTCTCTGCATAGCCACCGAGAGGCGCAGAAATTTCTTGACAGACAGACCTGTCTACACCAACATTGATACAGACCTGTCTGAATCAATCAAGGTCCGTCAAGGAGACTGTCATGTGCCCCTCAGATTTCGAAGTCACTGCCCTTCATCAAGCTCTGCAGGCGGATAAGTCGAATCCGGCCACATGGCGCTGGTACAGCGATCTGGTCGACAGCCAACGACTCGCGCTTCGCCTCAAAGAAGACCAGTGGGTCGTCGCGATTGACGGCAGCGACTTTGCATGCGCCGAGGGCCTGTACGCGGCCGTGCGTTGGACGCACATCATGACGCACTCCGGCGGTTACATCACCTTCGCGGCGTAAGCGAGCGAAGTCCGCCATGCACACGCGCTAATCGCCAGACTAAACGATCAAGAACACGCAGCACTGCTCTTATCCACTCTTCGGCCCGGCATCGGGTCTTCATCCACCAACCACTGAGGTAATACCATGTCGACTAATACTGAAATCCGTCCGCCGCTCCCTCCTTTCACACGCGAATCCGCCGTCGAGAAAGTGCGTCTGGCCGAGGATGGCTGGAACACCCGCGACGCTGCCAAAGTGTCCCTCGCGTATAGCCTGGATACTCGCTGGCGCAACCGTGCTGAATTCGCAAACGGCCGCAATGAAGCCAGAGGGTTCCTTGAGCGCAAATGGTCGAAGGAGCACGAGTATCGTCTCATCAAGGAGCTGTGGGCGTTCACTGGTAACAGGATCGCCGTGCGTTACGCCTACGAATGGCGTGACGACTCTGGTAACTGGTACCGGTCCTATGGCAACGAGAACTGGGAGTTCCGCGAGGACGGTCTGATGGTGAATCGCTACGCTTGCATCAACGATTTGCCAATAAAGGAAGAAGAGCGGAAATTCCATTGGCCGCTCGGCCGTCGTCCGGATGATCATCCCGGCTTGTCGGATCTCGGCCTCTAATAGCTGGGCTGATCGTATCGCTTCGATTGGAAGCACGCGGGGAAACAAAGGCAAAGGTGAGGCAGTCTCTGCGACGACGGGCTCCCGACGCTTGGTATGAAGCAGCAACCCAACCCAGCTTGGGAGTTCCAGGGTGTCACGCTGTCCTTTCTCACCTAGTCCGCCCTCAAACGAATGCTGCCCACTCCCATGTGGGCAGCAAACCTTGCAGCCCTTGCTTCTGGAATCCACTTGGTGTCCTCGTGTGGCTAACGCACGGACTGAACGGCATCCTGTCTGTAATTGAATCGGAGAACCTTGGTGGGAAGGTTGTGCTGCTCGACCCGCCGCTGCAGGCACGCACGGCTGTGCTGCTGCAACGCAAGGACGCGTGACGCGCAAAGCGAAGAGATCAACACGCAACGCGCGCTCCGTTAACTCCGACACCTGCGATGCCGACACCACCGGCGTGGGTTGTTGCGAAGCGACGTGCCGCCGCCACACGAAGTGCTCGAGCAGCAGCGGCACGTCTTCGCGGCGCTCGCGCAACGGCGGCAGCCCGATCTGCGCAACGTACAGCCGATGCAGCAGATCCGCGCGAAAACCGCCTTCGGCGGCCAGCGCCACGAGATCGGCCTTCGATGCCGCGATCACGCGGCAATCGACGGGAATCGACTCGTTCGCGCCGAGCCGTTCCAGCGTGCGTTCCCAAGACATGCAGCGGCGTCACACCGGCAACGTCGCCGAGGCGAGCCATGCGCTCGGCATCTCGAAAAAGACGCTGTATCACAAGCTGCGTCAGCGTCCGCTGTCTGGCCATTCACATCGTGCCCGGCTTTTTCTGTCGCTACTCGGAGTCAACACGAACTCATTTAGATAAACTTAGCAGCAGCCGCAAACAAATCATCGTAATTTATGGGGCTCAATCCTGATAACGTTTATATCGGTCCAGCAACTTTGTCGCGTCGTCTGGAATCCGAATGACCGGTGATTGCCCCAGACCTGTCACAGCATCACAGTCGTTGCGAACGTCTCAGTTGGGTCGACAGCGGACGCTCTTACCCAATACCCAAGAGAAAAAAGCCCGTCCCCCGCATAATCAACGGGCAATTTTGCTAATCCCAGATCTGGTGAAATCGCGACTCCCGGAGTGAATGTTGCGCATTCAGTATCTCCGCGGCTATTAGCCGAGGCGTCCCGCTATATCTGTTGCCGTCGCGTTGTAATACGTCATCAGTTCAGAGATGTTTCTGTGGCCAGTCATCCTAGCGAGATCTAACGGTTGTAATTTCTTCGCTAGGCGAGTGATGGCTTCGTGTCGCGTATCGTGAAACGTCACATCCGGGATCTGTGATCTGTCTCGCGCCTTCCGAAATAGCGCGTCGCGGCTCGACGCAGACAAGGCGAATAGCGATTCGCCTTTCGGCACCGCCGGAAGCATCTTCAGAAGCTCAATCGCGCGGGAGGACAGCGGCACGTTGCGTGCCGTGCCATTTTTCGTCATTGGGAGCCGTGCGAACTTGCCGTGGTAGTTCACCGACGAGGCTGTAAGAGCCAGGATTTCGCTAGAGCGCATCGCCGTCTCTATCGCGAACAGAAAGGCAACTGCCACACGCTGCATCGGCGTTTCTACGGGCAGTCCCTCTTCATAGCCCAGGCTCGCAAGCAGCAACTCGATTTCCTCTTGCGAAATCAACCGTTCCCGCCCCGGCGGGTCCGGCGGGCGCTTCACATCCGCCATCGGGTTCGTCACCAGCCAGCCCCACTCCTTCCGGGCCACCAGGAACGCGTGCGACATCAGCGACATTTCCCGTGACGCGGACGCACCCGACACCTCACGCATCCGCGCGTCCCGCCAAGCCGCGATATGGCTTGGCCGAAGGTCGATCAACTTGATGTCTTTGAATTTCCGTCCGCCGATCTCCTTGCCGCCGATCAGGGGCAAACGCAACCTCTCCCATCTCGCGCCACGCTTCGTGTGGGTCACCTTCAGCTCATACTCCTTGAGCACATCCCCAACCGTCAGCGTCTTACTCCCTGCCCCGCTGGCAATCGACCGCAACTCCGTCTCTCGTTGCGCGCTCCACGCCATCGCTGCCGCTCTCGTATCAAACGTCCTGCTATCTCGCTGGCCATCAACCATCACTTGCACGCGCCAGCCCTTCGCCACCTTTTGAATTGATGCCATTTCGTGGGGAAACCTCGGGTAAAAAATGGGGGACCCAGCACGATTTTAGGTGTGAAGAGGTGAGTTTTGGAGCAAGTGGGGGAACAATCAGAATCGACGCAAAAACCCCGCCTCGCCTTATTCGGCGAGCGTTTGCGAGTTTTTGCGGGAAGAAGTGAGACCTACGTAACCGATGCCAAAACGGGGAGTTGGTGCGAGGAAGGGGACTCGAACCCCTACACCCTTGCGGGCGTCAGGACCTAAACCTGGTGCGTCTACCAATTTCGCCATCCTCGCAGCCCGTGGGCGTCGTCACCTTTATGGGGAAACGACATCCCGGCATCGGGTTGACGGCATGCGTGTCCTGGCGGACATGAAAAGGGGCGACTCGTCGCCCCGCTGCATGCGTCAAAGCAGGCGAGCATTCTACATGATGTGCATTTGACCGGCAATCTCTTACAACGCCATCTCCCTCACGCCCGCCCCCAGGCCCGCAATGCTAGAATTCGCACCAATTCATGGCTCTTGCCCCCGGTTGCGCGCCCGCGCACCGACATCCGGGCACCTGGCCAAACCGATACCCCCATTCGCATGCAACCCCACGAGACCGCCGACGACTCCCCCGGCACCCCCGCGCAAGCCAGCGACTACTGCCGCCAGAAAGCCGGCCCCGCCGGCTCCGCGCTCTATTACGCGCTGCTCCAACTGCCGCCGTCCAAACGCGACGCCGCCTACGCCGCCCATGCCTTCTGCCAGGAAGTCGCCGATATTCACGCCGCCGTCCACGACCCCGGCGTCGCTCACGCAAAACTCGATTGGTGGCGCCAGGAACTCGCGCGACTCTTCGCCGGCACCCCCGCACACCCCGTCACGCGCGCACTTGCCCCTGTCGTCAAAAACACCCACATCGCACGCGCCTCATTCGAAGCCGTGCTGCATGGTGCCGAGATGGATCTCTCCCAGATGCGCTATCTCGACTTCGCCGGCCTCTCGCACTATTGCGACGCCGCCGGCGGTGCCCCCGCCGAACTGGTCGCGCACATCTACGGTTTCGACGACCCGCAAACCCCCGCGCTTGCCCGCACCCTCGGCCACGCCATCACACTCGGCCGCCGCGTCACCGACGCAGGTGTCGACGCACGCGCCGGCTACGTCTATTTCCCCATCGACGAATTGCAACGCTTCGGCGTCACCGCCGCCGATCTGCAAAACGGGAAGTACTCGCCAGCCTTCATCGAACTCATGAAGTTCCAACACGCCCGTGCGCGTCAGACCATCGCCGAAGCCGCCGCCGCCATCCCCAAACAAGACCGCCGCAAGCAAAAGCCTTTGCTCGCCCTCGCCGCACTGCAATTGGCATTGATGGATGAGGTCGCCGCCAGCGACTATCAGGTGCTGCACCAGCGCATCGATCTCACACCGCTACGCAAATTCTGGCGCGCCTGGCGCGCTCGCTGAGACCTGCCGCCCCGCTTCCGTTCGCAGATCCGCGACTTCGCCCTGACGATTCGCGGATCCCGCAAACGCACACAGCAACCGTCCCCTGCTCACCTGCACAACTCCAAGCCCCACCGCACCAGCACCTCAAACCCGTAACACATCCAACGGCTTGAACGCACCACTCAACACCGTCTGCGGATTCAGCCCCCACCAGCGCTGCAGCACCGTCGCATACACTTCGCGGAAATCGACGGCAAATGGCAGATTGCCATTCCCATCGAGCCGATCCAATCGCGGCACGTCCCCGTAGAGGCCGCCGCGAACACGCCCGCCCGCAATGAAATGCGGCGCCACCGTCCCGTGATCCGTCCCCTGGCTCTGGTTCTCGCGCGGACGCCGGCCAAACTCCGCATACGTGACGATCATCGTCGATTGCCAACGATTCAACTCGGTCAGCCCAGCCCGCAACGCCATCATCCCCAGCGACAACTGACGTAATAGATTCGCCTGCTGCCCCGGTTGATTCTGGTGCGTATCAAAACCGTTGAGCGTCAGACGCAACACAGCAACGCCGCGCCCCGGCAGCGGCACGCCCGCCGAAGAGTCCGCCGCCGCAACAACCTGCAGCGCAGTTTTCACCACGTTACCGAACGCCCCCGGCGGCATCGGCGTGCGCAGCACGTACTGTCCCTGACGCGGCCGCAGTCCGTCCGCCGCCTTCACGATGTCGTTCTCCACACGCAGCACATGCGCGAGCGCCGGGTTGCTCACCTGCACCGCATTCGCCGACGCCAGCGTCGCATCCCGCAAGAACTGCGCGGGATTGGTCAACGTCACTGCCCGGGCACCACCGCCCAATGGCCCCAACTCCGCACTGCCCACAATCACGCCATCGGCGTCGAAACCCGGTGGCACCGCTTGTTCCGCGAACGCGCGCGACAACCAGCCGTCGCGCAAATACTCGTCGGAACGCGACGCCGTATTCCATATCTCGATAGACCGGAAGTGCGACAGATTCGGCTGCGCATACCCCACACCCTGCACGATCGCCAACTCCTTCGCCTGCCACATCGGCAACAACGGACGCATCTCCGGATGCAAGCCACTATGCCCGTCCAGTTGCACCACCTGCTCACGCTTGATGCCAATACTCGGGCGCAGACTCGCATACATCGGGTCAGCATAGGGAATGACGGTGTTCAACCCGTCATTGCCACCTTTGAGTTCGATCAGGATCAGCAGATTGCCGTAGTTCCCGCCCGCCCCCGGCAGTGTCCCGGACAGATCATGCGCAGCCGCCAAGACCGGCCCTGGTGCCAGCCATGCAGCACCAAGGCCACCGGCAAAAGTCAGAAAATCGCGTCGACGCATCTCACACCTCTCACGGCTAGTCCCGTACGAATGGATACGCAGACGTCGCCCAATGACACTCATCCCGTGCGGCCCGCCATCACTTCATCACTTCAATTGATAGGCGGGGTCCATCAATAACGCCTGCAAATAGGCTGCACTGTTCACGCCGGCCGTTTGCGGCACCGCAGGCGCGAACGGCAACACCGCCCGCTGCAACGCCTCGCGCGCCCTCTCATCCGGAACGTCGACCGGCCCCAGCGCGTAAGGTTGCAGCCAGCGCGATAGATCGAAACGCACGCCCGCGACGGTTCTCGGCATCGCTGCCGCAGGACGAAGCGCCGTGCGTTGCACACCAGAACTCGCCGACGACGACGGCAACACCATCGACGGTCCACCGGCATTCGCGTTCTCCGTCGCCCGGAACATGCGCTCCACGAACTGCTTTCGCGCCAACAACGTAGTGCTGTCGATCCATGCATCGCCGCCGGGCCACCCCTTCACATTCGGCGGACGAAGCAGGTCCTGCCCAAGTGCCCGCATCTGCTGAGCCAGCATCTGCGGATCGTCGTAGCCAATGTCGAACTCGCGCACGGTGTCCGTCACGAACTCCGACGGCGACTTGACCAACGTACCCCGTGTTCGCGCATCCCAAAAGGCAGGCGTCAGCAATAGCGCACGCATCGCTACACGAATGTCGTATCCGCTCGCGCGAAAGGCGCTCGCCACACGTTGAACCTGCGACGGCTCTGGCGTCGGCGATACGAACTCGCGCCACAATTTGCCGGTGATGAACGTCGCTGTCTCCGGACGCGCCAGCAAAATGTCGAGCATCTGATCGCCATCGAAGTCGCCGGTCTGGTTCAGCACGGTCTTCGCGCCCACGTCATGAACATTGGCGCGCCAGACATAGCTCATCGTCGGCCGATCAATACTCCAGCCGGTATAGGCGCGCGCCGCCTCACGGACATCCTGCTCGGTGTAATGCCCCTCGCCCAGCGTGAACAGCTCCATGACCTCACGCGCGAAGTTCTCATTCGGATGCCCCTTCCGGCTGCCCGCACCATCGAGATAGACGAGCATGGCCGGGTCCTTCGACACCTCGTGCAGCAACACGCCGAAATTGCCCAGCGCATTCGCACGCAGCAGCACGTTCTGACGGTAAAGCACGACCGGCTCGCGAACCTTGTCGTCGCTCGACACGAAGTGGTTGTGCCAGAACATCGTCATGCGCTCAGTGAGCGGCGACGGCGTGCTCGCCATCTCCTGCGCCCACCAGGCAGCCAGCGACGCCGCCATGCGATCACGTCGCTGGTTCAGCTCACGGCGCTGCTCGTCGGTCATGTTCTTGACAGGCGCGCCATAGAGCGGCGGATCGGCCGCCCATGCGGGGGGTGGCGTCACGGCAGTACGGCGTGTTTGCTCCAGCAGGCGGTCGACGGCCTGCGCGCGCGTCAATCCGACGAATGGCGCCAGTTCGCGAGCGTCGGGCGAGTAGCCGGTGCGGGTGAGGAGGTAGCGAGCGTCGTCGGTTGTAAGGGCACGCGTCGAAGGATCGACGGCAGTGTTCGTTGCATGCGTCGACGTCGAACGCGCCGTATGCGTCACGCCCGCGTGCTTCGCCCCCGCAGCGTGGACCACCAACGGCGACGCCAGCCAAAAGGCGGCGAGCAAGCCCGGCACGAGCCGCCGGCAGGCGAGCGGTTTCAGGTAGACGGATAGTAACGGCGGCGGTGCGATCCGTTCCCTCGCCTTCTCGTTACGCTTGCGGCGAGCGCAAAAAAAGCCAGCGTCGACAGCGGCTGGCGATGTTGGATTCGGCTTCATGGGACGCTCGCGTCAAAGTGACATCACTGGCGTTTTGGGAGAAGCGTTTGGCGACGTTTCCGAAACTGATCTGGCACCAACGTAGTGCGCGTCATGCTAGTGACTGTACAACTCGCGCACAGCGTCTTGAATATGTTGACGAAGCAAGCGCCGGTCTTCCGGCGACATATGACCATTCGGACGGCGGCCCGGCGGCGTGTTCTGCAGATCGTCGTTGCGGCGCTCGGCAGAGGTATCCCCCTGCGACTGCCCATTCTTCGACGGATTGCGAGGCGACGGCGCTGGCACCGAGCGCTGCTGTCCAGACGGACTCACGCCATGAGATTGCGTGCTGAAATGGGCCACGGGACGGGCATACGTCACACCCAGGTGTCCCCAGAGCATGATTCCCCCGAACAGTAGCGTCAACTCAGCAGCCCATCTCATCTTGTGCGTATGTCCTTCATGCCATGCGGCAGGTTTTCGCCCTGGCAGGGGTGCAAGTGTACCCACTGCCTATGGTCAGCGCACAAGGGGTAGGGTAAATTGTGTAACCCTTTGTAACCCGCTTTGGCGGCCTCCTCAGTTCGCAACATTTCGGGCTAAGATACGTGGCATGGAAAACAAAAATTCTCCCAAAATTCTGGTTGTCGACGACGATCCGCGCCTGCGCGACCTGTTACGTCGTTACCTCGGGGAACAGGGTTTCAATGTCTTTGTGGCCGAAAATGCAACGGCCATGAACAAGCTTTGGGTACGCGAGCGCTTCGATCTGCTCGTGCTGGACCTGATGCTCCCCGGTGAAGACGGTCTTTCTATTTGTCGCCGCCTGCGTGGCGCGAATGACCGCACGCCGATCATCATGTTAACGGCCAAAGGCGAGGATGTCGACCGTATCGTCGGCCTCGAAATGGGTGCCGACGATTATCTGCCGAAGCCCTTCAATCCGCGCGAACTCGTCGCCCGAATTCATGCCGTATTGCGCCGTCAGGCGCCGCCTGAACTTCCCGGCGCACCCAGCGAAACCATGGAGACGTTCGAGTTTGGCGACTTCGCCCTGAACCTCGCCACGCGCACGCTCACCAAAAACGGTCAGGAAATCGCGCTCACGACGGGCGAGTTCTCGGTGCTCAAGGTATTCGCGCGCCATCCGCGCCAGCCCTTGTCCCGCGAGAAGCTGATGGAACTCGCACGGGGGCGCGAATACGAAGTGTTCGACCGCAGCCTCGACGTGCAGATCTCGCGCCTGCGCAAGCTCATTGAACCGGACCCGGGCAGCCCTCGCTTCATTCAGACCGTCTGGGGCCTCGGCTACGTGTTCATTCCGGACGGCGGCGCGTGATCGGCCACCTTCGCGTCTCACGCTGCAAAACGACGCCGGTCGCAACAAGCTCGCGCACCGGCGTCGTGTCTTGTTTCACGTCGCATCCCATGCCGCACGTCGCGCTTCGTCCCGCCCCCCGTCATCCGGCACACCGGGCCTGCGGGCACGCACAAATCACGCTTTAGACGGAGCAACCCCATGCATCCGATCCGGATGGTACGCGGGCTGTTCGGCGGTCTTTTCTGGCGTACCTTTTTCCTCATCGCACTGCTTATCGGCGTCAGTCTGGCCGCCTGGTATCAGAGCTTTCGCGTGATCGAACGCGAGCCGCGCGCACAACGGGTTGCGCAGCAGCTCGTGTCGATCGTCAAGCTCACGCGCACCGCCCTGCTCTATTCCGAACCCGATCTGCGCCGCGCATTGCTCCAGGATCTGGAGAGCAATGAGGGCATCCGCGTGTATCCGCGCGAACCGGCAGACAAGGTCGAGAAGCAGCCGGGCGGCGTGGTGCAGGATCTGATCGTGCGCGACGTGCAACGGCGTCTTGGCACGGACACGATCATCGCCGCCTCGGTCAACGAGATCCCGGCCATGTGGATCAGCTTCAAGATCGACGAAGACGACTACTGGGTCGCCATCGAGCAAGACCGGATCGACACGGCCACCGGCCTTCAACTCTTCAGTTGGGGGACCTTCGCGCTGGCACTCTCGCTCATCGGCGCCGCCTTCATTACCGCGATCGTGAACCGGCCGTTCGCCCGGCTCGCCCACGCCGCTCGTGCCATTGGCGAAGGGCAACGCCCCGATCCGCTGCCCGAGCGCGGCATGGGCGAGGCCGCCGAGGCCAACCGCAGCTTCAACCAGATGGTGGACGAACTCGAGCGCCTCGAAGCCGACCGGGCACTGATGCTCGCCGGCATCTCGCACGACCTGCGCACACCACTCGCCCGGCTACGGCTGGAGACGGAGATGAGTCCGTCCGACGAGAACGTCAAACGCGACATGATCAGCGACATCGAGCAAATGGACGAGATCATCGGCCGCTTTCTCGATTACGCCCGCCCAGCGTCGCGCACGATGCAGGCGCTGGACCTGTCGGATATCGTGCGCGAGACCGCCACCTCGTTCGACGGCAGGGAAGACCTCAACGTCACCATCGAACTTGCCGAAGCCACCGCAGTGCTGGCCGAGCGCACCGACCTCAAGCGCCTGCTCACGAACCTGCTCGAGAACGCGCGCAAGTATGGCCGCGACGCCGAGACCGACATCGCCAACGTTCACATCACGACGCGCGTGCTCGGTGAACGCGTCGAGATGCGTGTGCGCGATACCGGCCCCGGCATTCCCGAGGAGCAACTAGCCCTCGTTTTCCGCCCGTTCTATCGGGTGGACACGGCACGAACCAAGGCAGACGGCACCGGCCTTGGCATGGCAATCGTCCAGCGCATTGCCACACGCTACAAAGGCATCGCCTCGCTGCGCAATGTTCGTCCGGGCACCGGCCTTGAAATCATCGTGTCATTCCCGCTAGCTAAATAGATGTGATCGCGCGGGAATTTGGCTATGCTCAAGGCTTCTTCCGCGCGGCATCACACAACATCCTATCGACGGGATTTGATTTAACTATCCCCGGCATAAAAATAAACTATTGCTGCCATTGATTTGATAGCGTATACTGCCTTGGTTGACCGGGATCGCATGATCCCGGTCAGTTGCTGGTTGCGATGTACCTGTGACATCTCGACATAAACCGCACTAATTTAGGAGTAAATCGATGAAGACTGTCGGCGACAAACTCGAAGCGTTCTCGGTAGTAGCTGCCAAGCCCGGTTTCAACAACCACGAAGAAAACGGTGTGTCGGCTTTCGAAACGATCACCGAAGCCTCGTTCCCGGGCAAGTGGAAGATCATTTACTTCTACCCGAAGGATTTCACCTTCGTGTGCCCGACCGAAATCGTTGAGTTCGCCAAGCTGGCCAACGACTTCGCAGATCGTGACGCTGTTCTGCTCGGCGGTTCGGGCGACAACGAATTCGTGAAACTGGCATGGCGCCGTGAGCACAAGGACCTGAGCAAGCTGAACCACTACTCGTTCGGCGACACCACGGGTGCTCTGATCGACCAACTCGGCGTGCGTGAAAAGGAAGCCGGCGTGGCCCTGCGTGCAACGTTCATCGTTGACCCGGACAACGTCATTCAGCACGTTTCGGTGAACAACCTGAACGTCGGCCGTAACCCGGAAGAAGTTCTGCGTATTCTGGACGGCCTGCAAACCGACGAACTCTGCCCGTGCAACCGCGCGGTCGGCGGTGCAACGCTGTAAGCGTCGTCTCGAAGCCCGCGCAAGCGGGCTTTTTCAGCCCAAAGCAATAGGAGAAATTTATGGAATTCATCACCGCGATTAAGGCGCAGATCCCTGACTACGCCAAGGACATTCGCCTGAACCTCGACGGCACGATCGCCCGCTCCTCGCTGGAAGGCAACGACGCCGTTGGTGTGGCCCTCGCGGCCGCCTTCGCGGCCAAGAGCCAGCCGCTCATCAAGGCGATTCGCGAAGCCGGCGTATTGTCCCCGGAAGAGCTTGAAGGCGCGTTGACCGCCGCCGCGCTCATGGGCATGAACAACACGTGGTATCCGTACCTCGAGATGGCCGATAACGCCGAACTCAAGAACGAGAAGGCCCAACTTCGCATGAACGGCTACGCCACGCGAGGCGGCGTCGATCAGCGTCGCTTCGAGATGTATGCCCTGGCGGCGTCCATCATCGGCAAGTGCCACTTCTGCGTGCAGTCGCACTTTCAGTTGCTCGCCGCCGAGCATGGGATGAGCACCGCGCAACTGCGTGACGTCGGCCGTATCGCCGCTGTCATCAACGCCGCTGCGCAAGTCCTCGCCGCCGAGGCAGCGTAAGGTAAGGCTTGGCGCGGTGCCTCGACACTGCGCGAGCCATCAAAAACAAAACGGCGCTACCGGCTTTGTCCGGTAGCGCCGTTTTGCTTTGGGTCTGACCGGCGCTCAGCGCCCGACGAGCAATGCCGCCGCCTGTGCTTCAATCCCTTCCTGGCGGCCGAGATAGCCCAGCTTCTCGTTGGTCTTCGCCTTCACGTTCACCTGACCGGCGGTGATGCCCAGCGCATCGGCAATCGATTGGGTCATGGCGGCAATATGCGGTGCGAGCTTCGGCGCCTGCGCAATGACCGTACAGTCCACGTTGACGATCTCATAGCCATGCTCGCGCACACGACGCATGGCTTCCTTGAGCAATACAACGCTGTTTGCGCCCTTGAACGTGGGATCGGTGTCAGGGAAATGACGCCCGATGTCGCCCAGCGCCGCGGCACCGAGCACGGCGTCGGTGATGGCGTGCAGCAGCACGTCGGCGTCCGAATGGCCCAGCAGGCCGCGGTCGAACGGAATCGTCACCCCCCCCATCACGAGCGGGCGGCCGGGCACGAGGGCATGCACGTCGTAGCCCTGACCGATGCGGAGCTTGAACAACGTAGCGAGCGAGACATTGGAAACAGCGGGTTCAGTCATGGGGAATCGCCAAATGCGAAAAAACAGTACGTCAGATCAATGCAGCCGGTAATCACTGCGCCTTCACGCGGACTTGGCCGCACCGAGGAATGCTTCGGCAAGCACGAAATCTTCGGGATATGTCACCTTGAAGTTGCGCAGGCTGCCGCGAACGAGTTTCGGTGTGAGGCCGATACGCTCGATGGCGCTGGCCTCGTCCGTGACTTCGGCTCCCGAAGCAAGCGCGTCTTCCAGCGCCTGACGCAACATGCCAAGGCGGAACATCTGGGGCGTCTGTGCCTGCCACAGCCCATCACGCGATTCCGTGGTCTGTACGGCGGCCAACCCGCCCTTCTCGGCCGGCGCCTGCTCACGCTTGAGGGTATCGGCCACGGGCAACGCGAGAATGCCGCCGACCGGATCGTCGCGCAGCGCTTCGACGAGTGCGCGAATCAGCGCAGGAGTGATGCCAGGACGTGCAGCATCGTGCACAAGCACCCAATCGCTGTCCTGCGCCCCGAACTCGGTGAGTGCCTGCAGGCCGCCAAGGACCGACGCATGGCGCGACGGGCCGCCGCAACGGCGCACCGCAAAGCGCAGCGTGCCGAAGCGCCGCCCGTCGAAGTGATCGTCGTCGGGCGCCAGCACCAGCACGGTCTGAGCGAACTCGGAACAGGCGTCGAATGCGGCAAGGGCATAGTGAAGCATGGCACGTCCGCCGACGCTTCGGTATTGCTTGGGCACGTCGGCCCCGGCGCGTACACCGGCCCCGGCACACGGGATGACGGCAAAAAGTCGGTCGCTCACGATAAAACGCAGGTAAGGATAAAGCAGGGATTTTATAATAGACGCTGACTGTCACGGGGCCCCATGCGAGTGGAGCCCCGTGCTTTGCCATTTCTGCAACGTTTTCCTATGTCCTCCGCCAACGCCTTATCCCGTAGTACCGTGCCTGTGCCGCTCGTGAAAGCGGGACAGCGTTACGCTTTTGCCGGCTCGCACGCGTCCAGTGACGCCCTGCTCATTGCCCGTTATTTCGAAGAGAATCGCGAGCGCCTGCCGCTGCTCGCCGTCGTGTGCGCCCAGGCCACCGACGCCCTGCGCCTGCAGCAGGAACTGAAGTGGTGTGCACCCGAGGCGCGCGTGCGGCTGCTGCCCGACTGGGAGACGCTGCCCTACGACACGTTCTCGCCGCACCAGGATCTCGTGTCCGAACGGCTTGCCACCCTGCACGATCTCGGCGAGAAGCGCTGCGACATCGTGCTGGTGCCCGCGACCACTGCGCTCTATCGCATGGCGCCGGCAAGCTTCATGGCGGCCTACACGTTCTTCTTCACGCAGGGCGAACGTCTTGACGAGGCCCGGCTGAAGTCGCAACTCACACTCGCGGGCTACGAGCATGTGAGTCAGGTGATGCGCCCCGGCGAGTACTGCGTACGCGGCGGGCTGATCGATCTCTTCCCGATGGGCTCGGCACTGCCCTATCGCCTCGATCTGTTCGACGATACCGTCGACAGCATTCGCGCGTTCGATCCCGACACGCAGCGCAGCCTGTATCCGGTCAAGGAAGTCCGTCTGCTGCCCGGGCGCGAATTCCCATTCGACGAACCCGCGCGCACGGCGTTTCGCGGCCGCTGGCGCGAAGTCTTCGAAGGCGATCCGAGCCGCAGTCCAATCTACAAGGACATCGGCAGCGGCGTGCCGTCGGCAGGCATCGAGTACTACCTGCCGCTGTTCTTCGAAGAAACGGCCACGCTGTTCCACTATCTGCCCGCCGACGCGCAACTGGTGTTCGTGGGCGATCTCGACGCGGCGATCCACCGCTTCTGGAACGACACGCGCCAGCGCTACAACTTTCTGTCGCATGACCGCGAGCGTCCGGTGCTGCCGCCCGAGCAATTATTCCTGCTCGATCAGGACTTCTTCGCGCTCGCCAAGCCGTTCGCACGGCTGACGCTGCCCGCGCCGGGCGATGGCAGTTGGGCCACCCCGCTGCCGCCGCTGGCGGTCAATCGCCGCGCCGACGACCCGCTCGCCGCGCTGCGCGCCTATCTGGCCCGTACACCGGCGCGCGTGCTGTTGGGCGCCGATTCGGCCGGCCGCCGCGAGACGCTGCTGCAACTGCTGCACGACAACGATCTGCGCCCCTCCACGGTCGAGTCGCTCGAAGACTTCCTGACGTCAGACGCGCGCTTCGCCATCGGCGTCGCCCCGCTGGCCGCCGGCTTCCTGCTGCCGGCCGAAAACCTCGCGTTCATCACCGAAAACGAGCTGTACGAAGGACTTGCGCGCCGCGCGGGCAAGCGCCGCCAGGAACAGGCGACGTCGGTCGACTCGATGGTACGCGACCTTGCCGAACTCAAGGTCGGCGACCCCGTGGTTCACAGCCAGCACGGCATCGGCCGCTATCAGGGCCTGGTCAGCATGGATCTCGGCGAAGGTGAAACCGAATTCCTGCATCTCGAATACTCGGGCGCGAGCAAACTGTATGTGCCGGTCTCGCAGTTGCACCTGATCTCGCGCTACAGCGGCGCCGACCCCGACACCGCGCCACTGCACTCCCTCGGTTCGGGCCAATGGGAGAAGGCGAAGCGCAAGGCCGCACAGCAGATCCGCGATACGGCGGCGGAACTGCTCAACCTGTACGCCCGCCGTGCCGCGCGCTCGGGCTACGCTTTCGAGTTGTCGCCGCGCGATTACGAGAAGTTTGCCGACAGCTTCGGCTTTGAGGAAACACCGGATCAGGCGGCCGCGATTGCCGCCGTCATGAGCGACATGACCAGCGGTCGTCCGATGGACCGTCTGGTGTGCGGCGACGTCGGCTTCGGCAAAACCGAAGTGGCCTTGCGCGCCGCCTTCATTGCCGTGCTCGACAGCAAACAGGTCGCTCTGCTCGCGCCCACCACGCTGCTCGCCGAACAACACGCGCAGACCTTCTCCGATCGCTTTGCCGACTGGCCGGTGCGCATCGCCGAACTCTCCCGCTTCAAGACCACAAAGGAAGTGAACGCGAGTGTGAAGGCGATCAACGAAGGACAGGTCGATATCGTGATCGGCACGCACAAGCTGCTCTCGAACGACATCCAGTTCCAGCGCCTGGGCCTCGTCATCATCGACGAAGAGCACCGCTTCGGCGTGCGTCAGAAGGAAGCCCTCAAGGCACTGCGCGCCGAGGTCGACGTGCTCACGCTGACTGCCACCCCGATTCCGCGCACGCTCGGCATGGCCCTCGAAGGATTGCGCGACTTCTCGGTCATCGCCACCGCGCCGCAGAAGCGCCTGGCGATCAAGACCTTCGTGCGACGCGAGGAAGATGGTGTAATTCGCGAAGCCATGCTGCGCGAACTCAAGCGTGGCGGGCAGGTGTATTTCCTGCATAACGAAGTCGAGACCATCGAGAACCGCAAGGCTCAGTTGGAAGCCCTTGTGCCCGAAGCCCGCATCGTGGTCGCCCACGGCCAGATGCACGAGCGTGATCTCGAGCGCGTGATGCGCGACTTCGTGACACAGCGCGCCAACGTGCTGCTGTGTACGACCATCATCGAGACCGGCATCGACGTGCCGACCGCCAACACCATCCTGATGCATCGCGCCGACAAGTTCGGTCTCGCGCAGTTGCACCAGTTGCGTGGCCGCGTGGGCCGCTCGCACCATCAGGCGTACGCCTATCTGCTCGTGCACGATCCGAAGGCCCTGACCAAGCAGGCACAACGCCGTCTCGAAGCAATTCAGCAGATGGAAGAACTGGGCGCGGGCTTCTACCTCGCCATGCACGATCTCGAAATTCGCGGCGCGGGCGAAGTGCTGGGCGACAAACAATCGGGCGAAATCCATGAAATCGGCTTCCAGCTCTACACCGATATGCTGGCCGACGCGGTGAGTGCGCTGAAAGCCGGCCGCGAGCCGGATCTCACTGCACCGCTCGCCGTGACGACCGAGATCAATCTGCACGTCCCGGCCATTCTGCCAAGCGATTACTGCGGCGACGTGCAGGAGCGTCTCTCGCTCTACAAGCGGCTCGCCAACGGCACGAATCCCGATGCCATCGACACGACGCAGGAAGAACTCGTCGACCGCTTCGGCAAGTTGCCGCAACAGGCGCAGGCACTCATCGAGACGCACCGTCTGCGGTTGCTGGCCAAGCCGCTGGGTATTGTGAAGATCGATGCGAGCGAAGAAGCCATTGCCCTGCAATTCGAGCCGACGCCCGCCGTCGACCCGATGCGCATCATCGAACTGGTGCAGAAGCATCGCCACATCAAACTCGCCGGGCAGGACAAACTGCGCATCGAAGTGAAACACGCAGAACTGACCGACCGCGTGCGCGCGATCAAGGAGACGTTGCGAGCCCTCGGCTCACCCGGCGCAAAAGCCGCCTGACACACCCGGCAGCGACGGCACACCGAAACGCTCGAAAAGACCTCGAATCCGGTGTGCGCCGCAGCAATTTCAGTCGTTCGCCGGGCAAGCGCATCCGGACAAACCCCCGTCCGGCGCGCAAATTCCCGCGAGGCAGGAATGGTTGTTCACACAATCTTTTACCTCTAAATTATTTTTGAGTACCATTTCCCAGTACGTATGACTGGAAGATTCCCGGAGATTCGAATGACAAGCGCTTCCCCTCAAGCCATCGCGCCGCAAGCCGCCAGCGAGGCCCAGCCAGCATCGCTCGACTGGATCACGAAGCTGGTCAGCATCGATACCACCAGCCGCGAATCGAACCTCGGCCTGATCGAGACGGTGCGCGACAGCCTCAAGCATTCGGGTGTCGAGCCGTGGCTCTCGTATGACGCGACCAAGCGCAAGGCCAATCTGTTCGTGACGCTGCCCGCCGCTGACGGCAACACCCAGGGCGGCATCGTGCTGTCGGGTCACACCGACGTGGTGCCGGTCGACGGCCAGCCGTGGGATACCGATCCGTTCAAGCCCGTGGTGCGCGACGGCAACCTGTATGGCCGCGGCACCTGCGACATGAAGGGCTTCATCGGCGCTGTCATGACGATGCTGCCGGAAATGCGCGACGCCAAGCTCAAGACGCCGTTCCATTTCGCTTTTTCCTACGACGAAGAGATCGGTTGCGTGGGCGCGCCCGTGATGCTGGCCGAGCTGCGCGAGCGCGGCATTCGCCCGGACGGTTGCATCGTCGGCGAGCCGACGAGCATGCGCGTGATCGTCGCCCACAAGGGCATCAACGCCTACCAGTGCTGTGTGCGCGGTCACGCAGCGCACTCGTCGCTCACGCCGAAGGGCTCGAACGCCATTGAATACGCGGCACGTCTGATCTGCTACATCCGCGATCTGGCCGATCACTTCAAGCAGAACGGTCCGTTCGACGAGTTGTTCGACGTGCCGTTCACCACGGCGCAGACCGGCACGATCTCGGGCGGCATCGCCCTCAACACGATTCCGGCACTGTGCGAGTTCGTTTTCGAATACCGCAATCTGCCGGGCGTCGACGCCGAAGGCATCTTCCAGCGCATTCAGCAATACGCGCTGGACGAGCTTGTGCCGAAGATGCAGAAAGAGCATCCGAACGCCGGCATCGAGTTCAAGCGGATTGCCGCCGCCCCGGCGCTGGACGCCTCGGAGCAGGACGCCATCACGCAACTCGTGCGCGCCCTGACCAAGGACACCGACAAGCGCAAGGTCGCCTACGGCACCGAAGCCGGTCAGTTCCAACTGGCGGGCGTGCCGTCGATCGTATGCGGCCCTGGCAATATCGAGCAAGCGCACAAGCCCAACGAGTTCGTGTCGCTCGAACAGATCGCGCAGTGCGAGTCGTTCCTGCGCAAGCTGATTCGCAGCAATACCGTCGACGCCTGAACCGTCGCCTGAATCATTTCAGGCCAAGGCGCCGGCTGTCACCTTACCGGGCCGTATTCCGCTAGCGGGATGCGGCCCGTTGCCTTGGCGGCGCCGGTCCGGCATCGCGCAAGGCAACAAAGCAGCAAAGCAGCACGCCGTACACAGTCACAGACGTCTATTGCAAAGGCGCACAAGACATCCCTTCGCAAGATAACAAAGCACATACGCCAGACAAGGTATTGGAGATCTCGCCCATGAGTGCAAGCGCAGCCCCCAACGCGACGGCCCCGTCCGCCCGCACCACCCCGCACGCCTGGCGTGTGATCGTATCCGCATCGATCGGTAACGCCCTCGAGTGGTTCGATCTCGTGGTGTACGGCTTCTTCGCCGTGACCATCGCGAAACTGTTCTTCCCGACCGGCAACGACACGGTGTCGCTGCTGCTCACGCTCGGCACGTTCGGCGTGTCGTTCTTCATGCGCCCGCTCGGTGCCATCGTGATTGGCGCCTACGCCGACCGCGCCGGCCGCAAAGCCGCGCTCACGCTGTCGATTCTGTTGATGATGGTCGGCACGCTGCTCATCGCGCTCATGCCGACGTATACCTCCATCGGGGTGCTGGCGCCAGTGGGTATCGTCATCGCCCGCATGGTGCAGGGCTTCTCGGCCGGCGGCGAATTCGGTAGCGCCACGGCGTTCCTCGCCGAGCACGCGCCGCAACGTCGCGGCTTCTTCTCGAGCTGGCAGGTCGCCTCGCAAGGTCTCACCACGCTGCTCGCCGCAGGTTTCGGCGCGCTGCTCACCGGCAATCTGTCGCCGGAAGCGATGGCGTCGTGGGGGTGGCGTGTCCCCTTCTTCTTCGGCTTGTTGATCGGCCCCGTGGCGTATTACATTCGCCGCCGTCTGGACGAGACGCCCGAGTTCCTGGACATCGAGCCCACGCAAAACCCCCTGCGCGATACGTTTGCCAGCCAGAAGGAACGCCTGCTGCTCGCCATCGGCGTGGTCGTGATGGCCACCGTCGCGACCTATCTGGTGCTCTACATGCCGACGTATGCGGTCAAGCAACTGGGTCTGCCGTCCTCGGCCGCATTCTCAGCCGTGCTGCTCACGGGTGTCGTGCAACTGATCGTCGCACCGATCGTCGGCCACTGGTCGGATACGCACGGCCGGATCAAGCCGATGCTCGCCGCCGCCGTGGCATTGCTGGTGCTCGTCTACCCGATGTTCCGCTTCCTCGATGCGAATCCGACGTTCGGCTCGCTGATGGTGTTCCAGATCGTGCTCGGCCTGCTGATGACGACCTACTTCGGCGCCCTGCCCGCACTGCTCACCGAATTGTTCCCGACACAGGTGCGCACCACGGGCCTCTCTCTGAGCTATAACATTGCAGCAACGGTGTTCGGCGGCTTCGCACCGTTTATCATCACGTGGCTCATTGGCGCAACGGGCAACAAGCTCGCGCCGAGCTTCTATCTGATTTTCGCTGCCGTCATCAGCATTACCGCGCTGCTGCGCAGCCGCAAGCTCGGCCTTCGCTGAACCATCGAGCCCGGCAACGCCAAGCGGCTACGGGAGCCGCGGCGCACATCCGCTCACCGGTGTGCGCCCCCTCCCGGCATTTCACGACTAAGGAGACAACGCCCAAGTGACGCAATCGACCCACGACCTGCACGCCGAAACCATCGACGGGCAACCCGCGCCGACGAAAGACGCCATCGCCGCCTTGCACGAGAAGCTGCTTCCTTATGTGCGAACGACGCCGGTATTCACCCGCCGTGACTTTCCGACGCTCGGCGACACCCAGGTGACATTCAAGTACGAACTGTTGCAGGCGTCGGGCACGTTCAAGGCGCGCGGGGCGTTCTCGAACCTGCTCTCACTCGACGAAGCGCAGCGCAAGGCGGGCGTGACGTGCGTGTCCGCCGGCAACCACGCCGTGGCCGTGGCCTACGCCGCGCGAGCAACGGGCATCGGCGCCAAGACGATCATGCTCAAGACCGCCAGCCCGGCACGTTCCTCGCTGTGCCGTGAATACGGTGCGGAACTGATACTCGCTGACAACGTTCACGAAGCGTTCGACATGGTCAAGCGCGTAGAACAGGAAGAAGGCCGCTACTTCGTGCATCCGTTCAACGGTTACCGCACGGTGCTCGGCACGGCCACGCTGGGCTACGAATGGGCGAAGCAAGCCCCCGACCTCGACGCCGTGATCGTGCCCATCGGCGGTGGCGGCTTGATTGCCGGTGTAGCCACCGCGTTCAAGCTGTTCGCGCCACACGTGAAGGTGTACGGGGTCGAACCGGCCGGTGCCGACGCCATGGCACAGAGCTTCGCTGCAGGCGGCACTGTCAAGATGGGGCCGATGACCGGTATCGCCGACAGCCTGATGGCACCGCACACAGAGTTGTACAGCTATACGCTGTGCCGCCGTCATGTCGATGAGTTGGTCACGGTCACCGACGACCAGATGCGCGCGGGCATGCTCACCCTGTTCCGTCAATTGAAGCTGGCTGTAGAACCCGCCTGCGCGGCGGCGACCGCCGCGCTGATGGGACCGCTGCGCGAGACACTCATGGGCAAGCGCGTCGGCGTGCTGCTGTGCGGCACCAACACCGACACGGCGACGTTCAACCGCCACATCGAAGCGGCGCTCGCAGCCGAAGCGAACGGCTGAACACCTTTTCCCCCTCTGACGAAACGCCTGACGCGACCTGACGGTCGCGTCTTCGCTTGGCGCCTCGGTCACTGCCCGCACGTTCACAAGGAACTCGCATGTCCGCCACCTCCTTAACGCCACCCGTTCTGCTGCTCGACGCTGCGCAAATCACCGCGCTCATGCCCGTGGCCGACGCGATCCCCGTCATGTCCGCCATGTTCGGCGCGCTCGCCCGTGGGCAGATTCACCTGCCGTTGCGCCAGATCATCCGTGCGCCGGAAGCGCTCGGCGCAAAAGGCATGCTCGGCATGATGCCCGCATTCCTCGGCAGCGCTGCGGCCGGCATGCCGGTCTATGGCGCCAAGGTCGGCACCTTCTTTCCCGGCAACAGCGCGCACGGCAAGGACCCGCATCAGGGCTGCGTTCTGTTGATGAGCGGGGAGACGGGCGAACTCCTCGCCGTCATGAACGCGGCGGAGATCACCGGCATTCGCACCGCCGCCGTGACCGGACTGGCGACACGTCTGCTCGCCCGCCCCGACGCCTCTCGCCTCGCCCTGATCGGGGCAGGTCATCAGGCGCACTGGCATCTCGCGGCGCTCGCGGCGGCGCGCCCGTTGCGGCACGTGTATGTGGCAAGCCGCTCGCTCGCCACGGCACAGGCTTTCGTCGACAAGGAACAGTCGAACTACAGCTTCCCCCTCGAAGCCGCCGAGAGCGCGAAAGCGGCCGTGTGCGACGCCGATATCGTCGTGACGGTGACGAACGCAACGGACCCGGTGTTGCAAGCCGGCTGGATCGCGCCGGGCACACACGTCAATCTGGTGGGCAGCAGCACACCTCGTCATCGTGAAGCCGATACCATGCTCATGGCGCGAGCCCGGTTGTTCGTCGACCGGCGTGAATCGACGATCAACGAGTCCGGCGACTATCTGGCGGCTGCCGCCGAAGGCCGTATCGGACCGGAGGACCTGCTTGCAGACCTCGGGGAACTGGTCATTCGCACGCATCCCGGGCGCACCAACGCCGAAGCCGTCACCTTGTTCAAGTCGCTCGGCATGGGGGCGCAGGACGTCGCACTCGCCGCCGCGCTGTATCAGCGGGCGCAAGCCGCCGGCATTGGCACGCACGCCGCGATCTGAACGCCTGTCTATCCGGCATTCGGGGCATTCGATCGGTTGACAGGCATCGACCGTTGATGTCCGGATACGTCCGATTCCGGTCTGCGAGCGGTCTGTCGTGGTCCCTGAGCGCCTCGTAACATGGCCTCACCGTCACCCAACCTAACGGAGTCGCTCATGTCGCAAAATCAAACCGCCCAAACGTCCCGCACCGCCCTGCTCGTCATCGACGCCCAGGAATCGTTCCGTCAGCGTCCGTACTGGCGCGAAGACGATCTCGCCACGTACTTCAGCCGGCAACAAGCGCTCGTCGACGGTGCGGTGGCGCGTGGCGTCCCCGTCGTGCAGGTGTTCCATATCGATTCGGGCGTGTTCTCGCGTGACTCGGGCTTCGTGCGCACGCTCGAAGAACTTCGTATCGCCCCGGTATTCACGGTGGACAAGGTGAAGCACAGCGCGCTGGCCGGCTCCACCCTCGGCGCGTGGCTCGTCGAACATGGCATTACCCGTCTGATCGTTTCCGGCATCCGCACCGAGCAATGCTGCGAGACGACGACCCGTGCGGCGTCCGATGCGGGTTACGAAGTGGACTTCGTCACGGAAGCCACCCTCACCTTCCCGATGCAACACCCGCGCACCGGACGCGAGTTGTCGGTGGCCGACCTCAAGGAGCGCACCGAAACGGTCCTCGTCGACCGCTTCGCCCGTATCGTGACGGTTGAGGAAGCGCTCGCGGCGGTGTAATGTCGCTCTCGAGCCGACGTTGTCCGAATTTGTCCTGAAGGCCTGCTGCGATGCCACGACTGCAACCCGTCTATCTGCTGGTCATGCCCAATACGCTGCTGCTCGACATCGCAGCGCCGGCCGAGGCGTTGCGCATCGCCAATCATCAGCAGGACGACGTGCGCTTCGTGTTGCGCTATGTCGGCACACAGCGCTCGGTGGCCACCTCCGTCGGCCTGCGCCTCTCGCCGCTGGACGTGCTGCCAGGCGACGTGCCCGACGACGCCTGGCTGGTCGTCGCGGGCACCGTCGAGAAGCCACTGCCGGAGCAAGTGACGGACGATGGCACGATGACGGACTTATCCAACTTATCGGACGCCCCGGCAGAAGACGCCGAAGCCCGCGCCGTTGCGTGGCTTCGGCAAGTGGTACGCCCCACGCACCAACTGGCGTGCATCTGCACGGGCGCGCTGCTGGCCGCACGCGCGGGACTGCTCGATACGCGCGCCTGCACCACGCATCACGGCAGTTGCGACGAGTTGCGCGCACTGGCCCCAAGTGCGCGCGTAGCGGACAACCGGCTCTACGTGCATGACGGGAACGTGTGGACGAGCGCCGGCGTCACCACCGGGCTGGATCTGATGCTCACCCTCATTGCCAACGCCACCGGCCCGCTGTGCGCGGCTGCGGTGGCGCGCCAGATGGTTGTCTACGCGCGGCGTGCCGGCGCCGACCCGCAGTTGTCTCCCTGGCTCGAAGGCCGCAACCACCTGCACCCGGCATTGCATCGGGTACAGGACGCCATCGCCGCCGATCCCGCCCACGACTGGACACTCGCCACCATGGCCGACATCGCCTGCGCGAGCGAACGGCACGTGACGCGACTCTTCCGCGAACACGCCGGCGTCGCGCCCATCGACTATCTGCATCGACTGCGCATCGCGCTCGCGCGCGAGATGCTCGGCAACAGCCATCTCGATCTGGAGCGCATTGCCGAGCGCACCGGTTTCGGCTCCAGCCGCCATCTGCGGCGCGTCTGGCACAAGTTCGAGGCACTTCCGCCGAGCCGCGCGCGTCGCGCCACGAACGACGGCTGAGGCGCGCCCCGTGCGACGGATGGGCATCCGGAATCTCGCGCCCGTCCGGGAAACCGGCGCGAGGCCGCCGCAACCCGGTAGAATGTCGGTCGCACGTAAAACGCAAGACTCTCGACTTCAAGATGGCCAACGACCTCGTCATTCTGGGCAGCGCTTCACCCGCCACGCCCGCCGCTCCCGCTACGGCATTCCCGCCTCACCTGCAAGCCGCCGTCGGTGCACTCGTGCCCGGTGCCAGTGTCACGTTTACGCCGGGTGCGGCGCGCATCGCCGATGTCCCCGACAGCCCGGCCCTGCGCACCGCGATGCATGCGTTTGCCCAGCAGCACGAGGTCGATGCCGTACTCGTCGACAGCCAGCGCCGTCTCACGGATTTCAAGCTGGTGGCCATGGATATGGACTCCACGCTCATCACCATCGAGTGCGTCGACGAAATCGCCGATTTCTGCGGATTGAAGGCGGAAGTTTCGGCGATCACCGAGGCCGCCATGCGCGGCGAGATCAAGGACTTCAACGAAAGTCTCACGCGCCGCGTAGCCTTGCTCAAGGGGCTCGATGCCAGTGCTTTGGAGAAGGTGTTCGACGAGCGCCTGCAACTCTCGCCCGGCGCGCAGACCATGCTGCACGGCGTGCAGTCGCTCGGCATTCGCACGCTGCTGGTGTCGGGTGGCTTCACCTTTTTTACGGAACGCCTGAAGACGCGTCTGAATCTGGATGTCGCCCGCGCCAACACGCTGGAGATTGTCGACGGCAAGCTCACCGGTCGTGTGCTGGGAGAGATCGTCAACGCCGAAGTGAAGGCGCGCACGGTGGCCGAAGTGGCGACCCAATTCGGCATCCGTCCCGATCAGGCCATTGTTATGGGCGACGGCTCGAACGACCTTCAGATGATGGCGATTGCCGGGTTGTCGGTAGCGTTCCGTGCAAAACCCGTGGTGCGCGAGAAGGCCTCCGTCGCATTCAATTACGCCGGGCTGGACGGTCTGCTCTCACTGTTCCGCAAGGGCTGAACGTGCCCCCGGGCGGACACGGCTTGCGCAATCCGCGAGCCGTTCCTCCGCCCCGGATCGCAACATCAGGCGCCGAGATGCGCCTTGAGGCTCGCCTCGATATCCGCCTGCAAATCCCGCACGTCTTCGAGACCGATGTAGAAGCGCACCAACGCGCCCTTATGCGGCCACGGCGTTGCCGTACGCATCGACGGCACGCGGTATGGCACGACAAGGCTGTGCGCCCCGCCCCAGCTGAAGCCGATCTTGAACAAGCGTAGCGCTTCGATGAACGCATCGATCTGCGCTTGCGAGTAGCGCTCGTCGAACACCACGGAGAACAGACCGCCCGCCCCCGAGAAGTCGCGACGGAAATGCTGATGACCCGGGCAGTCCTCGAATGCCGGGTGCAGCACCGCCGCAATCTCGTGGCGCGTTTCCAGCCATGTAGCCAGTGTCATCGCAGCGCGGTCGTGCGCCTCGAAGCGCAGTTGCATGTTCGGCAGGCTGCGCAGCACGAGACTGCAATCGTCGACCGACACCCCCACACCCATACGCATGCGGGCGCGCTTCAGACGATGGTGCACGTCGTCGTCGACGGTCACGACAGCGCCCATCAGCACATCGCTGCCGCCCGACTGGTATTTGGTCAGCGCCTGCACCGAGATGTCCACGCCGTGATCGAATGGGCGGAACGCCAGGCCAGCCGAATAGGTGTTGTCGATGGCGGTGAGCACACCGCGCTCGCGCGCAACGCGTGCGATGGCCGGCACGTCCGGCACTTCCATCGTGACCGAACCCGGCGCTTCGAGCCAGATCACCTTCGTATTGGGTTGAATCAGTGCACCGATGCCGTTGCCGATCATCGGATCGTAATAGCGCACCGTGATGCCGAACGATTCGGCAAGCCAGTCGCCGTGCTCACGATTCGGGCTGTAGGCATTGTCGGGAATGAGCACGTCGTCGCCGCTCTTGACGAGGCCGAAGTACACATTGGAAATGGCCGCGAGGCCAGACGGGAACAGCAGGCAATGCTTGCCGCCTTCGAGTGCCGCAAGACGCCGCATCAACTCCATCGATGTCGGCGTCGCATGCAGGCCGTAGCGCCACTGGCTGTCGTTCTTCCAGTCGAGCGCACGCATGGCGGCCAGATCGGGGAAAATCACCGTCGACGCACGGGCGACAGGCACCGGCATGGCGGCAAACCCTGCGGGCAATTGTGTGTCGGTATGCAGAATATTGGTCTGCCAGTGCCAGCCGTTGGCTTCCGGCGTATCGAGGGGCTTGCGGTTGTCTTGCGTCATCACGGCTCCGGAATGGCTCGGGCCGGCAACACCGCCGGCCCCCGGGGTGTAACTTACACGCGCTCGAACACGGCTGCAATGCCCTGCCCACCGCCGATACACATGGTCACCAGCGCGTAACGGCCACCGATGCGCTGCAACTCATACAGCGCCTTGACCGTGATGAGCGCACCGGTGGCGCCGATCGGGTGCCCCAGCGATATGCCGGAACCGTTCGGGTTCACCTTGGCCGGATCGAAGCCGAGATCGCGCGTGACCGCGCATGCCTGGGCCGCGAACGCCTCGTTGGCTTCCACCACGTCGATGTCATCCACCTTGAGACCCGCACGCTCCAGCGCCTTGCGCGACGCCGGCACGGGGCCAATCCCCATATAGTTCGGATCGACACCGGCGTGGGCGTAGCTCACCAGCCGTGCCAGCGGCTTGGCGCCGCGACGCTCGGCTTGCGCGCGCTCCATCAGGATGAGGGCCGCAGCGGCATCGTTCAGTCCTGAAGCATTACCGGCGGTCACCGTACCGTCTTTCTCGAACACGGGGCGCAGCTTCGCCATGTCTTCCATGCTCAAACCGGCGCGCACGTGCTCGTCGGTCGTGAACGAGATATCACCCTGCTTCGACCTGATCGCGATCGGCACGATCTGATCGTTGAAATAGCCGGCCGCCATCGCGTGCGCAGCACGCCGATGCGACTCGACAGCCAGACGGTCCTGATCGTCGCGCGTGATGCCCCACTTCTTCGCGATGTTCTCCGCCGTCACCCCCATATGGATGTCGGCAAACGGGTCGTGAAGCGCGCCGAGCATCATGTCGACGAGACGCGATTCGCCCATGCGCGTGCCCCAGCGGGCACCCGGCATGACGTACGGCGCGCGGCTCATGCTCTCGGCACCGCCTGCCATCGCGATGTCGGTGTCACCCAGCAGGATCGACTGCGCTGCGGAGACCACCGCTTGCAGACCTGAGCCGCATAGGCGGTTCACGGTCATCGCGGGCGCGTTCTGGCTCACCCCTGCCTCGATGGACGCCACGCGCGCCAGATACATGTCTTTCGGCTCGGTATGGATGACGTTACCGAACACGACCTGTCCTATGTCCTCGCCACTGACCTTCGCGCGGGCCATGGCCTCGCGTGCGACGATGGCGCCAAGTTGCGTCGGCGCGAAATCCTTCAGGCTGCCGCCAAAATCACCAATGGCAGTGCGCACACCGCTGACGATCACGACCTCTCGTTGCATGTCTCTTCTCCTGGTGGATATCAGTTCGTAACGAGTATAGCGCTATGGGGGTTACCGCGATGGCAGGGTCTGCGGAGGGAAACTTCGATGAGGTGGTTGGTGCCGGGGGCAGCACGGTCGTGCGCCGCCCGTCGCTCGCTGGGACTGCTGGAAGCGCCGGGGCAACGATTGTGCCCCGGTCATGCGCTGACGAGGCTCAACCCTCAGCCCGCCAATTGCCTGAGCACCTGCTCCGCACGCGGCACGGGCGCGACCGCGCCGTATCCGGTTGTCGACAATGCGGCGCACACGTTGGCGTAGCGTGCCGCAGTGAACGGATCGTCGCCCAGCGCCAGGCGGGCCACGAACGCGCCGCCGAAGCAGTCGCCTGCCCCAGTGGCGTCAATCGCCTGCACCGGGTATGGCGCGACGATACGACGTTCCTCCGGCGTGGCGACATAGCATCCCTCGCGGCCCAGCTTGAGCGCCACGACCTTCACCCCATGGGAGAGAAGCTCGTCGAGGATGGCGTCGCGATCTTCCAGTCCGGTGATGGCCGTCACGTCGTCCCAGCTCGGCAGGCAGACGTCGGTCAGACTGAACGCTTCGCGCATCGTGGCGCGAGCGCGGGCCAACGGCCACAGCTTCAGACGCAGATTGGTATCGAACGACACGTTGCCGCCAGCGGCACGGATCTTCGACATGGCGTCGAAGGCGGCGTCGCAGGCGCTCACACTGATCGCCAGGCTGATGCCGGACAGATGCAGGAACGATGCCCCCGCCAGCGCCTCGCACGGCAGGTCCTGTGCGTGATAACGGCTGGCAGCGGAACCCGCGCGCAGGTAATCGAAATGGTGCCCGCTCTCGTCGTGCGACACGAAATAGACCCCGGTCGGCGCTTGCGCATCAACGCGAACGTAACGCGTATCGACCGCTTCCTCACGCCACAGATCGAGCAGCATGCGGCCGAAGAGGTCATCGCCAACCGCGCTCACGAAACCCGTGCTCACTCCTTGACGACGCGCCGCGATGACGAAATTGGACGTGTCGCCGCCGAAGCCCTGCAAGTACCGACGGGCATCGTCGGGCGACTGATTGAATTCCACCATGGCTTCTCCCATGGCGAGCACTTGCGGAATGGACGGACCCGCTTGCGTCATCAGGCCACCTCACCCCACAGGTCGTGGCCATCGGCGCCGGTCACGGTCACGTTCACGAACTCGCCGACCTTCAGGCGCTTGGCCGCCTTCGGCGTGGGTTCGATGTACACGAGGCCGTCGATTTCCGGGGCGTCCGCCGCTGAACGGGCAACGCCGCCGTCTTGGTTGATCTCGTCGACAATGACCTGAATCGTGGTGCCGACCTTGCGCTGCTGGCGCTCCGCCGAAATCGCTTCGGCCACTTCCATGAAGCGCGCGCGACGTTCTTCGCGAACTTCGTCGGGCAACGCGCCCGGCAGTTCGTTGGCCTTCGCACCCTCGACCGGCGAATAGGCAAAGCAGCCCACGCGGTCCAGCTCGGCCTCGCGCAGGAAATCCAGCAGATACTCGAATTCGGCTTCGGTCTCACCGGGGAACCCGGCAATGAACGTGCTGCGAATCGTCAGGTCCGGGCACACCTTGCGCCACGCCTGAATGCGCTCGAGATTCTTCTCGCCCGAGGCGGGACGTTTCATGCGCTTGAGCACGTCCGGATGCGCGTGTTGCAGGGGCACGTCGAGATACGGAAGGATGTGGCCCTGCGCCATCAGCGGAATGATTTCGTCGACGTGCGGGTACGGATACACATAGTGCAGACGCACCCACGCGCCGTACTGCTTGGCCAGTTCGCCCAGCGCCGTCACCAGTTCGGTCATGCGGGTCTTGAGCGGACGGCCCGCCCAGAAACCGGTGCGGTACTTCACATCGACACCATACGCGCTGGTGTCCTGCGAGATCACCAGCAACTCCTTCACGCCGGCCTTGAAGAGATTCTCGGCCTCAAGCATCACTTCGGCGACGGGGCGCGAATCGAGATCGCCTCGCATCGACGGGATGATGCAGAACGTGCAGCGATGATTGCAGCCTTCTGAGATTTTCAGATACGCGTAGTGGCGCGGCGTGAGCTTGATCCCGGCCGGCGGCACGAGATCCGAGAAGGGATCGTGCGGCTTGGGCAGGTGCAGGTGCACCGCGCTCATCACTTCGCCCACGGCGTGAGGGCCGGTCACGGCCAGCACCTTTGGGTGCACGGCGCTCACGATGTCCTGCCCCGCCGCGTCCTTCTTCGCGCCCAGGCAACCGGTGACGATCACTTTGCCGTTCTCGGCGAGCGCCTCACCGATGGCGTCGAGGCTTTCCTGCACCGCGTCGTCGATGAAGCCGCAAGTATTGACCACCACGAGGTCTGCGCCGTCATAGGTACCGGAGATGGCGTAACCTTCGGCGCGCAGTTGGGTCAGGATCTGCTCGGAGTCGACCAGAGCCTTGGGGCAGCCGAGCGAAACGAAGCCGACTTTAGGGGTGCCGGCGGGCAATGGGCGGGACATGGGGCGAAATCCTGATCTAGTAAATACGTGTGACGATCGAGCGGCGAAACACCGGAGAGGCCTCAGAGCCATTCCGTCTGCGTCACCGGCAATGCCAACGCAATGCCCGGGAACGCGAAAAACCGCTTGCCGCCGAAACCGCCGCAAGACCTGACCTGCGGCGAAGAACCGCGTATTTTACCTTGTTCGCCCGCGGCGCGTTCCAACTATCGTTGCGATGTCCACCCCGTGGGCTCCCGCAGGCGACTCATGCCGACAATGACGAAGCGTTCTGCGCTCGGGCGATGCTGAAGACAGGGAGACGTGACCGGCCATGCAGGGACATTCGCGCCCGTGTGCCGGGCGATCGTCTTACCGGTGAGTCCTGCGCCCTCTGCTCTCACTTCTTGAAATAACGTTCGTCGTGTGCTTTTATAAAAACTCACTCAACGTACTACGAACGGTATGTGAGACGGGAACGCTGAAGGGCCGCGCACAAAAGCCATCGTGTTGCCTGGTACGCGCTGATCCATTGACGATCAACGCGGAAGACCTTCAATCTGCAGCGATTTGACCGACCTGAAAAAAATCGAAGATGACTCGGCAATCGATGTCGGAGCTCAAATACTGAATGTACAAATGCTCCATGGGAATGACGCTCTCGCCGAGGCCCGGGATCAACACCACGCACTACGCAAGTGGACGCCTTAATGAACTGCAACCCTTAGTCGAGGGCCGACAAACGACAGGAGGAGGCATTCATGAATGTAAACGCATCGATCGCATCCGCACCGGCCCAGACTCCCATCCAGCATGTGTTCGTGCTGATGCTGGAGAACCGATCGTTCGACCACCTGTTTGGACTGTCGGGCATCCCCGGCATCGTCGCGGCCACGTCCGGGAATGCCAACGCCTACGGCAGCACTGACTATCCGTTTGGCCGCGACGCGCCCGACCAGATGCCCACCGACCCCGGACATGAGTTCACGGACGTGATCGAACAGCTTTGCGGTGCGGGCGTCCCGCCCCCGAATGGACGAGCTTACCCGCCGGTCAATAACTCCGGCTTCGCTTCGAACTACGCGACGACCCACTCCGAAGGCAATCCACCACAGACCGCCGACGTGGGCAAGATCATGCTGGGTATCAACACCGCCAGTCAGTCGCCCGCGCTATACAAGCTGGCGACACAGTTCATGCTGTGTGACGGCTGGCGCTCGTCGGTGCCCGGCCCCACCTGGCCGAACCGGTATTTCGTGCATGGTGCGTCCTCGGCGGGCCTCGACCATTCGCCGACCTCTGCCGAAATAAACGAATGGGAGACTTTGGACGGCTTCGTCTACCCGAACGGTTCGATCTTCGACGCGCTCGCCAACCTCAAGTACCGCCTCTACCAGGATGACTCGGGCTCACTTCTGGGGCGCGTGCCGCAGGTCTCGTCCATCAAGGGCATTAGCTTCTTCGACATCGACGACCTGTCGCACTTCGAGGCCGATCTCGCGGCAGGCTATACCGCCCACTACACATTTATCGAGCCGGACTACGGCGATATCGTGCACCACACTTACGAGGGCGGAAGCTCGCAGCATCCGATGGACGGTCTAACCGGCGGCGACCAGCTCGCGGCCCGCGTCTACAACGCGATTCGCAACTCGCCAATCTGGGAGAGCAGCCTGCTAGTGATCCTGTATGACGAACACGGCGGCTTCTACGACTCAGTCAACCCCGGCACCGCGCCCCCGCCGAACGACGGTGCGGCCTCGACCCTGAACAAAAATGGATTCCTGTTCGATGTCTACGGCGTGCGCGTCCCCGCGATCGTGGTATCGCCCTGGGTAGCGCAAGGCCAGGTGGATCACACGGTGTATGACCACGCCTCAGTACTCGCAACCGTCGAGCGCCTGTTCGGTCTTTCGCCGCTGACCGACCGCGACCGGAACGCCAAGGATCTGCTGCCCCTGATCACAACGACCTGCCGCACTGACTGCCCTCAGAGGATCTGAACATGGCCCAAGCACCTTCCCCGGATCCGCGCAACAACAAGCCTCTGCGCGACGGCACCAGTCTTATGGCCTACCTGCACGTACTGAGGAAAGCCCATATTGCCCTGGTTGGGCGCGATAAGGGGCATCAGCGCTTCCAACAGGTGGTCACGCTTGGTCATGCCAAGAAATACATCGAGGAACTGATGCCGCTGCTGCTGGCAGAGCGAGACAGACACCGGAAAGCCCGGCGCAGTGACGGGTTGCGCCATACATGACGGCCGTTTTGAGGCCAGATAGGCCAACCTGGCGGGCCGTGTGTTGATGCGAGGCACGCCAGCCGTTGCAAAGGTTGCTCACAACACCCCGCCCGGCGGCTACACCATCGTTCGTCAGCGTGACGACGACCCGCAAAGCAACGGAAAGGGCCTCAACCATTCTGTCTGCGTGTCCGGCAATGCCCTGGAGCGCAGAAACCGCTGCAACTCAGCCAGAAGCGAAGAACCGCGTAATCTTCACCTCGTTCGCCCGCAGTCCAATCCAACTCTCGTTGCGATGTACGCCCCGTGCCACATCGCAACGTCGCCAAACCATTCAGGGCTTCTTGTTCGGGTCCTTGCCCGGTGCGCCGGGTGCACCCGGTGTTCCAGGGAACGGGAACGTGCTGAACATGTTCTTCGCCTGGCTCTGCATCTGCTCCTGCATCTGCACGAACAGGTTCTTCGACTGCTCGATGTAGTTGGTCATCATGCCCTGCATCATCGGCGCCTGCATGTTCATGAATTGCGCCCAGACGTCCGGGTTGAAGGCGGCGCCTTCATAGATGCCCTTCGACTGATCGGCCAGCTTGTTCTGAATTTCGATGAACGTCTGGATGTTCTTCTCGAGATACGTGCCCATCATCCCTTGCAGCGCATGGCCATAGAAGCGGATGATCTGGGACAGCATGGCGCTCGAGAACATCGGCACGCCGCCGGTCTCTTCTTCCAGAATGATCTGCAGCAGAATGCTGCGGGTCAGGTCCTCGCCCGTCTTGGCGTCGACGACCTTGAACTCCTCGGTCTCAAGCACCAATTGCTTCACATCGGCAAGGGTGATGTACGTACTGGTTTGGGTATCGTACAGACGCCGGTTCGGATACTTTTTGATCAGGCGCTCGTCAGTCTTCTTGCTCGCGGTCATGCGGTGGGTTTCCTGCATTTATGAAGGACTTCCCCGACCGACGGTCGGGGTTAGTCACATATTATCGATTCTAGGACGTTTGCTGCTATGCGGCAAAGCCCTAACCCTCAATGGGGCGCGCGGCTCACTTCGGCCCTCGCCGGCCCCCGCCCCATTACCGCTCAACCCATGTGCAGGCCGCCGTTCAGCGAGAAGTCTGCGCCCGTCGAGAAGCCCGAATCGTCCGATGCCAGCCACGCCACGATGGAGCCGATCTCGCCCGGCTCGCCCAGGCGCCTGACCGGGATCGTCGCAATGATCTTGTCGAGCACGTCCTGACGAATCGAGCGCACCATGTCGGTTCCGATGTAGCCTGGCGACACGGTATTGACCGTCACGCCCTTGGTCGCCACTTCCTGCGCCAGCGCCATCGTGAAGCCGTGAATCCCGGCCTTGGCCGTCGAGTAGTTCGTCTGACCGAACTGCCCCTTTTGTCCGTTGACCGACGAAATGTTGATGATGCGGCCCCAACCGCGCTCGCACATGCCTTCGATCACCTGCTTGGTGACGTTGAACAGGCTCGTCAGGTTGGTATCGATGACCGCATCCCAATCCTCGCGCGTCATCTTGCGGAAGACGATATCGCGCGTGATGCCGGCGTTGTTCACCAGCACGTCGACCTCGCCGACTTCGGCTTTCACCTTGTCGAACGCAGCCTTGGTCGATTCCCAATCGCCGACGTTACCTTCTGACGCGATGAAATCGAAGCCCAACGCCTTTTGATCTTCCAGCCACTTCACGCGGCGCGGCGAATTCGGACCGCACCCTGCCACGACCCGGAAGCCATCCTTGTACAGCCGCTGGCAAATGGACGTACCAATACCGCCCATCCCGCCTGTCACATATGCAATGCGTTGAGTCATGGAACGCTTCCCCCTAAATAACGGCATATCTGCCGCCCGTTGCGACTGCCGATTGACCGACGCGCAGGCCACGCGTTCCCGCGCGACCCTTTCGTCTCCTGACTACCCCGGCATGAACCCGTGCGCGTTGCACGCACGGGCGATGCCGATTCGATTCTTTTGCGCTGCGATTCGGCCGCGCGTCAGACGCGCTCAACGGCCAGTGCCACGCCCATGCCGCCGCCGATACACAGCGAGGCCAGGCCGCGATGGGCGTCGCGACGCGCCATTTCATGCAGCAGCGTCACGAGAATACGGCAGCCCGACGCCCCGATCGGGTGACCGATGGCAATCGCGCCACCATTCACGTTGATCTTCGAGGTGTCCCAGCCCATCTGCTTGTTCACCGCCAGTGCCTGCGCCGCGAACGCTTCGTTGATTTCCATCAGATCCAGATCGCTCGCCTTCCAGCCTGCACGCGCAAGGCAACGCTGCGAAGCCGGCACCGGACCGATGCCCATCACCGACGGATCGACACCCGCGTTCGCATAAGCCACGATGCGTGCGAGCGGCGTAAGCCCCAGCTGCTCGGCGCGCTTGGCCGACATCACCACGACAGCAGCGGCGCCGTCATTGATGCCCGAGGCGTTTGCCGCAGTCACCGTGCCGTCCTTCGCAAACGCGGGCTTCAGGCCAGCAAGCGACTCGGCCGTCACGCCATGGCGCACGAATTCGTCGGTCTTGAAGACGACCGGATCGCCCTTGCGCTGCGGAATCGAGACCGGCACGATTTCGGCGTCGAAACGCCCGGCCTTCTGAGCCGCTTCCGCTTTGTTTTGCGACGCCGCAGCAAAGGCATCCTGCATTTCGCGGGTAATGCCGTACTCCTTAGCGACGTTCTCGGCCGTGATACCCATATGGTATTGGTTGTACACGTCCCACAGGCCGTCGACGATCATCGTATCGATCAGCTTGGCGTCGCCCATACGGAAGCCGTCGCGCGAGCCCGGCAGCACGTGCGGTGCGGCGCTCATGTTCTCCTGCCCACCGGCCACGACGATGTCGGCGTCGCCCGTTGCGATCGCGTTGGCGGCGAGCATCACGGCCTTCAGACCCGATCCGCACACCTTGTTGATGGTCATGGCCGGCACCATCGCGGGCAACCCCGCCTTGATCGATGCCTGACGCGCCACGTTCTGCCCCGACCCTGCGGTCAGCACCTGGCCCATGATGACTTCGCTGATGTCCTCGCCCTTGAGCTTCGCGCGCTTGAGAACCTCATCGATCACGATGGCCCCCAGATCCGGCGCTGCCACCTTGGCAATCGAGCCCCCAAATTTACCGACTGCGGTGCGCGCAGCCGACACAATCACGATATCCGTCATGTCTCTTTCCTCGCTTTCAAATGAGTCGAACCAGGGGGATTCCCTTGAATTGCCACTCGCTCACGCCTTGGTTTTGACGTAGCGGCCAGGCGCCGGTTCGATGGGTGCATAAGCAACATTACCATACGCTTTTGGCGGTTTGACGCGTTTTCCTGCGTAGCCCGCCAGCCACTCGCTCCAGTCGCTCCACCAACTGCCGGGGTGCTCCGTCGCGCCGGCGAGCCAGTCGCTTGAGTCGACACCGACATCGTCGTTGCGCCAGTAGCTGCGCTTCTTCTTCGCCGGCGGGTTGACCACGCCGGCAATGTGACCCGACGCGCCCAGCACGAAGCGGCGTTCCCCCCCCAGCAGCGGCAACGACCGGAACGCGGAGGTCCACGGCACGATGTGATCTTCGCGCGAGCCGAACACGTAGGCCGGGGCATCGATCGTCCCCAGATCCACAGGCACGCCGCACGTCTGCACCACGCCAGGCCGCTTCAGTTCGTTCTGCAAATATAGATGACGCAGATACCAGCAGAACATCGGCCCCGGCAGGTTGGTGCCATCGCCGTTCCAGTACAGCAGATCGAACGGCTGGGGCGCATTGCCCTTCAGATAGCTGTCGACCACATAATTCCAGACCAGATCGTTCGGACGCAGGAACGAGAACGTATTCGCCAATTCCACGCCGCGCATGAGGCCCGGCGGTTGACCCAGCCCGCCCCCGATCGTCTGCTCGCGGAACTGCACATGCGGCTCGTCGACGAAGACATCCAGCACGCCGGTATCGGAAAAATCGAGCAGTGTCGTCAGCAAGGTCACACTCGCCACCGGTGACTTGCCGCCCTTTTGTCCCTTCGCCGCCAACACGGCGAGCGCGGCGGCGAGCAATGTCCCGCCGACGCAGAAACCGAGCGCGTTGATCTGCGGCTGTCCGCCGATTTCGCGAACGACGTTGATCGCTGCGATCGGCCCTTCACCCACGTAGTCGTCCCACGTTTTGTGCGAGAGCGACGCGTCGGGATTACGCCAGGACACGACGAACACCGTATGCCCCTGCTCCACCGCATAGCGGATCAGCGAGTTCTCGGGTTGCAGATCGAGGATGTAGTACTTGTTGATACACGGCGGCACGACGAGCAACGGGCGTTGGTGCACCGTCGGCGTCAGCGGCTTGTACTGAATGAGCTGGATCAGGTCGTTCTCGAAGACCACGGCGCCTTCGGTCGTCGCCACGTTGCGGCCGACTTCGAATGCGGCCTCGTCGGTCTGCGACACTTTGCCTTTGCCCATGTCGACAAGCATGTGCTGCATGCCGCTCAGCAGACTGTCGCCGTGCGTTTGCACGAGGCGCTGCTGCGCATCCGGATTGGTCGCAATGAAGTTGGCCGGCGAACTGGCCGCCACCCATTGCTCGACCGCGAAACGAATCCGTTCACGCGTCTTGGCATCCGCGTCGACCAGATCGGCCATGCGCATCAGGAAGCGCCCGTTGAGCAGATAGAGCGCCGCGGGCAACGCGTAAAGCGGATTACGCCAGCCGTCCCCCGCAAAACGCCGGTCGCCTAATGCAGGCGCCGTGTCCAGACCGGGTTGATTGAAGCTGGCGACAAGTTCGGAAAATTCACGCGCGTATTCCGTCTGAAGTGCGTTCAGACGTGTCGGATCGACGTGCAGCGACGTCGGTGGCGGAAAGCTGCCCGCCTTGTTGAAAAGCTCGAAGAGTCCCGCGAACGGATTCGCGGCACTCGCTGCCCCATTGGCAGCAGAGAACGACGGGCCGGCAGCTCCCGGCAAAGCCCCGAACAGTTGTTGCGCGGCCTTGAACCACTGCGACATGTCCTGAGCGGAGAGCGAAGCGGAGGGAAACTGCTGAGCAAACGAGGCGGCAAACGAGGCCGGATCGAAGTTGGCACTGGCGCGATTCATGATAGCCTGAGTGTCACGTCCGTTGCGTTCACGGGCCGGCGCCCGAAACGCGGCAGCGTGCTTCGCTTTATAAGCGATGCGCCCCGCCTGTGAAGCATTCTTGCGTGCGCGCGCAGGTGTGTCAATGCTTGCGGCGAACGTCCAGAGCGCATTGTCCCGTCGCCCCACCTTTTTTTGAATGCGCGTTTGTCCCGATGTTTATCGTCATTCTCGGCTGGCTCTACGTTATCGCGATGGTTGCCATCACGACACCCTCCGCCTGGGTGGGACTCATCATCTTTCTGGCCGGCGGGCTCGGCCCGGTGTTGCTAGGGTTGTACATCGCAGGAAGCCGTGCACGACGCACCCGCAAGATGCGACCCGATGACGCAACCGCGCAAACGACATTCTCTTCAGATCGCGAGCCCACCCACACACACGACCGCGTTGAGTGAGTCTCGCTCAAGCCTGCATGAACAGTGTCATGCAGTGCGCCAGATCAGCGCAGCCATGCGCCCCGTCGTTCGATCACGCCGGTACGAATAGAAACGCGCCGGATCGCCGACCGTGCACCACTGCCCGCCTGACACGCTTGTCACACCTTCGCGGGCAAGCCGCAAACGAGCAAGCGCACACAAATCCGCCAGCGACTTTCCCATGCCGGCCGCCCCACGCGCAATGAATGCGGCTTCCGTCGCGTCTCTTTCGTCCGGCGTCGCCGCAGCGAGAAACGCCTCGCGCACTTCCGGACCGACCTCGAACGCCTGCGGGCCGATGCAAGGACCGAGCCATGCCATGACCTGCGCATCGGCCCCGCCTTGCGGCAAACGGGCACGCAACGCCTGCACGGTCTGCTCGATCACCCCCGCACAAAGCCCGCGCCAACCGGCATGTGCAGCGCCTACCGCACGCCCCTGCGCGTCGCATAGCAACACCGGCAGGCAATCCGCCACCATGACTGTGCTCGCCAGCGCTGCCGCGTTCGTGACGCTGGCGTCGGCCTGCAGCGGATCGCCGGCATCCGATGCTTCGAGGGCCGCTTGTGCATCGACCACGCGGGGACCGTGAACCTGCGCCACCCACGCCGACGGCACGCCCGTGCGGGCCGCGAGCAACGCACGATTAGTGTGTACTGCGACAGGATCGTCGTCTGCCTTGTAACCGAGATTGAACGTGGCTTGCGGCCCTTGGCTCACGCCACCTGCACGTGTCGTAAACACAGCGCGAACGTTCTCCGGGGCGGGCCAGTCGGGGACGATCCAGTCCGTGGGCATCGAGTCTTGCTCAGGCAGGGAAGAAGTCATCGAGCGAGTCGGGAAGCATTGAGAAATCGAATTCGAGTCCGATCGCGGCCATGAGATCGCGCATGTCGTCAGGCAGCGGGGCTTGCCAGTGCATGGGACGGCCGCCGTCGGGATGGATCAACCCCAATCGCCAGGCGTGCAACGCCTGACGTGCGAAATTGCCCGGCAATGCCGGGCGCTTGTGACGGGGTTTGTATAGCGGGTCGCCCAGTAAAGAATGCCCCAGATGCGAGAGGTGGACGCGAATCTGATGCGTACGCCCCGTATCCAGTGAACAAAGGACCAAAGACACCGGGGAACCGTCCCATTCTGCGCTGGCGACGGTCACAACACGCGTACGCGCCGGTTTACCGCCTTGCCCCGGCACCACGGCCATGCGGGTGCGCTCGCGCGGGTCGCGGCCGATGGGAGCATCCACGACGGTGCGCTGCGGCGGGCGCCCCCACACCAGCGCGGCGTAGTGCCGCTTGACCGTACGCGCCTGCAACTGGCGAACCAGATCGGTCTGCGCGATCAGCGTGCGTGCTACGACCATCAGGCCCGACGTCTCCTTGTCCAGCCGATGAACGATGCCCGCGCGCGGCAAATCGGCAGCCGCCTGACCATAGCGATGCAGCAGGCCGTTGAGCAATGTCCCGGACCAGTTGCCTGCCGCCGGATGCACGACCAGACCTGCAGGCTTATTGAACACGGCAAGCGTCGCGTCCTCATAAATGGCGTCGAGCGGCACGGGCTCCGGCGCGAAGGCGAGTTGTTCGGGCAATGCAGCCGGGGTGATGAGGACAGCCTCGCCGCCCGCCACTTTCTGGCGAACTTTTGCCGTCTCGCCGTCAAGCGTAACGCGGCCGTCTTCGACCCACGCCTGCAAACGACTACGGGAATATTCAGGAAAACACTGCGCGAGCGCTTTGTCCAGGCGCTCTCCAGCCAGTGCGTCGGGAAGCGTGGCGCTGAGCGGCACATTGACGCCAACCCCGTCCGACAATGCGGAGCCGGCCGGCGAAGCCCCGGAAAGCGGGCCATGGGGAGGACTCGGGAGCGCCTCCGGAAGCAAGTCGAGGTCGTCGTCAGACGAATCCTCCGCATTTTCCGTGGCGAATGAGGCGGTTACGCTATAATCCGGCAGAATTGAACGGGTCATCGAGAAGTGAAGCTAACGAGCATGCAAGCCCTGAAACTTGTCAAACATCTGACGCTGGCCGCCTTCGTGGTCGGCAGCGTGGCCGCCTGCGGCATTCTGCCGGAGAAAGTCGACGAAACGGCCGGCTGGTCGACGAACAAATTATACTCGGAAGCCAAGGACAGCTTTGATAGCGGCGACTACACCAAGGCCGCCAAGTATTACGAGTTGCTTGAAGGGCGCGACCCGTTCGGCCCGCACGCGCAGCAAGCGCAGATCAATACGGCTTACGCCTATTACAAGGACAACGAGCCGGCGCAGGCCCTCGCCGCCGTCGACCGCTTCATCCGGTTGCATCCGGACAGCCCGTCGATCGATTACGCCTATTACCTCAAGGGCCTGATCAACTTCAACGACGATCTGGGTCTGTTAGGCCGTTTCTCGGGCCAGGATCTCAGCGAACGCGATCCGAAGGCACTGCGCGCGGCGTACGACAGCTTCAAGTATCTGGTTGAGCACTACCCGAGCAGCAAGTACGCGAACGACGCCGCCCTGCGCATGCGCTATGCTGTGAACGCCATGGCCGCTCATGAAGTGCACGCCGCCGAGTACTACTATCGTCGTGGCGCCTACCTCGCTGCCGTCAACCGCGCACAGACCGCGTTGCAGGACTACGATCAGGCGCCCGCGCTGGAAGATGCACTGGGCATCATGATCAAGTCTTACGACAAACTCGGCATGACCGAACTGCGTGACGATGCCCGCCGCGTGATGGAAAAGACCTATCCGAAAAGCGGCTATCTGACCGTGGGCCGTCGCATCGACGGCGACGGCAGCGACAAGAAGTCCTGGTGGCAGATCTGGCGTTAAACCGCTGCCCTTGTCCGATTGCCTCGCCGGAAAGCCCTCGCTCGCGAGGGCTTTTTGTTTCCGCTCAGTGTTCCACTGCTACCGAAGCCGTCATGACATGCATGTGAAGGCTTCCTACCTGGAGATGGTTTCGTGACGGCTTCCCCCGCCTCCCGCAAGACATTGCTCGCCCTGCGTCACGTGCATTTCGAAGATCTCGGCACGCTCGCACCGTACTTCACCGAACGAGGCTACACCATTGCCTACGTGGACGCACCGCTTGCCGATCTGCGTTCGATCGATGTTCTCGCGCCCGATCTGGTCGTCGTGCTGGGCGGACCGATCGGTGCCTTCGATGAAGCGATACACCCGTTTGTCGCAGAGGAACTGGCGTTGGTGAAAGCGCGCCTGGATGCCGGTACACCGATCCTCGGCATCTGTCTCGGCGCGCAACTGATGGCACGCGCGATGGGCGCGAAGGTATATCCGCTCGGCGTGAAAGAGATCGGTTATGCCCCATTGACGCTTACCGATGCCGGGCAGACGTCCCCGTTGGCGGCACTGGGCGATGCCAGCGTGCTTCATTGGCACGGCGATCAGTTCGACATCCCGGCCGGTGCCGAGCATCTGGCGCGCACTGCGATTGGGGAGAATCAGGCTTTCGCTTCAGGCACGCATGCCTTGGGATTGCAATTCCATCTGGAAGCCGACGCCGCGCGCATCGAAGCCTGGTTGGTGGGGCACGCTTGCGAATTGGGTGCCGCGAAGATCGATCCGGTCGCGTTGCGCGCTCAGGCACGCGAGCACCACGCTCGATTGTCCGACGTGGCCCCGGCGGTCATTGGGCGCTGGCTGGATGCGATGCCGGCCTGACGCGGGACCGTAGTACTTCGCACGGTCGTGAGGGCCAGACGCCTCCGTCTGGCCGCTCTCTCTGAACGTCAGCGAATCAACTGTCCGCGTCGGCGGCGATCTCATCGAAGAAACCGCGCACGATAGGCAGTTCACGGGTGCGCTTGAACGGCGGCAGGCTCTGCCAGATCCGTCGCCCATAAGGCTTGTCGACCAGACGCGGATCGCAGATCATCAGCACGCCGCGATCCCCCTCCGAGCGGATCAAGCGCCCGGCCCCCTGTTTGAGCGTAATGACCGCCTGCGGCAACTGGTGCACAGCGAACGGGCTGAGCCCCTTCTTCGTGAGCGCATCGAGCCGCGCGGCCAACACCGGATCGTCCGGCGGCGCGAACGGCAATTTGTCGATGATGACGAGCGACAACGCCTCGCCGCGCACGTCCACCCCTTCCCAGAAACTCTGGCTGCCGATGAGCACGGCATTGCCAAGCGCACGGAATCGGTCGAGCAACTCGGTGCGGCTCGCCTCGCCCTGTACAAGCAGCGGATAAGGCCAGCCACGGCGGTCGAACTCCTCGCGCAGACGCTCAGCCGCCCGGTTCACCGCGCGCAATGTCGTACACAGGACAAAGGCCCGCCCGCCGCTCACTTCCAGCACAGGCAAAGCCGCGTCGAGCACAGCGTCGGTGAATCCCGGCGAGGATGGCTGCGGCAATCCGCGCGGCACGTACAGCAAACTCTGGTTCGGATAATCGAAGGGGCTGGCGAGCGAGAGCGACTTGCCGGCATCGAGGCCCAATTGCGCCGCGTAGTGCATGAAGTTGCCCTTCACCGACAACGTGGCCGACGTGAAGATCCAGGCTCTTGGCGCACCGGCCCGTTGTTTTGCGAAGATCGGCGCAATCGACAGCGGGGTCTGATGCAACTGCACCGCCTGCGAAAACACTTCAATCCAGCGCACGGTCTCCGGCGGCGTGTATGTCTTTTCCGCCCTGCCTTCGCCTGTCGCGTTGTCCTGCGCCGCCTTGGCTTCGACGGCAAGCCGCGCAGCTTCCGCCTCGCGGGCGCGGGCGGCCTTCTCGCGCTTGCTGTCGGTGACGCGCGGCGCGTCCGGGTCCAGCAACGGCAACGGCTGCTCGCCGGGTACAGGCGGCGTCGCCCCCGTCTGCCAACGCTCTAGCTGCTGATGCAACTCCAGGGCACGACGCAAGCACGTCGCCAGCGCCTCGGCCCGCTCGGACTGATGTTGGAGCGTCTCGATTATGTCCAGTAACGCTACATCCACACCGTCGAGCGCGCCGAACAACTCGTGATCGTCCGCCAATTGCGCCACCGACATGCGCGTATTGTCTTGCCCGAACGTCAGACGCACGTCGCGCGCCGCCCGCTCGAGATTCGCACCGAGCTTGACCCAATCGGCCGCATCGCGCGCATGAATCAGCCCTTCCGCCACGCAATCGCGCGCTAGTTCGAGCATCTGCCCCGTCGACACGGTCTCGCCGAAAAAGAGCGTGGCCGTCTCGGGCAACTGGTGCGCTTCGTCGAAGATCACCGTGTTCGCGCTCGGCAGCAGTTCGGCCATGCCGGTGTCGCGCAGCATCACGTCCGCAAAGAAAAGGTGATGATTGACCACAACGAGGTCTGCCTGCTGCGCTTCCTTGCGCGCCTGCATCACGAAGCAATCTTTGTAACGCGGACACTCCTGACCGAGGCAGTTATCGCGGGTGGACGTGACTTGCGCCCAGATCGGCGCGTTCTCGGGCACGGACGCCAACTCCGCCTTGTCACCGCTGTGCGTGACTTGCGCAAAAGTCACGATTTCACGCAACTGCGCCGCTTCGTGGCGCGAAGCAAAGCGCCCTTCCTGCTGGGTGCGCTCCAGATAGTAATGGCAGAGGTAGTTCGCACGCCCCTTGAGCATGGCCACCGTCACCGGCACGGCGAGCGCCTTGCGCACGGTGGGAATGTCGCGCGCGAAGATCTGATCCTGCAAATGCTTGGTGCCGGTCGAGATGATCGTCTTGCCGCCCCACAACATGGCGGGCACGAGATAGGCGTAGGTCTTGCCTGTGCCCGTTCCCGCCTCGGCGATCAGCGTGTCGTGCGTGTCCATGGCCGCGGCCACGGCGCGCGCCATCTCGGTCTGCGGCTCGCGCGAGCGATAGCCGTCGATCGCGCGAGCGAGCATCCCGCCGTCGCCGAAGATTTCCTGCAACTCGCGCTCGCGTTTTGCGGCAAGCGGCTTGAGTCCGTGGAAAGTGGGCGCGTCGGGGCTTGGGGAAATATCGGGAGAATCGCTGGATGCGGCGGCGGAATCGGTCAAAACGGCAAGAAAACTCAAGGGCGCCGCAGATCCCACCAACAGGATTCACGACGCCGGCAATGGAAAGAAACTGCGTGAACGTCCGGGTGAATGTCGCGAACGTCGCGCGGGGCACCCGCTCAGGCGGGCTGGTCCGGCATTTGCTGCACTTGCAGCAGGGTAATCGTGTCCTTGATTTTCAGACGGCGCTTCTTGAGCCGGGTGACCTGAAGTTCGTCGTACGCGGGCTCCGTCAGCAATTTGTCGATCAGAAAATCCAGATCCCGGTGCTCTATCTGCAACTCGATGATGCGACGCCCAATGGAGTGAAGATCATGCTGCATCGTGGCAACTCTCCTGCAACTCTCAAATGTTCCGGTTCCTGCGGAAGGGGTGAAGGACACAAACGCTGCTATCGCAGGCCGCACAGCGCACAGCGCCGCCGGCCTGGCCATCGTTCATTGTCCCTGCAACGTCTTTTTCGCCGGCGAGTCGCCCGATTGCGATTCCTTGCGGCGCTCGTCGGACTTCTTCTGGCGCTCGATGGCGTCCTGCTGCTTCTGGTTGTACTTGCGCACGTTCTCTTCGCGCTCAGCCGCCTTTTGCGCCGCCGTTGCCTTCGCCTCATCGAGCTTTTGTTGCTGTCCGGCTTGCTTGGCATTGTACTGTTCAGCGTTAGCCGCACGCTGCGGGGCCTGCCCCGTTCGCTCGGTCACGCGCTGTTGATACTCGGCCTGCTTGGTCTCGTAATCCGAGACGTTCTTTGCACGCTCTGCGGCGCGCTGCGGCGCTTCAGCCGCCGTCTGAGCGTGTTTTTCCGCCAGACGCTCGTCGCGCTCCTGCGCACGCGCACGGCGCTCCTGATCTTCGAGCACCAGCCGCTGGCTGCGCACGGCCTTCAACGCTTCGCGCTGCTTGTCGCGAGCGTTATCGATGCAGTAGTTCACAAAGAACTTCGATGCACAGTCATACTTCGCTTGCTCGAAGCGATAGTCGATCCAGGCGCGCTGACGATCGAGCAGGGCATGGCGACCGGCGAAGTCGTCATCGGCAGGATGCAGATCGAGCTGGTCGTCGTAGGCAACGGGTCGATCGTCCTCGGCGGCTGCGGCGGCACTGGCTTTGCTGGCCGGCGACGGCGTGCGATCGGCCGTGGCATCGAACGGGACATGCGGCACCCGGAGCTGTTCGGTCGTACGGCCGGCGGCCTCGGCAGCCGAGAGCCCCTGTGCGAACGACGCGCCGGGCAGAACGGCCGCCGCCGTCATGACGCCGAACGCCCCAACCGCGCTCAGCGACACACGCACGTGATGGCGTGAATACAGGCACGAAAACAATTTTTCGAAGGAAATCATGAAGTTGAGCAGAGTGATGCCAAATTTTAGCATTGCCTGCCCGGACGCGCCCGCGGTTTATGGCAAAATGCCCCGCTCCTGGCACTTGGGTAACTCGCAACACTCATGACGCAAAACGTAGCCCTTCAGATCGTTCAACGCATCGCCGACGAACTCAGCGTGCAGCCGCGTCAGGTCGCCGCCGCCGTGCAACTGCTGGACGAAGGCGCCACCGTGCCCTTCATCGCTCGCTACCGCAAGGAAGTGACCGACAACCTCGATGACACGCAGTTGCGCACGCTGGAAGAGCGCCTGCTTTATCTTCGCGAGCTGGAAGAGCGCCGTGCCGCGATCCTGGCAAGTATCGAAGAGCAAGGCAAGCTGACCGACGAACTGCGCACCGCCATCGAGGCGGCTGAAACGAAGCAAACGCTCGAAGATCTTTACCTTCCCTACAAGCAGAAGCGCCGCACTCGCGCGCAAATCGCCCGCGAAGCCGGTCTCGACCCGCTCGCGCAGGCGTTGCTCGCCGACCCGACGCTCGACCCGCAAACCGAAGCTGCCAAGTTTGTCGACGCCGAAAAAGGCGTGGCGGACATCAAGGCCGCGCTCGATGGCGCTCGCGACATCCTGTCCGAACAGTTTGGCGAAACGGCCGAGTTGCTCGGCAAGCTGCGCGATTACCTGTGGAATCAGGGTGTCGTGTCGTCGAAGGTCATCGAAGGCAAGGAAAGCGAGGAAGGCGAGAAATTCCGCGATTACTACGACTACGCCGAGCCGATCGCTGCGGTGCCGTCGCACCGTGCGCTCGCCCTCTTCCGCGGCCGTAACCTTGGCATTCTGATGGTCAAACTGGGCCTGGGCGAAGAACTCGATGCCCAGGTCCCGCATCCGTGCGAAGGCGTGATCGCCGGGCACTTCGGCGTTCGCCAGCAGAACCGCGCCGCCGACAAGTGGTTGGCGGACGTTTGCCGTTGGTGCTGGCGCGTGAAGGTGCAGCCCCATCTGGAGTCGGAACTGCTCACGCAGATGCGCGAAAGCGCCGAGAACGAGGCCATTCGCGTGTTTGCGCGCAACCTCAAGGCGCTGCTGCTCGCAGCCCCCGCCGGCCCGAAGGGCGTGATCGGCCTGGACCCTGGCCTGCGCACCGGCGTGAAGGTGGCCGTAGTCGACCCCACGGGCAAGCTGCTGGGCACCGACACCATTTACCCGCACGAGCCGCGCCGCGACTGGGACGGCTCGCTCGCGCGACTCTCGAAGATCGCGGCCGCCACCGGCGCGGAGCTGGTGAGCATCGGTAACGGCACGGCCTCACGTGAGACCGACAAGCTCGCACTCGAGCTGATCAAGCGTCACCCTGAACTCAAGCTCCAGAAAATCGTTGTCTCCGAGGCAGGCGCTTCGGTGTATTCGGCTTCCGAATTCGCGGCGAAGGAATTCCCCGAACTCGACGTGTCGCTGCGCGGCGCGGTGTCTATCGCCCGCCGCCTGCAAGACCCGCTGGCCGAACTCGTCAAGATCGAGCCAAAGGCGATCGGCGTGGGCCAATATCAGCACGACGTGAACCAGCGCGAACTGGCGCGCATGCTCGATGCCGTTGTCGAGGATTGCGTGAACGCCGTGGGCGTCGACGTCAACACGGCATCGGCGCCGCTGCTCGCCCGGGTCTCGGGTCTGAACAGCACGCTCGCGAAGAACATCGTCGACTTCCGCGACAGCAATGGTCCTTTCCCGAACCGCGAGTCGCTCAAGAAGGTGCCGCGCCTTGGCGACAAGACTTTCGAGCAAGCCGCCGGCTTCCTGCGCGTGAACGGCGGCGACAACCCGCTCGATCGCTCGTCGGTCCACCCGGAAGCGTATCCGGTCGTCGAACGTATTCTGGAGAAGATCAAGAAGACTATCGGCGACGTCATGGGCAACGGCTCGGTCGTGCGCAGCGTCTCGGCGAACGAATTCGTCGACGAACGCTTCGGCCTGCCGACCGTGAAGGACATCCTGAGCGAACTTGAAAAGCCGGGCCGCGATCCGCGACCGGAATTCAAGACGGCAACGTTCCAGGAAGGCGTCGAGAAGCTAAGCGACCTGAAGCCGGGCATGCAACTCGAAGGCGTGGTGACGAACGTGGCCGCCTTTGGCGCGTTCATCGACATCGGTGTGCATCAGGACGGTCTGGTGCACGTCTCGGCCATGTCGACGAAGTTCATCAAAGATCCGCACGAAGTCGTGAAGGCCGGCGACATCGTGAAGGTGAAAGTGCTCGAAGTCGATCCGCGCCGTCAGCGTATCTCGCTCACCATGCGGCTGAATGACGATCTGCCGGTCGCCGGCGCCTCCGACCGTCCGGGCAGCAGCGGTGGTAGCGGCGCGCGAAGCGGTAACGGCGGCGGCCATCGTGGCGGTGGCGGCGGTGGCGGTGGCCGTCAACGCGAACCGGAAACGGTGAGCGCCATGGCAGCCGCTTTCGCCAAGCTCAAGCGATAGGCAAAGCGTGTCGTCGAGCGGTGCGTCACCCGCGCGCCGCGACAGGCCCGCCATCTTCGGATCGCGGGCCTTTTATTTTTCGGCCAGACGAAAAGAAGCCGGTGGAGATTGCGCGCCACCGGCTTCTTCTTTACCTCGTGCAGCACCTTCATCGAGAAGGCGCAGCACCGCCATCAAATCTCGATCTTCGTTCCCAACTCAACCACGCGGTTCGCGGGAATGCTGAAGAAGTCGGTCGGCTTGGCTGCGTTCTGATGCATCCATGCGAACAGGCGTTCGCGCCAGATCGACATGCCCGGCAGCTTCGTCGGCACAACGGTCTCGCGTGCGAGGAAGAAGGACGTATCCATCAGCTCGAAGTGCATGTCCGTCTTCGCTTCGAGCAGATGCAGCACTTCCTTCACGTCGGGCGTCTCGTTGAAACCGAACGTGGCAACTACGCTGTACAGGCCACCCGTGTGATCCTTGGCCTCGATCCGGTTGGCGTCCTCGACGTACGGCACGTCGACCGTCCGGAACGTCAGGAAAATGGTGCGCTCGTGCAGGATGCGGTTGTGCTTGAGGTTGTGCAGCAGACTCACGGGCACCTGCGTGTTGCCACCGGTCAGATAAATCGCGGTGCCCGCCACACGATGCGGCGGATGCGCGAGCAGGCCTTGCAGGAACGGCCCTAGCGGAATACCGTCGGCCGCCGTGCGCTCGCGCAGCAATTGACGCCCCTTGTGCCACGTCATCAGCATGAAGAACAGGAACGCGCCCAGCGCCAGCGGCAACCAACCGCCCTCTTCCACCTTGATCAGGTTCGCGCCGAAGAACGCGAAGTCGACCACGAGGAAGCCGGTAATGATCAGCGCCACCAGGAACTTGTTCCAGTTCCAGACCTTGACCATGACCACGCAAGCGAGAATCGTCGTGATGACCATCGTCGTCGTCACGGCGATGCCGTATGCCGCCGCCAGATTGCTCGATGACTTGAACGCCAGCACGATCCAGATGATGACGAGCAGTAGCGCCCAGTTGATCATCGGCATGTAGATTTGTCCGATCTCACGATCGGACGTATGCATGATCTTCATGCGCGGCACGTAACCGAGCTGAATCGCCTGACTGGTGAGCGAAAACGCCCCCGAGATCACGGCCTGCGAGGCAATCACGGTGGCCGCCGTCGCCACGAACACCAACGGCAGCAGCGCCCAGTCCGGGGCCAGCAGGAAGAACGGGTTCTCGATGGCTTTCGGATTCGTAAGCAGCAGCGCGCCCTGCCCGAAGTAGTTCAGCACCAGTGCCGGGAACACCAGCGCCGTCCACGCGAAACGAATCGGACGAATCCCGAAGTGCCCCATATCGGCATACAGCGCTTCGGCACCGGTCAGCACCAGGAACACCGAGCCGAGCACGATATAGGCTTGCAGGGCGTGTGTGCGAATGAAATGGATGCCGTAGTACGGATTGATCGCCTTCATGATCTCGGGCGCCGCGACGATGTTGTACACACCGAGCACGCCAAGAATCACGAACCACGTCACCATTACCGGCCCGAACAGGCGGCCGACCTTGGCCGTACCCGACTTCTGCATCGAGAACAGGACGATGAGAATGACGATAGTGATCGGCAGCACGAAGCGCGAGAGCGAGGGTGCGGCAATCTCCAGCCCCTCGACCGCCGACATCACGGAGATGGCCGGGGTGATGACCGCGTCGCCGTAGAACATGCAGGCACCGAACATACCGAGCATCATCAGCACCGATGCCCACCTGCTGCCGGAACGCACACTGCGCAGGCTGAGCGCCATCAACGCGAGCACGCCGCCTTCGCCACGGTTGTCCGCACGCATCACGAACAGCACGTACTTAAGGGAAACAACGATCACCAGTGCCCAGAAGATCAGCGAGATGATGCCGAACACAGCTTGTGGAGTAAACGGAATGCCATGCTGTGGATCAAAACATTCCTTGAGCGCATAGAGCGGGCTGGTGCCGATATCGCCGAAGACCACGCCGATGGCCGCCACCATGAGCGCGGGCATGGCCTGAGGGCGCTGCCCGTGTCGTATGTTTTGCGTCATAAGGTTTGGGTAATCGCTTTATTGCGCTGCACAAAATGGGCGCTATTCTAACTGGGCGCCGGTTCCCTCGCCAGTCCGGACAGGTGCTGAGTGCCGGATGTCTTACATGACATGGTTCACTAGGATAATTCGAGCCGCGCCCCGTGACCAGCACGTCACAGCAAGGGTTTAGCCTCCCTGTCATGCAGCGCCATAGCGTGCGCGGCACCGCAGTTCGAGTTGCAAATGCGAGACATATGTCAGACATGTGCGATTCGTATGTCGACAGTCGCCGCAATTGCGTGTAGCGGCCGTGCGCACAACGCAGCGCAGCCCCACCGGGCGGGCGTCTGCGGGTCAGACCATGACGCATTCACCCATGAAAAAAGCCGCCCGAAGGCGGCTTTCTCATGTCTTGAGACGTCGCCCGACGACCGGTCGACGGGCAACGCACTTAATGACGGCGCGTCGCTTTGCGGTTGCCGGTGCCCTTGATCGAGCGCACGAGATCCGAGTCGGCGCTATTCTGCTCGGCTTCCAACGAACGAATCTGGCCTTGCAGGTCCGTCAGGCGAATACGCGCAGCGGTACGTTCCGTTTCCAGTGCCGCAGCCTGCTCCCGCACGGCCTGTTGGTTCTGGGCCAGCGCCTGCTCCTGCTGACGCTGGATCGCCAGGTCGCTCTGCACCGCGTTCAGGCGCGCTTCGCTTACAGCGAGTTGGCGCTCCATCATCGTCTTTTGGGCTTCGAGCTTGATGCGGCGGATTTCAACGTCGGCAAGCACCTGCGTCTGACGGACGAAGTCGCCATACAACGCTTCGGCCTTCTTCTCGTTGTTCACCTTCACAACACGCCAGAACTGCCCTTCATGGAACAGGGCAACGTAGTAGCCCATCGTTTGGGGATAGAACAACAGGCTCGCGCCGTAGCGGCCGTTGTACGTGGTGCGAAGTTCGGTGACTTCCTTGTTCTGGATACGATCGCGCAGTTCCTGAATCGCCCCCGAGGCCGCCGCCGGAGCCGAGGCCGATTGTGCAGGCACTGCCGGAGCCGCGAGCTGAGCGGGCGTCGCGCCGGTCACATCCCTGACGGCATCTGCAGCGCCCGCTGACGTTCCCCAGGCTGCCAGGCATGCCACCCCCACGCCCAACCAAAACCGCCCCCGGCAATCACTGATTTTCATCTGATCTGTTTTCCTGTTATCGACCGGATCGTTTCACGACCCTTATTCGTCGCATTCAATCGCCACCCCGGACTCCGTTCCGAGGATCTGAGACCTGCGTATTCGTGGAATGATAACCGCATGCCCGCAACAGCCGACAATTCTATCCATTGCGACGCGCTCTTCCAAGCAGGGAATGCGTAATTGTGCCCGCTAGATTTCATCTGTTGATACCACGCAACTACGGGGTCCGCGCCAGTTCCTACGAACGGAACTTCTTTGTCAGACAAATCCCGTCATGCGAACGAAAATCGAGCCGTTGCCCACGCAAAACACGGAGCCCCTCACGCCTCGTACTCGTTGGCTAGTTCCGAATCGTTGCCGAGGATCTGATATTTGCGCATCTTCTCCCACAGCACCTTGCGGCTGATGCCTAACGCGTTGGCCGTATCCTGACGCCGCCAGCCATTGGCATCGAGCGCCGCGACGATGCGGGCCCGCTCGGTGACGTCCCAACGGGCGCGCTCGTTCAGCGCCCCGCCGCGTGACGAGTCGTCGCCCCGTACGGCGGTGCCAATCGAAAGCGCGTCGAAGATCGGACGGATGCGCCGTTCGTCCCAGCCGCCCAGTTGCCGGTAGATGATGCCGACGCGCTCGGCGATATTGCGCATCTCGCGCACGTTACCGGGAAACACGCCCCCCTCGACCAGCTCACGCAGCCAGGGCGGCACTTGCGCGCCCGCTTCGCTGTCGCCCACCACCTTGCCGAGGTAGGTCGTGAAGACGGCCAGCTTATCGACCGGCCCACGCGCTTCAAGGTTCGGGATATGCAACTCGATGACGGCGAGCCGGTAGAACAGGTCGGCGCGGAACAATTCGTCGCGCACCATCGTCTTGAGGTTCTTGTTGGTGGCCGCGACGAGGCGGAAGTCGAGCTTCACCGGTTGCGCCGAGCCCAGACGCGTCACCGCGCTGTCTTCAAGCACCCGCAGCAGCTTGACTTGCTGATACAGCGGCAGGTCGCCGATTTCGTCGAGGAAGAGCGTGCCGTCGTTGGCCTGCTCGAAATAGCCCTTGTGCGAATAGAGGGCGCCGGTGAAGGCCCCTTTGGCGTGCCCGAAGAAATGCGACTCGAACAGGCCATCGGGAATCGCGCCGCAGTTCACGGCAACGAAAGGCCCCTGCCCGTAGTGACTCTGCTTGTCGTGCAGCAGGCGGGCGATGCGCTCCTTGCCCACCCCGGTCTCGCCATGGATGAGGACGTTAGAATCGCAGTCGGCGAAGGCGTCCACCTCGGCGAGCAGCCCGAGCATGGCGCTCGATTGCGCGACAAGCGGGTCGGCCGGTGCCGGGGCACGGTCGGCTTGCGCAATGGCGCTCGAGAGCTTGAAGATGAGCGTGCGCAGCTCCGCCCCCGAGAAGTCGAGCGTGAGGATGTTGCTGTACTCGGGCGGATACACACGCGGATCGCTCTCGCGCGGTGTGGTCGCGACCCAGATCACGGGCATGCCGTGGCCCAGTTGCCACTCCTGCGCGTTGGTCGATGCGCCTTCGATCACCGACACGCTGACCACCGCGATGGACGGACGCGTCTTGGTGCGCTCGCGCGACAGATCGATGCCGTCGGCGCGAATGACTTCCATGTCGAAGCTCGCGAGGCAATGCGCCACACGGTCGGCAATGTCCGACTTGCCTTCCCACACATACACGTCGAGATCTTCACGTACTGGCTTGCTTTTCATGCTTGTCCGCTGGTCGACAACCGCCTTCGGCGTTCGTCATGGTGAAGTTCAATGTTCCTGTCCTGCTTCGTCTGCGCTTCGGATGAGGCCCCGCCGTGCGGGGCCCCGCTAATACACCAGTTGTACCAGGCCGTTCTGGCAGTTGATGCTGTCGACCGTCACCGTCGTCATGCCGAGCGTGATGCCCAACGACGAGACAAGAGAATTCAGCAAGTCACTCAACGGTGTAAGCAATGGATTGAGCAGTGTGTACAAAATGCTACCGAGAATTGGAGCGATGTTGCTCGTACCGATGGAGCCAGATACAGCCCCAACGCGACAACTCTTCACTGCGTCGGGGAATATGAACGAATTGCAGAACCCATCGCTTAACACCCCGAGCAGACCGGTTACAAGTCCTCCAACAGTACTGAGCACCCCGTTAATCAACGCCGCAACCCCGTTAACCATTTGAGATCCATTAAGCGTCAACACACCGCCAAGCGTCGCCTCGAGTCCGTCCGCAGTCGCCTTCAACCCTTTTGCGGCATTGGAGAGAAATGAATTGATTGTCGAAATGGTCAAACTAGTTGCACTGGCTGGGACGTTGGAAACCAAGCCGTTCGCAATGGTCGTTGAATCCGAAGCCCCATTACTCCCTACACTCAGTATCAAACCACTAACCAGTGCAGGAACAAGTTGAGAGAGTTTCAGGGTAGAGCCAAGCGGCGGTGAGCTTTGCGGAAACGGGGCACTGATCGTTACGGCCGATAATGCATTCGTCACAGGAGAAACATTGACGTTCGCACTCACGGTAACCAGGCCAAGTAAAGTCGCGATGTTCGCGGGTGATGTCATGAGCGTGGTGCAACTGGCGGTGTTTGTCGCCATGTTGACACCCGGTGCGGTTCCTACGCATACGTTCACTAATCCTGACGTGACCTCAAACGTTGCCGAAGGTGTGGCACCACATTGCAACGCCGTCACCTTAGCAGTTGACTGTGCGACCTCGATCGTAAGCGGGAGCGAGAGAGAGGTATTAGCCCCGTTGAGTACCCCGCCAAGCAGGCTCCCAGAAGTACTGACATTGAGCATCAATCTCACCTGCGCAGCAGTAGCCTGTGCGTCGATTCCCCCGATGCCGATCTGAGGTGGGGAGACCACGTTTGCGTTTGCCGTCACGCCAAGGGTCGGTGACGAGATTGGAATCGAGAAGCCGCTGGTCCCGGTACCTCCAAAGATCGCAGCCGTAATGAGATCGGCAACCGCGACGTTAGCGGTAAGCGCATTTGCCGTGCTCACGCCAGGCATATCGATGTTGGCGAAAACGCCAGGACTGGTCGCTGTTCCAAACAACTGCACCGGCAAGTCCAGCGCATTGCCCGTTCCGTTCTTAAGGCCAGTTCCGTTGTTGAATACGTTAATGAGGTTGTTCATCAACGAGACCGACGCCGACAGTGCACCGTTTTGCGTCGCCAGTGCCGTTTTCGTCACGTCGAGCAGCTTGCTGACGGTCAGCTTCTGGACTGCCAGTACGCCATTGATCGTCCCGACCGAAATGTCCCCCGTAACCGGCACGCCGAGCGCCTGTAACAAACCTTGCGGTGTAATGGTCACACCAGCGAGTTGTTGCCTCGCCAATATATAGTCCTGCGTTTTCAATCCGAGCGCATCGAGCAAAGGCCCCAAGAGTGAATTACTTGAATTTAGCGCCAGCAACCCCGAATCGACCGTGAACGTCACGACGGCTGGCGCCTTGCGCGCGATGGCGGTCGCCGTGACCGTACGTGTGCCAACGAGTTGAAAGAACGACGGCACCGCCATCGACAGCGTGACCGACACCGCGTTGCCGCTCGCGGCATTGCCCGGGGTCACCGGGACAAACGTTCCCGGTCCCGTGGCGTTAGCCGCAGGCGACGTCCAGACACCGCACGACGACGCCACCTGCAACGCCGTGGAGTTGATGTTCGCTTTCGCGTTTGCCGAGGCAACGGCAGCGAAAGATGTGGCGTTGGCACACCCCGGAAGCGTTTGCGCTCCCGCGAGCGCCGCCATATCTGCGGCGCGCTGCAAATTTCGGCGCTGCATGAACACGTTGCCTGCATCGAGGGCGAACGCGAGAATCAGCACCACGATCAGGAAGATGAAGGACAAAATCGGCACCGACCCGCGCTGCCGCCCGCCGGGAGGCGTCATACGCGCCGATTTGCGCACACGCGCACGCAATATCATGGCGCATCACTGGCTCGCGCCAGCCCCCGTGGCTCCGGGGGCAGCGCCACCGCTGCCACCACCGCCGCTCCCCCCTGCACCGCTTCCGCCGTCGGTCTGGATCATCGTTGGATAGAACTGCGGAATCGGGTACGTGAAACTATCCAGATAGCGCTTGTAGGCACGCGAGGCGGTCGAACCCAGCATCGGCAAGCCCGGCCCGGCTGCCAGATTGCTCGCTTGCAGCGCAAGCAAGGCCTCGGTCTCGTCGCCAAGCATGCCGCCGCGAGCGTGCTCCCCCACGCGCAACGGCGTATCGCGGCGAACCACGTTTCGCGGCACACGTCTGGGCTGTGCCGCAGGCGCCGCGGCTTGTGCCGTCTGCGCCGCTTGTGCCTGTCCTGCGTCTCCTGCCGCCGGCATGGGTTGCACCACGGGGGCCGTCTGCGCCGGTGCCGCCACGTTGCGGGCGTCTGCGCCGCCCATCGATCCGGTGATCGGCGCATTGGTCTGCGCCGCAGCCGCCCCGGCCCAAAGCACGGACACGGCCACGGTAAGCTGCGCCGCGCCCAGCAGCCGGGAGCCCGGCTTTCCTTGCCAATTCTGGACTGCCATCATCGCGTCTCCCTGATATTGCGCGACTCTTGTCTAGTGGTCTGCGCCGTGCATGAATGAAGAAGGCACTGCCTCACTGCGAATGGCCGAAACGATCGAGCATCGACGTCGGCATATCGCTGCGGGCGGCGTCACTCGCGCGCGCCAGCGTGGCGTCCGCCGCTGCCGCCTTGACCTGCGTTTTCGTTTGTCCCGTGCCCGGTTCGCTGCCTGATGGCAGACGCACGACGACCGGGCCGCCGGCGGCGCCAGCCACAACGGCACTTCCCGCCCCGCCCTGCGCGGTCGCCGCGGCTGACATGGGCGGTGCAATCGTGGCTGCGGCCTGCGCAGCAGCATGCGCGGCCGCAGCACGGCGTGCTTTCCCCTGTGCGCGGATATCCGCAGCGAGCTTGTCGATCGCGTCGCGCGTGGCCTGCGGCATCTTCGCGCGCGTCATCATGTCGTCCGCGCGCGAGCGCTCGCCCGTCACCACGAGGTACACCGCCAGATTGCTGAGTACCTTGCGGCTGTCCGGCCGTAACTCGGCGGCCTGAGCCAGCGGCACGCGCGCCGCCCCGGTGTCGCCGTTGTTCAGCAACGCGAAACCGAGATCGCTCAGATAGAACGCCTCCGTCGGCGCGCGAGACACCGCTTCGCGCAGCGACTGCGCCGCCCCAGCGTAATCCTTGCGCTGCGCCGCAACCAGTCCCACGCCATGCCACGCCGCTGCGGCCTCGTTTCCGCTCAGCAGCGTGCGGTAGGCTTGCTCGGCGGCATCCGGTTGCCCTGTCTCACGCAAGGCATCGGCCCGGAGAATGTCGATGTCCGGTGCCGAGCCGTACTGAATCCGGAACTGATCGATGTGGGCGAGCGACGCAAAATACGAACCCTGCTCCTGCATTTGACGAATCATCGACAGATACAACTCGCGCGTATCCGGTTTAGCGGCCTTGGCCTTCTCTTCGTCGTTCTGTTGCGCCTGCATCAGCGCGGCGGCCGACGGCGCGCCATATCCGCCAATGCGCGGACCGCCGCATCCGGCCAGCGTTGCCGCACACAGCAAGGCGATCAGCGAACCCGCTGCCGCGCGCCCGGCCTTGGGTTTGTATTGAACGCCGGCTGCCAGCGCGGCGCCCGAGAGGTGGTGTGTCGAGATTGGCATGGTCACTGCATGGCCTCCATCGATTTGGTCAGCGACAGGATGGCCGGCCCGGCGACCACCAGCATCAGCGCAGGCAGCAGGGTCAGCATCATCGCCAGCGTCATCTTCACGGTGAGCTTGCCGATGCGCTCTTTCATCGTCTGACGGCGTTGTTCCCGCAGGCGGTCACTGAACTGCTGCAACGGTTCCTGCACCGCACCGCCGTGTTGCTCGACCTGCACGATAAGCCGTACGAGCGCACGCAGATCGTCGTTGTCGTAGACCTCGCGCAGCCGGCCCATCGACGCCTCGCGCCCCCGCCCGGAGGCGTGCTGGCGATTGGCGTTTTCAAGCTCCCTGGACAAGATCGGCAGCACCTCACGGAAGTCGGAAACCACCACGTACAGGCTTTGATCCATCGACAGCCCCACGCCTTGCAGCAAGCGCAACAGATCGATGAGCAATGGCAGTTCCTCGATCAAATCGCGACGGCGCTGACCCGCCTTTCGCTGTATGTAGAACTTCGGTGCGAGCAACCCTGCCCCGGCAGCGCCGATCAGCCGCAGGATCGTGCTCAGCCCGCCGCCACCCGGCAGCCACAACCAGACGAGCAACGGCAGCGTCACCGCCAGCGCTACCCGCACAAACAGGAAGAGCGACTTGGCCCGCACACTGTCGTAGCCGCACTGTGCGAGTAGCAACCGGTCCTCGGCCGCGATCAGATGCTGCCCGAGACGTGTCTCCGACCACTGCTTGCCAAGCGCCGACGCACGGTCGATCAGCGTGCGCCACCCTCGCTGTCCGCCCTCGATCGTCTCCAGCCCATCATCGCCGCGCGTCCCCCCCAGCCCGCTCGGCGCGCTCGCGGCACGCAGCGCCGCCAGCGCCTGTTGCTGACGGCTTGCCAGTACCTGATCGATCATGCGTTCGCTACGGCCCTGGCGCATCGCACGCAGCAAAATGGCCGACGCGCCCAACAGCAGCCCCGCCGCGACCATCAACAGGCCCAGCATCATCCACAGGTGCCTATCGGACAACATCAAGGACAGGTTCATCTCGTTGGGTCCCCCGCGCTCACAGCGATTTGGCCAGCCGGTACAACACGAAGCCACCGACCACTTCCAGCCCCGTGCCGATTCCCAGCAACTTCATGCCGGCAGCCTCCTGGAACATCGGCTCGAAGAATTTCGGATTCAGCAGCATCAGCACCGCACTGACGATGATCGGCAGTGCGGCCAGCACCCATGCCGACAGACGGGTCTCGGACGACAACGCATACAGCTCGGCCTGCGCCTGCTCGCGATCGCGCATGAAGCCCGACATACGGGACAGGATCTGGTCGGCACGCCCCCCGAAGCGAGTGGACAGATCGACTACCGACGCGAACAGGTAAATCTCTTCGACCTGATACACACGTGCGATCTGCTTGAGCGCCACGTCCAGATCCACCCCCGCCTGCACCTGGCGCACTGCCCGTTCGAGCAACTCGCGCAGCGGCATGTCGGCGTTGGTCGAAGCCGTCTGAAAGGCGGCCGGCAGACTGTTGCCGACGGTCAGCATGCGCACCATGCCATCGAGAAATACCGGCAACTGGCGCACGATGTTGCGATGCCGGCGCGCCGCCTTGACCCCGTAACGCAGCACATTCCCGGCGACATACAGCGTGAGGATTACGATGGCCGAGAGCGGCCCCTGCCAGACCCACAACACGAATGCCAGCAACACCCCCGGCGCGATGAGCAACGTGTAGAACATCGGATCGGGTTTGACACCCGCGCGCTCGAAGAAGAACTCCCACGGCAACGACTTGCGGCGCGGCGCCCGGGAAGCGGCCCCTTCGCCGGCGGAAAATCGCGGCGCGTTATTCGCGAGCTGCTGCTCGAGAAACGCGCTCGTCGCCTGATCTCTCACGCGCTTTTGCGTGCGGCGCCACAGTTCCAGCCCCGCCGCGATCAGCAGCAGAGCGATGCAGATGACCCACAGCACGACGGGATTCATCGCCGGCGTCCGAAGAAGCCGCCACCGCCCGAATCCGGCGGCGTATTGCTCTGAGATTGCGCTGCGGCTGCCGCATTGCGCGTTTGCTCTTTGTAGCGCTGCAATTTCGGCGAGTGCGGCTGGATACCGAGCGAGATCCAGCGGTCCTTCTCTTCGCCATCGGGCCCAACGACCGATTCGTGACGGTACAGCTCCTGCGTGGAGATCACCGTGTCCGACACGCCGGTGACTTCGGTAATAGACAGAATGCGCCGGCGCCCGCTCGACAGACGACCGATCTGCACGATGAAATCGAGCGCGCTGGTGATCTGCCGGCGCAGGCTGCTTTCGCTGCCCTGGAACCCGGCAAAGCCCGCCAGCATTTCGAGACGATAAAGACATTCGCGCGGCGAATTGGCGTGAATCGTCGCCATCGATCCTTCGTGGCCCGTATTCATGGCCTGCATCATTTCCAGCACTTCCGAGCCGCGCACTTCGCCCACGATGATCCGGTCGGGACGCATCCGCAAGCTGTTGCGAATCAGATCGCGAATCGTCACTTCGCCCGATCCGTCGAAGCCGCCCTGACGCGACTCGAGCCGCACCACGTGCGGGTGATTGAGCGACAACTCGGCCGTGTCTTCGACCGTCACGACGCGCTCGGTCGCCGGAATGAAGCTGGCCAGTGCATTGAGCAGCGATGTCTTGCCCGAGCTGGTACCGCCTGACACGAGAATGTTGCAACGCGAGCGCACCGCCGCGTCGAGCAGACCGTAAATCTCTTCGTTGAAGCTGCCCAGCGCGAGCAGGTCGGAAGGCTTGAGCGGGTCTTTGCGGAACTTGCGAATCGAGACGACTGGCCCGTCCACCGCCAACGGTTCGATGACGACATTGAGACGCCCGCCGTCGGGCAGACGCGCATCGACCATCGGGTTCGACTCGTCGAGACGACGGCCGATAGGCGCGAGAATGCGGCGCACGATGCGCAGCAGATGCTGGTTGTCCGAGAAGCGCAACGCTTCGCGCGCCAGCACGCCGTGGCGCGAAACATAGACGTCGTTGTAGCCGTTGATCAGAATGTCTTCCACCGCCGGGTCTGCGAGCAGATCTTCGATGGGGCCGAAACCGGCGAGTTCTTTCGTGAGCGCATCGGATATCTGGCGTAGTTCCGATTCGTTGATCGGAATACGGCGCAAACGCACGAAGCCGTCCATCTCCAGATCGACAAACTGCTGGATCGCGCTGCGACTCCAACGCCCGAATTCGGCGCCGAGTTCCTCGATCCGTGCAAGCAGATGTTCGTGCGCAGCGGTCTTGATGTCCTGAAATTGCTGCGAATTGGCAAACGCACGCTTGTCGTCGGCAAATTCAATGGAGTCGGTCATATCAGTGCTTTCCGATGATTCGGCCCAGCCAGCCCGAGGACTGACGCTGCGCTGCGGCCCTGGCGTGTTGCGCCAAGAGCAACCGTTCGACGAGCGGCTGCAACGCGCGCACATACGGGTCGCCGCGCGCGGTATCGAGAATCAGTTTTCCCTGGTTGGTCGCCGAGAGCATCGCCAGCGGGCGATCGGGCAACGTGGCGAGCAGCGGCACATCGAAGCGCTTGGCGATCTGGTCGGCGGCCATGCCGTAACGCGGATCGTAGCGGTTGAGTACCAAGTGCAGATGATCGCGCTCAACACTCTTCTCTTCGAGATCACGCAGCAGCGAGGCGAGCGAGACAATCGCGCCCACACTCTGATCGACCACGAGCCAGACTTCGTCGGCCGCGCGCACGAGACTCGCCACGAATGCCGGATTCGAAAAGCCGCCGAGATCGGCCACGATCAGATCGAAGAACGCGCGCAAACGGTCGGTCAGCGCGAGTGCATCGGCAGCCGCCACGCTGCGCATGTCGCCGAGATCGAGCGGCAGCGGCAGTACGGCCAGACCGCTCGACGCGTGCGAGACGGCAGTGTGCACGAGGGTCTCGTCAAATCGCCGCAGGTTCTGCACCGCCTCGGCGAAACTGAACTGGCTCTGCGTATTGAGATACAGCATGCCATCGCCTGCGGGCAACCCAAGATCGAGCAACGCGACATGACCGAGCAGCGACGCATCGAACTTGTCGTCCTTGTGGTTCGCTGCCTTCGCCGCTTTGGCGGTCCTCTCCGGATGCCCCCCCACCGACAGTTCCTGACCGAGCTGCGACACGTGTGCGGCGAGCGTGCTGCATCCGACACCGATTCGCGCGCCAAGGAGCACCACGAAACGGCCGTGCCGTTGAGGTGACGCAACGTTGACCGTGGGCGTCTGTTCGACGACCCGGCGGATGACCTCGAGCGCCTCTTCGTGCGTCGAATGCATGTCGATGAAATCGTGCACCCCGGCGCGAATGGCCGCTTTCATGCCGTCGGCGCGCACCATCGAACCCACGGCCACCAGCGGCAGTTTGGGTGCCACGCGCTTGAGCATGTGTGCGAGTTCGGTAGCCGCGGCAATGCCCCCGTCAGGGCTATCGCCGGTGTGCTCCGTCGACTCTCCGGAGAAATCGAGCAGCACGACCTGCGGGTCGAGATCGCCGATGCGTTGCTGCAATTGCGCCGGACGGTCGGCCTCCTGGAGCACGACGCCCTCTTCGCTCAGCGCCGCCGAGAGCCACTGACCGTGGCCGGCATGCGCACTGCAAAAAAGGAAGCGATGCAACTCTGTCATGGTGTCCAGTATTCGCGTCGGTGCGTTCATTTGTGCACTCCTTGCTGCCCTGTCCCGGCTCTCGCTGTTATCCGCTCGATGCCGCTTTCCTGCCGGTGTCGGCGCTACTTCGAAAAACCCGGCAATTCGCTGTCGCTTGCCACGCCCATCAGGTAAGCCCCCCAGACCGGTCCCGGACGGCGCTCGCGCGTATCGCCCGGCAGCGGTATGTCCGCCCCACGGGCCACGGGTTTCACCAGATGCGGTGTGACGACGATGACCAGCTCCTTCTCGGCGCTGCTGTACTTCAGATTGCGGAAAAACGCACCGATGAGCGGCAGATCGCCGAGCAGCGGCACCTTGTCGACCGCAGACGTCGTCGTACGTGAGATCAGGCCACCGATGATGAAGCTCTCGCCATCGCCCAGTTCGACGGTCGTGTCCGCGCGACGTGTGGTGATCGCGGGAATCTGTGTCGAGTCGGTCACGATGGCGTTCGTAAAGTCGATGTCCGACGCTTCGGGCGCCACTTTCAGTGCAATGCGGTTCGGCGAGAGAATCGTCGGCGTCACGGTCAAGCCCACCCCGAACGGCTTGTAGACGATCGTGGTCGTGCCGAGGCCGCCCGACTGGGGCACCGGGATCTCGCCACCGGCGAGAAAGCTCGCGCTCTGCCCCGAGAGGGCCACCAGCGTCGGTGCGGCAAGCACCCGGCCAAGGCCGTTCGATTGCAACAGATCGATCTCGGCCGACATGCTGAATGCGCCCCGGGTGATCGAGCCGAAGAACGAACCGAAGTTCGCCACGCCGCTCGATCCGTTGGTGCCCCCGAACGCGGAGCTGAGCGCCGAGGTCACGCCAAAGCTGCCCGAGCCCGTCTTCTTCGACGCACTGAAGCTCGCCCCCAATTGATTGAGGATGTTGCGATTGATTTCGACGATCTTCACGTCGACCTGCACCACCCCCGTATCTCCGACCGTCGAGCGGTCAACGACGACGCCACCTTTACCTGTGGCATCGACCGCCGCCGATTGCAACCCGCTATGTTCGATGATGGTGTTCGCATGGCCCTTGATGAGCGCCGCGTTGCCGCGCGCGTCGACAGTGGCGCTGCCGGTGTCGCCCAACACACTCTGAAGATCGCCCGTCACATGGACTTCCCAGCGCACCGGGTCGCCGCCGCGCGGCCACGCAGCGACCTGCGTGATGCCGGCCTTCTTGCCCACGACCAGCACCGAGCCGCGCCGTCCGCCCGTGCCCTTGAGCACAACGATGTCGGCGATGGCCGGATCCGCCACGGCGACGCGCTCGAGCGATCCCGGCACTTGCAGTTCGCGCTGCTCGTGAACGCCCAGCGTCAGCGAGCGCGCCCCGGCGCTCGAGACGGGATCGGCCGCGTCGGCCAGACGCGCCGCTACCGTGGCGCCGCACACGATGAGCACGGCAAAGCACAACAGCATTCCCGTGACCCGTCTGGTCTCTCGTCTGGCAGTGCGAACCTGGCTTCTGATCATGGCGTGGCTGTATCGGTCACTGTGTCGGTTATATGGCGTAGCGTTTCCCATCCAACGTCACAACATCTGCTACATCAACAAGTTCAGTCGTTTCAATAAGACGCCGTGGTGCGCTCCGCGCCGCGCACGACCTCGATCGTGCCGCCACCGCCACTTCCGCCCGGTGCGCGAGGTGCGGCCGCTGTCCGGCGCACCGGTTCCCCGGCGAGCCCTGTCGTGGCAATTCCCGCGTAGGCCCGGTTCTCTGGCGTATCGAGCGCCGCCTTGTCGTCACCCTTCAGCCCAGACTTTCCTGCGAGCACCGGCGGTGGCGACGGGAACAGCGACGTGTCGGGCGTGGCATCGTCGCCCGGATTGCGCAGTGCCAGCATGATCTTGCCTTGCTGTGTGCCCAGTACCACACGGTTGACGTCGGCCACCGGCACGGCCACGACCGCAGCGGTCGCCGGCATGGGCGGCTGAGTATTCCCGGCCGGTGCAGGCTGCGGTGGCGGCGTGGTCGTCGCGGCCTGTACGGTAGACACCACGCTCGGCGCGGCGGGTGGCGGCGTTACATCGTCGAGCGATGCGTTGCCGTAGCTCAGCACCCGCACGCGAGACGCCAGCAGACGCGACTGTGTATCGTCGATCAGCCCCCCGGGCGTTCCTGCCGGTTGCGTGGTCTTCATGGTGAAGAAGACGTCCACGTAGTCGCCCGGACGGATGCGGTGACCGACACCGACGGTTTCGGTCACCGGAATGGCCACGGCACGCTCGCCGGTTGCGAGCTGCAACGCCAGGCCGCGGGCGAGCGTGTTTTGCGTGACAGGCACACCGGCTGCGAGGGCAACGAGCGGCACCCGTCCCACGACGTCGGCCGGGTTCGTGAAGGCGCCCACCGTCTGGCTATCGAACTGTTCGAGCTTCACGCCGTCTGCGCCGATGGGTTGGCCCGGCGAAAGCGACTTGGCCGCCACCACGGCCGGATAACGCTGCGTGAGCGTCTGTGTCACCGGTGACGGTGCCGTGGCCGGCGCCGGTGCGTTAGTCGTCCCGAGGCGCAGCGCAAAGAGCGCCAGCAGCACGCCGGCAACAACCAGCACAGCAGCAATAATCTTGGTGGCTTTGTTCATGGCTTGGGGCCTGTCGGCCGTTCAGTCACAACTTGCGGGACGCCGGCGGACCGGCGGCATGACAACGGGCAAAACCTCACATCGCTTTGTCGCTTGCGCTACGAATTCAACATCTGCTCAACCCCGGCTCAACTCCCGCCCAGCGTAGACGTATCCAGCGTGATGGCTGCGGTACCCACAATGTTCTGCGGCACCAGGTTAGTCAGCCCAGGCCAACTGACAGTCATCGGCTGCGTCAACGTCAACGTAACGCGTACGATGCATTGCGAACTGCTGTTGGTGGCCGACGCCGGGCATGGCGCACTCGCGTCCGACGCGAAACTGGCGGTCACGACCGATGCCGACGGCCAGGTCAGCGTGCTGTTGATCGCCTGCGTGGCGTAGGCCTGACGCTGCGACATCGTGCCGGCGCGCAGCATCGCCCGGCCGGCCTCGGAGGCCGCCTGGGTGAGCATCTGTCGGGCAAGGATATTGATGGAGAACGAGACGGCGACATAAAACGCGGGCAGCAGAATCATCAGGATGAGCATGAATTCCAGTGCAGCGACGCCGCGCGAGTTCGCGCATCGCAGCCTTGCTCCTGCCTGTGCCCCAGACCATTTCATGACGACACTCCCCGTCGCGCACGGCACTCTGTGGCCGTGTTTGGCGACGCATTGGTACAACCCATTTGCGCGGCGTCGCCCGCGCCTCCCGTTTTGCGGTGCTGCCTGAAGCAACACTCGTCACCTCTGCGCTTCTTTACCTCTTGTTCCACGCGGCTCACGCCCTGCTCTGCCGCGCCGCACCTCCTGCGCTCACCTCACCACCAGCGCCGCTGCGGCCAGATACGCCCCATAGGGCAATCCGATACGCCCGGCCCGCCAGTGCAAAACCCGTTGCCAGACACGCGAGGCGCTCAGCGCGTCGCACCCATGTGCCAGCCACTTCAACCGTCCCGTCAACAGCACCAGCGCATGTACGCCAGCGGCGACACTGGCCAGACACCACACCGGCAGCAGCGCCGGATAACCCGCCACCAGACCGATCAACGCAAAGAGTTTGACGTCGCCGCCTCCCATTACGCCGCGCCACCAGAAAGGTAGCAATACGATCAATCCCAGAAGGGCACCCAATCCGTGCACCCACAACACCCGAGGCTCGCCATGCCATGCCCGCCACGCAATCCAGACCAGTGCCAATGCCCCCACACACAGTAGCCAGACATTCGGAATACGACGTGCAATCAGGTCGGTGATCACAATTGGCACGCATAACAACCACAACAGCATCAGCACAGCGTATCTCGCATCAATGAGAGGCAGCCGACGTGGCCGCCGACGTCACCGTGCTGAAGGCGCTTGACAACACGTCGGTGAGATTCGTGAACACCGTTGTGCCAATCACCACTGCCACGATGGCGGCCAGAATGCCGTACTCAAGCGCCGTGACACCGCTTTGCCGCGACAGTCTGCGCTGCCGCCCGGCCCCGCCTGCTTGCCTGCCCCGCATGATTCGCATGATTCGCCCTCGCGAATACAGCCTTTCATCGCGCTGAATGACGCCGTCAACCGAACGGTGTCCTTCCCTATATCGCCAGCGTGTCTCTGGGTTGCATGCACATTGCATGCTGGCACTTGTTACTGCTGACTGGCTTCATACGGCCCGCAAGACAAACGCGTCAGCCACCCGCGGATGTCACCGCCGACGACAACTTCGAGAAGATCTGACTGAACGTCGTAGTCAGGCTGCCGTAGACCGTGCCGCCGATCACCACCGCTACGATTGCGGCGAGGATGCCGTACTCCAGTGCCGTCACGCCTCGCTCGTCGCGTGCAAATAGTCGAAAACGCTTGCTGAGTTTCATATCACCCTCCCTCAAATAGGTGCCAGGCGCCCGCTGGCATGCATGACGAGAAGTCACCGGCCTTGCGGTCGTGTGGCATTGGCTCGCCATTTCGCTTATTAACTCTTGACTTCGGCCTCGGGTTCACTGCGCCATAAGGCTTGCGAACCTCATTTATGTTGCACGCCAACATTTCTTTACTTGTTGGAACAGCCTTTGCTGCGGCGTGCTATTTTTTTCGATGCTAATTTAATCTAAAACACAAAAAATAGAGCATTACTTCCAATCACCCTCAAAAACGCAATAAAGCGTTACTCAGGTTGCCCAAACAATACTCCAAAACCAGGTAATGCAACCCTCATGAGGGAAAACCATGATTATTGCAGCACCACACACCTCAAGGCGACAGCTACCCATACGCGCAGCACCTATTTAAATAACTATTCATTCATTGCGCGTCTGATCCGGAAAAAGCCAAGCGTCGCGCGCTACTACTTCCAATTACGGCGTGCGCATCGTTTTCTCCGCTCGGGTATTACCCGAATCGCTCACACCCCATCATATTCACCACCTTCCAAAGTCAATTTCGCCAGTGGCGTTACGTAACGTTCTCCGTAACACACCCCGTAACGGGAACAGCAATTCACCTGAAATTCGCTGTTTCCCGATGGCGTTAACCCTGCCCCACCTTCTTCGGACGACCACCGATCTCTCGATCAAAAAGATTCTTGTTTTCTGAAACGCAAATAAATACAGGCTTTCAGCCAATTACCCAGAAAACTAGAAGGCTTATTCAAACCTGAATTCAGAGATTGGCACAGCTCTTGCGGATATCCCTGCATCGCAACGCTAAAGATCGCCGGGGGACACCATGATCATTGGCAATACCAAACAAACGATGCAACCCGCAGCAGCCGTCACGGCCGAGCGGCAACGCATCGCGGCGATGCAGCGCAGCGCTGCTGCCGAAAACGATCGTAGAGGCGCAAGCCCAGGGAGGGGCGGTGCAGAAGGCGGTGGCGTACGCGCCACCGCCACACCGACCGACGCAGCCAACGCTCGCAGCACCGGCAACACGAATTCGGCCCAGGCGATGACGGGCCCCGATAGCGCAGTGGTCAACGCGCTCCTGTTCGCACTCATCGCACAACGCATGAACGCCCGACTGGCCGCGCAAGACGCGCTCGTCTGAATACCAAATAGACCAGATAGAGGACACCACCATGAACAACTTCCAACGCAACCTTCTCGCTTCCGCCTGCCTTCTCGCCGTCATTACGATGACCGGTTGCGCCAGCTCCGGCTCGGGTGGCACCAGCGGCTCTCTCGGGGATGGGGGTGGCACCTCCGCTGGCACCGGCGGTGGCGGCGGCACGGGCGCCGGCACTGTCCCCGACGGTTCGGGGACCGGCGGCAACGGTAGCGGCGGCGGGAACGGAAACGGCAATGGCAATGGCAACGGAAATGGGGATGGCGGCACGGGCGTTGCGACCAACCCAATCGGCACCGTCGCCGGTACGGCCAGCACGGGGGTCGTGACGCAAGTCGGCAAGACCGTCAGCAGCGTTGGCACGACGCTCGCCGGCACCCAACTGCCGCTGCTCAGTTCGCAAACACAAAGTGGTCTGGCGGGTGCCGTTGTCTCCACCGGCAACGCCGTACAAACGCTCGGCAACGGCCTGTCCGACGGTCTGGGCAAGCTCGGTTCGGTAAAGGACCCGCTCAATCCGACGCTCGCCAGCGTAGGCGGTGTGGTCTCGAACCTCGGCACGGCCGGCACGCAACTGGGCAGCGCCGTCGCAGGCCTCGGCCAGACGGGGCCGCTGGGTAACACGCCGGTCAACGGCGTTACCACGCTGCTCGGCGGCGTCGTGACGTCGGTCGGCAAGGCAGGTGAAGCCCTCGGCGGCGGACTGACGCAAACCATCACGAGCGGTCCGGTGCAACAACTGACGTCGGCGCTCTCGTCGGCCATCAACCCGATCACGAACGTTGTGACCAACACCACGCAAACGCTTGGCAACGCCACGGGTGCCGGTACGCCTGTCGCAGGTTTGCTGGCTCAGGTCGGCGGGGGTCTGGCAGGTGTCGGCACCAAGATCGGCGGTCAGTTCAACAACCCGATCGCGGCTAACGTCGGCGGCATCGTCGCGGGGGTCGGCAACACGGTGGCCAGCCTTGGCGGCGTCGTTCACGGCACCCCGACGAGCGCCAACCCGCTCGCCCCGCTCACCTCGGCCCTGAGTGGCCTTGGTGGTCTCGGTGGCGGCACCGGCTCAAGCCCGCTCGCCCCAGTCACGAACCTGTTGTCGGGCCTGACGGGCGCGCTCGGTGGTGCCACCGGCGGTGCCCCGGGCAGCAACCCGCTCGCCCCGGTCACGAACCTCGTCGCCGGGCTGACGGGGGGCCTCGGCGGCGCCGCTGGCGGAGCCTCGGGCAGCAACCCTCTCGCCCCGGTCACGAACCTCGTCGCCGGTTTGACAGGCGGCCTCGGCGGTGCCGTTGGCGGTGCCTCGGGCAACAACCCGCTCGCCCCGGTCACGAACCTCGTCGCCGGTTTGACGGGCGGCCTCGCTGGCTCGCTTCCGGCAGGTGCAGGCGCTTCGGCAAGCGCCGGTGGCACGTCGGCGGGTGCGGGCGGCTCGGCCTCGGGTGGCGTACTTGCACCGGTCACCTCGCTGCTCGGCGCCGTGACGGGTGCGGTCGGCGGCGCCACGGGTTCGGGCAGCAGCAACGGCGGCCCGCTCGCACCAGTGACCGGCCTGCTTGGCGGGCTGCTCGGCGCAAAGAAGTAAGCCGGGGCCCAAGACCCGACGACGTCATCCAGATGGCCGCTCGATCATGACCCGCGCGATTCCTCCGCCCGTCTGCGACCGCCGCGATCCGGCCCTCGCCCCGATGCCCACGCATCGGGCCAGGCAAGTCCGGCTCCGGCGCACCCCACACGCCGCGCTCACACAATGGCATCACAGCGAGCGGCCCCGGTTCCTCAAGTGGAAGTCACCACCTCACCGCGCGACACGTCGCCGGCAAACATTCAGAACGATCAAGGGAGATAGCCATCATGTCCAACGCACTTCAACGCACCCTCCTGGCCTCGGCCGCCATCGGCGTCATCGCCCTCACCGCCTGCTCCAGCGGCGGTGGCGGCAGCGGCGCTACCTCGACCGGTGTCACGGGTACCCCAAACGCAGTCGGCACAACGGCGAGCGGCGCAGGCGGCGTCGTGAGCTCCGCAGGTAACATCGTCAGCGCCTTGGGCGATCAGGTCGCCAACACCCAACTGCCGCTCGTCTCGCAGCAAGCCTCGCAAGGCTTCGGTGGTGCACTCTCGAATACCGGCAAAGCCGTCACCGACCTCGGCAATGGTGTGAGCAATGGCCTCGGTCAATCGGGCACCTCCGCTGACTCGGTGGGCATCACGCTCGCCAGCACCGGCAACGTTGTCACCGATCTGGGTCAGGCGGGTGTGTCGTTGGGCAGCGGTGTCGCCGGAATCGGCAAGAGCGGCCCGCTCGCCGGCACCCCGGTCGATACGCTCACCGGTGCACTCGGCAACGTCGTCGGTACCGTCGGTCAAGGCGGCATCGCCGGCGGTGCGATTTTGAAACAGGCCTTCTCGGGCGGCCCGGTGACGCAGGTCACTTCCACCCTCTCGGCCGCCGTCAATCCAATCACCAATGTGCTGTCGGACACCACGCGCACCGTGGGTAACACCACGGGCCTCGGCGGTCCAGTGCAGAACCTGCTGACGGTACTGGGCGGCACGGTCAACACCGTCGGCTCGACGATCAAGGGCACGTCGCCGAATCCGGTCGTCGGCGCACTGGGTAACACGGTGATCGCCACTGGCAACACGGTCTCCGGCCTCGGTGGCTTCGCGAATGGTCAGACATCCACTGGCTCGTCGAATCCGTTCGGCTCGCTGCTCGGCAATCTCGGCACGACCACGGCAGGTGGCGGGGGCAGCGCGTCGAACCCGCTCGGCTCGGTCACGGGCCTGCTCGGCGGACTTGGCGGCTCGGGCGGCGGCAGCCCGCTGGCCCCCGTCACGGGCCTGCTCGGCGGTCTGAGCGGCGGCAGCGCATCGGGCGGCAGCAGCAGCCCGCTGGCTCCCGTCACGAACCTGCTCTCGGGGGTGACGGGCGCAGCCGGCGGCAGCTCGGGGGGTGCGGCCGGCGGTCTCGGCTCTCTGCTTGCGCCAGTCACCGGCCTGCTCGGCAGTGTGGCGAGCGTCGGCAAGTAATCGCCCGCCCAACGTTGCATTGCGCGCTGCGCGCATGCACCACCCGAGTCATCGATAAGGAGATGCCATGGCCCGCTTCATTCCCGACACCGGCGTTCTAATGCGCGGTCATGGCGAATCCGCCCCGCAAATTTCCGAACCCGTGGCAGTGCGCGAAACCGGCGACGGTTTCGCGAATGGCCACAGCCATCACACGTACGGCACCGAGTCGAGTGCCGCCTCCGGGGCGACGTCGACTGCCTCCCCGCTCAACGCAACGCACGGCACCATGAGCGATCGACATACGAACCGAAACGAACTTGTCGCCGGCATCGTCCGCTCGCTCGGACGCCGGCTCGCCGTGTACACCGCGCTCTATCACTCGGCGCTTGCCGAACAGCTCGGCCTGAACGTCACCGATCTGAACGCCCTCGATCTGATTCTCGAACTCGAATCGATCACTGCCGGCCAACTCGCCGAACTCATGGGTGTGAGTTCCGGCGGCATTACCACGGTCATCGACCGGCTCGAACGTGCAGGTTTTGTCGAGCGTGAGAAAAATCCGCACGATCGCCGCATGGTGATGATTCACCCCATCGAAGCGCGTTGTGCGCAGATCGAGCAGTTCCTGTCCTCGGTGTCGCGTGAGCTCACCGCAGTGAGCGCCGCGTACGACCACAGCGAACTCGCCGCGATTCACGATTTCCTGGTGCAGAGCATCCGCACCCTGAAGAGCGAAACCTTCCGTCTTCGTTTCGAGGCCGATCAGGACATCGCCGGTCTTGTCTCGAACAGCCGGGGCGCGTCGACCAAGGTCTGAGCGCGCGGCAGTGCCTTAACGAGGAGAAACGTCATGTCGAAGATTCTGCGCCCCACGTTGCTTGCTGCAATGGCGGCGGGCATCGTCAGTGTTACCGGCTGCTCCAGCTCGGGAGGCGGCAGCGGGGCCACGGCCAACACCCCGGCCAACCCCGCGAACCCGACGAATCCGAACTCGCCGGCCAATCCTACGAATCCGACGAATCCGGCGACCACCAGCAATGGTGTGGCCGCCTCGGTCGGCTCGGTGGTCAGTGCCATCGGCAATCAGGTCTCGGGCACGACGATTCCCGGGGTGTCGCCGCAGGCCACACAAGGCTTCGGCGGCGCGCTCACGCAAACCGGCAACGCCGTCACGGATCTGGGTACCGGTATCGGCAACGGGCTCGGTCAACTCGGTAAGTCCGGCACCGATCCGGTCGGCATCACGCTCGCGAGTACGGGCGGTGTGGTGTCCGATCTCGGCAAAGCCGGGGTATCGCTGGGCGGCGGCGTCGCCGGTATCGGCAAGAGCGGCCCGCTTGCCAACACGCCCGCCGATACGCTCACTGGTGTGCTCGGTACCGCCGTCGCCACCGTCGGTCAGGGGGGTGTGCAAGGTGGCGCGGCGCTCACTCAAGCCCTCACCAGTGCCCCCGTCGTGCAAGCGACAACGGCGCTTTCGTCGGCGATCTCGCCGATTACCAATACGGTGGTAACGACGACGCAGACAGTCGGCAACACCACCGGTCTCGGCGCGCCTGTCGCCGGCCTGCTCGGCACGCTGGGCGGGGCATTGAACTCGGTGGGCACCCAGGTCAAGGACGCAGCACCGAACGCCGTCGTCGCAAGCCTCGGCACCCCCCTCGCGGCGCTAGGCAACACTGTGACGAGTGCCGGCGGGCTGCTCTCCGGCGCGACCGGCACCGCGAATCCGAATGCGCTTGGCAACGTGCTCGCCAACATCGGCAATACCACCGCGACGCCCACGACGGCGAGCGGCGGCAATCCGTTGGGCAGCGTCACCGGCTTGCTCGGTGGACTCACGAGTGCGACAGGCTCGTCCGGCAGCAATCCGCTCGGCGCAGTGACTGGCCTGCTGGGTGGCGTGACGAACACCGCGGGCGGCGGCAGCGGCGGCGCGGGTAATGCGCTGGCGCCGGTCACCACCCTGCTGAGCACCGTCACCGCCCCCTTGACGACGCTGGCCAGCGCGAGCGGCGGTGGCGCGGGCGGCGCAGGTGGCCTGCTCGCACCCGTGACAGGTTTGCTGGGGGGACTCGGCGGACTCGGCAGGTAACGCGAGGCATCGAGACACCGAAGAGAATCGCGAGGGGGGGGCGTCGGCGGGGTGCAGGCCCCAATGACGACGGCAAACCCGGACAGTGAAGCGACACTGCCCGGGCTTTGTCGTGTCTGCGCCCTGAACGACATGCCGCGTCGAATGCGCGGAGGCCGGTAGAAAAAGCGCGTAAAAAAACCCGGACTGCATCGCGTCCGGGGTTTTGTATTTTGGGCGATTGCGCAGACGCGCGTCGCACCGAAGCCGCTACGGCACGTTCATTGATCGCGGATCCACGTCTGCGTGCGACCGATCAACGAGATGCCGATGAAGCCGCGAACATCGAGCTTCTTGCCACCGTCGACCACGGTCATCTTGCAGTTGTACTCTTTGCCGTTTTCCGGATCGAGAATCTTGCCGCCGCCGTACGTGTCGCCGTCTTTACGCACGCCGCGAATGATCTGCATGCCGAGCATCTTCTGGCCCTTGCGTGCGTCGGTGCAGGCCGAGCACACGCGCTCCGGATCATCGCTTTCGCCGAGCCCCTTGGTGATGGTGCCGACGTATTCGCCATCCTTCTCCGAAATCGTCACGAGGGCTTTCGGCTTGCCGGTATTGTCGTCGATGGTCTTCCATACGCCGATCGGCGATGCATCGTCGCCCGCCATTGCCGCTTTGGCCACACCCCCCAACAGCGCCACTGCGACGAGCGCGTGAGCACCCAGACGTCGCCACGACGTCGCGTTAGAAATCTGCTTCATGGTTGTCATCCTCCCGGATACGGAATTGATTGTCGTAGGACTCGCGATAGCCGCCATTGCCACCCGGCCGCATGCGCGAGTCGCTTTGAAGATTACGCCAAAGGCGTGACGCCGTGCTGAGGAAGTCCTCTAGCCGAGAAGCGCTCCGTTCCTCTGATCGATGCCGACAATTGCGCCGGGAGGCAACGTTACTGCTCCCGTATCCAGGTCTGCGTGCGGCCTAGCAGCGAGATACCGAAATAGCCTCGAACTTCGAGCTTTTCGCCGCCGTCGACAACGCGCATCTTGACGCCATATTCGCTGCCGCTGTCCGGATCAAGAATTCTCCCGCCGGTGTATTCGTCGCTCTCCGGAGCTTTGCGCAGGCCGCGAATGATTTGCAACCCCTGAAGCTTCTTCCCCTTGCGCCAATCGGTGCAGTCATTGCAGCGACGCTCGAGCGCGTCGCTCCTGCCGAGGCTCTTGGTCAGTGCCCCCATGTATTCACCGTCTTTCTCGGAGATGGTGATAAGCGCCTTCGGGTCGCCGGTTTCGTCGACGATTCGCCATACACCGACAGGCGTCGGCATGTCCGCAGCCGCCATCGCGAAGAGCATGTTGCCCGACAAGGCAACGGCGACGCACAGACGTTGCCACAACGATGCATTCAAAATCGCTTTCAAGATGACCTACGTACCCGAGACAAGAATGAGATTGACGATTACAGGGGCGGCAAGGCAATCGCGGTCAGACGCCACTGCACGAGATTGCGGCGCGTGAGCGTAAACGTCACGACGCGCTCCGGACGGTCACTGCGCGACACATGCACAAGGAAGTGACTGAAATCCTGAAACTTGGTTCGCGTGATAGTACGCGGCGGCTCATTACCCGAGGGTGACGATGGGCTCGATTCGCTACCCGCCGAGGGTGCCTGCGGTGAACGGCTCTGCGCTTGCGGCGGCTGTGGCGCCGCATCGTGCGGGGCCGGGGCATCCGGTGCCGGCGGCAGTCCCGTGCTGTCACCGCGCAGCATGGCGGCCACGGCCTCCGGCGTCAGCAACGCCTCGACCACGCGATCCGACACCCAACCGCCCAGCGCGAGCGCCAGCGCGCCGAAGGCGTTGCCGCGTTGTTTGTCCATCTGACGCGTGAGTTCGTCATGCAAACTCATCTTCAGACTCTCCCGAACTGCGGGATAGTCCACATACGACGACAATGCCGTGGCATCGCGGGCGTTGGCGGCGTCGCGCGCGCGCCACAAGGTGTAATACGGCGTACCGAAGAGCAACCCCAGCACCACAACCAGCGCTCCAATGGAAATGCCGGCAATTGACAGCTTACGCATCGTAAAACTCCATCGATCAAACAGCGCATGGTAGGCGACATACCACCCCCCCACCTGCTGGCTTACATTGCTTTACAAATCATTACAGCACGCCGGCTTGCGTCCTCTTACTCTCAAAGCATAGCGGCAAGACCGCGACACATACCGGCGTACGCCGATCCGGGTGGCGAGACATGTGTGCGGCACGCGGCAGTTCAACTGACAAGGAGGTGGCAACATGCGTCACACTCGACTTGTCCGGATAATGTGTTTCGTCATGCTGGCCGGTGCCGCTTTTTGCGCATCGGCCCGATCGTCGTCGGACGGCCGCTTTTTTCAAGGCTGGTTCGCACAAGCGGCCGATCGTCCAGACGGGCGAGGCGACAACCATGGTGGCGCCCGGCCCGGACCATCACGAGCGCCGCAGCAGCAGGAAGTGCGCCCGCAGGGCGATTTGCGCGGCGATATCTACAACCATATCCGCGAACAGCGGCAACCGCCGCCATCGGCACCGCCGTCGCCCTCGCCCGACCCAAGACAGCGTCAGCGCGATCGCAATGGGCGCTGAGCGTTCATGCCAGCCATAGCAGGCATCTCCCCGGCACCGCAGACGTCGCGGTGCGGTGTGCGCTCAGGTGAGCGACGTATCCACCACGCGGCGCGGTGCCTCGAGATACTCCAGCGACTGCATCTCCACGAGACGCGACACCGTGCGCGTAAATTCGTTGGCCAGCGTACCCTCGGTGTACAGTTCCTCTGGCGGCACTTCTGCCGACATCAACAGCTTGACCTTGTGGTCGTAGAACACGTCGACGAGCCATGTGAAACGACGCGCCTCCGAGGCCATGCGCGGGGTCATCTTGGGCACATCCGACAGCACGACGGTGTGGAAGCGGTTAGCCAGTTCGAGATAGTCGTTCTGCGAACGCGGGCCGCCACACAGCGTATGGAAGTCGAACCACACGACGCCGCCCGCGCGACGCAGGGCTTTCAGCTCGCGCTGTTCGATATGCAGCAGCGGACTCTCGTCGGGCACCCCGGCGATCTCGGCAAACGCCGCGCGCAGTGCACGATTGGCCTCGTTCCCGAGCGGATAGTGATACACCTGCACTTGCGCCAGCGTGCGGCGGCGATAGTCGACACCGGCATCGACATTGAGCACGTCGAGTTTCTCTTCAAGCAGACGGATCGCGGGCAGCACACGATCACGATGCAGGCCATCCGGGTACAGCGTGTCGGGACGATAGTTCGATGTCATGACGAACTGCACACCGTTCTTGAACAGCTCGGCGAGCAGGCGGTGCAGGATCATGGCATCGGCCACATCCGAGACGTGAAACTCATCGAAGCAGATCAGGCGATATCGTTTGGCAATGCGCTTGGCCAGCTCATCGAGCGGATCGGGCTGCCCTTTGAGCGCCTGCAATTGGTGGTGCACCTCACGCATAAACTCGTGAAAATGCAGACGCGTCTTACGCTGCAACGGCACCACCGAGTAGAAACTATCCATCAGGAAGCTCTTGCCGCGACCCACGCCGCCCCAGAGGTACACGCCTTTGGGCAGATCGGGATGCACGAGCCACTTCTTGAGGCTATTCGAGCGCTTGGCCTTGTAAGCCGCCCATTCGTCATAGCACTGCTGCAAACGCTCGACGGCGCGCTCCTGCGCCTCATCGGACTGATAGCCGCGCGCGGCCAATTCTTGTTGGTAATATTCGCGAACGTTCATGCGGTGCGGCGACGGGCCGGGGGGCAGAGAAAATCAGGAAAAAACAAAGGCGAGTTACCTCGCCTTTGTTCATACACGTCAGCGTAAAGCGGCTTACTTGTTCAGCGCGCGCTTCTCGACGTCGAGGGCAGCCTCACGCATCACTTCCGACAGCGACGGGTGCGGATGGCAGATACGGCCAATGTCTTCCGACGCGGCCTTGAATTCCATGGCCACCACGGCTTCTGCGATCAGGTCCGAAGCGTTCAGGCCGATCACGTGCACGCCGAGGATTTCGTCGGTCTTGGCATCGGCCAGCACCTTCACGAAACCGTCCGACGCGCCCATGCCCAGCGCACGGCCGTTGGCCGCGAACGGGAACTGGCCCGGCTTGAACTCACGGCCTTCGGCCTTCAACTGCTGCTCGGTCTTACCGACCCAGGCAATTTCCGGCGACGTGTAGATCACCCACGGAATGCAGTTGTAGTCGATGTGCGGCTTCTGGCCGGCAATGACTTCGGCGACCAGCACGCCTTCGTCTTCGGCCTTGTGCGCGAGCATCGGACCACGCACCACGTCACCGATCGCGTACACGTTCGGCAGCTTGGTACGGCAGTGGTCGTCCACCGGAATGAAGCCGCGTTCGTCGGTCGACAGATCGATGCTTTCCAGGCCCAGATTGTCCGTGTTCGGCACGCGGCCGACTGACACGATCAGACGGTCGACGTCGAGCGTCTTGGCGTTGCCGTCCTTGTCCGTGTAGTTCACGGTGACGTTGTTCTTGCCGGTCTTGACTTCGCCGACCTTCACGCCGACGTTGATGTCCAGACCCTGCTTCTTGAACTGCTTGGCAGCTTCCTTGGCAACGCCCGCATCGGCGGCGGCCAGGAATTCCGGCATGGCTTCGAGCACGGTGACTTCGGCACCCAGACGGCGCCACACCGAGCCCAGTTCCAGACCGATCACGCCAGCGCCGATCACACCCAGCTTCTTCGGCACGGTGTCGAACGAGAGTGCACCTTCGTTGTCCGAGATGAGCTTGTTGTCGACCGGCATGCCCGGCAGGTGACGCGCCTTCGAACCCGTGGCGATGATGACGTTCTTGGCGGTGACCGACTCAGGAGCCTCGCCCGACACGTCGATCTGGTAACCGCCGTCGCTCTTGGCGGTGAACTTGCCGTGGCCCTTGAGCCACGTGATCTTGTTCTTCTTGAACAGATACTCGATACCGCCCGTCATCTTGTCGACGATGCCTTGCTTGCGCGTGAGCATCTTCGCGATGTCGATCTCGACACCCGACGTGGTGATACCGTGCTCGGCCAGATGATGACCGACCTTTTCGAACTCTTCCGACGAGGCCAGCAGGGCCTTCGACGGAATGCAACCGACGTTCAGGCAGGTGCCGCCAAGCACCATCTTGCCGGCCGGGTTGGTCCACTTTTCGATGCAAGCGACCGAGAAGCCAAGTTGCGCGGCGCGAATGGCGGCGATATACCCACCAGGGCCAGCGCCGATAACGACTACATCAAATTCTTTATTTGCCATTTTGAGACTCAGTGAAGGTTGACGGCAGGGAAAGGCGCGGTGCGCCGGCCACATGGCGCATGCAGCGCGTGGCCGGCCAACACCGCGCAGTGCGCGCTAACGCTTACAGGTCGAGCAGCAGGCGAGCCGGATCTTCCAGCGCTTCCTTCATGGCGACGAGGCTCAGCACGGCTTCGCGGCCGTCGATGATGCGGTGGTCGTAGCTCATGGCCAGGTAGTTCATCGGGCGGATGACGATCTCGCCGTTCTCCACCACAGCGCGGTCCTTCGTGGCGTGCACGCCCAGAATGGCCGATTGCGGCGGGTTGATGATCGGGGTCGACAGCATCGAGCCGAACACACCACCGTTCGAGATCGAGAACGTACCGCCGGTCATTTCTTCGATCGACAGCTTGCCGTCGGCAGCCTTCTTGCCGTACTCCGCGATCTTCTTCTCGATGTCGGCCAGGCTCATCTGGTCGGCATTGCGCAGGATCGGCACCACCAGACCACGCGGCGAGCCGACAGCGATACCGATGTCGAAGTAGCCGTGATAGACGATGTCGTTACCGTCGATCGAAGCGTTCACGGCCGGGTACTTCTTGAGCGCGTGGACAGCGGCCTTGACGAAGAACGACATGAAACCCAGCTTCACGCCGTGTTCTTTCTCGAACTTGTCCTTGTACTTGTTGCGCAGATCCATCACCGGCTTCATATTGACCTCGTTGAACGTGGTCAGAATGGCGTTGGTCTGTTGCGATTGCAGCAGGCGCTCGGCGATACGGGCGCGCAGACGCGACATCGGCACGCGCTGTTCCGGACGGCCTTCCAGCGACGTGTCGCGGCCCACCGGGGCGGACACCGACGGCAGCGCGGCACGCGGTGCCGGTGCAGGAACCGACGAAGCGGCGGCAGCCGGCTTGGCGCCAGCGGCCAGGGCGTCGCCCTTGGTCACGCGACCGTCACGGCCCGAGCCGGCGACGTCGGTCGCCGACAGGTTCTTCTCGGCCAGCACCTTGGCAGCGGCCGGGCTGGCGATCCCCCCCGAAGCACCACCGGCTGCGGCAGCCGCGGCCGGGGCAGCGGCGGCCGGCGCAGCGGCTTCCGCCGGCTTGGCGGCGACCGGTGCGGCAGCGCCTGCCTTGGCTTCGGTGTCGATCTTGGCAATGATCTGTTCCGACGTCACGGTGTCGCCTTCGCCGGCGCTCACCTCGACGATCACGCCAGCGGCGGGCGCCGGCACTTCGAGCACGACCTTGTCGGTCTCGACTTCGATCACGGTTTCATCTTGGGCGATGGCTTCGCCGACTTTCTTCTTCCAGCCGAGCAGCGTGCCTTCGGAAACCGACTCGGAAAACTGGGGGACTTTGACTTCAACAATGGCCATTTCTGGATCCTGGATTCGATAAACGTTCAATTCGGAAATACGGCAGCGGCCGTCCTTGGGGGAGGACGACCGCTGAAAGACCTAACCGGTTACTGCACCACGGTCGCGCCCTTGAGGCGACCGAAAGCCGTATCGAGCAACTGCTTGAGCTGTTCGTAGTGCTTGGCGTAGTAGCCCACGGCAGGCGAGGCCGAGGCCGCGCGACCCGCGTAAGCCAGTTTCTGACCGGCGCTCATGCTTTCGATCAGGTGGTGCTCGATGTAGAACCACGGACCCTGGTTTTGCGGCTCGTCCTGGGCCCACACCACTTCGGCAAGGTTTTCGTACTTCTTCAGTTCGCTCTCGAACGCCTTGTGCGGGAACGGATAGAGCTGTTCCACGCGGATGATCGCGACGTCGTTCAACTTCTCTTCGCGACGGCGAGCAATCAGGTCGTAGTACAGGCGGCCCGAGCAGGCGACAACGCGCTTGACCTTCTTGGCGTCGATCGAAGCATCGGTTTCGCCGATGATCGTCTGGAAGCCGCCCTTGGCGAGTTCCGACAGATCGCTCACAGCTTCCTTGTGACGCAGCAGCGACTTCGGCGTGAACACGATCAGCGGCTTGCGCAACTGGCGGATCATCTGACGACGCAGCAAGTGGAAGATCTGTGCCGGCGTGGTCGGCTGGACCACTTGCATGTTCGTGTCGGCACACAGTTGCAGGTAGCGCTCGATACGTGCCGACGAGTGCTCCGGACCCTGGCCTTCGTAGCCATGCGGCAGCAACATCGTCAGGCCCGACACGCGGCCCCACTTCACTTCACCGCTCGAGATGAACTGGTCGATCACGACCTGTGCACCGTTGGCGAAGTCACCGAACTGGCCTTCCCACAACACCATCGTGTTCGGCTCGGCGGTCGAGTAACCGTATTCGAAGCCCAGCACGGCTTCTTCGGACAGCACCGAGTCGATCACCGTGAAGTTGGCTTGACCGTCGGCCACGTGTTGCAACGGCACGTACGTACCGTCGTTCCAACGCTCGCGGTTCTGGTCGTGCAGCACCGAGTGGCGGTGCGTGAACGTGCCACGGCCCGAATCCTGACCGGTCAGGCGCACAGCGAAGCCCGACGAGACCAGCGACGCGAACGCCAGATGCTCGCCCATCCCCCAGTCGAGCGGCTGCTCGCCCGCGCCCATCTTGCGACGGTCGTTGATGACCTTCTCGACGAGCGGGTGAACCTTGAAGTTCGCCGGGATCGTGGTGATGCGCTCGGCCAGACGCTTGAGTTCGTTCAGCGGCACAGCCGTGTCGCCGGCATCGGTCCACTTCTTGTTCAGGAACGGCACCCAGTCAACCGCGTACTTGCTCTTGTAGTTCGAGAGCACCGGGTCGATGGTGTGATGACCGTCGTCCATGGCCTTGCGATAAGCCGCAACGAAGCCATTGCCTTCGTCCGCAGTGATCACGCCTTGCGTGACCAGCTTCTCGACGTACAGTGCGCGCGTGCCCGGGTGTTGGGCAATCTTCTTGTACATCAGCGGCTGCGTGACCGCCGGGGTGTCTTGCTCGTTGTGACCCAGTTTGCGGTAGCAAACGATGTCCACGACGGCGTCCTTCTTGAATTCCTGACGGAAATCGAGCGCCAGTTGCATGGCCAGCACGACCGCTTCCGGATCGTCGCCGTTCACGTGCAGCACCGGCGCTTCGATCATCTTGACCACATCCGAGCAATACGTCGTCGAACGCGCATCACGCGGATCCGACGTGGTAAAGCCGATCTGGTTGTTGATGACGATGTGCACCGTACCGTGCGTGCCGTAACCACGCGTTTGCGCGAGGTTCAGCGTTTCCATCACGACGCCCTGACCCGCGAACGCGGCGTCACCGTGAACTTGCACCGGCAGCACGCTGGCCGCATCGGCGTCGCCGCGGCGATCCATACGGGCCTTGGCCGAGCCTTCGACCACCGGGTTCACGATTTCAAGGTGCGACGGGTTGAACGCCAGCGACAGGTGGACCGGGCCACCGCTCGTCGAGACGTCGCTCGAGAAACCCTTGTGATACTTCACGTCGCCGGCCGGCAGGTCGTCGACGTGCTTGCCTTCGAATTCGGCAAACAGGTCCGACGGCATCTTGCCGAGGGTGTTGACCAGCACGTTCAGACGGCCACGGTGGGCCATGCCGATCACGATTTCCTGCACGCCCTTGGCACCGGCGTGGTGGACGAGTTCGTCCATCGCCACGATGAAGGATTCGCCGCCTTCGAGCGAGAAGCGCTTCTGGCCGACGAACTTGGTGTGCAGGTAACGCTCGAGGCCTTCAGCGGCCGTCAGGCGTTCGAGGATGTGCTTCTTCTTTTCAGCGGTGAAGTTGGGCGTTGCACGCACCTTCTCCAGACGCTCTTGCCACCAGCGCTTTTGCACCGGGTCGCTGATATACATGTACTCGGCGCCGATCGAGCCGCAGTACGTGTCGCGAAGCGACTTGAGCAGGTCGCGCAGGCTGGCCTGTTCGAAACCGAAGTACGTGTTCTCGGCCGAGTACACGCTATCCATGTCGGCTTCGGTCAGGTCGTAGAACGCAGGTTCCAGTTCCGGAATGGCCGGGCGTTCCTGACGCTTGAGCGGGTCCAGATTGGCCCAGCGTGCGCCCAGGAAGCGGTAGGCGGCGACGAGCGACTGCACGTGCACCTGCTTGCGGGCCACGGCCAGGTCGGAAGCACCGGCACGCGACACGAAGGCGTTGGCCTTGGCGCGCTGGGCGAACGACTCCACGATCGGGGCGTGAGCCACGTCGTTGGCGTTGGAACCATCAACAGCGGGAACGTTTTGCAGCGCGTCGAAATACTGGCGCCAGTTGTCCGGCACCGAAGCCGGATTATCTAGATACGATTCGTACAGCTCTTCGACGTAGGGGGCATTGCCACCGAAGAGGTACGAGTTCGCTTGGAATTGTTCCATCAAACTCATTTTGCGCTCACCTTTTCTACGAGTGTCTCGAGAAATAGCGGGTTACGAAACCTTCCGCGACACGGCCTGACCGATTAGCGGATTGCGAGAATCAAGTGGTGCTTGGAAGGACCTGATCAATCACGGCGAGGAGCATAGCACGTTTTCCTGGCCCCCACCGAGCGGGAAAGCCGTCATACGGGGACTTGCGGCGTGCCCGCCGCATGCGTTGCAGACAGCGCGCCGCCCGTGGCCGAACGCCCGTTCGCCACTGGCCCCCCATGCGCACATCCGGCCCCGATTTCACATCACCTGCGCGCGAACTGACCGCGAACGTGCCGTCATCGCGCACATTCTCACGATGCCTCCCAGAGCCGCCCTCCCCCCGCGCCTTATTCCAATATGAGAATTGGATATATAAAAATTAAATTTTATTATTTTAATTTCTAAAGACCAGCCGATATGGTGTTGAGTATCCCCTTGCCGGTCCATCGGGGGTGGCTTGACGGGGCTGACCCGCCGAGGCTTCCACACAGGTCCGGCCCCTGGAGTCAGGAACGACATGCAAGAGACGACGCCGCTTAACGCCCAGCAGGCCCTGTTGCTCAGCCAACTGGTCGATGGCCTTTCCACCGAGCAGCTCGCGTGGGTGCGAGGGTTTCTCGCCGGCATCAATCACTCGGTGCGGCATGCGGGTGCGCAGTCGCCGGCATTCGCCACGGCCAGCGCCGCCGCGCCGCACCTGACCATTCTGTACGGCTCGCAAACCGGCCATGCCCAGGAAGTCGCCGAGCACGCCAAGGCGCGTGCGGTAGACGCGGGCTTCAAGGTCGATCTGTTTGCGATGGGAGATTACAAGGCGTCGCGTCTGAAGACCGACAAGTTGCTGCTCGTCACCGTGTCGACGCAAGGCGAAGGCGAGCCACCGGACGACGCCCGCGATTTTTACGATTTCCTGCATGGCGCGAAGGCACCCAAGCTCGAAGGCACGCGTTTTGCGGTGCTTGGGCTGGGCGATTCGAGCTATGAGAAGTTCTGCCAGGCCGGCAAAGACTTCGATATCAGGCTGGGCGAACTGGGTGGCGAGCGCCTCGTCGCCCGTGTCGATAGCGACGTCGACTACGACGCACCGGCCGGGCAATGGATCGAAGACGCCGTCGCGGCGCTCAAACGCGTGGCAGCACCGGCAGCCCCCTCGCCCGCCAAGGGCATTGGGTCGGCCGAGAGTCTGACCCTTGCCGCCCTGACAAGCGGTACGCCGTCTGCCGCCGCATCGAGTCAATACAGTCGCAAGCGCCCGTTCGAGGCCACCGTGATCGAGAACATCACGCTGTCGGGCCGGGGCTCGTCGAAGGAAGTGCATCACGTCGAACTCTCGCTCGAAGGGTCTGGCCTCACCTACGAGCCGGGCGACGCGTTAGGCGTCGTCGTGACGAACAACGACGTGCTGGTCGACGACCTCATCGACACGCTTGCCCTGGACCCACAGGCCACCACGACCACACAGGACAGCACCTTGTCCCTGCGCGGCGCTTTCCTGCGCGCTTACGACATCACCACGCTGTCGCGCGGATTTCTGGAGAAATACGCGGCCCTCACCGACGCGACCGAACTCAAGGCGCTGCTCGCTGCCGGCAACGAAACGGCGTTGCGCGATTACCTGCATGGACGCGACGTCCTCGACGTCGTGCGCCAGTTCCCGGCCCGCAAGGTGAAGGCGGCCGAGTTTGTCGGTACCCTGCGTACGCTCCAGCCACGTCTGTACTCGATTGCGTCGAGTCTGGCGGCCAATCCGGACGCCGTGCACATCACGGTAGGCGCGGTGCGCTATAAAAGCCACGACCGTTCACGCCGTGGCGTGGCGTCGACATATCTGGCCGACGTTGCCCGCGAAGGCGAGACCGTGCCGGTCTACATCGAAGCCAATCGCAATTTCAAGTTGCCGTCGGATACCAATGCGCCCGTCATCATGATTGGCCCGGGCACCGGCATCGCGCCGTTCCGGGCCTTCGTCGAGGAGCGTCAGGCGCTGGACGCGCCGGGCAAGAACTGGCTCTTCTTCGGCGACCGCAACTTCCGCACCGACTTCCTTTATCAACGCGAATGGCAGCGCTACGTGAAAGACGGCGCGCTCACCCGGATCGACCTCGCGTTCTCACGCGACGCTGAAGACAAGGTCTATGTTCAGCATCGCATGCGCGAGCAGGGCAAAGCCCTGTATGCATGGTTGCAGGAAGGCGCGCACCTGTATGTGTGCGGCGACGCCGACCAGATGGCGCGTGACGTGAACACCGCGCTGATCGACATCGTCGCGGAACACGGCGCGCTGACGCAGGATGCTGCGGCCGAGTATGTGAAGACGTTACAACGCGAAAAGCGTTATCAGCGCGACGTCTACTGACCGTCGCGCGCGCCCGACAAGACCGGAGCGGCAAGCCCCATCTGCACGACACCCCGCGCTCACCGAGACAGCAGCCCACATGACGCAACCTACACAAACCAGCGCCGCCCCACCGGCGGCGCGCTCCGAGGTCGAGAAGATCAAGGACGCCAGCCATTACCTGCGCGGCACGATTGCCGAGGGTCTGGCCGACCCGCTCACGGGCGCCATCTTCGAGAAGGACGCCCAACTACTCAAGTTTCACGGCTCCTACATGCAGGACGATCGCGACCTGCGCGGCGAACGTCAGAAGCAGAAACTCGAACCGGCGTACCAGTTCATGATCCGCCTGCGCATGCCGGGCGGCGTATGCACGCCGGCGCAATGGCTCAAGCTCGACGAACTCGCGCAGAAGTACGGTGGCAACACGATTCGCCTGACCACCCGCCAGACGGTGCAGTATCACAACGTGCTCAAGCACCAGTTGCGCCCGCTCATCCGGGGCATTGACGAAGTGGCGATGACGAGTATTGCCGCGTGCGGCGACGTCAACCGTAACACGCTCGTCTCCAACAATCCGCACCTCTCCCCTGCCCACGCCGAGGCGCTCGACTGGTGCCTGAAGATCGATCGGCACCTGCTGCCGCAAACCACGGCCTATCGCGAGATCTGGCTTGGCGACAAGCGTCTGGGCGAGGGCAAGGAAGATCACGAACCGATTTACGGCAAACATTATCTGCCACGCAAATTCAAGATCGCGATCGCAATTCCGCCGAACAACGACGTCGACCTCTACGCCAACGATCTGGGCTTTATCGCCATCGTGGGGGACGACGGCAAACTCGAAGGCTTCAACGTGAGCGTCGGCGGCGGTATGGGCATGACGCACGGCGACGCGGCGACGTACCCCCGCACGGCGACTGTCATCGGCTATATCCCTGCAGATCGCATTGTTGAGGTGTCGGAGAAGGTGCTGCTCGTGCAGCGGGACTTCGGCGACCGCACGAACCGCAAGCACGCCCGCCTGAAGTACACGATCGACGACCGGGGCGTGGAATGGTTCAAGGAAGAACTCAACCGCTATCTCGGCTGGTCTCTCGCGCCAGCCCGCTCGTTCCGGTTCACGACCAATGGCGATCAGTACGGCTGGCTCAGGGGCGCCGACGACTTGTGGCATCTCACCCTCTTCATTCAGAACGGCCGGGTGAAGGATTGGGACGACTACCGCCTGATGACCGGCCTGCGCGAGATCGCCGGCGTGCATGACGGCGACATTCGCATTACGGCCAACCAGAACCTGATCGTCGCTCGGGTGAGCGACGCGAAGAAGCCGCAGATCGAAGCACTCGTGAAGCAATTCGGCCTGCTCGACGGTCAACATCAAAGCGCGCTGCGAATCAATTCGATGGCGTGCGTCGGGTTCCCGACCTGCGGTCTGGCGCTGACCGAGAGCGAACGCGCGTTACCCGGCCTCGTCACACGGCTGGAAAAAGTGCTCGACGATGCCGGGCTTGCGGGCGAGCCGATCACTATCCGTGCGACGGGTTGTCCGAACGGCTGTGCGCGTCCCTATCTCGCCGAGATCGGTCTGGTTGGCAAATCGGCGGGCAAGTACAACCTGTATCTGGGCGCGGGCTTCCACGGTCAGCGGTTGAACAAGTTATATAAAGAGTCTCTCAGCGAGGACCAGATCGTTGCCGAACTCACGCCGCTCTTTCAGCGTTATGCCCTGGAGCGCGACGGCAGCGAGAAATTCGGCGATTTTCTCGTGCGTCAGGGTGTGGTGAAGGAAGTGGTGGAAGCCCGCGAGGATTTTCACGGCTGAGTCCCCTCTGTACCAAAGAAAAGCCCCGGCAAGACTCGCCGGGGCTCCGGTACTGCTGAATCGCTGACTGCCAATGCACCGCCCCACTGCTTCGCAGTCTTCAGCGACGTATCGACCGTCAGTCGGTGCCGCCGGAGTACGGCACCATGCAGCGCCTGACGGTCTTCTCGTAGTCACGCGGCAGGTTGCTGCCGGGTGTTTCGTAATACTGAATACGCGATCCGAAACCGCCTTGCATGATGTCGACATACGGGTTGTAGATGGCCGTGCCCTGAGCATCCCGACCGCGATAGACACGCACGCGGTCGGCGCCCTGACGGGCATACGACGTCGAGTCGACATTCTGCGACAACTCGCTCCAGCCGTGATAAATGCAGTTGAGCACCATGAAGCGATCGGCCTCGGTTCCCTGGTCGAGCAGTCGACCCGTTGCCGGATCGGGCCGGCTCATCTGGTTGATCGGGCCACATCCAGCCATGCCAGCCGCTACGCCGACCAGAATCGTCACCGCCGCCATCCGCGCCACTCGCTTCATACTTCGACACCCTCAACTGAGCAAAAGATGGGCAATGGTACCCGGTTCGGCGCGTCGCCGCCATGAACCCGCCCTCCCTGTGGGCTCGCCGGGCCCGCTCGCGGCGTCTTCGTCAGGCGTGCATCGTGCGACTCATGCGGCCAGCGAAAGCGAAGCGGCCCCCACGGCACGCAAGGCAGAGCGTCGCCCCCCGCCATGCGCGGGATCTTCGTCGCCCAACTGGAATCGCGCCATTTCCTCGCGCAGCGCGCTCGTCTGATCCTCCAGCGACGCGGCGGCCGCCGCGGCTTGCTCCACGAGCGCGGCGTTCTGTTGCGTCACGGTATCCATCTGCGTGACGGCCTGATTCACCTGCTCGATGCCGCCGCTCTGCTCATCGGACGCCGCCGAGATCTCGCCCATGATGTCGGTCACGCGGTGCACGGCCTGAACAATGTCGTCCATCGTGCGGCCGGCCTCAGCCACGAGCGTCGAGCCATCGGCCACCTTCTGCGCCGACGCCTCGATGAGCGTCTTGATCTCGCGCGCGGCCGTGGCGCTGCGCTGTGCCAGCGTGCGCACCTCGCCCGCCACCACGGCGAAGCCGCGTCCCTGTTCGCCTGCGCGGGCCGCTTCCACGGCGGCATTGAGCGCAAGAATATTGGTCTGGAACGCGATACCGTCGATCACGCTGATGATGTCCACGACTTGCGACGAACTCGTCGAAATTCCCTGCATCGTGTCGACCACACGGGCAACGACCTGACCACCGCGCGCCGCGATGTCCGAGGCATTGACCGCCAGTTGGCTTGCCTGGCGGGCATTGTCGGCGTTCTGTTTGACGGTCGCGGTCAATTGCTCCATCGACGACGCCGTTTCCTCCAGCGAAGCGGCCTGCTGCTCGGTGCGGGCCGACAGATCGGTATTGCCCGCCGAGATCTCCGCCGTGGCCGTGGCCATGGCATCGCAACTTCGGCGCACGCCGCGAATCGTGCCGGCGAGGCGCGACTGCATCGTGTCGAGGCCGCGCATGAGCATCGACATTTCGTCTTTGCCGCGCACTTGTACCGCGTTGTCGAGCTGACCGGCGGCGATGTTCTCGAAGGTCGCCAGGGCTTCGCCGAGCGGGCGCATAATCGCGCCGCGCAGCGAGAAGTAGCAGGCGATGGCCATGAGCACACCGAGCACGGTCGCGCCGATACTCAGCCAGCGGAACGCCGCCAGTTCCGACATGGACGCTTCGTACGTGTCGTGCCCGAGCTTCATCTTGTAAGCAGCCAACGCATCGCTGGCCGTGGTGAGTGCGGCATAGTGCTTGGGCAGCACGTTCATCGTGAGGTCGTCCATCGCCGTACGATCGCGCGCGTCGATGGCGGCGAGCATCGGGTCCATCCCCTGATCGAAAAACGTGGCGCGGCGCGCCGCAACGTCGTCGGCCAGACGCTTCTCCTGCTCGCCATGCGGCAACGCCTGATACGCCGCCCACGCGGCGTTCGCTTCCTTGATCATGCTTCGGGCGCGGGCGGCCACCTTGTCGGCATCGGGTGATTCGGGATGAAGCACTACGCGATCGAGAATGGCGCGAGTGCGCGCAAGCGTGGCGTTATCCTTGCCCAACGCCACGGTGGCGGCAAGGTGATTGGCATATGTCTCGCGAAGCGCATCTCCGGTGCGTGTCATACCGGCAATGCCGAGCGCGCCCAACAGAATCAACAATGCAGCTAACAGCGCCATCGTGATACTCAGGCGCGCCTTGATCGAGAAGCTACGCAACATGTGTTGTCTCCGTCTTATGTAGTGGTTTTCCCACCCCGGCCCGGCCTCTTTCGGGCCGGTAATACTTGTCACATCGGCGTGTCGCACGCCAGACTTGAGCATCCTGCGGGTTTACGTGCCCACACGCCAAGCCATTGGCAGACGTCCGATTGACGCAAATCAAGGGGTCGGCACACGAGGATACCGCTCGGCGCTTGTTTTGCAAGCCAAAACAGAAGACGCCGGGGAAAAACAACTCAACACGGCCGGTGACTCGGGGAAGTGGGCATGATCTTATGTCATTTTTTATATATTCATCCGATATATTCGAAACATGATCGAAGGACTTGAGAAACTGCTGGCCGCCGGCAAAGACAACGCGCTGTTGCGTTTCGGGCTCGGGAAAGCGTATCTGGACGCCCAGGACTTCACCGTTGCAGCGGTGCATCTGACCCATTGCGTGGCCTTCGATCCCGCGTACACGGCGGCGTGGAAGCTGTTGGGCAAGGCACGGCAGGGGGCAGGCGATATTGATGGTGCCCGCGACGCGTGGACGCGCGGCATTGCCGCCGCGCAGGCGCACGGCGACCGGCAGGCCGAGAAGGAAATGACCGTTTTTCTCAAACGGCTGGGGTGAATTCGCCCCGTACGCCCCCCGACTTCACTCATCAGGCGGTCACCACACGGGCGTGGTATCTTGCAGCTTGCCCTTTTGAGACGCAATCCAAATGCCTGCAATCTCGACCTGGCTGGCCTTCGCGCTGGTCGCCATCGGCATGGCCCTGACGCCGGGACCGAACATGATGTATCTGGTCTCGCGCTCGCTGTGTCAGGGGCCGGCCGCAGGGCTCGTCTCATTGGGTGGCGTGGCCTTGGGTTTTGTCTTCTACATGATGTGCGCGGCGTTCGGTATCACCGCCCTGCTCTTCGCCGTGCCGTTTGCCTACGACCTGTTGCGCTTTGGCGGTGCGATCTACCTGTTCTGGCTGGCTTGGCAGGCGCTCAAACCGGGCGGCCGGTCGCCGTTCGAGGTGCGCGCGCTCGATCGCGACAGCAATCGCCGTCTGTTCCTGATGGGCCTGTTTACTTCGGTACTCAATCCGAAGATCGCCATGCTGTATCTCGCACTGCTGCCGCAGTTCGTTCATCCGGAGCACGGCAGTGTGCTCACGCAATCGCTGGTGCTGGGCGCGACGCAAATCGTCGCCAGCGTGGCAGTCAATGCGTCGGTCGCCCTGTGCGCCGGCAGCATCGCCCGGTTCCTTGGGCAACGCCCGGCGTGGCTGCGCATCCAGCGCTGGCTGATGGGCGGTGTGCTTGGTGCGCTGGCCGTGCGCATGGCCACTGAAGCGCGTCGCTGAGCAAGCGACCGGTACTGCCCAGGCGTGTCCCGTTCATTGACTTCGTCGCTCTGGACCGGCCCGGGAGCCCTCCGGCGCCCTCACCACGCCAACGTCTCGCGGTTTGCCGTGCCGGCGCCCCCATTTTTTTGGAGGGTGCTGCGCCGGGCGTGGCATACTGCACCGATTTCGCCGCGCGGCGGGGATCCACGCAGCGCTAGGCCGGCTGGCCTGTTCCCATCCTGCAATTTTCGTTGGGTATGTCCTTGAAGCATTGTTTGCCGCCTCGTGCGCCGTCTGATCCGGCGCACCGCAACTCCCCCATCATTCCGCCCCAGGCACCGTCTGCCCACGTCGCCTCGCCATCTGGCCCCGGTCGACAACGTGGCTTCGGCACTTTCGCCGCCATCCTTGTCACGTTGGCAGGCCTGGCCATCGTCGGCGCGTTGCTCACCGGGTACGCGCTGATCGTCATGCGCCCGAACCTGCCGCCGCTGGACGTTATCACCGACTACCGGCCGAAGGTGCCGTTGCGCATCTACACGTCCGATAACGTGCTGATCGGCGAGTTCGGCGAAGAGCGTCGCAGCCTGGTCACCATCGACCAGATTCCCGATGTCATGAAGAAGGCCGTGCTCGCGATCGAGGACTATCGCTTCTACGATCATGGCGGCGTCGACTTCATCGGTATTCTGCGTGCGGGCGTGTCCGACGTCTTGCACGGCGGCGCGGCGCAAGGCGCCAGTACGATCACGATGCAAGTCGCGCGCAACTTCTTCCTCTCGCGAGAGAAGACGGCCACGCGCAAGATCTACGAAATGCTGCTCGCCTACAAGATCGAATCGGCCCTGTCCAAGGACAAGATTCTCGAGCTGTACATGAACCAGATCTATCTGGGTCAACGCGCGTACGGCTTCGCGAGCGCGGCCCGCATCTATTTCGGCAAGGACCTGAAGGACATCACGCTCGGCGAGGCGGCGATGCTGGCCGGACTGCCCAAGGCGCCGTCGGCCTACAACCCGATCGTCAACCCGAAGCGCGCGAAGATCCGGCAGGAATACATCCTCAAGCGCATGCTCGATCTGGGCTATATCTCGCGCAATCAGTACGAAGACGCCCTGCACGAGCCGATTCGCACGCGTACCTCCGGCAACGAATACAACGTGCATGCTGAATACGTCGCCGAAATGGTGCGTCAGGCCGTGTACGACGAATACAAGGACGACACCTACACGCGCGGCCTGACCGTCATCACCACGCTCGACTCGAAGAAGCAGCAAGCGGCTTACGAAGCGGTGCGCATGGGGGTGCTCGACTACGAACGCCGTCATGCCTACCGCGGCCCGGAAGGCTATGTGGAACTGCCTGCGGCGATGCCCGACCGCCAGCAACTGATCGAAGACACGCTGCTTGAACATCCCGACAACGGTGATCTGGTCGCGGCCGTGGTAGTGGCCGCCAGCGCGTCGCAGGTCACCGCGATTCCGCTCTCGGGCGATGCGGTCACCGTCAATGGCGACGGCATCGGTTTCGCGGCGTCTGCCCTCTCGGCCAAGGCCGGTGAAAAGGTACGTATCCGTCCGGGCTCGATCATCCGTGTGATGAAAGACGCGCGCGCCAAGTGGCGCATTGTGCAGTTGCCGGAAGTACAAGGCTCGCTCGTCTCGCTCTCGCCGGACGACGGCGCCATCCGTGCGCTGGTCGGCGGCTTCGACTTCAATCAGAGCAAGTTCAATCGCGCGACGCAGGCATGGCGTCAACCGGGCTCGACGTTCAAGCCCGTGGTGTACTCGGCCGCGATCGAGAAAGGCGTGAGTCCGGCGACGATGGTGCTGGACGGCCCGCTCAACCTGCCGCCCGCCCAGACCGGCGGTCAGGTGTGGGACCCGCATGACGACGACGCCTTTAGCGGCCCGATGACCGTGCGCGAAGGCCTGCAACGCTCGAAGAACCTCGTGGCGATCCGTCTGCTGCAATTCGCGGGAACGCAGTACACGCAGGAATATGCGACGCGCTTTGGCTTCGATGCCGACAAGGTGCCGCCGTATCTGCCGATGGCCCTGGGTGCCGGGCAGACCACACCGCTGCAATTGGCCGGTGCCTACGCGGTGTTCGCCAACGGCGGCTATCGTGTTGCACCGTATCTGATCAGCGAGATCCGGGATGCACGCGGCAACGTGCTCAACAAGGCCACGCCCGTGATCGCCGGAGTGAACGCCGCCCGCGCGATTTCTGCGCCGAACGCGTTCATTATGAACAGCTTGCTGCAAACCGTGGCGCAACGCGGAACGGGCTCGGGCACGAACGTGCTCAAGCGTACCGACCTGGCGGGCAAGACCGGTACGACCAACGACGCCCTCGACGGCTGGTTCGCGGGCTATCAGCATTCGCTCGTCGCGGTGGCGTGGCTCGGCTTCGACCAGCCCAAGACGCTTGGCAGCCGTGAGTTCGGTGCGCAACTGGCGCTACCGGTATGGACCAAGTACATGGGCGTGGCGCTGAACGGCGTGCCGCAGCAACAGATGGCAATGCCTGAAGGCGTCAGCGTCGTGAACGGCGAGCTTTACGAGACCGACAAGTTGCCGGGCAATGGCTTCGTCGCGAGCATCGGTATCGACGACAACGGCGGTGGCTTCTCGCTGCCGTTCTTCGGCAACAATTCGCCATCGCCCGCGGCCCCGCCGCCGGCTTCCGGTCAGCCCCCATCGCCGGGGGGCGTCGACGCCAACGAGAAAGCGCGCATCCTCGATATGTTCAAGCGTCCGTGACCTAGTGTGCGACGTCTGCCCGCGCAAGCTGACAGACGTTCGCCGAATCCGGGCGCCATGCACGCGCGGCCACCCACAGGTGGCCGTTCTTGCATCCGCCCTCCCCCCCGGCTTCGCGCCTTCTTGGGGCTAGCGCAAGAACGTACAAGCGCGCGACGCGGCGCAGGCGCTATCCTCGACAGACTTATCATTCACCTTTTCCCCTCAGGAAAGCCCTCACCATGCCGGTTTCATCCCGTGCGGCCAGCTTTGCCGCAGGTGCCCGCGATACCCTGCCGATGATCGTCGGCGCGGCCCCGTTCGGCCTGATCTTCGGTGCGCTGGTGGCCACCACGCCCCTGGCGACGTGGCACGGTCAACTCATGTCGCTCACCGTTTTCGCCGGGTCCAGCCAGTTCATCGCCGCGGGCCTCTTCGCGACCGGCGTGGGCTATGTCGTTCTGTGGGCAACGACGTTGATCGTCAATCTGCGTCACATGCTGTATGCCGCAAACCTGTTGCCCCACGTGCGGCATCTGAATCTGCGCTGGCGTGCCTTGCTGGGATTCCTCCTGACGGACGAGACGTTCGCCGTGACCAGCAGCCATTTCCACCGGCACCCTGACGACCCCATGGGTCAGTGGTATTTCTTCGGCTCGGGCCTGTCGATGTACCTTAACTGGCAGTTGTGGACACTTGCCGGCCTGTTGTTCGGCGCCGCTTTCCCGCGCTTGCAGACGCTCGGCCTCGACTTCGCGATGGTCGCCACGTTCATCGCGATCATCGTGCCGCAGATGGCCCGCATGCCGTGGGCCATCGCGACGGTCGTTGCCGGTGCGAGCGCGTATCTGTGTCAGGGCTTGCCGTACAAGCTCGGCTTACTTGTCGCCGTGACGCTCGGGATCACTGCGGGCATGCTGACGTTGCACGCGAAGCGTCGTGATGGCGGGCGGGCGTCGCGCACCGGAAAGCGAGATGGCGTCCTGGGCACGGATACCCCGGATGAGCGCACCCGCCTGCGCTCGCAGGAAACCACCACGGGAGGTGCGCAATGAACTACGTGCTGGCCATTCTTGGCATGGCGATCGTCACCTTTGCCGTCAAGGCGGGCATCTTCGTGCTGGGTGACCGCGTGCGCTTTCCCGAATGGCTGCGCGAAGCGCTCTCGTTCGTCCCCGTGACGGTGCTCACGGCAATCATCGTGCCGATGACGCTCGCGCCGCATGGCAACGGGCTCGAGTTGACGTGGCGCAATCCCCAACTCGTCGCGGCACTGGTGGCGATTGCGGTATGTGCCGCGACGCGTCACCAGTTACTCACCATCGGCGCGGGACTCGCCGTCTTCTTTACGTGGCAGTTGGGTGTGTTGGGATGACCGCCGGGTGTGCATGGCGCGCATCGCGCACGTCGCCCCCTAGAAATCACGCCTAAGAAAAAAGCGCCCCGAGAGGCGCTTTTTTCATGACATGGCAAACCGTGCGTCAGACGGAGACCGTACCGAGCGTGCCTGCACGGTAGGCGGCGACGAACGCGTCGAAATCACCCACCTGCGTGCGTTCCAGTTCGGCCTGCGTGTCGAGCGACTTGCGAGCCAGTGTCTCGAAGTGCTCGATCACGCTTGCATCGAGCGGCATGTCGCGCAGCGTCTGCGCATGACGCTTGCTCTGCGCGAGCGCAAACGCCTGGAACGCACCGCCCTTCGTGCCGCGCAGCGGCTCAAGCGAGGCCATCACACGCGCAGACGGCGTGAGCGAGACGTCTTGCACCTTCGCCCGTTGCAGCGACATCGTATGCGCGTAGTGTGCCCCGCCGCGCTGTGCGTCGAAGGCGGCGGCCGTGCGGTCGATGCGATCGAGCAGCGCCTCGGCCCAATCGAACAGCGTGATCGCCTGACCGCCGCGATGCAGCACGAGACCCGGCTTGCGGCCCTCTTTGACGACGTGAGCGAAGTTGTCGCGGTTCTCCATGTTCTCGGCGTTCGAGCACGACGGACTGTCTTCGAATGCGCAGAACAGCACAAAGGCGTCGATGAAGCGTGCCGTATCGACATCGATGCCCGCCGGCTGGAACGGATCGATATCGATGCAGCGAACTTCGACGTACTGCACACCACGGCGCGCGAGCGCCTGCACCGGACGCTCACCGCTGTAGGTCACTCGCTTGGGACGAATGGTGGCGTAGAACTCGTTCTCGATTTGCAGCAGGTTGGTCGAGAGCTGAATCCATTCGCCGTCGCGCTTGGTGCCGAGCGCTTCATAGGCCGGATGCGGCTGGCTTACGGCTTGCGTGAGCGCATCGATGTAGCTGGGCAGGCAGTCGTAGCACGGCGAAACTTCGGACTGCGCGCTGTTCTGATAGCCCAGATCGCTCATGCGCAAACTGGTCGCGTACGGCAAGCCGAGCGTACCTTCGTCGAACGATTCCAGCCCATGCTGGCGGCCGCGCAGGAATTCCGCGTGCAGCACCGGCGAGGCGCCGAACAGATACATCAGCAGCCAGCTATAGCGGCGGAAATTGCGGATAAGCGCGACATAGCGGGCCGATTGATAGTCGCGGGCCGAGTCCTTGACGCCTTCGCTTTCGCGCAGCAGTTCCCACACGGGTTCGGCCAGCGAGAAGTTGTAGTGAATGCCTGCGATGCATTGCATCGGTTTGCCATAACGCAGGGCAAGGCCGCGGCGATAGACATGCTTGAGCATGCCGATGTGCGACGTGCCGTAGTCGGCGATAGGAATCACGTCTTCCGGCGGCAGTGCCGGCGGCATCGAATCGCTCCACAGCAACTCCCCGCCCAGCTTGCGATAGGCGAACTGATGGATTTCGTTCAGACGCGCGATAACGTCGGCGGCGTCGTGCTGAGGCGGCGTGATGAACTCGAGCAGCGCTTCCGAGTAATCGGTCGTGATCTCTTCGTTGGTCAATGCGGAACCCAGCGCGCGCGGATGCGGCGTCAGGGCAAGCGCGCCGTTGTCTTCGACGCGCAAGGTTTCACGTTCGATGCCGGACAGGCCCTCACCGAGCAGCGCACGATGCGCGGGTTGCATGATAAGTGCCAGGCGCCGGTCAAGCAGCGCGTGGCCGGCATGTTGTCCGGTGTGAGCGGTTTGTTCGTGTTGACGATTCTGTTTTTCCAACTTCCATCCCTCTGGACTGGCGCAATGCTTTGGCATGGCTTTCGTCGCCGGCACCCTTCACGGCACGAGGCCATGACCGGTGCAAATTCGGCGGCGTATGGGGGTTCTACGGGGTGCCGACGGCAACGGCGCGACCGCCGGAGCCGGAACTCCGGGGGACACGCTCGATGCGCGGCACGGCGCGAATTTGGCCTGAGCATAACTGAAAACGCCAAAGCGCGCCGGACGCCGCCTCAATCCCGCGCATCAGTTCCGGCGTGCAGGCCGACTCACGCGAGTTGAGCGATGAACGCACCTGAATGCACGATGAATGGCGATCATCCGACACCTTGACCTACCCACCGAAGAGCCGGTGCCGGGCAGGACAGAACGCGTGACGACAACGACCGGCGCAGCCTCAGCGTCTGCCTGAGTCCGCCTGCGCGAAAGCCGCATTGGCGACCCGTCGCGGCACGTCGATACTGGCGTCATGATGAATACTCAACCTCTGACCAACCTCGTTCCCTTGCTGTCGCTGGGACTCTTCACCTTCCTGCTCGCCGGCTTTGTCAAGGGCGTGATCGGTCTCGGTCTGCCGACAGTGGCCGTAGGGTTGCTTGGCTTGGCCATGCCGACCGCCGAAGCGGCTGCGCTGCTCATCGTGCCGTCGCTTGTGACGAACGTCTGGCAATTACTGGCGGGCCCGCGCTTTGCCGCACTGGCGAAGCGCCTGTGGCCGATGTTGATCGGCATCGGTATCGGCACATGGGCGGGCGGCGGATGGCTCGCCAATGGGGGCGATTTTGCCGGGATGGCGTTGGGCGTGGCGCTGCTCGCTTACGCCGTACTGGGACTCGCGGCAGTACGTCTGCATGTGCCGAAAAGCTGGCCTGGCGCACGCGTAAGCGCGCTCGGCGGCGTTATCGGCGTCATAACCGGGTTGGTGACGGCAGCGACCGGCGTGTTCGTCATTCCAGCCGTACCGTTTCTGCAAGCGCTCGATCTCGACAAGGACGATCTGGTGCAGGCACTCGGTCTGTCGTTTACCGTATCCACGGTGGCGCTTGCCGCCGGTCTGGCGCACGACGGCATCTTCCACGGCCACGCGATCGGCGTGTCGCTTCTGGCGCTGGCGCCCGCGCTTGGCGGCATGTTCTTCGGCCAGTGGGTGCGGACTCGCGTCAGCGCGACGGTGTTTCGCCGCTGTTTCTTTGTTGGGTTGGCGATGCTTGGCGCGGAGTTGGTGATTCAGCACATGCGCTGAATGCTGCAGCGCGATGGCGGGACGGCGGGACGGCCGCCGCGCGTCCACGCTTCGGACGCGCGGGCATCATTTGAGATCGGCGAAATCGACGTCCCAGAACTCCATCGCCCGACGGCTTTGCGGATCACGTCCTTCCTCTGCGCGGCGTAGTTCGACGCGACGAATCTTGCCGGAGATTGTCTTCGGCAGATCGCAGAATTCGATGCGCCGGATACGTTTGTATGGCGCCAGGTGATCGCGACAGAAGCGCAGGATGTCGAGGGCGAGCGTATCGTCGGCGTGAAAGCCTGCGCGCAGGGTGATGAACGCCTTCGGCACGGCAAGCCGCACCGGATCGGGGCTCGGCACCACACCGGCCTCGGCCACGGCAGGGTGTTTGATCAGTTCGCTTTCCAGCTCGAACGGGCTGATGCGGTAGTCCGACGCCTTGAAGACATCGTCCGCCCGGCCCACATAAGTGAAGTAGCCGCGCTCGTCGCGCATGGCGACGTCCCCCGTGTGGTAGTAGCCGTCGCGCATGGCCTCGGCGGTCTTTTCCCTGTCGTCTTCATACCCCTGCATCAATCCGGTCGGACGCGACGACAGAACGAGCGCGATCTCGCCTTCGTCGGCCTCATTGCCGTTGTGATCGAGCAGCACGACGCGATATCCCGGCATCGGACGCCCCATAGCTCCCGCCTTCACCGGTTGTCCCGGCGAATTGCCGATCTGGCAGCACGTTTCGGTTTGGCCGTAGCCGTCGCGAATCGTGATCTTCCAGGCGCGCTTGACCTGCTCGATCACTTCGGGATTGAGCGGCTCGCCAGCGCCGATCAGTTCGCGGAACTTCCCTGCGTGGCGTGTCAGATCTTCCTGAATCATCATTCGCCAGACGGTGGGCGGCGCGCACAGCGTGGTGACGCCGCAGCGTGTCGCTGTCTCCAGCGCGGCACGTGCGTCGAAGCGCGAGAAGTTGTAGATGAAGATGGTCGCGCCCGCGTTCCAAGGCGCGAAGAAACAGCTCCAGGCATGCTTCGCCCATCCCGGCGAGCTGATGTTCCAGTGAATGTCGTCTGGTTGCAGGCCAAGCCAATACATCGTGGCGAGATGACCGACGGGGTAACTCTGATGCGAATGCAACACGAGCTTGGGTCGTGACGTGGTGCCGGAGGTGAAGTACAGCAGCAGCGGATCGGTCGCGAGCGTGGTGCCGTCGGGGGTGAATTGATCCGAGGCGTCGTAAGCAGGCGCAAGTGGCGTCCATCCTTCGGGCGGGTTGTCGCCGACGGCGATGCGGCCGTAGTCGCCGGGTAGATGAGCGAACTTGAGGGCGTCGCGGGCGGTGGTGACGACGTGGCGAACACGGCCGCGCTCCAGCCGGTCGGCGAGATCGCCTGCGGTGAGCAGGGTCGTCGCGGGAATCATGACGGCGCCGAGCTTCATGCAAGCAAGCATGAGGTCCCAGAGTTCGACCTGATTGGGGAGCATGAGTAGCACGCGGTCGCCGCGCGACACCCCTTGTTCGCGCAGGAAATTGGCGACTCGATTGGAGCGTGCGGACATCTCGGCGAAGGACAGGCGCGTCTCGCGACCGTCCTCTTCGACAACCCAGAGTGCGGGATGATCGTTGTCTAAGGCTTGGGCGTCGAAAAAATCGAGTGCCCAGTTGAAGCGAGAGAGAACCGGCCAGCGAAAATCGCGGTACGCCACCTCGTAGTGGGTACGCTGCGCGAGAAGAAGATCGCGCGCGGCCTCGAACCCCAGGATTTGCGGCATCGCTTGCTCCGAGCCCGGACGGGCAGGATTAGGCAGAATTCCATTATCGTAAGCCCCCCCGAATTCAACATCCGGAATAACCATCATGGGGTTTTGTCGGCCGCCTACGCCGTACTATCGGCGCGTGATGTAAAAAATATGCGGGCGATGCGCATCCCCCCTTCCTTTCCCGCGCAAAGCTCTGCTATAATCGCCTGCTTTCGAGCAATGCATCTAAACGACGCATTTCTCACGGGGCGTAGCGCAGCCTGGTAGCGTACCTGCATGGGGTGCAGGTGGTCGGAGGTTCAAATCCTCTCGCCCCGACCAATTCGAAACCCGCATGGCTTCTAGTCATGCGGGTTTTTTCGTTTGAGTCAATCTGTTGATTCGTACAGCTTAATATTAGGCGATCGCCTAATATCCACTGACGGGCGCGCTTGTAGGGGAAGATTCAGGATGCAGGCTTCGGCTGCGGCTCCGCGCGCATGAACGCGGCATCTGGAAGTACGACGAATGACCGCGCCTCATCCATCGATCGAGCGCCGAGCCAATCGTCGTAATCGACAGGCTTGATGATGACGACTGACCGCTTCTCACTCCCCGGCTTGTGGAAGCGCTTCATCAGCGGATGATGGTCCGAGTTGAGCGTGAGCATCGTGAACGACAAGCGAGCGCCGCTCTCGCCTTCCCACTCCCTCCACAGCCCAGCAATCGCGAATGGGCTACCGTCGGCCATGCCCACCGCCCAGCGCACCGACTTCCCCGTCTCGTAATCCGGCTCGAAGAAGACCTGCGTTGGGATCAGGCATAGCTGCTGCCGCTTCCACGCACCGCTGAAGCTCCGTTTCTCACCCACCGTTTCCGCTCGCGCGTTCATCGTGTCGAAGACATGTACGCCCGGCGGGATCTTCTCGCGCGGCACCATTCCGAACGACGCTAAGTCCGAGCGCCGCCCCTCGCCTTCCCTGCGAATGATCGGCGCGAAATAGTCCTTGTAGACCTCGTCGCGCCATTCGCCGATTGGCGGTGGCACGCCGTAGTATTCGCTGAACAACTGCCGATCAGGTACTCGGTAGTTGGTGCACATTATTCACCTCCGCTGCATACTTCAGATCAATGCCGAAAAAGGCAACCGAAAACACACGGGGGAAATATGGCAAGCGCGTGTTCAATCGACTGGAAACTCGTTCTTGAATACCTGAAGGTATTTCTCAACTGGCCGATGGTTGCCGCACTATTTGGGGCGATTGCCCTGCGGTCATTTAGCGCCGAGATTAAAGCGTTGATCAATCGAATCTCGTCGTTCAAGTTGCTCGGACAAGAAGTTGCCGCCCCGCAGCAAGCCAGAATAGCCGAAGAAGCGTCCGATGCCGCAGCACAGCCTCTGCCACCAACGAATCCCACGCCCGACCTCGAAGGATTGAGCCTCACAAAAAAGCAAGTGGACGAAGTCCGACGCCTGTTCGAATCGGAACGTGCCGCTGCGCGTATTTGGGAATATCGATATCTCAACTACTTCTTTACTTCTGATACACAGGCGGTTCTCAGTTGGATCATCGGCACAGGTGGTGCAAGCCTAGACACATACGAAACGGTTTGGATTCATCGTATAGCGAATCCCGATGAGAGAAAGGCAATCCTGACAGCAATGCAAATGCATTTGTGCGTCCAAATTGAGGGGCCCATGATTTCCGCGACGGATAAGGGTAAGGAATATGCCGAATGGCCGGACAGACGCACCCTAAGCGCAAACCCAGGTGCATAGTTAATGCACGAATACTGTGCATGCGTACAGTATTCGTGCTAGTTTACCCCCCTCGAAGTCACCCAAGGGAGGCCGCCATGCGAGATCCACACACCACCCGATTCATCGTCGTCCCATTCCGCAAAGGCGCTGGCGGCGATCTGCTGCCTGTTGAGGTGCGGCCGGCCAGCACGAGCGTCGGCGCCGTCCGCACCGCCCACTCAATGCGCGAGCGGCACGCCGGCGTCGCGGCGTACGAAGTCATGCTCGATCCCGAGACGGGCGCAATGGAATCACCCAAGGTGCTATTCCAGCACGGTCGCATTCCGCTGCTCGACGAGTACGCGGCCGCGTAGCGATGGTGTCGTCATGCCTCTCAATCCCCGCCCGTCAGAACTGACGATCGACCAACTGCGCAGCTTGTGGCTCGCCCACAAAGATCCGGACCTTCGGCGCGCTATCGAAGAGGTGGCCTACCGCCGACTTGAGGCCCAGCACAAAGAAAAGGTGCTCAGGGAGGTGGAGTCGCTGTACGCAATCATCCACCAAGCATGGAAGGAGGAAGTCGGCGATACGTTGATAGCGCTTGAGTGCCTCAAAGCACTTCTCGGCGAGAACAGGCAGACCAGAGGAGATTTGCCGCAGATTCCTAGCGCGCCACCTCGATAAAAGGTGGCGTCGAAACACAAGGATTACGTCGAGAACCCGTATATGGGAACTAGTGGTTCATGCCGCAGCCTGCGCCACATATTTCTCCGAAATCGCTATTAGGTCCTCACACCCTTTCAAAGCCTGTGCGACATCAACGTCCGATACCTCGTCATTGAGGAAATAGTCAGCGGTAACTCGCAACTCATATGCCGGACGCAACATCTTTCCCAGAGCAATGGAAATATTGTGCTTCTTATTATTTTCCGAAATACCTGGAAATGCGAGTTGCGACAAAAGCTGTTGATGGCGCCCTTTGGTTTCTTTCACAAATCCCGGGGTAGCGAGGGATTCATGGAACTGCTTGGCGGCATGGTAACCCGCGTAATAGGCTCGGCTCGCAACAGCCCGCCGAGTTGCCTCGCAAGTGCCACTCTCATGGATGCGCTTTGCACAATCCAGTAGTAACTTGGGTGCGGTACTCATGCTGCAGAAAAAACGACATCAAAAAAAGGATGACGCTTAATTCCTGCTGAAATCTCGGCGTCGGCCAATTCGCAGTTACACTCAAACACTTCCATTGGCGAGAGTTTCAGCGGGAAGGTGAACGTAACACCAGAATACACACCATCGATATCGCGAACGCGGCAGATATCCTCTCCGACCCACAATTGCTTGTGCTTACGAAGAATTTCGCCAGCCAAATCCAAATGACGGGAAATCTCTTCGTCGGTCAGCCCAGCGCGTTTAAGCAAGTCGTCTGCCAACTCGGCATCGCTCGTGTCAAGATTCCCGAGATCAATATTCATCCTCTTGGCTTGCTCAAGGTAGTCGACTGCAGTGTGGATTCCACCAGAGCGGAGAATCTTGGGGAACATTGAAACAAAGTTGCCAAGCGTAGGCTCCCCGTATTCTCGACTGATATCGAGCGCATCACGGAAAAGTCCAGAATTCTGCTTGTGCACTACCCAATTGCCAACGACAGCGATGGAATTACCGAGTTGCAGAGCCGCTCGAAATCCCCGCTCGGCTTCTTCGAGGTTTCCCGACTTGGAGTTCCATGATCCGTACAAACTCCACCCCATTTCTGGATCCACCTTGATCAAGGCGTCGATGTCGCGCTTGACCGCCCGCCATGCAATATCGGTGGATGAGACATACGAACCGCCAATTTCGGCATAACGATTGATCCGAGCAGTGATGTCTTCGCTGGTCGTTTGAGGTTTTGCAATCATAGGCGCAAATATAGCACTGACCGCCCGCGATCTTTCATTCGCACACATGATTGAGACATCCTCGATACAATGAGATGTCACAAAAAGATCATCTTTATTTACATTTCATCATAAATGATCACTTTAGTTAGCATTTTGCATCAGCGCGTCAAAGCTGATCGCAGGCAAGTCCTGCGATATGGGCGGCGTCAGCGCCAATGCGACGCCCCACCCAGCCGAACACCCCAATACATCAACCACCGGCGCCACGCGGGCACGCAGGTAACAGCCGACGCCTCGCGCAGCACCTTGTCTGCGACCGATCGCGGCACCGGCTTTTCCGTGTAGAGCCAATCATGCACGGCGGCTGCTTCGTTCGACGTGCCCCCGGTCAACCAGTACACGACGGGCAGCCGCGGCACCGACGCCAGATCCGTGACGAACCCACGCGGCACGATGAATACCTCGCCGGCGACATCCGACTGATACACGAGCGCCCGCACGAGCCGCCACCGGCCATCGTCGCAACCAGTGGCATTTTCCATCACCAGCCGGGTCAGGAACCGACTCATTTTGCGACTGCCGTGATCGTATCGGCCGGCCACGCGGCAATTGCCGCGGTAAGCAGTATCTGCGCCGTCGTCACACCCACCACGATGCGATCCTGGTCCTGCGCGGACAGGGGCGACGCTTTCACCACAGTGATGATCGCAGGCAGTCCCGTGCTCGCGAGCGTCTGAAGGTTGACGGCGTCGACCGTCGAGCCGGCGGCACACACAGCGTTCACGACCGGCTGCGCATCGGCGAGTGCGCGCAGCGCGGTGTCGCCCATGCCGCTGACCTGCTGCAGCGACCTGACGGCGACCTCGACCGGCGGGCACACTCGAGCGGCGACCTGCGCCGGCGTGGGCACCGACTGGCCGGTCGTCGAGCAAGCCGCGAGGGCGAACGAAAGCACGGCCGCGCACGCGGCCAGAATGGCAAAACGCTTCATGGTGATTTCCTTACGGGGTAGTAAATCGAACGGCGGTGGCCGCCGCGTTGGCGACGGCTGCTGAGATGCTGGAAGCGATACCGCCCCCGGCAGTGATCGGCGCACTGGCAGACACACCGGTTTCGGCGAAGTCGAGGGTGAAACCCTCGGGGGTGTTGGACACGCGCACGGTGACGGCGCCGACATCCTTGCTGCTCGCGACAGACGCCTGACAACAGATCAACCGGCCGGCAGAGTCATAGAACGGCCGCACTTCATACCGGGCGGTGCCGACGCACGCCGTCAGCGCAATGCCAGCGGCACACGCGATGGCTGCCCCCTTCACTGCGTTGACGCTGGCGTATCCGGGTGCTGCCCGGTCGCCGCCGCGCCCAGCGTCGCCGTTTGGAATTGCGCTTCCGCAGCAAGTGGCGGCGCATCGCTGACTCCGATCGTTCCGAGCAAACTCACGCCGGTTTGGGGCTGTTTTGCCCCGATGGCATGCGTGGTTGCGAGCGAAGCCAGAGCTGCCCCGATCGCCGCAATGAAGCCTTCCACCGGTGTCTTGCCGAGGAATGCGAATACGCCCCATACCAGCAGCAACCCGCCGTAGCACAGCACTTTCATCAAGATGTTCATTTCGTTGAGTCCTTCTCGTGGTGGTGGATGATTTCGTCAGGCGTGAACTGATACCCCTCGACGGCGTACTTCTGCGCGACCCACAGCGGGAACGGCATCGCGTGGATGCCTTCGTCCTTGCCGATGTGGTGGTCTTTGCAGATCAACATTCCATTGACGGTCATGTCGTCGACGAAGCGGTACGGGTCGAACGGCTGGGCGGCCAGGAAGCCGTCCCAGTCGAATACGCGCGCACGCTCGCCCCAGACGCCGGCCCGGCAGTCTTCGGCAAAGCGCGACCAGTCGATCATGTTCGCGGTGCTTCGCTCGATCGGATGGTGGTGAGCTTCGAGCGGATGGCCAGCGTCCTGCTCGGTGCCGCCGCAGATGAAGCATCGGCCGCCCTCGCGCTCGATCAGCGCCTTCCGCGTGCGGGTGAATAACCCGGTGGTCGTGCGAGGCTCGTGGCCCGGCAGCAGCACGTCGACGGCCAGCGTCTCGCGTTCTTCATGGGTTTGGGTAACGTCGCTCATAGGCCCTCAGAAATGCAAAAACCGCCCGAAGGCGGTTCTGTTTGGAAGCGTGGTGCTTCACTTGCTGACGATCATCTCGATGAACTTCGCAGCGAAGCCGGGGCCGAGAAGCACGGTACCGATCAGGAAGTAGATGATGTATTCGATGCGCTGCATGCGCCGCTCGCCAGTCGAGAGCGCCTCTTGAATCCCCTTGTACCTCTCCGCACACACGGCCTCATGCACGGCAATTCTTTGTTCTGCTTCGGCGATCGCTTCGTGTTGTTGCGCCACGTATCCCCCCGGATCTAGGCAGTGATGACGCCGCCGGCGCGTTTGTACGCGTCGATCAGCACGTCGAGTGCGTTTTCGTGCTGGCCGTAGCCCGCCCCAGGCAGGCTCGCCCATCGGCTTGCGCACTTCGTTATCGCGGCCGAGATGCGCCCGGCAGCGATGTCCTGCATCGCACCGCACTCGCGGATGAGACGAAGCGCAATCAAGTCCTGGCTTCGCGGCGAGAAGTCGGGAAGGCGCAATTGCAGGCGATACCCGTCGTAGATCCATGACAGGATCTGGTACCGCCCCGCCGCAGTCGACAGCAGCGGCTTTCCCGTCCTCGGATCGATCTTGGGCTTCCCGCTCTTGTCGAGAAGCGTCACCTTGATGCGCGGATGATCCTGGTAGTTGGTGAACAGCGTCGGTTTGGCCTGGCTGCCCCCGACAATGACGTTGTAGCCGTCATCGGAGTTAGCCATCGCCAGCCGACCCAGCTCGCTTACCGGAAGCATGTCCAGAAAGGCGAGCGCGTTCCTGCCGCCGGCTGTGGCAGCATCGATTCGTGGCATATCGGTCTCGGGAAAAGACAAAGCCACCCGAAGGTGGCTTGTGGAAATTCGTGAACTGGCGGTGTTTGCTATGCGGCTGCGCGCGCCTGCTCTCCCGATTCTGCGTCCGAGACTAGCGTGACTCGCGGAGGCTCCATTGCTGTCCCACCTTCCTCGCGGTTCTACGAAGTGCTGCTACTTGGGCATGTATGGGGCGATATTATTTTCAGCAGCAATCCACAGAATACAGGCCTGATAGTCTGAGTTCATTGGGTCAGGCGGAATAAGAAGACCGTCAGACCGCAAAATCATATCGGAGCTGGTGTGGGAGTAGGTGTACATGGTTAAAGTCTCGCCGTTGCAAAGAATTTAGCGGCCCACTGTGCGCCGCCCGTTGACGCGCTTATAGCGGTGCGCGTATTCCGAGCGCAGATAGTAGTCACGGTGTCGATAACTCCTGGAACGCCCGAATTGAAAGAGGCGGCGACTTGTACGTCTCCC
>NZ_KB944427.1:0-51836 GCF_000389825.1 Pandoraea sp. SD6-2 | reverse complement strand
CCTGATCAGACGCAGCCTTAGCCCGTGCTTGCGCATCGTCGGACTCCCGCTTTTGCGCTTCCAGCCGCTGCCCATCAAGGACAGCCTGCCGCTGAGCGTCCGCTTGCGCTTGGTCTGACGCGCCCTTAGCCCGCGCTTGCGCATCAGCAAGCTCCCGCTTTTGCGCTTCCAACCGCCGCCCATCAAGGGCCACCTTCTCCTGATCGAGAAGCGCCTGTTTCGCAGCCGCATCTGAAGCAAGTTTGGCAAGCCCTAACGCATCAATAGACTCCTGGGTTTGCCATTGGATCCTGGCGGCGTCATTCCACATGCGGATCGACTTTGCTAGCCCACTCACACCGTCTGCCACCTCCTCTGGCGAGAGGAAAGGATCGCCCGCGTCTCGGCGTTCAATAACCGCCCTAATGTCGGCATCATGGATATCTTTTATTGCCCTCAGCGCCGCCTCACGCTTCAGACGCGCTGCCGCCCCCTCAAGTACGTCGGCAAACTCAAAGCGACCGCCATCCATCCCCACAATCGACCGCCCCGTCTTTTCAGAGGTAAAACCGCGGGAGGCGCTGCTCCTCTTTGGCAAAGATACCTGCCCCGCCGCATTCGCCAAGACCCATTGCCCAGATGCTCCCACTCGAACCGCTTTGAGGCCCGCTGGCATGGCCTGAAGCACAGGAGAGCCCCCATCGACTTGGAAATCACTTATCACGAACACGCGTGAGGATTCGTTGGTGGTGCTGTTGCCAACTACCACCATGTCCCCCCAGTCAAATCGAACGACAATTGCCTCATCCCCAGATCCTCCCATAACCACGCTCTTGAGTGGGTTACCATCGCGGTCGTAAAGATGGCCTGCGCCATCGACATAGACGACCCCGTGAGATCCTGTCAGGAGGAACTGGCGAGAAAGAGGCGTTCTAGGTGATTCGGAAGCGGCAACAGGCGAAGTGTCAGTGCCGGATAATGATATGTCATCGCGAATCAACCCCACCTTTCCCCGATCCGCATATAGATTCGCGGATGAATCAAGACTTCGTCCATCGGCCGCATAAAACCCTCCATCGACACCGAGATAAACAGCAAGACTATCTTCGGTATAAATAGGGAGCAGGGCGAGAACCTCCTTCCCGAGGATATTCACCACATCGGCAACCGAGAGGAGGAGGCCAGAAACAACTATCGGCGCCGCCAATGAGATCTGCCCATTTGGGGCAAGTAGCGCGCCAGACATATCAAGCACGTTGCGAGCCGCGATCTGGATCGCCGCATTTTGGCCCATCGCATAAATCGTACTGGCTTCCGTTTGCGTAACGCTATTGGTGAGGCCCTGATCTCCCACGATGACAGACACGGGCGGCGAGGCGTCATCGCTGCCGGCCGTGATGTTGCCGGAAAGAGTAATGTCGCGCCCCTGAATGTCGACCGCACCCGCCGCAGCGCTGATCTCCCCGCCCACTTCCGTCGTGCCCGACGACGTCAGTGAAATCTTGCTGTTCGCCCCTTGACTGAGGTTGGTGACGCTCCCCGCGAGCAGCGCCTGCATGAGCGCGTTACTGCCCTGTGCGCTCAGGAGGATGGAGCCGTCCGCCTGCGATTGCCCGATGATCAGATCGCCCGAGTTTTGAACGAGGGCGTTCTGGGTGGCCTGATCAACGACGACATTCCAGTTGCCCAACTGGATCGTGGCCGCGCTCGCACTGACAAGCGCGATGCCGCGGCTATCCGCGTTGGGATCCGTGCCGGCGGTAATCGTGCCGGCATTGGATACTTGACTGGCGCCGAGCAGCGCCACAAAGGACTTGGCGGTGATATTGACGCCTGGCGCGACGGTCACAACGCCGGGCGGCACGGTGCCTGCAGACGCAGCAAACGCATAGTTGCCGTTCATGAAGTCGTTTTGATTGATGCTCAGCGTGGAAGCTACCAATCCCCCCACGTCCACCGAAGCACCCTGTCCGAACACCACCCCATTCGGGTTGACAATAAAAATCCGTCCATTCGCTTTCAGGGTGCCGAGGATCTGGGTGGGATCCGCACTGTAAACGTTATTGAGTGCAGCCGCAGCCCTATTAGGCTGATTGAACGTGACAGCCTCCCCTGCATTGATATTGAAGCTATCCCAATTAATTACAACGTTCTGACTGGTCTGCTGAATAACGAGATTCGGTTGGTTCGCCCCATTGATTCGGGGGCCTTCCTGTACTCCGCCTTGCACTACACTCCCCGTTCCAACTGCATAGGCCCGAGACTCAAACAAAGCGACTGCACAAAAACAAAGCCCCCGGCACAGCCGCATTAGCAACTGGGACGGGCGACCTTTCTTCGCAAAAATCAATTGGGAGTGAGCATGCTTCATATTGAAGCCCATACTCCCCCCTCCTCACCTCGCGAGGAATGGGCGAACGCCCATAATTCGAGGCAATCGATGTGCACCCCATGTTGGGCCGTCGCCCATTTTTGGGGAATGCCAAAGGTGAGCTAATGATTTGGCCACTATGTTAGGCATATTCGCGTTGAATGTGCCAATCAAAACATTGGCAATTCCTCTCTTTCGGTTTCAAGGAGCGCATTCATGTCAGACACAGATAATGTCAAGCTAATTTTAGCCAATAGCAAAAAAACCAATCAAATCAAAGCCCAAGAAGAGGCCACGATTAATTTATCCTTAACACTTGAAGCAAAAGATCGACCGGCCTTGCAGGTATATGTCGAGCTAGATAGCTCTCTTGAATTTAAATCCCCCCCCGCGATGAACTCGCTTTCGTCAACTACCTCGCCCCTGATATTCAGCAATTCCTATACGGGGCGTCCAAGCGGATCAATAACCAGCCCCAAATGGGGCGACTCTCAGAAGCAGCTACTTTTTGCTGAAATTCCCGAGCTTTCGGCATTTCCCGGCGACAAACCAACAACTCAAACAACTATAGAATGGGATATTAAAGTTACCCCAAAGATTGGCAATATAATTAAGAATCACCAAGTGCGAGCGTGGGTTGTCGCCAACGACGACGAGCCAGCCAAAGCGGCAAATCCGTTGAATTTATCCATTTTTCCACCCAAACCGGTGCTGACGACATTCTCAATTGCTGGCGACGCCAACATTTCACCGAACGAGAGCGGCGGATTCATTTTTCGCGACTTGACAATAGCATCGTCCACCATAGGCACAACCCTGCTTGGGGGCGTGAAGCAAGCATTTATTAGCTTCAGTTTGGATAAAAACAAATGGACGAATCCAGTTAAAGCGACGTATGCCAACGCTACGCTCACGGCCAATTCGATTCCCGTCCAGGCCACCGACGCAGATAAAAGCAAAGTTCTGTATGCGCGGGTTAGTTATGCGGAAGACGTTAATGATCTTACACCGTCAGAACAAGCCCTCATCTGGAGCGAATCGAAAGAGTTGGCAATAGTAAGAAATACGCCGCAGCAAACTCCGAACGCGGTCGCTACGGCTGCCTCGCACACCATCACCTTAACCATGGATAAGCCGGTTGCGGCTGAGCTTCCGCATGTAACCAAAGCGCAGTACTCCACCGCGGGGGGAAACGGACCTTGGCAGGATTTCCCCACTCTCCTTCCTGCTAAGGAAAGTAAATATACCGTCACTTTTGACGCGGAAAAAAAACCGAATGAGAGAAATCTTGAGAAAGCATTTTACGTTCGGGTAATGGATCGGTGCGGCGAAGGCAGCCCAGCTCAGCTCGTAAAGATCCCGGTGAATGCCTATGCAGCATTTATTTTTGTTCAAAACCCAATCCGATACAAGGCGCCAACAGATGCTTATGTAACCATTGTTGCCGGAAGCCTCGAAGAGCAAGCCGCAGGTACCGGATTTCACCTTCCCCCAGCAAAGGAGGTGAAAGTGAAATGGCCAAAGTCGATAAATTCCTTTTCGGAAAATCTCATCCCTACCAAGGTAGATTTAACAAAGGGAGATCCACCGAACGCAGTTTATCTCGCCAAAATTGAATTGAACGACCCAGAAAAAATAACGCAGCCCTCAGACTCGATTGAGGTGATTCTCACTGGGGACGCCATAGCCCTTACCGGAAAGGTTACGGCCCCCATTCTTGTCATCACCAACCAAAATCCGCCTTACACGGGAAAACCATTTTCTTATCTGCCACCAATTCCAGATTTCAAATTACAAAGAACAAAATTTATTGCAATCGCGGATTCTTTTTCTATTGTCGGAGATTTTTCCGGTGGACAACCCCCTGTGGAATACCCAGTTCTTGAGGCGAGAATAAGCTTCAACGACGGGAAGACATTCTCCGGACCAATCTCCACCGACTCGGGTTTCGAATACTCCTCAGACTCATCAAGATTTTCCATTAAAATTCCCAAGGAATTCCTTCCGAGTCCAAGTGACGCGGAATACGCCAACTCAAAATTGAAGATAAATTATAAGAATGACGAGGCATCAGCAAAGACCCATGAACTCGCGATTACCATCGACAACTCAATTTCTCCAATTTTGGCGGATGAAAGTGAATTGTCAATTTCGGGCGATACTCTTCATGCTGACGTTGTCGTGCTTTCCACGGAGAAAGAGATCCAAAGAGTTGAGTTCACGTGGAGCGAAGGGGGGACGAGCGAAATTATGACTGAACACGAAGCCGTACCAGGAAAAGAAAATCACCTTAAGTTCGATATTTCCACCCCTATTTCAAATTTAAATAACGGCGTCATTTACCCGGAAGCGACTTCTTTTACACGCGCCGGCGAGCCATACAAGGAACATCTACTTTTCAATTATGCATTTGAATTAATTGACATAAATGTCATTTTTGGCGGAACTCAAATAACTCCAACCCTCGCAAGAAATGGCCGCACCAAGTCGGCGACTTGTCAATTCCCGGCGGAGAAGCAAGGCGCATTGAGTATTACAATAACCCCGAAAATAAAAATGAAGCAGGTTAATGTTTACGGACTCCTTCATGGAGCCGGGATCGAGAATTTCGAATCTCCCACGATAGCCGTTGGACAAAATAAGGAAAGCCCTCTTTTGAAATGGAATGGAGCAAATCAGACAATGATTACTTCGCTCACGGATTTCTCGAAAACCACGCCACTAAAATTGACATTTCCTTTTAAGAATTTATCGGAAGCAATGACTTTTACGCTTTTTTTGGCAGATGAGGAGGATTTTGGGCCGGCAACAAAATCAACGTTTCAAAATAATACAAACTATATTTTTCACTTTAAATCTAAGCCTGTTTAGCCAGCAATTTTGACTCCAACGAGTTGACCGAAGGGGAGGGCGTCGGTCAACAGACACTGTCAAAAGTTGGGAGGTGGGACTTCTCGGAAGGTCGGACAGGAATTCCGCCCAGTCAGGTCGCGCAAGCGCCACCACCTCCAAACGCTGCAGTAGATGTGCAGCTTTCCCAAGGCCGCAAGCGCAAACATGCGCGTACACTCGACGCCCATCAGTTTTTGCCCAGCCAGCCGTTCTTCTCAATGCATCGTCTGCGCAAACTCTGTCTACAACGCAGAAAGCAGTTATTCCCTTTGTCGGCAAGCAGCCTCTCAAAAAAGGGGCCGGCACCAAATACGAGCTACGGGCCATCGCTCGCCTCTCGGGAACGACGGCCCCAACCCCTCGCGCTGGGCTACAAAGCCGTTCACAACCCATGGCCTACGCTCACCCGCTCCATGTCATCGCTAACGTCTGTAGTTCCTATTCCGAGGACTTGTTTTTTGCTCGTTGCAATCAATCTGAGAATTAAAACTCAGGTATTGCCAAGCAAGCGCAAAACGAAATTGACCTCCTTTTCAAAAGAACTATTAAGTGATGTACCGATGTTTTCCGGGTCCGAAAGCGTAAATTTCACGGAGCACTCGCCTACCACCCCCTCAATAGGAAGGACGACGGTAAAAGACTTATTTGCGGGAATATTATCAAGCGCAAGCACTTGGGTATTGTTGGTGCCATTCCAACGCTCAAGTCGTTTGCTATCCTCAGGTTGCTTCAATAGATCTGCCGCCGGGGCAACACTCACAGCGCCGTTATTTTGTCTGGCCAGATGCGTACCCACTAACGCAGCATCCACATTCACATAGCGCAATCCCACCGCCGGTGTGACAGTAAATTCGACTCGCAGGTTCTCACCGGCCTTAACGTGAAAAGGAGCGGACTTTCTCATACTACCGGTCCCTTCCATGGGCACGGTTTTCGGACTACCTTCCGCTATCACCACTTGAGCAACAACGTCGAACAGACCCTCTCCAGTCGGGAAAACGAAGTGTTCCGCGAGCTGGGTGCCGCCGCATGTCAGTTCCGCGAACAGTAGGGGATATAACGGCTCCGTTAGCGCTGCAACTAATGTCGAAAAATCGAATGCCCAACCATTGTCAGGACTGGGTATTGGTTGCGACCATCTAATCCGATCTGAGTTAACTTCAGCGTGCCCGGTCCAGCTAATCCCGAAGCGCTTGATGTCGTATATTCCAACTCCTTTGACGTGAAGTGAGCGACTTCCCCCGTCGCCATTTACAAAGGCAGAAATCTTGACGAAGGGTGATTTTTCGAGATCTGACGGGGCTGACGCGATTTCCAAATCCCGCATGATTTCCACACTGTGGCCAGCAGCGTCGGTTACAAGTATGTCCAACTCGGCGAGCCCCGGACTTTTTGGCTGTCCGGTCACAATCTCTGACGTCTCGCTTTTTTTAGACCAAATCAAGAATGTGGGGGTTTTTCTCTTCGTAATAACGTACGGTGGGACTCCCCCGTTCACGCTCAGCGTCCCCGCATAATCCGTATGGACTTTCCCGAAAGATTTTCCTGTGAAAGAAACATCTAACGGGGGCGGTGGCACGACGACATTCAGACTGTAGTTAAACCAGCCGTTACTCCCGGTCGCTTGTCCTCCGTGATTATTGGCATCAGTAGCGCCAGCATTGAAATGGTAAGTACCCACCGCCGGCGGAACTCCGTAAAGCAACCCAGATTGAGGGTCAATATGAAGCCAATCCGGTTTGTCTGTCCATAACTTGTAAACGTAAGGCTCTGCCCCCCCCCAGCGGCACATATTCTTTGTCGGCGACTCGCATAATCTTCATTTTGAATTCCCGTTACCAACAAATGAGGAGTAATAACAACGTTGACATCAGGCTCAAGAATTTTTATCGAATAGGTCTTCCATCCGTTGCCACCATGTTCCTGTCCACCCTGATCATCGGCGTCGGTGGCACCGACGAAGAATGAATAAGAGTGGCTAACAAAACCATGTCATCGAAAGAATGCTGATCGGCGTTAGAAGTGGCATGGCACGAAGAAAAATCAGCAATGAACTATGGAAGGCACTTCAACCGCTGCTGCCGGTTGCAGCGCCTTCAACGAAAGGTGGGCGTCCTCGTGTGGACGACCGCGCAGCCCTGAACGGTATTCTGTTTGTCCTGCATACGGGAATTCCGTGGGAAGACTTGCCACAAGAGATGGGCTTCGGCAGTGGCATGACGTGTTGGCGCCGTTTGCGAGACTGGCAATCGGATGGTATCTGGGAGCGCTTGCATCTGGCGCTACTCAGGCGCTTGCGCGAACATGATCGATCGACTGGAGTCGGGCCAGCATTGATGGGGCGTCCGTTTCAAGCCCCCGGGGGGGCGAACAGACAGGGCCGAACCCAACGGATCGAGGCAAACTCGGCAGCAAGCGTCACCTTGTTGTAGATCGGCGAGGCGTGCCTTTGGCGGTGACTGTCACGGGTGCGAATCGCCACGATTCGATGGTATTCGAGGCACTGATCGACGCCATTCCGGGTGTGCCGGGCCTCAACGGCCGTCCGCAATGCCGACCCGACAAACTGCACGCCGACAAGGGCTACGACTTCGCGCGTTGTCGGCAGCACTTGTATAGGCGCGGCATCATTGCCAGGATCGCTCGCCGAGGCATCGAGAAGAATGACCGCCTCGGTAAGCATCGATGGGTGGTCGAGCGCACGCATGCATGGCTCGCCGGCTTCGGAAAGCTGCGCATCCGCTTCGAACGATCTCTTCAAACCCACCTCGCTTTGCTTTCCTTGGCTTGCGCTGTTATCTGCGCTCGACTCGTTGACCGGTTTTGTTAGCCGCTCTTAGCGCGACTCGCGACCTGTCAGATCGCGAATCGGCTCAAATTCCCAAATTAAGCGCTTGCGTGTAGTTCGATGACGTACACGACATCATCTTGAAAAGCGCTATTAAGGGATGTTCGAAAGTTTTCTGGATCCGAGAGTTTTAATTTCAGAGAACAATCTCCTGGAGTGGTGACCTCAAGATGGAAGGCGGCTGTAAAATATTTTCCTATATGAATATCTGAAAGTGCGAGAACCTGCGTGCTGTTTGCACCATTCCAGCGCTGTAATGAATCCTTGTCTCCGTCGGCCAAGTCTGCAGGACTTATGAGGGGGATTTTGTCACTTTGTTTGGTCAGTCCGATTAAGGACGCGTCTACATTGATTCGGCGCAGCCCTACTATCGGTGTGACAGTAAATTCCACATAAAACTTCTCGTTAGCCTTGACGGAAATGGGCGACGACTTCTTTAATTTTCCAGTTCCAGTCAGTGGTACAGGCTCTGGACTACCGACGGGGCTGCCCCCCCGCGCCACTTTAGCGATGACCTTGAACAGCCCATCGCCACTTGGAAAAACAAAGTGTTCTCCGACGATAGTGCCATTTTCCAACTGAGCGCATAGCACTGGATAAAGAGGCTCTTTTATCTGCGAAACCGGCGTTGAGACTTCGAATAGTCGTTTTCCACCATTGCTTGCCGTAGCTGTCACCCAACTAATCTTACTAGAATCACGCTCAAGGTGTCCCGCCCAACTGACTCCGAAGTGAGTGATGGGGGAGCTCAAAGGGTCGATGCTTTCCCCTTCGACATGCAGCGCAACATCCATCGAGGATATGGGGGACACATATGCTTCTCGTATAAAAAAAGGGGATTTCTCGATGTCTGATGGCGCTGAAGCGACTTCTAATTCCCAACTTTTTTCTGCGCTGTGACCTGCAGAGTCAGTTACGAGAACGTCCAGTTCGTAGAGCCCCGGGGCTTTAGGTGTTCCTGAGACGCTATCAGATTTTCCATCACCACCTTTCGACCAGTGTAAAAACGTAGGGGTCTTTTGTTCCTTGATTTCGTATGGGCCGAGTCCCCCCGTTACGCTGAGTGTCCCGGTATAAGGGGTGTTGACTCGCCCGTATGCTTCTCCACTGAATCGGATCACTAGATTTTCGCTCGATGATGCGGGTTTCACAGAGAGCAGGTGAGAATAGACTGACTCGTAGTGGAGAGCGTCGGACACCGTAATACTGAATGTGAATTTTCCCGCATCAGGCAACGTGCCGGAGATTGCATCACCGTCACCGTTACGTGATAGCGTTGCAGGTAGTCCTGCAACCTTATAAGTATACGGAGGAGTGCCTCCCGAGACAATTATCTTGCCAGAGTAGGCTTGTCCCACATGCCCATCCGTAGGGCCAGAAAAAGAGACAGTAAGCTCAGGTTTAATAACGAGCGTGTATTCGGCGTGCCAACCGTTCATACCGTGTTCTTGGCCGCCATTTCCGTCGGAATCGGTTGCGCCAAGCCAAAATTTGAATGAGTCACCGACCTCCTTTGGGATGCCAGAAAAGACCCCAGTGTTGGGGTTTATGTCGAGGCCACGAGGTACCGAGCCAGATCGTTTATATGTAAACGCCCCTGAGCCTCCGGCCGCCACGATTGTCTGTGCTGGGTAGGCTCGGTTGAGCATGCCGTTGGGAAGTGCAGACGGCCCGCCAATCTGAATCGCAGGGGGGGGCGTTGGTGTCACAGGCGTCGCGGGATTCTCGATTTTTAGCGTATAACTACGCCATCCATTCATGCCCGAGTCATGAGCACCGCGGTCATTCTTATCGACTGCTCCCACGTAGAATTTGTATTCGCCGACATGGGGCGGCCAGCCGGATAGTACGCCGCCAGTCACAGTTTGACTATCATCTGTTATTTTCAGCCAATCGCTAGGTACCGGGGTGTCCGTGGATATATTCCAAATTTTATATCTGTAGGGCTTTTCTCCACCCGAGGCACTGAATGTTTGCGTGAATTGTTGCCCTAACGTGCCTGACAGCAGCGTATCGGTTGGCGAGATTGTGATGGATGGCTCACTAATAATCTTCAGCGTATATTCGCACCAACCGTTCCAGCCAGTCTTGTGCCCACCCGAACCCTCGTAATCCGTAGCGCCAACGTAAAAATTGCATATCCCTGCCTGTGGCGGAGTCCCCTGCAGATGCACAATCCCTTCAGAGATATCCGTATCAAGTTTTAGCCATGGTTGGCTTGAGATGGCGGTACCTTCTTTGTCGAAAATCTGGTACGTGTAGGGCTCTAGCCCACCCTTGATCGTTATTTTAAAATCGAGGGGTTTGCCTACAAATGCTTGTTCTATTGGAAGACTCGCTGGCTCGAGGATAATCTTCGGTTCAACGTTCACTACATAGTGTTGCCAACCGTTTAGATTCAAGATCTCCTCACTCTCGTCGACATGCCCTCCTGAGCTAGCACTATCGGTCGCTCCCACCCAGAACTCGACTCTTGTACGACGAAGCTTATCACCGGTCAGTACGCCGCTCACAGTGCCATCGGACGCCAACGTTAGCCCCGATGGCTTATCTTTGGTTTGATACTTGTAAGGCCCAGAACCCCCTGAAGCAGTGATCTTCGTTTTATAAGGATCTCCACTTACGGCAGGCGGCAACGTAAGATCAGAGGGAGATATCTCGATGGATTCTTCAACAACAATATCAAACGAAACCGTTCTCCCGCCGGCGAGTACAGACATAGAGGAATCGCTATGGAACGTTAGGGTGGAAGAACCAACTTTGGTCGCGCTCCCCCAAATGCGGACCTGCCCTCCGCCAGTACCTTTGAATGGATTGCTAGTCTCTCCCACCGTATGAATATCATACGTAATGCCCTGCGGGGCTTTATTATCAATAGGTTTGCTGTTACGATCGAACTCACTCCAAGGGACATAAGACACTCCCCCCAATGAAATAATTATTTCATTTTGAGCAACAGGGTGATCCTTTAGCAAAAACACTTTGATTTTGCTGCCAATGACAACATCACACTCCCACAGACTCAGTTCTTTCGAGTCCCAGACACGAATCGACCATCGACCAGCCTGGGTCGCACTTCCATAAATACGAAGTTCCGTTGATGAGTTATCCGCTTTAATTCCTGGTGGAATGGTGTCTTTAAGCGGGTTATCCCAGGTTGTCCCTTTTGGGGGGGCAGGTAAGGGGATAGCAATAGCTTCAGGCGCATCTAGCGTCAATCCGATCTGCAAATATACTGTTAGCTTGGTCATGTCAGAGATTTTTGGATGAATTCGTTGACTTATTGGAGTGACGCCCCTTCCGTAGCGCCCGGGAAATCACAAAATCCTGCCATTGTCGGCGCGAATCGGCTGCGATAGCCTGCGAGACAAAGCGGCTCGATCCAAAGCGTCAGTCCGAGCCCGCTAATCGGAGGTTCGGCCAAACACAAAGTCCATTAGCCGCACTCGATGAACGCCGACGGGCGTCTCAACGGCTGACGCTCCAACATCGGTACCGCAAAGCCAGATTACGCGGGAGTTGGCCGATATCTATAGGCGCTGACGCTTAGCCGATGACCCACAGGGACCGGCGTTCGCTCAAGCGCCTTACGTCCGACCTCGTTTTCCAGTACAGATCTCGCCAACAGCTTTTCAGTGCGGCGGCTCGACTTCCAATTCCTTCAAGCGTTTCGCGTCGAACACACCATGCCCCCTAAACTTGCCGCGCCGCGGGTAATCGCGGGCCTCGGGGAAACCAAGCTATCTCAGCACCCTAGAGCCTACGAGCCTACGAGCCTACGAGCCTACGAGCCTACGAGCCTACGAGCCTACGAGCCTACGAGCCATCATGGCGACATTTGCCCCAATGAGGAATGGGATGCCGCCCATTGGGTGTGGAGTTGACCCTGTAATCCCGGACACGGCGTCACACTAAAGTTGCTGAATCCATCGAGCGCCGGAACTCGCGAGGCGAGCGGTATTTCAGCGCGCTATGGGGGAGGCATCTCGTTGCTTTGCGGGCTGCACACCGGCGTGGTCAATGGCTTCAGGCCAATGTCCATCGCAAACCGGCGTGTGTCGTTGGCCGTATAGCCTGAACCATTGTCGCTCAGCCACTCGATTTCGGACGGTGTATGCAGTTCGTCGCCAAACCGATTTTCCACTGCCGCCAGCATCACGTCGCGCACAATGTCGCCGCTGTGGCCCGCCGTTGTAGCAGCCCAGCTCATGGCCTCCCGGTCGCAGCAGTCCAGCGCGAACGTCACCCGCAGCGGTTCGCCGTTGTCGCAGCGGAACTCGAAGCCGTCCGAACACCAACGCTGGTTGCCGCGTGCCACGGCCACCTTGCCATCGTGCCGACGTTGCGGCCGAGGCGGAGTCGGACGACGTTGCATCAGCAGACCATGCGTGCGCATGACGCGATAGATGCGCTTCGCATTGAACGGCACCTGTCCGGCAGCAACACGTTCATTGCGCAACGTGCCCCAGACTCGGCGATAGCCATAGCTGGGCAATTCGCCGACGACTCGGCGGATTTCTTCGACCACGCTCGTATCGTCGGTCTGCCGCGATTGACGGCCATCGCGCCACGTCGTCGGACGCGACAGTCGTGCCGATACGTTCGAGCGCGACACGCCGAGAACTTCACAAACCAGTTTCACTGGTCGTCCTCCGGCAGCGAGGGCGAGTGCGCTATCCATTTTTTTGCTCGGCCATACTCGACTGCTTCGCGGAGAATCTCGTTCTCCATGGTTTTCTTGCCGAGCATCCGCTGCAGCTCGCGAATCTGCTTGAGCGCATCGGCCAGCTCCGATGCTGGAACCACTTCCTCGCCAGCCTTGACCGCCGACAGGCTCCCGTCTTGGTACAGCTTGCGCCAGTGGAACAACTGATTCGGGTTCACGCCATGCTGGCGCGCGATCATCGAAACCGACCTCCCCGGCTCCAAGCTCTCCCGCACCATGACCAGCTTCTGCTCCGCCGTCCAGCGCCGGCGACGCTCCGGGCCCGTCAACACTTCCATCACTTCCTGCCTGGTGTTAGTCAAAAACACAGTCTTATGCCTACCCGTTAGTTTAAGCGGGAGACCGTGTCCGGAGATTCAGGGGCCTGCTCCACATCGATACTCTAGGGGCGGCCGAGAGGGATCTGAATGGGATGAGGGCAACCTATAACGAGAGTGGAGCGGCCCCACGTATCTGAGGACACAAGGACTCTCTTAAAATAACGGATAGTCTTGTGCCTATCAGTAAGCCTAGTCATTACGTGGAACCCATCGAAATTCTGACCGAGCCGGAGCGCCGTCGTCGGCGCACGGCGCAGGAAAAAATCGCCATCGTGCAAGAGACGCTGGCACCGGGCGCCTCGGTGTCAGCCGTGGCCCGGCGGCACGGCGTGAACCCTAACCAAGTGTTCGGCTGGCGCAAGCAATACCAGGAAGGCAGTCTGGCGGCAGTGAAAGCGGGAGAAACCGTAGTGCCCGCATCGGAATTGGCCGCAGCCATCAAGGAAATCAAGGAGCTGCAACGGCTGCTCGGGAAAAAGACAATGGAAGTCGAAATCCTGAAGGAAGCCGTGGAATGGGGCCGTTCAAAAAACCTGATTGCGCGCTCGCCCTTGCTGCCGGGGGACGACCATTGAAAGCGGTCTGCGAAGTTCTCGGCGTGGCGCGCTCTGTTGTGGCGGTGAAGAAGGCTCGTTCGTCTGACTGGCAAGATGGTCGCAGTGCCAAGCCCACCGACGACACGGAACTGGTCGAGGAAATCCATGCCCACGTGGCGCACCTGCCGACCTACGGTTACCGGCGCATCTGGGCGCTGCTGCGCCGCAGTCGTGAGATGGTCGGCGCACCGTGCATCAACCACAAGCGCGTGTATCGGGTCATGCGTGAGCACCATTTGTTGCTGCGTCGTCCCGGCGTACGGCGAGACAAGCGGCGGCACGATGGTCGCGTGGCCGTGGACAGGAGCAATACCCGCTGGTGCTCGGACGGCTTCGAATTCCGGTGCGACGATGGCATGCCGCTGCGCGTGACGTTCGCGCTGGATTGCTGCGACCGGGAAGCGATTAGCTGGGCTGCTACGACCGGCGGGCATAGCGGCGACGTGGTGCTGGCGGCCGTCGAGCAGCGCTTCGGCACCACGCAGACGGCGCAGCCCATCGAATGGCTGACGGACAACGGGTCGGCCTACATCGACCATCGCACGCGCAGCTTCGCTGCGCGAGCTGGGCTTGGAGCCGCTGACCACGCCCGTACGTTCGCCGCAGAGCAATGGCATGGCTGAGTCGTTCGTGAAGACCATGAAGCACAATTACGTCGCCTATATGGACAAGCCCGACGTGCCAACGGCGCTTTCGCGTCTGGCCATTGCGTTTGAACATTACAATGAGCGCCACCCGCACAAAGCCCTGAAATACCGCTCGCCTCGCGAGTTCAGGCGAGCAGCGGCGTCATCAACCTAACGGTGTCCACGTGTCCTGAGTTACAGGGGCAACTCCAAGAAGTATGCAGAGCGCAGGCTGGTCAGTTCATCCTGACGCGCATGCACAATCGAGGTACGGCAAGCGACACTCTCAAGGCCGTTCATAACCATCGAACGCAAGCGATCAACCTCACGAATGCACGCAAGAGGGACCCAACGGTAGTGAAAACTTTCGTTGCGAGCAAACTTCGCCCGAACAATAGTGCGCAAGTGCTCGTTCTTGATCCCGAACGGCCCTCCCTCCTCAACTCTCATGCGCGCAGCGACTCCCGGAATACGGTAAAGCACATGTCGCATAGCTCGGTACCATGGAGTCGCCCACCCATCAATGAAAACTGGTGCCGCAAGTGCAACCAGAGCCCCATCTACATGGTGCTCGAGCTTCGCCACTTCGATCGCGAGCAACGCCCCCATGCACAATCCTAAAATGTGCACAGTTCGATGTCTTTGCTTAAGCTGCCGATACTTAATCCGCACCACCCGCAGCCAATCCTCTGCGCGGACGGCGCGTAGATCGCTCGCATGACTACCATGCCCCGGCAATATGATCGCGTGAGTGCGAAAGCCAGCGTCTGCGAGATTCCGGCGCAAAGAACCGAGATCGTATTGTGTTCCACCTAAGCCGTGAATGAGAAGCACCGCAGCCTTAGGCATCCCCTGCATCCCCAAACACACGGCTAACAATCCAGATCACCCCTGCGACGCGCTCAACACCCCCATCCGGGCCCTTTACCCCGGCAAAGCGCACATGCACGACCAAATCCTGGCTACCGATGCGAAGTTTGTGAGTGGCGTCGCTCACCGAACACTCACCATTCGCAACAGTGGACCACTTAGTATCGGCCGTTGAGCGCTCCTCTACACGTAAGCAATCCAACCAATCGGATATATGATGCAACCGCGTCACTTCTGCCCCCAGCACATTGGCCGCAGTCTCCCCCCACTCGGCAGAACCAGTCGCAACGTCAAACTCCACACTGGCAACATGCGACGCCTGCAGAATTCTCTCGCAATGGAGTTGCCAGCGTCGCACACGCTGATACGCGATCTGACGGGACGCCAGCAGTGCCTGCGCAAGATGTATCACGACAGCCCAGACCAACACATAGGATTGCACGCCGACGATCGCATCGCCCAATACCGAATCAGCAACCGCAAATGGCCCCCATCCATCGACCGTCAGCCTGAAGACCAACAGAGCCCCGACGAGGGTGGACAGAGCACCACCCAATGCCCCCCAGATCAACGACGTCACGAGCAAAAATGGCATCGGTACGTAGCCAAGCGTTGATGAGATAGCCCCGAAGCGCTGGACCGCATCTTTACTGAACACCGACATCGTTGCCCCGACGAACATCACAAAGGTCGTCAATCCTGTAAAAAACGACTGCATTGACAGGCCGTCGGCGAGCTTGAGCCGAAAATCGCGAAAATGCATCACAATCGGCGCAACAAGCGCAATGCCGCAGCCCGTGGAAAGTGCCCATGCCAGCCACTCCTTGCCATAGGCTTCGTCAAGCCCACTCAAATACCAAAGCGCGGCCGACAGTGTTGCGCCGAGAACGGATGTCAGAAAGGTCCCGGCAATAAGGAAGGCAGCAGCGAGAACAGGATCTCTATTTCTTCCCAACGATGCGAACCATGCTCCGATCAACACACTGCCCGTGTCTAATGCGGCGAAGGACACCATCGAGATCCCGGTGAGTCCATGAGCCCACCATGCCCAAACAGCACTCGCTAAACTAACTCCCATCAGTAGGGGATCCCAATGAGGTTTCGGAATCGAGATAAGAAGGCCGAACACAACGCCGGAAGACAACCAAACCGGGATCGATTGGGTAGTGCCGCTGCCCAATTGCGTTGAAAATAGCGCGATGATCAGGTATGCACCTGCACTTAATACCCCCAGCAGAACAGAATCACTCCGCCGCATTTGAAAAGAATCGTTCATCGTCGCTCCTACAAAATTTCCAAGCCAGTGACGACTCGAGATCGCATATCGACATCCGGTCCGCACGTTAGCAAAGTGTCACAAAGATTAGTCCACCGGATATCCACCAATCCCCCTCTGATATACAGGAGTACTTAATAAAAAACAAAAAAGCCGGCTGCAACAGGCAGTCGGCTGAATATATTGAAATTCGCGATGGACTCACGATGAGATCTGGATCAGCATCCGTTCGCTATTAGAATCCATAGGCCACTGTTGCCCACAGCCAGCTCTTAGGTTGCTGGGCAATCCCCGGCACGTTCCCACCAATGCGTGTCGCCCAGCTCAGCGAGGCAGAAACCGACCGATATGCCACATCGACACCGATGCCCGCACCTTGCAAGTTCACGTTATTGACTTGCCCCGGAAACGGGGTGTGACGTAGTACGCCCGAGCCGACGTCGTAAAACCCGTAAATGTTGACAGGCAGCGGAAAATTCGGACGCCAACCGGCAGCAATGCGCAGCAGTACCCCAGAGTCAACCGAGACAAAGTCGGAGCTAAAGGCACGTACTGCGAACGGCCCGCCCATGACCATACGGGCAGAACTGTCCAAGTTCTTCAACCCGTACTGAGTGACGACGTCTGCCTGCAGGTAGGTCGATCTCGTCAGTTGCTGCATCCTGGACAGGGTCATTTCAGCCTTCGTATATCCCCCGGCTGTTTTGCTGCCCATCGCGTCTTGCGCTGCGAATAATGGATCATCAAATCTCAACGAGCCCTGGGTCAGGGTGACCGAAAAACGATTTGCAGCCCCCGCACCAAATAGGAAGTCCTGCATATTTCCATACAGCGACAATGCCACAGCATCGGAGCTTCGCTTGTTTTGGAAGCCCACCTGATTGTCCTTATACAGGCTGTGGCTATATGACAGCCTGGCGGAGAGGTTCTGAGTCTGCTGCCGCAAAATCGGATAGCTCGCGTAAGCCGACATCACGTCAGCCGTGCCATCGAAATATCCTTCGTAAATCCCGCCCAAGTGGTACTGCATGCGGTTATATCCGACACCGCCGCGTAAGCCGCTGCTTCCCATCGGAAAATCGTAGGTAATACCCCCCAACGTGGAGTCGCCGCTTTGCATGTTAAACGGCAGACCGGATACGCTGAGGCGTAACGCGTCTCCCCATCCGAACGGACTATTAATGCCCAACACCGCATTCAGGCGAGTGCGCCCGGAAGTCCGGCTGCCATAGTTATCAATTGACGTATAGCCGCCGAGTAGCGGTGCCGATTGAACGTCCATTACGACGTCGACTTGCCCCCCCTCTTCACCGCGACTCAGGCGAGGACGGGCCCCGCCTACACCGGGAGTATCCGACATCAGCAGAGCGGCACGCTCGAGTCGATCCGTGTCGTCGGGTTGCTCGCGAAATCCATCCAATGCTCCGTCAAGCAGCGAACCGTTCACTCGGGAATGATTGTCCACACTGACTCGCCCGGCCTTACCCTCAACGATGACGAACTTGATATTTCCGCTGGGCAGGCTGCCCGGATCGACCGAGACAGCCGTGAAGCCGTATCCCCGCGCCCGATACTCGGCATTAACAGCCTCTGCCAGACGCGACAGATTGAGTTCGGAAACATCCTGCCCCTGAACTGCCTGCACCAGTGGCGCCAACTCCTCAGCCGAGAGCTTAGAATTTCCCTCGAACACCACCGTGTTGACGTGAATATGCTTGGTCTGGCTCGCCCGCTTAGCCTTATCGAGTTTGTCGATGTCTTCCGGCGAACTAAAATCTCGCGACTCCGATTTACGCTCCTGGAGCAAACTCCCCGCATTTGGCGGGGGCGCGATGGGGGGCGTTTGCGCATTCGCGGTGCTCGCCACCATAGAGAAAAGCATGGCGACTGCGCACCCGCGTGCGCACATGCGTAGGGTATTGGCTTTTTTACGCATCAATATTTTCAATTCAATGTTTGCTTCGGCTCTCTTATCATCAAGTAGAGCCAGACGAATCGGTGTTGTGAAGTCCTCACGAGTGGCCTTGCACTCCAGCAAGAAGTCACACCGCGAAATGTTCTGCGCCAGCGTCGATATTTCCCTAACAACATCCCATGGCAAGTCATGCTCAGACTCGCTTTGAGCTGGGGAGATGTTAGATCTCGATGTGCTACTGCACAGACTCTCGACCGATCGTCTTGCCGGCTCAACCATCGATATCGACAAGTTCAGCGCCTTCCGCAAATGGCTGTCCGTTAGCGTTGAACACGCCAATGATCTGAGTGGCATCAGGACTGCCACCGATAACGCAACTCAGCCTGGCAGTAAGTTGGGCTAGGCTGTCTGAAGGTAACGGATTCGCTCTTGTCGATGCCGAAGCTATTCCATCCGACAACTGCGTTTGGAGAATTCTGTCGGACAACGAGGTTAGGTCCGCCGACTCCATTTATGTTTGGGCCGCCTTGAATTTCGCTTGATTTGACATGCCCTATACCGACCGCAATCGACGCCCCCGAAGACAGCGCAATACCTGCCAGCGCAGAGCGTGTCGACAGCGGAATCAATGGACGGGACGGCCCTGCCATTTTTATCGAACGATAGCGAAATAACGACCGCAGAAAGCCAAGAAGACGTAAGTTCAACAGCATCAGCCCCCTCATCATCGCTTGCAATAACGAACGCTGATCGCACCGCAAAGAAGCGATGCACATAGCCGACACGCTACCCCCAGGGACAGGGAAGAAGGAATGGGCGGACACCCATTTTTGACGAACTCACCCTCAGGATGCCAACGCCCCCTGTCAAGAAAAGCTCCCGAGAGCCACCCACACTCATTCCGCACAGGCCTTGTCGTGATCTAGCTCCCAACGCCGGGGAGCTTGCTACGTCGTTTTGGGTGTCACCTTATTTCAAGACCGTCAAGAACACGCTAAAAAGCACAGCTTTCTTTGCGCTTCATATCAACGCTCATGATTTTCAGTCGAATCGCGTCCCAATGACATGAGTGCACCACTCGAGCTTTACTGAGAGCCCCCCCCCTTGCTCCATATCCGTTGACCTCCCCGCAAAACGATCGACCGCGAGGAGCCTCTGTGCAGCATAAGATCCCCACACCCTTTACCTATCATCCCGGCCTTGCACTTGCCCTAGGAAACGTGAACGCAGCGGTTCTCCTAAGCTACCTCCTAACACAAGACAACGATCTGCTCGCCCAGCAAGGCGTTCACAAAACGGTGGACGAGTTGGCTAGCGCTACCGGACTCTCATATGAAGCTCAAAGAACTGCACGAAGACGACTTAGAGCCATCGGATTACTGATCGAATCCGTAAAGCGGCTTGAACACAAGATCTTCTATCGAATCGACAGGCGCGCGCTTCGCCGCTTTCTCCCAGACGGCACTACCCTTGCCCAATCCATCCTCAACTCCGACATTAACGCGAGTCACGCATCGTCGGGAAATGGGGAAAGTCCATCTCGGCAGATATCTCCAGACAGATCACAGAATGAGCGACAGACAATCCCGCAACAGGCACGTCAAGACCCATCAGGTACCAGCGCAAGAACCCAACCTGCCCCGTTGAACAGGAACCCCTCTCGGTTCGAAGAATTCCGTCTTGGCGGTGCCCCATCACTCAATGCGCGCATTCTCATAGCATCGAGAATGCCTTCACACACCTGTGTCGATTGGCGAACATTACTACTCCAATTGGGGATGTCCGGATACTCAACGACAACAATCGAACGCCTTATCGGCATTAGTCACGGCACGCTAATGGGATGGAAGAACAACGACGTCCAGCCCAGTCACCCAAAAGGGGAAAGACTCATCGCCTTCTGGTCGATGGCACTGAATCGCCCTCGCGAAGCCCTGCCGATGCGCCCAGTGACATTGTCGCGAGCAAGAATCAAAGGATGAAGCCGCTCCAATTCTTCCCGCGCCTCTTAACCAGGTTCGACTAGGCAAGAGGAAGATTGTCGAGATCCCAACGCCCCACTCAGGGCACTATTCCGACGGGTCATTAACTATCGATTATCGACAGTGCTCTCAGCAAATCGATGCGAGATGTGCAGAGCACACGAAAAACGGAAAGGATTCGGATGAATTTGACAGAGCACTTCACCTTGCATGAGATGACAGAAAGTGCCACCGCACGTAAATTTGGCATCGACAACCAAGCCCCGGCATCGGTCATCAACAATCTAATGAGAACGGCAAATCTCCTTGAGCAAGTTCGTTCGCTGCTAGGTAGCCCCGTCATCATCTCCTCCGGCTATCGGTCCCCCGCGCTCAACCGAGCGATAGGTGGGGCCGGTGCGAGCGCGCACGTAGAAGGACTTGCGGTTGATTTCAGTTGCCCAAAATTCGGAACCCCGTATCAAATTTGCCAGGCAATCGAAAGATCTGACATTGAATTCCAGCAACTGATCTTTGAGGGTACTTGGGTTCATATTTCCGCCCCTCGATCCGGCGCAGCCGCGCGCCGGCAGATTCTCACCGCACACTTTGACGGCAAACCCGTGCGCTACTCTGTTGGACTTGTCGTATAAGGTGCGACATGCAGATTAGTACCCATGAAAAAGAGCTGATAACGCTGCTGGTGCTAGGCGCGACGATCGGGCTTGGAAAATTATTTTCAAGTACCTCGCGCTTAACGCTACGAGCAATTCTCGGACAGACAATTGTTGGCGCCGGCCTGTCGATGAGCTCAGGGGCGGCACTCATCATGTTCAACGACTTGCGGCCGACGGCATTAGTTGGCATTGCTGCCCTGATAGGTTGCGGCGGTCAATCTACGCTTGAATTCCTGCTACGACGATACCTTGGACGAGAATCATCCGATCCACCCACACACGGCGACGGCCCCAGTTGAGCAGGACTATGCGCCGAACTTCATCAGAACAACCTCGCCAGGGCACCAAGACCCGCCACCAAGGCTAATCCTTTTCGCCGCACCGACAAGTCGCATGAACTTTCTAAAACTTCCGTCCTTGGCTGGACTATTACTGACAGCGCTAGCGAGCTTTGCCGGAGGCTATGCAAAAGGACACACCGATGCCGACCAATCGGCAAAACTCGCCGCTCAGACCAACACCATTAAAGCCCTTGAAGAGGAGCGCAATGTCTATCGCACCCGAACACAAGCACTTTCTCAAAACGCAGAGGAGGCTGCAAGGAAGCGGGACCTGGCGCGCGCCGATGCTATTGCTGCTGCTTCCACTGCTGACGGCTTGCGCAAGCGGGTCGCAAACCTTGCGGCAAGAGCACACCATTCCGCCGCTGCATCCGGACGCACGTCAACCGACACCACCTTCGATATGTTCGCCCAGTTGCTCAGCCGGTCTAACGGCGCGGCTACAGATTTGGCAGAGTATGCTGACCGAGCCCGACTAGCAGGCCAGCAGTGCGAGAAGGATTACCAAGCATTGACACCCTCTCGGAGGACGCCATAAATCTGATTACGGGCGCCTTATGCGAAACGCGTGGGAGCGACGTTAAGTCCGCCCCCACGCGCTGATGGCAAAGAGGCGCAGTGCATCCCAAGCGCGCACAACAAAGCTCGCTTGCGGCACATCATCCAGTGCGACGACAGGAAATTCGGCAAGCTGCCGCCCATCAATCATGACCTTGGCGCGCCCCACCACATCTCCGACGAAAACTGGGGCGACAAGCGGCTCACGAAGCTCCAATAGCGATTCGATTTTCCGCCCCTCCCCGCGAGGGACCGTGACGAACTCATCTCGGTTCAATCCAAATTTCCCGCCTCCTTCGCCTTTCCAAACTCTGCGCTCGGTCAAAACCTGGTTCGCAACATAAATGCGCAACGTGTCGAAGTTCTGATAGCCATAGTTCAACGCTGCCAGACTATCTTGCACACGCGCGCCCTCCGTAGGCTCTCCAACAACAACCGAAAGCAAACGACGCGCCAAACCGTCGCGCCCCGGCAACGGGCGTAATGCCGTCGAGACAAGGCAGTATCCGGCCCCCTTTGTGTGTCCGGTTTTCAGGCCGTCAACGGTCGAATCAAGATACAAGAGACGATTCCGATTTGCCTGATGGATTTTGTTATATGTGAAGCCCTTCTCCCCAAAGATCCCGTAGTACTCAGGAAAGTCGCGAATCAGATGTATGGACAACACCGCGAGGTCCCCCACCGTCGTGTAATGCTGAGAATCAGGCAAACCGTCGACGTTCGCATAATGCGTGTCCTGTAGCCCCATACGTTGAGCCGCACGATTCATGAGATCAACAAAGCTTGGCTGCGAGCCACCAATCAACTCGGCCAACGCAATCGATGAGTCATTCCCAGACTGAATGATCATTCCATAGACGAGATCGCGCACCGAAATAGGCTTGCCCATCTCAACAAAGGTTCGCGATTCATCATTGCCAATTTCCCGCACTGATGCGCTAGGTATTACGAGCTGTTCCATCGCAATACGCTTACCCCTCAATGCATCGAAAACCAGATATGCAGTCATGATTTTGGTAAGCGAAGCGGGTTCGATTCGTTGAGTCAAATTATGGTCGGCCAGCACTTGGTCACTCGTCACGTCAACAATGACCCACGCCTTGGCCGTCATGGGCGGCGGCGATATTTGTTGCGCATACGAGGGATGAACAACAAGCCAGATAAATCCGGCTAGTGCAGCGACAATGACAACGATACGAAGCAACAGAGAGTGGACGCGCATAAGAAAAGTACAGAATTAAGCTGATTAGTCAAATGGGGCTTGTTTTGTTTCCAGGACGTAAACTGACAGCGCCAGCATGGAAATGCGGAACTGATCTGCCAGACACGCGTCGCTTGCCCACAGGGAACTCCCGAGCCATAGCGCAAAACGACTGCGCCCCAACGAACGCCAAGTTAGTTTTTTGCCGCACTGCGAACTCTGTCCGGTCTAACCCCCAGATAACTCAGCGAGTTTTGTGCGATCTCGGCAAATACCGGCCCAGCGACTGGTCCGCCATAGAATGATCCCTTGGTCGGCGTATCAATCATGACCGCGACAACAATGCGGGGTAACGACATCGGGGCAATGCCTGCAAATACGCCGATGTACTTCCGTGCCGCGTACCCCCCGCCATCGCTTTTGCGAGCTGTCCCCGTCTTTGCACCTGCTCGATAGTTCGGAAGCGCCCCCATCGTTGCCGTCCCTCCGGAGGCAACAGCAGCCTCTAACATGTCGCGAACCTGCGTGGCCACTCGCCTCGAAACCACGCGAACTGTGTCCACCGCGGGCTTCTGCCGCCGATACAACGTCAGCGGCACTTTTACGCCGTCATTGGCGAGCGCCTGATATGCACCGGCGAGCTGCGCCAAAGACACAGATAGCCCATAGCCGTACGCCATCGTTGCTTGTTCCAGCGGCCGCCAGTGCGATGGCGCATGAAGCATTCCCGATGTCACCCCAGGAAATCCCGTGAGCGGCATAGCGCCGACTCCAAACTGGCGAAACCCTCCCCACATATCTCTCGACGCAAGCATTTCTGAGATCTTTACCATGCCGATGTTGCTCGATTTTGCAATGACGTCCACCGTGCTAATGGTGCCGTGGTTAGAAGTGTCGTGAATCTCGGCGCCATGAAAATGGAGCACTCCAGGCGAAGTATCAAACATTGTTTGTGGACGGATGACCCCTCTCTCCATTGCCATGGCCACCACCAGCGGTTTGATCGTCGACCCTGGTTCGAATGCATCGGTTAGCGCTCGATTTCGTATTGGTAGCACGCCCCCGGAACTCGGCACATTTGGGTCAAATGTCGGCACGTTAACCAACGCTAGGATCTCTCCGGTTGCCGTATCCAGAACGATGGCGCAACCGGCCTGGGCCTCAGATCTGGCAACCCCCCTCTTGAGGGCGTCAAAAGCCATGCGTTGAATGTTCCGATCAATAGAGAGTTCCAATCGCTCGGCAGGCAGGAGCACCCCCTTGTATTCGGGATCCTCGATCACCCGCCCGAGCCGGTCTACAACCACCTCCCGCGTTTCTCCGCGCCCCTTCAGTTGGGAATTCGCGGCAAGCTCAACGCCCTCGACACCATCGCCGCCCCGCCCCGCCAACCCGACAACCTGGGCCGCCAACTCGCCCTCGGGAAAGAAGCGTCGCTCACCCCGAACACCATATAGCCCCGGGATATCCTGAGCTAGAAGGGGGGCAGCCGTACTGTGCGCGACGAGGCGCTTCAGGTAGACGAATCGGCGATTGCTTCTTCGATACGCTTCGACCTCCTCATACGACAGAGATAACACGCTCGCGATCACATGCACTTGGCCCTCGTTCGCGTTTACGAAAAATCTGGGATCGACCCACAGATCATCGGCGGGCTCGCCGATGGCTAATACGTTTCCGTTGCGGTCGACAATTTGGGCTCGTGGTGCCCTTGCCGACAGCAGACGCCCGTAACGCGCCTCGCCCCGCTGGATATAGAACCGCGAGTTCCAAACCTGAACCCAGAAACCTCGCGCCACCAACGCAAAAAATGCCAGCGAAATAAATGCCACAACAACCCGCGACCGCCATTCAGGCAAAGGTTGACTAATCGCATAGCTTTGGCTGAACGAAATATGATCTCGTCGCATCACATACAACAATAGGGCATTCGACCGCCCATGCTTAAAGTGGTCGATGCTGGGTTAGCTCTGATAGAGGAGATAGATGGGTGAGCTATCGCACCAATAGACTTATCCGTTGCACGGATCAACGCACAACCGAAAACTTCCCATGAGAAGTTGGCCGAAGGTAGCGCCCCGAGGCATCCGCCCCCATAGGACTGCGCCCAAACACGTCGGAGCACTTGGGGATCACCGCGTTCCGTTGGATTTCCGACCGCACACGTTGCCCGAGCACCACACCCAAACTACAGCCATAGACTGATACCAGGTGAACGACACACTCGCCGCACCGATGCCAGTAGGCGGCCGCAAACCTTTGCGACAAGATCAGCTTCACCCACTTCGCAACGAAACAATGAACAACGGCACGTTCATCTACCTCAAGACCGATCCGGTTTTCTTCCGCACAGGACCAAATGATCACCAGGCAATAGCGGCATGCGACGCACAGGGCCCACGAGATTTCCGTGCAAGGTACGGCGCGCTACACTCCATCGAGTAGAAGCTATGGCTTGGCGCGAGCAATCGCGAGATGGAGCAAGCGGATTTTGCTCGCTCATCGAAGACAACGCGCCCGAGCTAGAGGCGATCAATGAAGCGCGCGGGTATTGTTCGTCACCGCGCCGACGCAGGGCCGCTCGCTCGAAAATTTGCAGCGATGTTCTGCTCAGGTGAGCGGCCCCAGGAACAGGCTCCCAAACGCGGGTCGGGATACGGGCTTTTTTACGTCGCCTCGCCGACGGCGGGGCCGCTCACATCAACGGAATCACTGCTTCGCTCTGATCAAATCGAGTCACCAATACGGGCTGTTTAACTTCATCTCTCCGACGGTGGCGAACTCACCAGGGTGAAGAAATGAACGGCACTAGTACGAGCAGACGAAGTGGCTACACGTCACCGCTCCACGCTGCAAACAGTGTTATGCCCTCCCCTGCGAGATCATGAACGCTCGCAAACGTATTGGTAAGCATCCTCGCCAATGGAGTCCGAGCGAACGTCGCCCGCCGGACTCCAGCCGGAAGGCGATTGATAGATTATTGATCCCACGACATCCCGCGCAGTACCACTGCTGTATGCTATTTCACGAGTTGCACAATTTATCTTCCAGCGGGCAACAGCGGTCGCGGCAATTTTTGACCCGTACATCAGACGGGAGTCTCCGCCCGGAAAGACTGCACGCGCCCAGAAAATTACGGAGTCGTTGGATCGAACAATTGATGATTCATCAAGATACACGTGCTCATGACTATTCGAGCCGAACTCTACCCAATTAGCGGCTTGAGTCGCCGCAACCCGCAAGCAAAGAAACGCAAATAGCACAGACTTCCTCACCACAGCCCCCCCCACAATTGATACTCTGCCACGCAGGGTAACGCATAGCGCCAACATCACCCCATAGGGCTCCGCCCATTTCAAAATCGCGGCAAATGATAATCTGACGTCAATAGCAAGGGCGTTCGGATGGAAAATTGCTAGGCCGAGAAGCATTGGAAGCACCCGGTTGCTGGAAGGGCTACCGAATCGAGCGGGTGGAGTGGCCGTCCCAAGACGGCGTCTGGCTCGATGAACAGGCTCCGCAAGTTCTGCCGGAAAGCCTGACCGGCAAGGCGATCAGCTATGCGCGGAACCAATGGGATTGTCTGCGACGCTACGTAGAGGACGGTGACGCGCCGGTCGATAACAACGTGATCGAGCGAGATATCCGGCCGTTTACCACGGGACGCAAGGCATGGCTGTTGTGATACCGTCGCCGGAGCCAAGGCCAGCGTGATCGTCTACAGCTTGATGCTGACGTGTCGTGCCTGTGGTGTCGAGCCGTATGCGTATCTGCTGCATGTGCTCACTGAGCTGCCGCAGCGCGCGGCCAATGCCGATATCAGCGATCTCTTGCCGTTCAACTTCGCCAAGTCGCATGGCGCTTCCGCTTCCGTCCGATCGCTCGGCGGCGCGGGTTAGTTCGCGCTTACATTCGATCTACGCATTCTGCGACTCCTATGACAACACAGAGTCTTCGCGGCCATACTTCCCGCCCGAATTTTCGTTGGGGCGGGTGGTTTTTAGCCCCATCATCCCGCACGTCGCCTCCTACATCGGGCGCCCAGCCTTTATGCACAGATCGAGCCTTTACACTCAGAACGCCGGTATCCACTTGAAGTCGACCGGCGCACCAATGTCAATTGCTCCCGGCTTCGCCTCGAGCAACCCCGTCTGCGGATTGCGTTTAAATATGTAAGCGGTATCGCTATCCTGATTTCCCACGATCAGCCAGTGACCAGTCGGATCAATCGAGAACTCGCGAGGCGACTTGCCAAGGCTCGGTTGGCGCCCCACGACCGCAAGATCGCCGGTCACTGGCGCGACCGAGAAAATCACGATTTCATTCGCGTCGCCCCGGTTGCTTGCGTATAAGAACCGCCCGTCCGGCGAAAGATGAACGGCGGCGGCACCCACACGCCCCTTGAAGTCCGGTGTGGTCAGCGGTAAAACCTGACGTTGCGTGAGCCCACGCGCATCGTAACCAAACACCGTGACCGTCGCGGAGAGTTCATTGACGAGGTAAGCGGTACGTCCATCCAAGCCGAATACCAGATGGCGAGGACCACTGCCGGGCTTCACGCTCGTTTGATGTCGTTCGTCCCAACGCAGTACGTCGTTGCGAGTATCTGGAGAATAACGATAGGAGTAGAGCTTGTCGGCAGCGAGGTCTTGAACGAACAAGTATCGTGCATCAGGGGAAAACACGGTGGAATGCACATGCGAACTGTCTTGTCGTCCTCGGACCGGACCGCGCGCATCTAAACTGACCGTCAGCATCGGCGCGTCTATCCGGCCGTCGGGAAGCAATGCGAACGCCGAAAAACTCCCACCCGGATGCGCCGCCACCGAATAGTTAGCTACCAATAGATACTTTTCGTCCGGCGACAGACTGAGGTAGCAAGGATCGTTGCCCCCGGACGTTACGGAATTGAGAAACCTCAGCCGCCCCTCCAACGGATTGAATTCAAACGCACTGACGCTGCCTCGTCGCGAGGGCGATCCGTTGTCGCCCGGTAGTTCGTTCACCGCGTACACGCGATGACCGTTGCGGCTCACGGCGAGATATGAAGGATTGACCGCTGGCACGACCGACACACGAGTTGCCTCTCCAGTCTTCGTATCGAATCGATAAACGTAGATCCCCGTGCTTTTCCCTCCCGTGTAGGTGCCGACGATCAGGTGGTACACAGGTTCAGTCACATCCGACGTGGCGCTCTGAGCACATGCCGAAATTGCCGCTATCAAGAACATCAAAGTGACGGTTCCGAAAATCCTTACAAGGCACCGGATTAGCCACGCCCACCCAATTGCCCCAAACCGTTGATTCCAAAACGGCAGCCTCATGTCTTCCACAATAATGGCACGACAGTGCATCTCGATCTCCGGGAGATTAGTGATTGTAATGACTCGATCTGTACCGGGGTACGAGCCGTTGAGGCGGTAGCGATGCCGGCTAGTCGATCGGTTAGATTTTGGCAAGGTCAGGTACGTGATCAAGACTTCGGTCGGCGCTCGAGCTCTGCCTGCGTAATGGCCCGTCAGCTCTGCCGCTCGCCCCCCCCCGTTTGCGCAAAGTCTCGGAGGTAGCCGAACTTCGACGCCACTACCCCACTTGCCTCCCACTGCGAGCTTTACTCGTGCTGATGATTGAATACCTGCCAGACGGCCCAGCCTTGCAAGGGTTGCCTGGGGCGGATCAAACATCCTAACGGCCTTCTTTTTGGTCGATTTTATACACGACCTGCTGGAAGGCGAAATTCTCGGGGCGGCCTCAGGTTTTGCTACTCTCGAACCTGATGACATGACTGGAACACCTACCTGACGGAAACTTTATGGCGGATCCTGGTTTACCGCGAAGCCGACGTACACGTTAGGACTGTCATGCGCGAATCTCATCGCGGCGCGTGGAGCGACCTCTACAACTACGCCGAGAGATTTACGCAAGCCAACCAAGTTTCCATTCAGCGTTGCAAAAAAGAGGGCGTTCATAGATTATTCTCGGCATCCTGATGCGCCCATCTATATATATAAAACCTCCTGGGGATCGTCGATGAGAATGACTGTACGGGTCGGCATTTCTTCGGTCATGCAACACGACTGACGGTAGCACTTCCGCCAAAGGCGACGGGGCCTATATGGAGATAACAGCACCATATCTAGCGCAAGCCAGCCGAGACTGGATCAAATTTGCCTTGAAAAGAAGACAGCAAACGTTGTCGCACCCCGCTCAGTACGTATGCATTATCCCTACGTATACGCCCGTCTGCGACTTGCCCGCGATTGGACTCGTGCCCAACGTCGCGTCATGCGGCGTCGCGAGCAGCGAGAAGTTCGAGTTGTCGTCATTGCGCACGTACGCGACCGTGCCGTACAGGAAGGTGCACTTCGATAGGTTGTAGGTCGTGCCAAGTACATACATGAGCGCGTGCCCCGACGGATCGTGCGACGCATCGCCGCCGCCGCCGCTGACCGTCACATAGTACCCGCCGCCCGTCACAGCCCAGTGCGCGGTCGCCGTGTACGTTGCGCCAAGCCAGTAGTGATCGCCGCGATCGGCGACACCCAGCGGGCTGTCCGGCGCCTGGTAGTGCGTATACGCACCTTGGATCTTAAACTTCCACACCTTCACGTTTGCGCCGAAGAAATATTCGCGCGAAGCGGTAAAGATATTGCCCAGCTTGCCGTTGTTGCCGCGCAGCTCATCATAAATGCCACGCACGTCGAGTAATAGCGAATGGTACGAGACCATTATCCCGTATGAGCGACCGAAATCGTCAGCCGTGCCGTAATGGAGGCTGCTCGACTGGCTGCCGAACGCGTATTGCGCCTGCACGTCGAAGCCGCCGATCACTGGGCTGTGATACTCGATGTTGTTGCTGGTCTGCTGCCAGTTGCGGCCGCGCACGAGCGAGGAGGAGGAAAACGCCTGCTGCACGAACGGATCGAATTCCCACACGCCGTCGCTGCCTATGATTAGGTTGCGACCGACCTGCGTTTGGCCCCACGTACGGCTCTTCAGCCCGACATACGCGCGCCGTGACCACATGCGCCCGCCACTCGTCTGACCGTTAATCACCTGGAAAGAGGTTTCAAGATTGAAGACCGACCACAGCCCGCTGCCCAGAGCCTCTATGCCTTTCAGCCCAAACATGCTAGCGCCCCAATCACCGCTTTCTGCGCCCCAGCGCGTAGCACTGCCGCCGTTCGACTGCGCGATGTTGTCAGGTATTCAACGCCGCCGTCGACACGACCGTACAGCGTTACGCTCGTCTGGGCAAACGTGCCCACCGGTGTGACTGCTGCGACCAGCCATGCAAAATATTTGAATCGCAGAATGATGCTCCCTTGGGATGTCCACCTTCCGGCGCACGTCCTCAGCCCGTTTATTCGAGATTGATCGAAAATGGCGAGGTTCCTCCGCGCAAAGCGGAAGCAGTCCGCCAGGAATCGCAATATTCTTGTAAACAAGAATCGTGATATTGATCTGTTCACTAACATTCATTGCTCAGTATTGATGGCCGATTTGCGGGTACCGATCGTATGCAGCGTCACCAGTAGTCCAACCGGGCGCATCTTGACGCAAGCAAGGCATGTGACGGGAACAGGCCCAGTTCTGCGAATCAGGCGGCTGTCAGACGTGCGATGTCCCCAGTTGGGCTTCGGCGGCTAGCCGCGATGGCGCAGCTCCGCGACGTCCTGTTCGGTCACCCTCACGGCTGGATTGCCAAACTGCTTAGTCAAATAATTGGTCAACGCGGCGATCTGCGCATCCGACAATTCGTGGCGGAAAGCAGGCATCCCCACGTCCTCGCTGCCCACCTTGCGCTGTACACCGTTCAGGATCACCTGCACGAGATTCACCGGGTTCGGCGCGCCGATGGTCGAGTTGTGGAAAAGCGGCGGGTAATAGCCGTCCGGTGTCCCCTTACCCTGCATCTGGTGGCAGGTCGCGCAGTTGCCGAGATACAGTCGCGCCGGATCGATACCTGATGATGGGGGCGCGGTGCCGCGCAGCTTCAGGCCGTTCTCGGCTGGCTTGCCCCACGACGAACGCGACTGCTTTTCATCGCCACGGGCGACGGCTGACACCGTGTGAATGTAAGTGGAGATCGCACCGATGTCGGCTTCCGTCATCCGTGAGAAGCTGTGTTCGATCGCCTCGGCCATAGGTCCAGCCGCCTGCGCGAGGCCTGGTACGCTACCGGTGCGCAGGTACTGAACAAGCTGCTGCCGCGTCCAACCGCCAATCCCCGCGTTCGAGTCAGACGTGATGTTGTACCCATCCCAGCCCGCGAGCACAGAGCCTGCCAGAAAGCTGCTGCCCGTCTCGTCGAGCGACTTCTCCTGCATCGCGATGCCGCGAGGCGTGTGGCATGTGCCGCAATGCGCGAGGCCCTGCACGAGATACGCGCCGCGGTTCCACTCAGCGCTCAGCGCTGGCTTCGGCTCATACGCGCCGTCCGTCAGAAACAGCCAATTCCAGATCTTCAATGGCCAGCGAATGCTCAGTAGGACCGGGATCTCGCTCCTCCTCCGCACCTGTTTGACCGGCTCGACAACGTGCATGAAGTACGTGTAGAGGGCGCGCACGTCGTCATCGTTGATCTTCGCATATGACACGTATGGCATCGCCGGATACAGGTTGCTGCCGTCCTTCGATACGCCATGGCGCACCGCTCTTTCGAAGTCCTCGAACGTCCAGTTGCCGATGCCGGTATCAGGATCGGGGGTGACGTTGCTGGTGTATATCGTGCCGAGCATTGGGACTGGCATACCGAGTCCTCCCGCGAACGGCCTGCCGCCCTTCGCGGTATGACACGCCACGCAATTACCCGCAACCGCGAGGTATTCGCCCCGCCGGAGAGGCGCTGGATCAGCTGCACGGGCAAGACCCGGTAGGGCAAGGCAGCCGACGAGGAGGAAGTTGAAAGTAGATTTCCGCATATCAGACTTCCTTTTTCAGCGTGTCCGCCATCCTCAGAGCGAGCGCCGCGATCGTCAGCGTCACGTTCACTGTGCCGACGGACGGCATTGTCGAACTGCTGGAGATGAACAGGTTCGGATGATCGAACGTGCGGCAGTCCTTGTCGACGACCGAGTCGCGCGCTTCCGCCCCCATGATCGTTGCCCCGGTGATGTGGTTGTTCGGCGCAAACTCATCGTTGAAGACAACATCAGTGCCGCACAGCACCTTCGCGGCCGTTGCATAGATCTCGCGCGTGTGCGCGGCTCCCCGCTTTACGTAGTCGTCGATGGCATAGGTAATTTCGGGACGCGGAATCCCGATAGCGTCGGTGGCAGTCGTACTGGGCACGATACGGTTCTCGGGGGACGGTAGCATTTCGTGGAAACAATCGAACTGCACATAGCGCGCTGAGCGGTCGCGGATCCTCGCGTCGAGCTCCTCGGACTTCATCAGCGTGCCGCCCTTGAAGAGCTTCTCCGTTTCCTGATTGATACGCGACATGTTCGACAGGTGGATCTTCTTCGCCGCTTCGGTCGCGCGAAACGGGCCATCTCGGTAGCCAATCAGAGACGTCATTTCCTGCGGGCCACGGCCCGGCCACAGCTTTTCACTCGAGTAGAAAGACACGCCGGTGCCCGGATGGTCCATTAGGTTGCGGCCGACCATGCCAGAGCTGTTTGCCACACCGTTCGGGAAATCTCGGTTCGCCGACAACAGCAGGATCTTCGGCGTCTCGATGCCGTTCGCTGCAACCACGAAGTACTTGCCTTCAACCCGATGCTCAGCGCCCGTCTTGTCCTTGTAGACCGCTGCGGTAATGCGCTTGTTCGGCGCCGTCTCAAGCCTATAAACGACCGCGTTCTCGATCAGCTTCGCGCCTGCCTGCTCGGCCTTCTCGACATGCACGATGGCGTTGTACATCGCGCCGATCGGACAAATCGGCATGCAATTGTTGTTACCGCAACAGGTCGGCCGACCGTCGTACGGGCGGCTGTTACGCGCGACTGGCTCGGTCACCACATTAAACTTCGGATTGTAGCCGTTGAGCGCCGTCTTGATCGTCTGCTCGTTGAATGACAACGGCAGCGGTGGCATCGGGTACGGCCTATTGCGCGGCGAGTACAGATCTTCCTCAGGGCCCGGCCCCCACACGCCGAGCTCCTCTTCGGCACGCTGGTAGTAATGCTCGAGATCGTCGTACTGGATCGGCCAGTCTCGGCCAACGCCGTACACCGTCTTCATCATGAAATCGTTCGGGATAAAGCGCCACGCCGATGCGGCCCAGTGCCACGTCGTGCCGCCCACCGCCCGAATGTACTGCGAGTTGAACTTGTGCTCGCCCTTGAGAATCAGGTAGTCGTTCGGCGGGCCGTATTCCGGATGTGGCGCCCACGCGCTCGACGGGTACGGCGCCATGAAGTCCGTCTTGTCAGGCTGGTCGCGAAAGCGCTCGACGATTTCCCAGCGAGGCATGCGCGGGCCGGCTTCCAGCAGGATCACCGACTTGCCCGCTAGCGCGAGCTGGTGCGCGACGATCGAGCCGGCGACACCCGACCCGACTACAATGACGTCGGCCTTTTGCGTAGCGATATCGGGCATCAGGCTTGCCTCTCGCTCGGCTTGTCTGCCCAGAAGCCGGGTTTTTGGGGACAATACGACGGGATCACGAGCGTATCGGATACGACGTTAAACATTAATGCTTCTTCATAGGCAATCACGGCGTTGTCGATGATACCCAAATACCACGCTCCAAGAATCTTCAGCGCGTGCGCTTCCTGATCGGAATTCAGCGAACCAGTTGCGAGTGCACCGACGAGTTGCGGCAGGCTGTCGGCGATCTCGGCCGAGCCCTTCTGCAATGCCTGCAGGAAGCGTTCGCCGAGCACGCGGCTCAGCCCCTTCTTGCCAGTCAATGCTTCGGAAAGCGTCATGAACGTATCGAGTGGCGCGATACCGGGATCGTCTGCGAGCACCCGCAACGCCGGCGAGCCAGTGAGACCAGCCGCAGCCAGTGCCAGCGCACCCTGCAGCCATTGACGCCGCGAGATGCCACTTGCCGATGCGTCGCCAGTGTGACGCGAGTGTGGAATGTTGTCGTTGTGCATGTTTCTTTTTCTCGAACACAGGACCTTGGAAAACCAGCCTTGATATTTCTTTGCTCTATACAGGCACCGGCTTTGGGGACACGCATTTGCGGCTCGGGCAGCCGGATTCACCGGTTGTTCTAAACGCCCCCCAATGTTGCAAGCCTCAATGAGCGGCTATGCGCAAATTGCGTCAACGAACGGAGGGAAGCCAAGAATGTCGCTCAGTGGCTCAAACACCACCTGTTCGCCCGACCGCAGATCAACTTTCGCGACGCGTAGATTGATGCACTCAGGCGCCGGCTCACCTCAAAGCCCCAGTAGCCCGGAAGGATGCCCCCCCGTCTTAGCCTTGAGCTTGACTTTTGAGGTCCACGTCGGAGCCAATGGGCTTATGAGTTTGACTGTCACGGCCTGATACTGCGCGCTGTCTCCAGCCTCCTTTGGAAGGCTTCGGCCTCCCCGTTTAATCGATAGTGAGAACGTCAGCGTCTAGTGGGTAACGGTAGGAGCTCGCGCATATCGCTTGATGAGCCAACGACTTGCTGGACGCTCACATCACATCTATCGGAGCAAGTTCGGTCATCCTTTCCCGGAGACGATCCCCTGAAAGAGCGGTTCGGTAGCCGCTTTCATAAATCGTCACACAGTTGCTAGTCCGATGACTCGCTCGGCCCGAATAACCAGATATGCTTTTAAATCGAACTGCTCTGAGTTGATGATGAGCCCAAGGCCACCATAAATCCCGACAGTGAACCACGGGAATTCAGTCGACGAAATGGGAGCGAGCCCATTTCCACACCAGGGCCGACTCGAAGCAGTCTCAGCGCTGTCCACCGCCGGTTGAGCCCGAGTTTGGCGAGCGCATAGGCGGTACCGAGGACGTTGACTCGTCGACGACACAATTCGGCAAAAGGCTTATGTATGCTCAGACAGGTACCGGATTTTGAGAGATCTCGGTGAATCGATGCCATGCGGCAAAACGCTCAGCGAGTTGCTTGCGGTAGCACGAAGCGCGCAACAGATGTCGCTTAAGCGCGAAGTGCTGCCGGGCCTCCGGCGAGCCACCTTGACGCGACGGGCGAAGCCTGCACCAAACTTCTCGCACCACCGACGCACCATCTCGTAGCCCACGACCACGCCACGTTCAAATAGCAGCTCTTCGATGTCGCGCAGACTCAACTGAAACCGAAAGTGCCAGCGAACCGCACAACTGATGACGACGGCCGGAAAGCGATGGCCATGTTAGAGCGCTTTCATTTTTCTCATCACCACGTGTCCAGTAAAGCGCTTTGAGCAAAGCGCCGCGTCGACCACGAAACAGGAAGATGCGGCCCGAGAAGGGGCCCTTTTCCAGCACCGACTCGACCTTGCACGCCAGACTATTGAAGCCGCACCTCATATCCGTCACACCCGTGGCGATCCACACGCGCGCGTTTGAGGGCACGCCGATCATGGCAAACCCTGAGACTGGGCACGACACACGCAGTACGAGAGTCAGCGTAGCCTCATCTGGCTTACCCTCGATGCGAAGTCTGGCTTGCCCGACGCTGAGTTCAAGCGTGCCTGCCGGCACTACCGTTGAGCTTGAGAGTACGGCAGGCACTTGGGGCTCGTGAACGTGCACGGGAACAAGCCCCACCGGATCGTACTCACCCGCACGCAATGATCGGCGCCACTTGAACACCAGGTTGGCGTTCAGTCCCCGCTCCATCGCTAAACGCGCCACCGACACGCCCGGCTCGTTGGCTAACCTGGCGATCTCGCGCCGAAAATCGATCGGATGATTCGGCACGCGCTTGCGCCCAACTTTCTTCGCGGCTTCTGTTGCCAAAGTGGTGTGCACCACCTCAAGTAGTGCACACCACGTTGACAACTTAACCTCTCCTCATACAGACGGCACTCATCAGGCCCTTACGCCAGTACTGAGAGCAAATAGTGACTATTTGCACTGAGCGATGGCGTTAACCAACTCATCGCCTACTCTCATTGGGTAAGCCTCTTCCCAGTCACCGCTTTGCAGGAAGCTACCATGTCTGCTTCACAAGTCACAACGCATAGTTTTCGCAGCGACGATGCCGATCAAATATCGCAGTACATTGGTAAAATCTATGCTGGCAATGTATTTCGCCCGACGGGAATTCACTCCGCGCGACATGTTGTTGACATTGGCGGGGCACATTGGAAAGGTATCGGAGTGTATGACGTGGCAATGGAAATGTCGCATCATTTTCACACCGACGAGCCACGGCAGAATTACCTTTTCATGGCCTGCAATCGCGGGGGGCTTACGTACTCAAATGGTAGCTCGACTGTCCCGTGTGGAACTGGTGATGTCATGGCAGTCTCTGCCACGGATACGTCCCACTGTCAATCTGGCACGGAAGGCTTCGACCACATTTCTGTCATCCTCGACGCTTATGACGTTAATGACTTCGTCGCCCGTTGGCTTGGGCACCCGCTAGAAAAGCCCATTCATTTTGAGCTTTCCGCACTGCCTCCAGCGACGGCTATACAGTGGAATCTGGCTGTAAGCTGTCTGCAAAAGGCGTTGCTAATGTCGCCAGTCCCAGAAACGTTAATGCACGCACTGTATGAGCATATGCTCAAGCTTGTCGCGACCGGGCACCGGAACAGCTACAGCAATCTGATGACAAGCGATCATTGCGTGGCGGAGCAGCAGGCTCGTGCGGCACTTTCGATGATTGAGGCTGACCCCATGCGATGGGGCACGCTTGGCAGCATTGCTATTACGCTGAGGTGTGCGATAGCTTCTCTGGAAAACGGTATTCTTCGGCTCACTGGGCGAACTGCGCGAGACTTGTTCTTTGAGGCAAGGCTTCGTGGCGTCCATCGCGCTTTAAGCAAGGGTGGAGAACGGACTTTTGTCGGGACGCTTCGACAGTTTGGGTTTAACTTATCAGACCAGTTCATTCTCGCGTATCGTCTGCGTTTTGGCGAGCCCCCAAGTGTCACCTATCGAAAAAATTGCCACGCTCTTGAAGCCAGCGACCTACGACTTGATGCTCGCGACGTATTTTCCAGGGCGGCCATAGATAAATTCGTCGATTTACACCTGAGCAGCTCGATTTCTCTTGCTGATATCGCCACGCATATGGGGGAGAGCAAAGTATGGATGATGAGGGTGTTTAAGGCTCAGTTTGGTGTGACCCCAACACAGTACATAATCGAGCGGCGCCTCGAAAAAGCGAGGTGGATGCTAGTCAATACCTCCGATAGCATTCTTTCGATCGCGCTACAGTGCGGCTTTGCGGGGCAGAGCTATTTTACGACGCAGATTAAGCGACGCTATGGCGTTACGCCGCGCCAACTGCGGATTTCCTCCGCCAGCTAAAAGGGGCGCATAGTTTATCCCGCCCCCCCGGCCCGGGACAATTGTCGATTGATTTCTGTGAGTTTGCGTGAAATCAGGCGCAACTTTGCAATTCGTTTGGCATTTAACTTCGGTGCGAGACGCTCCCGCTTTCAGCAGAAATACAACAAATGACTCCGCCATCGCTATGAAAGCCGAGGATACGCAACGGGAACTGATCGAGCATGGTTCGCAGTATGAGCGGCACGGTGGTGGCGACCTCCCGCTGGGTAACGCAGTCCACGGCGTTGATGTGATAGATGCCATCCTTGCTGCGGAAGTTGCCCTGATGGACACTGTCGATGCGGATAAAGTCGGGCCGGTTATCGGGTAACGGCGCGCGCCGTGCCGCGATGGCAGCGCCCTTGGGGTCGCTGCGCGTCTTGGTCTTCACGGTGTGGTGGTGCGCGATAGGCCGTCGAGCGGCGCAGGATGTAGAGATGCGAGGACGATAGGTGCTGCAGGCGCTCGAAGCGAGGATCGCGATAGACCTGGTACATGCGTCGCAGGACAGCGACCGTCGCCGGCCCGGAGAGCCGGCCATATTCGCGCTCGACATCGGCCAGAGCATCCAGGTCAGCCTCGGTATTCGGTATAGCGCCGGGCAAAGGCCTTGGCCGGCGCGCCAGCGGCGCACGAGCCGGAGGCGCTGGGCGCGACTAAAGCCGCTGAAATGGCACAGATGGGTCAAGACCAGCCCCGGATAGTCGAGCCGCCTGAGTACCGAAGCGATCCAGTCGCAGCGTGCCTAGGCGTCGGCCGCCGGGGTGAAATCCAGTATCTGGGTGCCGTCCAGCACGGCGCGCACCTGTGCGAGGGTGCGGATTTGCGATTCGTTCAAATCGATGATCATCCAAGATCATCACCCCCCCCCCCACAGACCGCCGCCGATCGGCAGTCAACCCCGGCAGGCGCTTGTCGGATTCAGGCTCGTCATCCCCTGGAAACGCGCTCGAAATCCCTCGTTCAGGCTCATCTGCCGGTGGACAGCGCTCAATGAGCGGGACCGCCAAAGCCCAGGTTAATTTGGGCTGCAGCCCATGTTTAATGCGCGACGACCACTACGGCACTCGACTCCATCACCCAACGTCAGCCGATGCGCGCCATCATTGGCGCCGAGTCCTGATGTGAGACGAGGAAGATGACGTGTCCCCGGAAAGTGGACTGGACTGGCCAGCCTTTCGTAGACATCTTCGAGCCATAATTTATGGCAACCGAGGAGGTCAGTATGAGCGGCAAGCGGTACACGGATGAGTTCAAGATCGAGGCAGTCAAGCAAGTCTCCGAGCGAGGTCATTCGGTAGCGGATGTGGCGCAGCGACTGGGCATCACGACTCATAGTCTGTATGCCTGGAAAGCGAAGTTCGATAAGCCGGATATCTTGCGGAAAGCGGAGCTAGACCAGAGTGCCGAGGTACGGCGTCTGAAGGCCGAGCTCAAACGCGTGACCGAGGAACGCGACATTCTAAAAAAAGCCGCGGCGTACTTTGCAAAGGGATAACGGCAAGGTACGCGTTCATGCGAGCCCATATCAACGAGCATTGTCTGCGCACAATGTGCAGAGTGCTTGGCGTGCATCGCAGCGGCTATTACGTCTGGCAGCGCCAGTTGGTCAGCGCCCGTAAGCGCGAGGATGATCGACTGTTGGGGCTGATCAAGCATCACTGGCTGGCCAGCGGCGGCGTCTACGGTTATCGCAAAGTCACCGTGGATTTGCGCGAATCGGGCGAGGCGTGCGGCCGCCACCGCGTGCTCCGGCTGATGCAGAGCGAAGGTTTGCGCGCCGAGGTTGGTTACGGCAGCAAGCCACGCTATCGCGGCGGTCCGGTCGGCGTTGTGGCCAATGTCCTGAACCGAGACTTCGCGCCTGATGCGCCGAACAAGGCCTGGGTAACGGATATCACCTATATCCGGACCTACGAGGGTTGGTTGTATCTGGCGGCAGTCATGGATCTGTATTCCCGGCAAATCGTTGGTTGGGCCACACGCGCCACCATGACCAGTGACCTGGTTTTGCAGGCGCTGCTGGCTGCCGTTTGGAAGCGCAAACCTGAACCGGGCGTCATGATTCATTCGGTTGAATGCGCCCAGTTCACCAGCGATGACTGGCAATCGTTTCTGAAGGCTCATCACATGGTGCCGAGCATGAGTCGTCGCGGCAACTGCCACGACAACGCCGTGGCGGAAAGTTTCTTCAGTGCGCTGAAAAAGGAACGAATCAAACGGCGCATCTATCCGACCAGGGCGACGGCGACCACGGACGTGTTCGATTACATTGAGATGTTCTATAACCCAATTCGCCGACATGGTTTCGTTGGCGATATCTCACCTGTAGAGTTTGAGCGGCGCTATGCGCTAAACGGCTCGTGAGTGTCTATGAAACTCTGGCCGGTCCACCTCTTCCCAAAAGGCGCTCGTTTCACCTATCGGCAGTTCGCTCCAAGTGAATGGCAACTGAGATTTCCTCGCCCTCAGAACTACAGGGTCAATATCCACGTATCCTGATGCCTCATATAGTTCACACCACGCCCTTGGATAATTGCTCACCTTCATGACACGCGGCTTCGTAAATGGAACTGGATGACGAAATCCGTACGCACAATAGTCAAAGCCCAATTCATGAGCGTACCTCTTCAACCTAAGCGGAATTTCGAGCGAATTTGGTCTCGAGACAACTGAAGATAAGAGTTCATCAATGAACAAATCCATCACGCCTCCTCAAACTTGATTGTCCTTTTCCCCACGTTCACTCTGGGGTATTTTTGTCGGCAGCGACGCAAAACCATCAGAAATATCCAGAAGCTCGCGATGAGTTTTTCCTGACCAACGGCCCGATGAGGTACGAGAGGCGCGATGATCTCGAGAGTGAAAATCAATCTCCTCCCCCTCTTCTTGCGATTGGGGGCACACTGGCGTTTGTCCCGCGCGGGAAGCACTCAACTCTTTGCATGAGTAGTGAGATTGCAGACACGGACGCAGGCCGTACGGGCGGATCAGCTTGTGAAGTCGATTCTTCACAATTTATGTCCGCCGCACATCCGTGCAATCTACCTATATGGGATGTGGATCGAGGTACGTGAGGTGGCGTTTGGGAATTCGTCTTTTGGGATATTGGATCGGGTACTGCGCAATCTCGCCAAGAGACAAAGCTCTTTTCGTTGCTAAATTAGGACGTGCAGTGGGAAGGCAACGCAGTCTTTGCGAAGGACGACAAATGCTAACCTTGCCCCCCAGAGACACGGCGACCTACGTGCTCAACGAGCGCTCGTGGAATGGCCCATATCGGAAAATCCCCGCCCGTTCCGATAAATTTCAGAGGAACTAAGCAGGTCGACATGCATGAGGCTCGCGGGTAATGCATCACCTCCCCGATCGCAAGCACATCGATCGATATCGACCAACGCGTCAACGTTCCGCTCCAATCAGGGTACATGCATCATCTGATTCAACCCATTACCGCGGTGTATTACGGCACTCAGTCTCGCGGTAAGCGAGAGAGAATAACGAAGTTGCCCGGCGCGCCTCGGACCATGCGGTAGGAACGCAAACAGCCCTCGCGTCTATAATTGCAAGCGTCGAGTACAGCGAGCGACTTTACGTTGGCCTCCAAAACCACAGCCTGAATTCGAACCCACCCGGCGAAATCAAACCCCCACTGCGTTACAGCCGCACAGGCAGCCTTTCCTATCCCCCGCCCCCAATGCGACGGTGCCAGGTCATACGCGATTTCGGCCGTTCTGTTTGCGTCGGAAATTGTGTGAAATCCAATGGTTCCGATCAATGATTCGGACGCGTCATCGATAATTGCCAGTCTACGAATAGAATCCGTCTCTTCAGATTCAACCGCGTCAAAGAGCGGCTCTAGATCACTGGCCGAGGCAAGATTCCAACTCGTATGCTCGGTTACGCAGGCTAATCGCAGATAGGAATACCAAGCATCCCGATCGAATCGATAAAGTTGGCGCAGTGAGATTCCGGCTACGCTTAACGGCGGTGGTTGGTCAATTTTCACGTTTTACCTCACGTTGAGAAGGCAGAGGAAGGTGCAGAAACTCTAGCACGCGGAGGAATACTCTCGGAACGGCAAGCTCCGGGACGACGACCTAGATACAACCTAGATTTTTTCGACCACATATCACCTCCTTGAGCTGGCCAGAGTAGGCCTCCTCCCTTCGCGCAATCCCGCGCGAAGGAAGTTCTTGGAGGAACATGTGATTCCAAATCTCCCCTACCCGACATTGTTTGCCAGCGTTGCGATGCTGTGCTTTGCTGCCTGGGTCGTCGCTTCGCCAGTACGAAAACGCTACCGTGCCCCTCGAATCGAGCTTGCAACGGAAATGCCAGAGGTGGACGACACGCTCGATGAACGACATTCCACCTATTCTGCCAACCACCACGAGTGGAGCGACAGCGGTGCGAGTACAGACACCTCATTCAGTTTTCAAGACACCGAGGCGCCTTCGCCCGCGAATCGTCGACTATGCCCACGCTGTGGCTCAGACCACATCGAAAAGCGCAATCAGGCTCGCAAAGCTGGCAGCACCATTGGTGCTGTCGCCGGTGCAACAAGCGGTGTCGCCATGACACTATCGGGTGCAGAAGTCGGCGCAACGGTCGGACTGATCGCGGGTCCCATCGGCTCAGTGTTCGGTGGTCTGGCTGGCGCAATCCTTGCCGGACTCGCCGCCAGTGCGGCGGGCTGCGCAGCGGGTGCCGCCATGGGTGAAGTCATCGACGAAAACATTCTCGACAATCATCGCTGCGTGGCCTGCGGACATACGTTCAACGCGTCGATTTGATGGAGCAACGATGATCCAGCCGTCTCCGCTCGAATATCTCATCGCGTTCGCCATCGCCTTCCTTGCCGGAGCACTCTGGTCCGCGCTTTTCTGTCGCCTCCCGCGGCGCACCGCCGGAATTCAGAGGGTCTGCTCGGCGAGCTAATGCTCGCGCTTGCTGTTCCGATCACAGTGCTTGTCCGTGCGTCCGCTCCGGCACTCGTCTCCCGCTTTTCTTATCCGACATAACGCCCGGCATGTGCCGGGCCATATGCCGGTATCCGCCTTTGTCTATCCCCAATAGGAGAAATCCATGCATCTCGTTCAATCCATGGCCTACGTCGGCGCCACACCGTGGCACGGCCTGGGCCACCGCCTCGCCCCGAAACAATCGCTCGACGTCTGGGCAAAAGCCGCCGGTATGGACTGGCGTATCGAAGAAGCCGAAGTGCGCTTCGTCGCTGCTAGCAACCGTGATCTTGGCTCGATTCACGCGTTTCCCGACCAGAAGGTCCTCTACCGCTCCGATACCAAGGCGCCGCTGTCCGTCGTGTCCGCTCGCTACCAAGTCGTGCAACCCGCCGAGATCCTGGACTTCTACAAGGACCTGACCGAGGTTGGTGGGTTCGAACTCGAAACGGCTGGTGTTCTGAAAGAGGGCCGCAAATTGTGGGCGCTCGCACGCACCGGCCAGAGCGGGACCCTCAAGGGCCGTGATGAGGTCAAGGGCTATCTGTTGCTCGCCACGGCCTGTGATGGCACGCTCGCGACCACCGCGCAATTCACGTCGGTGCGCGTCGTCTGCAATAACACGCTAGCAATCGCGCTAGATAACAACGTCGGCGCCGTCAAAGTTCCTCATCGCTCTCAATTCGACGCGCAAGCCGTCAAGCGCCAACTCGGCATCGCTGTCTCATCGTGGGACTCCTTCATGGTCCGCACCAAGGCGTTGGCAGAACGCAAAGTCTCCGACGCCACCGCCGAGGCATTTTTCCGCCGGGTGCTCACCTATTCCACTACGAGTACAGCAGATCGTGATGCGATTGCTGTGAACGAGCGCGCCGTCAAGGCAGTTGGGCAGTTGTACGCCGGGGCCGGTAAGGGCGCGACGTTGGCGTCCGCAGCGGGCACGGCATGGGGGTTGGTCAATGCCATTACCGAACATGTGGATCACCATCGGCGCGCGCGCAGCGACGATCACCGGCGCGATACGGCCTGGTTCGGTGCAGGCGCGGCACTCAAGCAGAAAGCCTGGGATGAGGCCATGAAGCTGGTAGCGTGAATCCTTCGACACTACGTCATACGGCCCGGCCGGGAGCTATCCCGCCGGGCCTTCTTACTTTTGGAGGTTGCAATGTCACACCCCGAACCTGTCAGTCGCGACCGACATCGTCCGGCCCTGCGGCTAATCGAGACGGCATCACTGTCTCGTGAGGACTGGCTATCGGTCAGGAAAACCGGCATCGGCGGCTCTGACGCTGCTGCTGCCGTGGGACTGAGTCCCTACATGAGTCCTCTGGAATTGTGGATGATCAAGACCGGGCGCGATGCCGATCTGCCTTCGCCCGATCCCGATGACACCACCGATCCGGTGTATTGGGGCACGTTGCTTGAACCGGTCGTCGCAGCGGCCTATACCAAACAGACCGGACGTCGAGTGCGGCGCGTCAACGCCGTGCTCCGACATCCCACCGTTGCCTGGATGCTCGCCAATATCGACCGGGAGATCGTCAGCGCTCCCGAGGTATCGATTCTCGAATGCAAGACGGCGGGAGAGTTCGGCGCCCGGCTCTGGCGCGACGGAGTGCCGGAATACGTGCAGCTCCAGGTCCAACACCAGTTGGCCGTCACCGGGAAACTCGCGGCTGACGTAGCGGTGCTGCTATGCGGCCAGACACTCGAAGTCCACCGCATTGTCCGCGACGACGCATTGATTGCACGGCTGATAGAGCTCGAAGCGGCGTTCTGGCATTACGTACAGACCGATACTCCACCGCCCGCCGACGGCTCGGCATCGGCCGATCGTGCGTTGCGCTGTCTCTATCCAGGCACAGGCGGCACAGTGGATTTCACTGATGACCGGGCGCTATCCGCGACGTTTGCCGATCTCGTCTCCGTTCGAGCCGAGATTGAAGCCCGCCAGACGATCGAAGCGCAATTGAAACAGACGCTCGCACAGGCGATGGGCGAAGCGGATCGGGCGCAGTTTGAGACCGGCTCCGTTTCTTACAAGCGCAGTAAGGACGGCACCGGCATCGATCTCAAGCGGTTGCTAGCCGACCACCCTGCGTTCGCGGGCCAGTACGCCGTCACGAAGACGGGTTCGCGCCGCTTCCTCGTTCAGGCCTAGATCGCCAAGCTCGTTCGCAGCTTCGTATACCTCCCATCTCCCGTTTCATTTCTCAGTCTCTACTCGGAGTCTTTCCATGCTCAAAGGTCTTGCGATTACTCCGCCCGTCGTTGGGCGAATCTCCATTGGTCGTGTCGTCGAGAAGAACGGCAAACGTCTTCCCGAAAAGGATGACCAATTCACCCTAACCACCCAGATCCAGCAGCGCGACGGCTGGATGTTGCATCCCTTGAACGAATCCCTGCGCAAAGCCAATACCGGCAAGCTGCGCTCAATCCCTGTCCGGTTTCTGTTTAACGACCCGGATCTAAATCTTCGAGCTGAATACGCCTGCTTTGACCGCGAGTCAGGCCGTCCGGTGTGCGTCGGTAACGGCGAGACCTGTCGCCGCGCCGGTGACACCGGCATCGCGGAATTGCCGTGCCCGTCCCCCGACGGATGTGCCTTCGGTAAGTCAGGTGCCTGCAAGCCCTATGGGCGTCTGAACGTCCTGATCGGCGACGAAGACGAGATGGGCTCGTTCATATTCCGCACCACTTCGTACAACTCGATTCGCACGCTGGCCGCGCGCCTGCATTACTTCAGCGCTATATCTGGCAACCGGCTCGCGTGTCTACCACTGGAGCTTAAGCTGCGAGGCAAGTCGACCACACAAAGCCATCGCTCGGCCATCTACTACGTGGATATTGGTGTGCGTAGCGGTAATGCGCTGGTGGATGCCATTACCACAGCCGTCGAACTGGCTTCGCAGCGAAAAGCAGCCGGGTTCGACCAAAGCGCACTGGACGACGCTGCACGAGCGGGATTTCGCAACGGCGCGTTCGAGGAAAGCGTTGAAGACGGGGCAGCCGTTGCGGAAGAGTTCTATCCTTCTGCACCGTCGGACGGAGAGCCGACTGGCAAAGATGACGCTCCGGATTCTCCGGCGCAGTCTAGTCTCAAGGACCGGCTGGATCGACGGGCCGCACGGCTGGGTACCCACCACGAAGGCCAAGCGGCATGACCCAGGATCGCCCAACGGATCGTCTCGCGTTATGGTTGGCGGTCGCGGCAACGGCCACGGCCATCAGCATTTCGGTGATTGCCGGTGGGCAGCGCGGCGGGGCGCTTGCCGAACGAGTCGTGTGGGTCACGTTAGGCGTCGTGCTGGTAATGAGCGCCCATCTGTTACCCGCGTTGCTGCGAGGTGCTACGGGTGGCATCCGGTGGATAGGCTACTGGCTGTGGGCCGCATGCATGCTCGCGGCCATCAACAGTCACGCCTACTTCTTCCTGTTCGCTCAGCAGCACGCCGCGCAGATTCGCGCTGACGCCGCGCCCGTTGTCCTGACTACACCTCTGAAGCGGAGTCTTACCGTCGTCATGGGAGAACGAGCGGACGTCTTGGCACGACTGGCGATCGCTAACGCCCAGCCATGCTCCGGTAAATGCGCCACGCTGGAGACACGCCGCATAACGCTTACCGCCAAACTCAAGGCACTGGAAGCAGAGGCCAGCGATGTTCGTCGCGCGCAAGCGTTGGACGATCGCGCCATCGCCCAACATGACGCGCTGGCGACGGATCCCGTGACTGCGCGACTCGCAGCGTTACTCGGCACGACCGGCGCGCGCGTCGATCTGCTGGCGGGACTGGCTTTTGCGGCAGTACTGGAAGGCGTCGCGTGCCTGCTCTGGCGCCTTACCTTTCAACCTCGCTCGGCACGGCCGACGGCGCCAGTCGTGTCCACAGTCGTGCCACCAGTCACGCAAAGTCGCGCGAACGACGACAGTTACCTTCACGGTCACGCCATCCCCAACGACTCCACCACATCGTTATCAACACCTGGGACCGGCAGTCACGACGTGACGCAACTCGTCGGGGACATCGCCGCCGGACGACTACGCGCCACCGTCGCCGACATCCGTCGTCACCTCGGCTGCTCGCAAGCTCGGGCCATCGCTCTGCGCCGTCAGTTAGCCGACCTGTCCTAATTTGCTGATCGTGACATCACGGCATAGCCACCGGGCACGCTGCCCGGGGCTTATGCCCGCTCTCATCTTTCCCGTTCAAACCAAACCCATCGTGCCCCATGGACACCACCGACCTCGTCAAGAGCATCAGCATCGCCAACCTCGCCAATCAACGCACCGCTATCGTCGAGCGCATTCACGCCGCACTCGACCTGCTCGGCGAAGCCCAACAACTCGCCACCGCTGCGCACCTACGATTTCCCCGGCTTGTGCTCGACGAAAGTTATGGCTGCCGCGGTCATCCCAGCGTCACCGGTGACTATGCCAAACGCGACGAAGCCCAAGCCGCCATGGTGCGCCTCATCGACGCTCACGGCTGGAACTACTTGCTGTCGGAATCCGGCATGCGCACGTTCATGGACGCCAAGGCACGTGAGCAGTGGAACCGGCAGATCGCAGAGGGCGACGTACCAGAACTCACCGTCGCCAATATTGAAGCCACATTCGCCCAGCTCTATAGTGCACGCGGCGACATGTTCGAGCGCGGCGTGCTTCAGTGCTTTCGCCGGCTGTCGTGGGACTACAAATCCAATTCGCCGTTCAGGTTCGGCAAGCGCATCATCGTGCGCCACCTTCTTTCGCAAGGGTGCTCGAACTATCACGCCACCAACGAACTGGACGATCTAACGCGAGTGTTCAGCGTGCTCGATGGCAAGCCCGAGCCGGATCATCGACATGGCATATCGTCGCTCATTTCGCACGCCCAGCGTCTACGCGAGACAGAGACCGAGAACGCCTATTTCCAGTTGCGTTGGTTCAAGAATGGAAATGGTCATTTGACGTTCCTTCGCGCCGATCTTGTCGACCAAATGAATAAGATCCTCGCCAAGCACTACCCCAACGCACTCGCCTCAGAAGCGCGCTAGTTCACCTCACCAGACGCGTTCAGCTTCCGCCATTTCCCGTTGTTCAACTGAGCATCCGATCCCCCTAGGGACTTCGGAAGTATCTGCTCGTCCCTATTCAGGAGAACACTTTGACGAATTCCCATTCACGTATCCCCCGCGCACGTCTGCCGCTCGGCCGCCTGTTGGCAACTCCCGCTGCCGTCGATGCGATCCAATCGACCGGTGCCTCGATCTTTGCTTTGGTCAACCGCCATGCTCGCGGCGACTGGGGCGAACTGTCCGAAGCCGATCGGGAGCAAAACGACCTGTCGGTCGTGGCTGGGCGCCGTGTGCTGTCCTGCTACCCCCTTGGCGACGAACAGAAAGTGTGGATCATCACCGAAGCTGATCGGTTCACCACCACCCTCCTGTTGCCTCATGAGTATTGATCATGGTGACTCACAAATTTCACCCTGCCATCCGACTCGGTCAGCAACCCGTCGTCGCTCAAACCGGCAACCCGCTGTTCAGCAGGCAAGGCCACTGGGACGGTGGCAGCCCATTGCACTGCGTTGCCATGGCGCTCGCACTCCTTGGCAAATTGACGGATCCCGTCTATCTGCCGTACCACGGTAGCGGTCCGGAGCAGAAGGTGTGGGACGACGCATGGCCGCATTATCTGGACGGGCTGACGTTGCCAGAACTGGCAAGCTTTATCGCAGAGTTGAATCTTGGCGTGCGCCCTGCGACGCGTACGGCCACAGGGCGCGACCTACTGCGCTTTGTGCTGCGCGAGCTCGACGCCGGATGGCCGGTCATTATCGGCTGGCAGCAACGACACCCGGTCAAATGGCGCGCTGCGCTCGTTGTTGGTATTGAGGGACGTGGAGGCGGTCGCGCTTTTGATACGCAAGCACTGTTGCTCATTGACCCAGCAGGGAATGAACCAGGCCTTGCCGGGTTCAATGCACGTCTCGCCCGACACAACGACACGCTATTTCGATATCAGTCGCCATCGGCTTCCCGAGGTGTTCAGCTGCTTGGCGGCGTGTCGATTCGTGATGTTGTTAGCGCAAGCGCTGACGCTTGATCTCGGGCGGAGTCGCCACATTCGCGCGGCGGGTACCGGTGGGGGCCAGGGACACTTTGCCTAACGGCTCGAACAGTTCGGCGAGCGTCACACCCAACACGTGGCAAATGTTGGCGATCGTCTCAATCGACGGGTTCGCTACCCCACGTTCGATCGCAGAGATGTACGTGCGATCCACATGTGCCTCGAACGCCAGCGTTTCCTGGGACTTCTCCGCGGCATGCCGACATTGCTTGATCCGCTTGCCCAGGGCAAGCGAGATGGGGGCCGGTTGGCGAGCAGCAGTGGCGTCCTGGCGTTTGGCAGTCATGAGCGGCAGGATGCCTGCTTGACGACTGATTAACGACGCTGTAAACACATCAATTAATGATGACTATATACTACAAATCTTATTTGATTATTTGGGCTGTGGTTCCGCCGTGACGTAGCAGTCAGTGGGCGGAGTAGCCGCTCGCCCATTTTTGTAGAGTAAACACATCAAACCTTTAAGGAGAAAAGTGCTTCATGACGGACTCGTGGCATTACGAAAAGAACGGTCAGCGCATCGGTGCTATTAGCACCACAGAGATCGGGGCGCTCATTCAGAACCGAACGATTGATGGAAAGACCCTGGTCTGGTCACAAGGATTGGCAGACTGGACGCCGCTTGCGGAAACTGATCTGGCGGTGCATTTACGTCAGGCAAGCGCGCCACCAGTGCTGCCAGCGACGCGCATTGGCAACACGATCGTGTGGATCCTCGCGTTCGCACCAATCATCGGGGCACTTCTTGAGGCGACCTTTGCCGCTGCCATTGCCCCTGACTATATGGCCAGTGCGGCAGCGACTGCTGCGTTACGGTCAAACCAATATTGGTACATCACGTTGTTGCTCAACATCGGTTTGAGCTTGCTGGACGACAGGCAGCTCAAGCAGGCTGGTGTCGATACGTCGGCTTTTGGCAAATTCGCTTTCATCGTGCCCGTGTACCTGTGGAAGCGGGCCACCTCGTTGCGCCAACCCAAAGCCTACTTCTGGGTTTGGATTGCAACCTTCGTCCTCATTGGACTCGCCTGACCAGCCAGACAAACGGCGAATCAGCTCCTCACCCGCATCACCATTAACACAAGGAAAATCATGAAGAAAATCACAATCGCCGTGGCTATCGCCATAGGCTTTGTAGGTTCGTCGACCGGGTTCGCGGCCAACCACGTCGGGCAGTGCGTGTTTCCTAAGACAAAGGTAGGAGCAGGAGGACGACTTGTCATGAAGGCACCGATCAACGTCGCCGACGCACCGAATGCCACAGCAAGCAAACGCACTCTCACCTCAATGGAGGCATTCACCATTAAAGCGCAGGCGCCAGGCGGGTACATCCAGTTGGTGACAGTGCCGGACTATGACAAACCGAATCCGAATCAGGGTGCTGGGCGTGTCGTCGGGTGGGGCAAGTTGAGCGACTTTGACTTCCAGGATCAGCGCAACTGCAACTGAGGCAATATCCCACAGCCCCGCATATGCACTTGGAAACCGTCGGACGCCAGATCAGCACCGCTGGCGGGGAACACGGCGACGCCGCATTGTCGCTGGCCAACACGCCGACGAAACCCGGCGTCCGAAATGTCCACTCTTGGAAGGACTAAAAATGTCCATCGATATTCAGAAGTTCGCCGCCGACGAACTCAACACCGGCAGGCTCAACCAGTTGATCTCCACTCGCGCCTCATTTCAGGTCGTGGGCGTCGCCGACATCGGCAAAGTCGTCGAGATGATCGAAGGAAGAATCGAAAAATCCGATTTGAAATGCCGCGTGTACACGGAATATCGCTCTGCCTCCCTAGCAACGATATTTAGTCCGGCGGCTATTCTGGGCGTAGGTGCCGCAATTGGTATAGCTGCGCACAATCTCGCTACCTATGATCCAGACTATGAGATCGGGAAGAATAAGGTCGCAGGTACCGTGACCGTCAAGTACATGAAGTAGCTTGTCAAAAACGAGAAGCGCCCGACCAGGCGCTTCTCGCTCGCTTGTCACTTCATTTTTTCTTTCCACGTATTAGCCGCACATGATGGCGTGCCGTTAGACAGGTGACACGCGGCCTAAGGTCGCCTTCCAGCCAAAAGGCACCGTTTTACGGCGCTTCGCTGGACCGACCTCAAGTCGGCTGGGTAGGTAAGAAAACAAGTGACCCGGTCTATGACGGGTCACTGGGACAAGGCGCGCCGCAGCATGGGGCGCGTTGTCAAGTTGTCCACGCCTGCTTCAGGGCGGCCGCCCACTCGCGAAAAATGGTTCGGTGATCATACAGCGACTGGGCTCGCCGAACGCGCCGAATTATTTCCGCTCAATTGTATTTGACGGATTTTTATCATTAAACACCAACAACTTACATACATCGACCTAATCAATGCCATGGGAAATACCATGACAAACAATTCGGTTCCGCGCTCCACTCCACGGCCAATTAGAACTCGTACTTCTCTTTGCGCTGGATGAAAGCGTCGCGCCCGCCTTCCAGAATGCTGGCCACCTGATCCCGAATCACAGGAACGTCAATCGAGCCTTGCGCTTCCAACCCGAGACACCCGTGGTTCTCAGCGGCCGTGAACACGCCAATCCACTCGGCATCACCGAACACCGGGATGTTCGCGTTGTGTGTCGCAAACAAGAACTGCCGACTGGTCTTTGCCTCCCTCAACTCTACGACGATCCGATCTGCGATGAAGGCGTTGTCGAGGTTGTCCTCCGGTTGATCCATCAGAAGGGGTGATCTGCAATGAGAAATCTGGACCACCTGGGACGTTAGTTTTTCGGCAAACTTAACCCTTGGAAAAAGGAGGGGTTTGCTATGAAACGCAAGCGCTTTTCAGTCGAGCAGATTGTGGCGGTACTGAAGCAGGCCGAGTTGGGCATGCCGGTGGCCGATCTCATCCGTCACGTCGGTATTTCGGAGCAGACGTTTTATCGCTGGAAAAAGCAATACGCGGGTATGCAGTCAGACCAGGTACGTGAGCTCAAACAGTTGCAAGACGAGAACGCACGGCTCAAGAAGCTAGTGGCCGAGCTAAGCCTGGACAAGGCCATTCTGCAGGATGTTGCTTCAAAAAAGTGGCCCGGCCCGCGCTGAGGAAAGACGTGGTGGATTACGTGATAAGCCACTATGGATTGACGATGAGGCGGGCCTGTCGTTTGGTGAAGCAACCTCGCAGCACGCAGTACTACCAAAGCGTAAAAGATCCTC
>NZ_KB944426.1:0-300976 GCF_000389825.1 Pandoraea sp. SD6-2 | reverse complement strand
ACGGGTCGCAGTTTCGTGGCAAACGGGGCACAACTGGATGTTTCAGGCGCGGTCGGCGTGTCGCTGTCGATGGACAGCAACAACGTCAAGATCAACGTGCAAGGCAACGAGCAGCGCGACGCACCGGGCAACCGCGACAACACGGCACTGAACAATGCGAACGTCTACATCGACCGCCGGCGTCTGATCTACGTTCCGGCGTCCGTGGGGGGCTACGCGAACGAGCGTTGGTACACCGCCGGAGGTTTGCTGGAAGTTGGTGGCTATCTGGCCAATCAGACGCACGGCATTGGCGAGTGGGCCGCGCAGGGCGGCACCGTGACCATTGGCGGCAACGAGGTGGTGACGCAGAAGGGGGCGCTCATCAACCTGTCGGGCGGCTCGCTCAATGTGCAGACGGGCTATCTGAATCAGACGTGGCTCAAGGGCGTGGACGGTCAGCTCTACAACGTCAACACCGCGCCATCGAACGTGCTCTACACGGGTGTCTATAACGGCTTCGAGGTGGAGCACCGGCGTTGGGGCAATAACCTGACCGAGTCGTACGCCAGCCCGCTCATCGCGCCCACGCGCGTGCTGCAAAACGGCTACACGGTCGGGCGCGACGCGGGCCGGCTGTCGATCTCGGCACCGACGGCCGTGCTCGAGGGCGACGTGGTCGCCAACGTCTACACCGGCCCGGTGCAGACGCAGGCACGTCCGTCCGGGCTCACCGACGGCTACACCCTCAGCCAGTTCGCCGTACCGCGTGCCGGTTCGCTGACACTCGGCCAGTACACGGGCGTGGGCCGCACAGGGGCCTTTGCGACGGATGTCGTGATCGGCGACATCAACGACATCACCAACGGGATGAGTGTGGGCGACACGCTCACGGATACCCGCAAGAACACGGTGTGGCTCGATGCCTCACGATTGAATCAGACACGCTTCGGCGAGATCGATCTGGTGACGGCCGGTACCATCGGCGTGCGCTCCGATCTTCAGCTCGACAACGGTGGACGTCTGGCGCTGTCGGCGCCTTCCGTCGACGTGATGGCCAACCTCTTCGCGCCAAGCGGCACGGTCGCGATTGCCAACCAGTTCCTCAAGGCCGGCGATCAGTATGCGACCGTACTGATCCCGGCCGACGGTGCCGTGCACCTGACGCTGGCGCCCGGCTACCGCATCAGCACACGCGGCGTCTGGGTGAACGCCGCGCTCGACCCGGATACCACGTCGCAGGTCGCCTATCTCAACGGCGGCAGCGTCACCTTCGATTCGACTGGCGACCTGACCATCGGCAGCGGCAGCGTGATTGATGTGTCCTCGGGCGGCGCAATGCTTGCGGGCGGCAAGACGAAGGGCGGCACGGGCGGTAACGTGACCCTGATCGCGGGCGACGGTATCGTCGGCAAGAGCGTCGGCACGCTGACCTTCGACGGCACCGTGGCGGCCTACGGCGTGAACGGCGGCGGCACGTTGACGCTGTCCACCCCCGACAGCATCCTGATCGGCAATAGCGCCGGTGTAGCGGGCGGTACGCTTGCGGCAGGCACGCCAGCCCCGGTGTCGGTGAAGCTCGCCCAGACGCTGACCATCCCCGCAGGGACGCCGTTACCGATGGATCTCGTTGAAAAGCACACGACGATGGTCTACGACACGCCGTTACAGGTCGACGTCACGATGTCTGCGGTGCCGGTCGGCGCGACGCTGATGGATTGGATCGTGCCGACGGGGCTCATTCTCAAGTCGAAGGACTTCAACAACCAGGACGTCTACTACTTCGCCGGAGATACGCTTCCGGCAGGGACGGTTCTCTCCGGTTGGGGCGGCAACGGAGTGTTCCTGAAGGGTACGGTCGTGCCGTCGAACGTCTTCCCGAACGGCGTACCGGTCAATCCCTATCAGTTCGTCTTTGCCGCAGGCTCGGTGGTGTCGGTGCCGAAGACCTACGACGTGGGGGCCATCCTGCCTGCAGGCACGTCGCTCGCGCAGACGATCGCCGTCACGCCAGTGCCGACCTTCAACACGGGCACATCGGGCAGCGGGAGTTCGCTGTTCAACGCGGGCTTCGCCAACTACGACATCAATGGCGGACACGGCGTGCGCGTCGACAACGGCGTGGCCCTCGCGCCGGTCATGCCCGTCTACCGCTTCACGGCCGACAGTATGAAGGCCGTGACCGGCAGCGATCCGTCGAAAGCGATGGCTCTGTGGACGCCGCCGCTGTTCGCGGAAAACCCGCAGACCGATACGATCTCGCAACGCGCGGGCGCGAGCATCGCGCTGCGCTCGCTGACCAAGGACGAACAAGGCAATCCGTGGGGGGGCACCGTCGCCATCGCACCGGGGGCGTCGATCACGGTCGATCCGGGACAGAGCATCACGCTCGACGGCTTCGGTCAGATCACGGTCGACGGCGCATTGAACGCACGTGCGGGCAAGATCAATCTCATCGGCGACGCCGATGGCGCGTTCCCCACGTCGCGCAACTTCGACGAGAACGGCGTCGTTCGCGGCACCTCGCTCTGGCTTGGCCCGAACGCGAAGCTCGATGTCTCGGGACTCGGCTATACCGCACTTGACACCAATGGACGCACCTACGGCACCGTGTTCGACGGCGGCACGATCAACCTGAGTGGCGGTACGTCGTTCGTCGTGATTCGTCCGGGGGCGGAGCTCAATGCCGATGGCGCCAGCGTAACGGTCGACACCGCGACGGTGGCGGGCCAACCAGCCAACGCCAGCGGCCGTATGTCGCGCGTGTCCAACGGCGGCGCGATTGCCGTGAGTTCCTTCGCAGGCAGCTATCTCGACGGCAATCTGCACGCGTTCTCCGGCGGCGCAGGTGCCTCTGGCGGCGACCTGTCCGTGTCGATGCTTACGCCGTTCTACCCGGACCAGGCGGGTCTGATACCAAGCAGCGTGCTTGTGCCGAGCACACTCACGGTGACGCAGTCGCGCCCGGAGGCCCCCGACCTGAGTGGCCCGGGTGCACCGGTCGCGGCGTTGCCCCTGGGCCGCACGAGCGTGAGCGCCGACATGGTCAAGGGCGGCGGCTTCAGCTCGCTCTCGCTAACGTCAGGCGATTACATGATGTTCAAGGGCGACGTATCGCTCGCCCTCGACAAGAGCCTCAAGCTCAACGCCAACGCCTATACCTCCGGCGAGCAGTTGGTGGCGGGTGACGATCCGGCCGCGAAGGCTACCGGCAATACGGTGCGTCTGGCGGCCCCGTATGTCCTGCTGAGCGGCACGCGCGTTGCGCCGCCGGACGGGGTACGCAGCGGTTCGATCGCGAATCCCGGCGCCTCGGGGCGTCCGACGACGGCGACGTTCGAGATCGATGCCAACCTCATCGACGTGCAAGGGCCGGTGGTCTTCTCGTCGTACAGCAGCTATTACGACTCGGTGAACTACGTCAACGTTGATACGTCGTCGCCAGGCTTCCGTAACACGCGCCTCGTCAGCCAGGGCGACATTCGCTTCCTGCCGACGCCCTCGATGCAGCAGGGCACCACGTTGATCACCTCGTGGGATATGGACCTTGACGCCGCACAGGTGTATCCGACCACCGGTGCGGTGGCGAACATCGTCGCGGGGCAGCAGCGCAACAGCGACTTCGCGGGCACGCTGACCCTCGGGCGCACCACGGCTGTCACACCCGACGCACCGCTGTCCGTCTTCGGCATGCTGTTCCTGTCGGCCCCGAACGTGCGTCAGGGGGGCGTATTGCGTGCGCCGTTCGGCAAGCTGCTGATCGGCCCGACGACGGCCGCGCTGCAAGGCGCGAGTGTCTACACCAAGGACATCGAGTTCCTGCCCGGCAGTCTGACGTCCGTGGCAATGGACGGCATGACCGTGCCCTATGGCGGAACCGTCGACGGTGTGACCTACACGTACAACGGTACGGCGCTTGCCCCGCTCATCGGCAACGGCATCGGGCTCACCTATACCGCAGGCGGCTCGGGCATTTCGCTCGAAGGGCTGACGATGCGCGTCGACAGCGGAGCGGTGCTCGACCTGTCGGGCGGCGGCACGATTGCGGGGGCAGGCTTCGTCTCGGGGCGCGGCGGCTCTGTCAACGTGCTCAACACGCCGCTGGTGAACGCTAACCCGACGATGAAGCTCAGTAAAGCGAGCGACAAGGTGTATGCCATCGTGCCGGGCTACACGTCGGCCTACGCCCCCATCGCCGCAGAGAACGGCGCGGGCGATCCTGCGGTGGGGCAACGCGTCACGATCGGTGACGGCGTGCCCGGTCTGCCTGCGGGGACGTACACGCTGCTGCCGTCGAACTACGCGTTGTTGCCGGGTGCGTACCGCGTCGAAATCGGCGGCACCGGACAGCACCTGCCTGCGCTCGCGACGGCTGCCGGTAATGGCACGTATCTGGTGTCCGGTTACACGAGCATCGCCAACACGTCGGCACGCAGCCAGTTGCCCTCGACCGTGCTCGTCACGCCCGGCACGGCGGTGCGCAAGTACTCGCAGTACAACGAGCAGAGCTACGCCGACTTCATGACCGCGCAGATCCGGCAGTTCGGCGGCCTGGCGCCCATGTTGCCCCGCGACGGCAAGGGGCTCGGGTTCACCTTCGACGTGCCGTATGCGCCGGACCCGATGCCGTCGACGAGTGTGCTGTCATTCAACGGCAAGGCACTGTTCCAGCCTGCGGCCGGTGGCGTCGCGGGGCAGGTGGCCGTGCTCAACATCGGCGAGATTACGACGGGCGATGTGACGCCGGGCTTCAATGGGCTGTCGGTCAATGCCGCGTCCCTGAACGCCATTGGTGCGCCGCGACTGAGTATCAACGGCACGGTTAGCCCGATCGATGGCGTCTTCGTGTTTCAAACGAGCCCTCAGGCGAACGATCTCTACGTGCGTGACGGTGTGACGCTGAGCGCGGGGGAAATCTACCTCGTCGGCAACAACCTGAACATTGGCAACGGCGTGACGCTGACGACGATCGGGCGCGGTCCGGCGACCTTCGATACCGCCTCGACCGGCATGCTGTTTTCCCCGGGGACTGCGACCGTGTTGGGGTTGTCCAACGGTGACATCCAGTTCCTCGGATCGTCGCAGAGCGCCGGATCGATCAACATCGGTGCAGGCTCGGGCCTGTATGCCGAGGGAACGCTGGCATTCGCCACCAACGGCGCGTCGAACATCGACGACAGCGCGCGCTTCGGCGCACGCAATATTGCGCTGGCAGTGGGCACTTTGAACGTGGGTGACGCCGCGCAAGTCGCGGCCGCAGGCAATCCGGCGGGCGTGGTGTTCAACCAATCGGTACTCAACACGCTGCTGCAAGGCGACCCGACGCACGGTGCGCCCGCGTTGCAACGGCTCACGCTGAGCACCGCGAACTCGATCAACCTGTTCGGCAGCAACGGTCTCGATACGCGCGGGACGGGCGTCAATCTGGTGCTCAATGCCTCGGCCATCTACGGCGTCGGTGCCGTGGGCGATCAGGCGGTCGTGGCGGCCGATCGCATCACGTGGAACGGTGTGCAAGGTGTCGGTGCACCGGCGATTGCCGCCGGTGGCCCGGGCACCGGGAATGGGGCACTGCAATTCATCGCGAAGGAGATCGATCTCGGTCATGTCGAGACGCTCGACACATCCAACGTCACGCGCACGATCTACGGTTTCAACGACATCAACTTCGCTGCGAGCGACAGGATCGTCTCGGCCGGACGCGGTGCGCTGTACGTCTATCAGGCACCCGGCACGCAAGCGGGCGACGTCTTCGGTCAGAGCGGCACGGGCGGCAATCTCACGCTCACCACGCCGCTGCTCACCGGTGCGGCGAAGTCGATCATGAACTACACGGCGGGCGGCACGCTGAGCGTTGTCGCGCCGGCGGGCGCGGCACCGGCTACGGCAACGACGACCGTCGCTGGCGCCGAGATCGATCTGTCCGGCAACAACGTGAATCTCGGCAGCACGGTGCTCCTGCCGAGCGGCAAGCTGGCGGTCGACGCGGCGAACGACATCGTGCTCGACGGCACCAGCCGCATCGACCTGAGCGGCCAGCCGACGGTGATCCAGACGGCGACGGCGTATGGCTTCGGCGGCACCGCAAGCTTCAGGAGCGCGCAAGGCAACCTCCGTCAATTGGCGGGATCGGTCGTCGACGTGTCGGCGAAGCAGGCCGATGCGGGCACCGTGTCGCTCGACGCGGCCAAGGGGACGCTGTCGTTGGGCGGCAGCCTGCTGGGCAAGGCCGACGACGGCTTCACCAGCGGGGCGTTCGGCGCCACGGCCGGCACCTTCGCGGACTTCGGCGGACTGAACGCGTTGCTCACACAGGGGGGCTTCTTCGCGTCGCGCAGTTTCGATCAGAAGCTTGGCGATCTGGTGGTCGGCAATGGCGTGAAGGCGCACAGCATCGGCATCTCGGCCGACGGCGGCACGCTGACGGTGAACGGCAGCGTCGACGCGTCGGGCGCCGCACCGGGCACCATTCGTCTGTCGGGCGGCAACGGACTGACGCTCGGCAGCAGCGCCGTGCTCGACGCACACGGCACGATCTTGCAGGTCGACAGCTACGGAGCGCCCATCGAAGCGAAGAATCGCGGGCATGTTGAACTCACGGCTGCCGGTGGCACGCTCACACTCGCGCCGGGGGCCGCCATCGACGTGAGCACGCCGGGGGCGAAGCACTACGGCGACATCATTCTGAATGCCATGCGCACGGCGGAGACGTCGGGCGATATCGCGATCGACGCCGCAGGTCCGCTGACGATTCGCGGTGCCGACAGCGTGGCGCTGAACGGTGTGTGGACGTACACACTGCCGTCGGGCAGTGTCATCACGCAGAGCACGATGGACGGCTACGACGCCGCGAGCACCGCATTCATCGACACTGCGACGGGCAACGGCGCGCTGACGGCGCGCACGGCGGGTCTTGCAGCCTACGGCAACGTGTATCACCTGCGCCCCGGCGTGCAGATCGCTTCGCTGGGCGACCTCGCAACCTCGGGCGACATCGATCTCGCGAAATACCGCTACGGCTCGGGGGCTGACCGCAATCCGTCGTCGGCAACGTACGGCGCAGGCGAGCCGATGGCGCTCGTGTTGCGTGCCGGCGGCAATCTGAGGGTCGACGGCAGCATTTCAGATGGCTTTATGGGCACGGCGGCGGGAGCGCCGGTCTTCTCGGCGGTGACGCCCACGACGTTCTCGACGGATACGGCGCACTTCGCAAAGCAGGGCTCGTTACTTTGGAGGTTGCTCCCGAGTAACGTGATGGAAGTGAGCGACTCCGCCGGTTGGGTTGTGCCTACGCTGAATACGGGAGGTGCCCTGCCGGCACCGTTCCGGCCGATGTCGGCCGACGGTACGACTTATGCCACCGGAACGGTGATTCCTTACGGCACGAAATTGACCAAGTTGTACGTACCCGTGGGGGCCGAAACGTCGGCGGCGAACAGTCTGAAGCTTCAGACGGACCCCGGTTCGCCCGCCGCCTCGGCCACATCTGCACGCGCCACCATGCTCGCGCCCGGCATGCGCTCGGCGTCGCTGCGCCTGGTGGCCGGTGCCGATCTGACGGGCGCCGACCAACGCGCGTTGCTGCCGGTGGCGGCGCTGGGCGGCAGCGGCAATCTCACGCTGAGCGATAGCGTCTACGACCCGTCGCAGACCGGCACGTTCTTCAGTGTGCTGCGTACCGGCACGGGCGGCCTCGACCTGCTCGCCGGGGGCAGCTTCAGCGAAGCGACGCCGTATGGCGTCTATACGGCAGGCACGCAGGCGGCGCCGATTCTGGCTGCTGACGGCCACAATCCGTACAACCTGCCCGGCATTGCGACCGGCAACCTGCTTCAGGCCTGGTACACGGAGCACGGCGGCGATCTGTTGCTTCAGGCGCAGCAGGACGTGACCGGCAACATCCAGATGACGAACAACCCGCTGCGCTACGTGAACAGTAATCTGGTGGGGAACTGGCTGAACCGGCAGGGCGGTGGCGGCGCAACAACGGATCCGACCGCGTGGTCGATCAACTTCGGCTCGCTCGCGAAGACGGACGCCTACACGACCGGCCTGCAACTCATTGGCTTCCAGGGCATCGGCACGCTGGGCGGCGGCAACCTGACGGTGACTGCCGGCCGCGACGCGGGCGTCACCTCGGCAACGGCGGGGGGGCTCGTCTCAACGGGCCTTGATCTTGCCGTGGCATCGACAGGCCGGGTGCTCGCCGACGGCTCACTCGTGCAGACCGGCGGCGGTGATCTCACGCTCAAGGTCGGCGGCATGCTCAACGGGGCGCCCCCGATAGCCGCCGCCGGCTTCCTCCGAGACTACTACGGTTCGCTGAGCGCATTGCGCGGCAATACGTCGGTGAATGCCGGTTCGGTCGGCAGCATCGCCGTGGAGACGCGCGGCGTCAACTGGACCACGTACGATCCGCGCGCTTCCGATCCCAACGCGATCAAGCTGACGTCGCGAACCAAGGGGCCGACCATGCTGACCGGCGACGGCATCGCGAACGTTACCGCGCGAGGGGATCTGGTACTCGGCGGGGCGGGCGACGCGGGCATGTCGATTCTCACCGATATCGCAGGGGGGTATTACACGAATGCATCGGGCGCCGTGACGAAGAGCGGCTTCACGAAGTTCAGTCTGTGGACGCCGTCCACGGCGCTCAACCTCCTCTCGGCCGGTGGTGACGTTGCGCCCTTGTCGGGGGCCAGCGGCAGCGACAAGCAGAACGCGCTGGGCTTCTATCCGGGCAGCCTGAGCGTTGCGTCGCTCAACGGCGATATCCGGTTCGGCGACGGTTCGATCGAGCTGATGCCGTCGCCGGTCGGGCAACTTCGGGTGCTCTCGGCCGGGTCGATCTATGGCGGCGGCCTGTCGATTGCGATGTCGGGCGCCGACTACGCGAGCGTCGCGACGCCGGGCCATCCGTTCTTCGCTTCGTTGGACGGCTTCAGCCTTACGACACTGACGAACGCCTCCATCAACGCCGGAACACGCATCAATTCGGCCAGTCCCCTCGCGTTTGGCGAGGACTATCCGTCGGGCAATCTGCACGCGCAGGATGCGACGCCCGCCCAGATCTATGCGGGCATCGACATCGACGATTTGCAGATCGGAATGTCGGTCATCCGCAACCGGACGGCATCAAGCGGATTCATCCCGGATCACGGCATCTGGTACGTTGCCGCCAAGCCGTTCGAGGTCATCGCGGGCCGCGACATTGTGGGCACGGGCACTGTGCCGAGTACGTTCCTCAATCAATCTGCCAGCGACGTCTCGCTGATGCAGGCCGGGCGCGACATCATCTATCAGTCGGCGAGCATCGTCGGCCCCGGATTGCTTCAGGTGCAGGCGGGCCGCAACGTCTATCAGGGCTACTACGGCCAGTTGCAGAGCATTGGCGACGTGACGCATCCGGCCAACGCCAACGGCGGGGCGGGGGTTTCGGTGCTTGCGGGCGTGGGGGCCAATGGCCCGGACTACACGCGATTCGCACGCCTGTACTTCGATCCGGCGAACCAACTGGCGAGCGGTGCACCGCTGGCCGACAGCGGCAAGGTCGTGCATGCCTACGGCAACGAACTCGTCACGTGGCTCCAGAGCCGCTTCGGTTACCAGGGCGCGCCGTCGGACGCACTCGCGTACTTCCTCGCATTGCCGCAGAAACAGCAAGGGGTGTTCGTGCGTGACGTCTACTTCAAGGAGTTGCTGCTGGGCGGGCGCGAGTACAACGACGCCACCAGTCCGCGTTATGGCAGCTATCTGCGCGGCCGCGAAGCCATCGCGACGTTGTTCCCGACGAGCGACGCGCAGGGCAAGCCGATCACGTACGACGGCGCGATCACGCTGTTCAGCAGCGTGACCGGATCGACCACCGTCAACGGCAAGCCGGTTCCCGTGACGACCGACGCCACGGTGAGCACCAACTTCGGCGGCGCCATCCAAATGCTGAACCCGGGCGGACGCACGCTTGTCGGCGTGGAAGGGGTGACGCCGGGGGCGAACGCGGGCGTCGTCACGCAGGGCGAAGGCGACATTCAACTCTATAGCCGGGACAGCATTTTGCTGGGCCTGTCGCGCGTGATGACGACCTTCGGTGGCAGCATTCAGGCGTGGTCGGCGCAGGGCGATATCAACGCCGGCCGTGGCGCAAAGACGACCGTACTCTATACGCCGCCCAAGCGCGTGTACGACGACAGCGGGAACGTGACGTTGTCGCCATCGGTCCCGTCGAGCGGCGCCGGCATTGCCACGCTCGCGCCGTTGCCGGAAGTGCCGCCGGGTGATGTCGACCTCGTGGCGCCGCTGGGCACGATCGATGCGGGCGAGGCGGGGGTGCGGGTGTCGGGGAACGTCAACTTTGCCGCGCTCGCCGTCGTGAACGCCGCGAACGTGCAGGTGCAGGGCAAGTCGACGGGCCTGCCGGTGATTGCGGCAGTCAACGTCGGTGCGCTCACCAACGCAAGTGCAACGGCCGCGCAGGCGGCTTCGGCCGCGCAGGATGCGGTGGCACGTGAGCGTGTCGCACAACGCCAGAACACGCCGTCGATTTTCTCGGTACGGATGTTGAGCACGGGGGCCGGCGCTAACGACGGCACAGGGGGCAGCGACACGCCACCCGCATCTCGCGTGCGAGGCACGCTTGGCTATGACCCATCGAGCCTTCTCCAACTGGTGGGCAGCGGCAACCACGTCGATCCACGTCAGCTTGCGCGGCTTACCGATGAGGAGCGTCGCGCGTTGAACACGCATTGAGCCGGCATGGGGCGGCGCCGCCGGGAAAGAACGGTGGCGCCGCCGATGGTTTCCGTGTCCACGGGCGGTGGGGGCATCCGTCGGCGCCTGTGATCACGACATCCGATCATTGCCGCGGTCCCGCCATTCGCGCAACCATGTCGCGAGATCTGTGACCGGCATGCCCAGTTTGTCGTTGAGTGTCTGGTTTTTCGGCCAGGCAACGCCATCGTTCCGCGCGAAGGCAACCCGGTACTTGCGCATCACGTCGTCGGGATGCGCCGCCGCATCGGCTTTCAGTTGCGGCACGCGCCAGAGTTCCCGTTTGAAGGGACGGCCAAGCACGGTCTCCAACGTGTCGGCGAGTTCGCGATAGGTGAACGTGTCGCCCGCCAGATACACGACCTTGTCATCGAAGGATGGCCGGGACGACGCGATCAGGGCGGTCAATCGGCCGATGTCGTGCGGCGTCGTGACGGTCAGCTTGTAGTCCCAGTCACCCAGTGCGTGCACGGTGTCCTGTTCGAGGTCCACCAGACCAAATGCCGGCAAAATGACGAAACTGGTGAACATCCCGGTCGACACAATCGTCCAGCGTACTTTGTCCTGATTGCGCAACATCTCGCGCACGTCCAATTGCTCATCCCAGACATCCTGGCCGCTGCCCCGGCCGACGACGTCGTAATCCACGCCGAATTGCCAGGGGATGTAGTGAGCAACCCCTGCGGCCAACACGGCAGCGGTGATCTTGCGTTGAGTGCCGAGGCCACCGACGAAGCCGGTGCAGCAGATGATCTGGTCGAATGCAGAGAAGACGGTGGCCAGCGCTTCCTCGCTGGCGGCGGCGAGGTCCACCTCGGCAACGTCGATTCGAAGCTGGCGCATCATGGCGACGGAGGCGGCGTTGGCACCCGGGCGCAGCAGAACGCAGACGGAGGTCACTTGGCCTGCATCGCGAAGTCTGGCGAGTTCGCGTAACACGCTCGCACCGAGTTCCCCTGCACCGAGCACGAGGGTGGGGCCTTTCGGCGGGATTTGATTGGGCATTTGCAACTCCTGTTGAGTTGCGAATAATAGGAGCGTTATGGACCCGCGAGAAGAAGGCACACCCGTGATACCGCCGAAGACGCCCTCATTTGACGAACTCCTGCGACAGTCGCAAGAGGCTTGCGACGCACTGAGCACAGACGACGACGGCCTCAAGCGCGAGATACTGGCGCATGCGGGGAATCGCTGGTCGCTGGGTGTGGTGCATGCCTTGGGGGTGGCGGGCACGTTGCGCCACGCGGCGCTTGCGCGCAGGCTCGATGGCGTGACGCAGCGCATGTTGACGAGGACCTTGCGTCAGTTGGAGCGCGACGGTTTGATCGTCAGGCACGACCATGGCGAAGTGCCGCCGCGCGTCGATTATTGTCTGAGCGAGTCAGGACGAGGACTGCTGGTGGGCATGCTCCCGCTCTGGCGATGGGTTATCGACAATGCGGCCGGTTTTCGCGATGCCCGGCAGCGATACGACGAGAAATCGTCATCGAAGCATCCGTCGCCAGAATTGTCGCGTCGGCAGGAATAGTCTGCTTTACCCGCTACCCGCTACCCGTAGCTGTCAAGATTCAATTCGGCCCACGAACTTTTTGCAGACCTTAAAACACGGCGCGCAATGCCGTTTGTCACCGAAATTTCATGTCGGACAAGTAATCTGACTCGCATTTGCCAAAGGTTTGGTTCACGCGGCCCTTGGTGTTTGGACGGGCGCGCGACAGAAGATGACAGCTGATCGGGCATCGACAAGTTGGCTGGCGCTGGCGGGATGTTCGATTTTCCTGGCGCTGACTTCGGCGATTTCGCCGGCGCGTGCGAACCCCGCAATAGGGCAGGTCGCGCCGGTGCAGGAGACCGAATCACGCATCGACTTCGATATTCCGGCGTTAGCGCTGACCGACGCGCTCCAGCGTTATGGCGCCACGGCGCGTCAACCGGCGCTCTATCGCAGTGAAATCCTCGCGGGACAAATCTCAACGGCCGTTCAGGGCAGATATTCGCCCGAGGCCGCCCTGCATAAATTGCTCGAAGGCACGGGCCTGACGGCTGAGAAATTCAATATGGGGCAAAGCAGCGCGTTCATCCTGAAGTCAGCGAGTGATAGTACCGCCGTGCCGTCGCCCAATGGGCTGGGCAATCTGACCGGCTATCCCGGATTTGTGCAGGCACGCGTCTGGCAGGCGTTGTGTGGCAACCCGCTGACCGTGCCCGGCCGCTATCGTGCCGTGCTGCGCTTCGAGCTTGACGCCTCCGGGCACATCCAGCATCCCCGCCTGATCGGCTCGACGGGCGACCGTCGCCGGGACATCGCAGTACTCGAAACGCTACGTGACCTCCGCATGGACGCCGCACCGCCCAAGGACATCGCGCAACCGGTCACGATGTTGCTGCTGCCGCGCGATGCCGAATTCGGCATGTCGTGCGACGCCGACCCGGCAGCCAGGGCGGGCTCATGAGCGACGACACGCCGCCGATGGTGCTGGTGGACTATCTCACCAAGCACTACACCACGCTCAAGTCGCGCATGACACGCCTGCTGGGCAACGGCGATCTCGCCGGCGATGCGCTTCAAGACACCTGGCTGCGCGTGCACAGTCGCGAGGAAGACGAGCCGATCCATAGTCCGGCAGGCTACCTGTTGCGCATGGCCGTCAATATCGCCGTCGACATACAGCGCCGTCAGGGGCGAGCCCTGCCGCTCGACGAAATCGCCGAACTCATGGACATGGCCGATCCCTCGCCTGGACCGGAGCAGATCGTGGAGGCACGCTCCCGCGTGGAGGCGCTGCGTCAGTTCATCGACGCCATGCCCAAACGGCGTCGCCAGATTGTGCTGATGGTCCATTGGGACGGACTGGAACAAAAGGAAGTGGCTCGGCGGCTCGGCGTTTCGCTGCGCACGGTCGAGTCTGATCTGAAGCGGGCGCACGACTACCTGATCGCCCGGAAAGACCGATGATGAAAATAGTCTGCGGTTCCCCAGGGGGCTCGTTCGTCTTTGCATATGAGGCCAAATTTCAGGCAGCCCGCCTGCCACTCGTGCATGCCATATCCTTCCCGGATGGCGCAGTCTATGGGGAAAACGCGTGAGTTCCGTTGACGACAACCGCGGCCCGTCGTCGGGCGACCTTGAGCGCCAGGCATGGGCGTGGCTGCGTCGTCTAAGCTCGGGTGACGTGACGTCGTGGGATGCCGACGCGTTCAAGCGCTGGCTGCACACCAGTCCGGCGCATCACGCTGCCTTCAGCGAGGCCAGGCAGGCGTGGGCGTTGATCAAGCCCGCCGCGCGCGAGGTGCTGGTGAGCAATCCCGAAGCGGCCCGGCAGCATGTGCGCGCGCTGAATGGACCGAATCTCGGCCGCCGCGCGTTTCTTGGTGCGGCCGCGAGCGCTGCCGTGGTCGCCGGCGTTGCCATGCTGCATCCCCCTGCCGGCCTTTGGCCCGCCCCGGCAGCGTGGGGGGCCGATTTCCGCACGGCAACCGGCGAGCAGCGCACGATCTCGGTGGCGTCGAGGGTGAACGTCATGCTCAATACCGAGACCAGCATTCGCCGGGAAACCGCAGGTGCGAAAATGGTCGGTATTCGGCTGCTGACCGGGGAGGCTGCGGTCGATGTGGCGGCGGGCGGTGCCGCCTTTGCCGTCATCGCCGGTGCGGGGCGCAGCGAAGCCAATGCGGGACGTTTCGAAGTGCGCCGTCTGGCCAGCGGTGTTTGCGTGACGTGTATTGACGGGGCCGTGAGCGTCGATCACCCCGCCGGCCGCCATGTCTTGAGGGCCGGTGACCAGACCGTCTACGACGACGCGACGGTTGGTCGCGTCAGACGTGTCGCGGTGGCCGATGTCTCCGCATGGCGCAACGGTATGCTGGTGTTCCGCGAGACGCCGCTCAGTCAGGTACTCGACGAGATCAACCGTTACCGGCGCGGCAGGGTGGTGCTGATGAACGCGTCGTTGCGCAGCCAGCCCGTGAGTGGGAGCTTCGACATTACGTTGCTGGATATGGCCGTGGCGCAACTGGAGCGCACTTTCGGCCTGAATGCCCGCGCATTGCCGGGTGGATTGGTCGTACTTTCCTGACGTCTTCGCAGCGACGTGGCCGCCATGTCGTGTCGCTGTCTCTTACAGAAAAAATTCTTCGAAATATTCTGCGGGTGGATGGGTTCGCCGTTCGTCCTTGAGCATGGGGTCGCGTTGTCATCATGACGATACGTCGTGGGTGTCCGGCGTACCCCGATGAACAGGACTTCCCGGCACGGGGCGGGCAGTCGAGTGGTATTGACCCTTTACCGGCAGGATTTGAGATGAGCACACGCGGTCACACGGGCGCAGCACGAAAATTACGGTATCCTAAACAACTGAGAAACTTGTTTCGTGCAGCACCGATGACGCGTGCTATTGCCATGGCGCTGGCGACGGGCGGCATGTTCGTCGAGGCGCATGCGCAACAGGCTTTCAGCGCAGGTTGGTTCGCCGCTCGGGGCGCTGCACAGAATACGGCGACGCAGACCGGCAGACTGCCTAACGGCATGCCAGTTTCATCGTTAAATACGCCGTCCGAGCAACAGCGTCTTGCGAACGTTCAACTGCAACGCTCCATCGATAATCTGGGCATCACTGCGCAGGCCATCGCGGCGCAGCAATCGATGCAGGCTGCCGCCAGACAGGCCGCGCAGAACGACGCCTCAGTGCCGGACGGTTTGACCGCCGGCGGCCTGAAAGTCGACTCCAACAGCCTGACGCAGGGCTGGATCAACGTCAACGCGCCGACCCAGACCGTGTCCGGCGGCAAGACCACGGTGTCGGTGCAACAAACCGCCGACAAGGCCATTCTGAACTGGGAGACGTTCAACGTCGGCAAGAACACCACGGTCGCTTTCGAGCAGCAGCGCGACTGGGCGGTGCTCAATCGCGTGAACGATCCGAAAGCCCGGCCGAGCGTGATTCAGGGGCAGATCAAGGCGGATGGCACGGTGCTGATCGCCAACCGGAACGGTGTTGTGTTCACGGGGTCCAGCCAGATCGACACGCGAAATCTCGTGGCGGCGGCGGCCAACATCAGCAACGACCAATTTCAGAACAATGGCATCTATGGTGTCGGGGCCAGCACCCCGACATTCACCGGGGCTGCGGGCAAGGTGGAGGTATTGGCCGGTGCGCAGATCGCGACGCGCGCACCCGGCGCGTCGACCGACGGTGGCGGATACGTGTTGCTGCTCGGTAAGGAAGTGCACAACGCAGGAGACATCGCCACGCTCAAGGGGCAGGCGGTGCTGGCGGCAGGCGACAGCTTTGTCATCAAGCGCGGTGTCGGGACCAACAGCAACCCGGCGTCGACCACACGCGGCAGCGAGATTACGCCGCAATTCGCCGCCAACAGCGCGGCCGGACTCGTGACCAATTCGGGCCTGATCATGGCTCGCGAGGGCGATGTCACGCTCGCCGGGCGCGACGTCCAGCAAAACGGCGTGGCAATTGCCACCACATCGGTCAACACGCGCGGCACGATCCATCTGTTGGCCGTGGGGGCCGATAGCAAGATCGCCGTTGGGCGCGGGGCGGCGACCGCCATCGTGATCGATGGCAACGGCAGCGCGCTGGACAGTCAGCGCAGCGCCTTGCTCGGGCCGCCCGTCGAGGGGGCCTACAACATTACACCGGTCGACGACCGTCGCGACCAGTCGCGTATCGAGATTATCAGCGCGGGCACCGTCGACTTCCTGCAGGACTCGCTGACGCTTGCGACCGGCGGACAGATCATCGTCAACGCGGCGACACGCAGTCTGGTGCGCGACGGCGCCCAACTCGATGTCTCCGGTGCCGTCGGCGTCAATCTGTCGATGGAGAGCAACAACGTCAAGGTCAACGTTCAGGGCAACGAGCAACGCGATGCCCCGGGCAATCGCGGCAGCAAACTGCTCAATAGCAATGATGTGTGGATCGACCGCCGCAAAGTCGTCTTCGTTCCAAAGGGCACGAACGGCTACGACAGCGACCGCTGGTACACGGCAGGCGGCTTGCTCGAAGTCAGCGGCTACCTCGGTACCCAGGGACATAGCGTTGGCGAATGGATGGCACAGGGTGGCACGCTGACCTTCGGCGGCGCGGACGTCGTTACGCAATCGGGGTCCAACATCAATTTGTCGGGCGGCACGTTCAATGTGCAGACCGGCTATCTGAGGCAGACTTGGCTCAAGGGTGCCGACGGAAGTCTGTACGAAGTATCGAAGGCCCCGGCCGACCTGCTTTACACCGGCATTTACAAGGGCTTCGAGGATGTCCACGCCCGCTGGGGTGACAGCGCGACCCGCTACTACGCCACACCGCTCATCGCGCCGTCGACACGCCTTGAGAATGGCTACACGGTCGGTCGCGACGCCGGGCGGCTCGTGGTCTCGGCCAAGAGCGCGGTGCTCGAAGGCGGCATTGTCGGCAACGTCTTCCAGGGTGCCCGGCAGACACAAGCCCCGGCACCGGATCTCGATGGATACAACCAGTCGCAGAACACCGTCGCACGTCAAGGGCAGTTGATCGTCGGCAAGTATCAGTCGATGTACGACAAGACCAGCGGCCTGCTCTACGACAACCTGAGTGCGGTGATGAACGAGGTCGACTTGCGCGACACGCAAGCGCGCGTTGCGGCAGGGTTGGATCTCACCACGGCGACACCCGCTGAGCGTCAGGGCAAGCTGGTGCTCGACACGTCGCAGCTCAACGGCTTTTCGCTCGGCGCGATACGCCTTGCCGCCAAGGACCGCATCGAGGTCAGTGGCGACCTTCAGGCCGCGTCCGGCGGTCTCGTCACCTTGTATGGCAACGACGTGGCGGTGAACGCCAACGTGAGCGCGCACGGCGGCCGTATCCAGATTGGCAGTCTGCTCAGTCAGATGGATACGAACGGTCTTGTCAACACCATCGTCAATTCCGGCGCGCCCGTGGGCAACGTCACCCTGGCCCAGGGCGTGAAACTCGATGCGAGCGGCCTGTGGAGCAACCTGGTGACGAACCCGGACCGGATCGACGGTCTGCCGTATCGCGATGGCGGCAGCGTTGTCATTCGCGGCAGTGGCAACGTGAGGCTGGGTCAGGGCAGTCTCATCGACGTTTCCTCGGGGGCGACGCTCGCGAGCGACGGTAAATTGCAAGGCGGGCGCGGCGGCGATGTGACGCTGGCGGCAACGGGCGACAACGCAACGCTTGCGCTGGGGTCCGATGCTGCCCTTCGTGCCTATGGCTTCGGCGGTGGCGGCACGTTCGACGTGCTCTCGCAGAAGGTACTGATCGGCGATGCACTCGCAGCGCCGGATGCGGGAACCCTGACGCTCGGCGGCGACTTCTTCAACAAGGGGTTCTCCAATTATCGGGTGAACGGTGCGGTAGGCCTGAGCGTGAGCGACGGCGCGCATGTCGATGTGACGATGCCCGTCTATCGACGTGCCGACGACGCGCGCGATCTGACGACGGCAAACGACCTGCGCGACAGGTTCACGGTGTGGACTCCGCCGTTGTATCAGGAGAACGCCGCCAAGGCGGTGCTCACCCAGCGCAAAGGCGCGAGTCTTGCCCTGCAAACCGGCAACTACCTCTCGACGGCGCAGGACATGGCGACGGCGCAGTTGGTCATTGGAAAGGGCGCTGCCGTCAGCGTTGACCCTGGCCAGTCGATCGCATTGAGCGGCATCGGCCAGATTACGGTGAATGGCACCTTGAACGCCTGGGGCGGCAACATTACGTTGGGCGACATGAAGGACAATGCCGTGGTGGCCGAGACGGTCAACGCACACGGGCATGCCCGCTCGATCTGGATTGGCGAGCGCGCCGTTCTGGACGTGGCGGCCCGGGCGGCGACGGCGAGCGACGCGCGTGGCAATCCCTACGGACTGGTGCGCAACGGCGGCAATATCGTCATCGGCGCAGAGATCGATCATGTTACCGGCAGCGCGACAGGCACGCACCTGTTCGTCGTCGTGCGTAACGGTGCCGTACTCGATGCTTCCGGCGCGCAGGCGATGCTCAACGTCGATGGACAGGGCGTAAGACAGGTCACGACCAACGGCGGCAATATCTCGATTGCGTCGAACAATGGCCTGTATCTGGACGGTGCGTTCAGAGCGGCTGCCGGTGGTGCTGGTGCGACGGGGGGCACGTTCTCCGTTGCGCAGGTGAGTGCGGCCTATCTGCAGCAGGCGGCGACCGCGCGCGTGCTTGCATCGCGTGAATGGACTGTTGAGCAAGTCCAGAGTGAGGGCCCCTTGCACGGCATGCTGACGCCCGCACAGGCCGCCGCCGCACTGACTTATGGGTACGGCCGATTGTCCGTGGCACAGATCGAGGCAGGTGGCTTCGATAACTTTTCCATCCTCGGGCAAGTTGGATTTTCTGGCGATGTTTCGCTCAAGCTCAACCAGAATCTGCAGATCTACGGCGGCCTCACGACGGCGAAAGGCGCTGCCGCGCCGTCGAACGTCCACCTCGATGCGTCGTACCTGCGTCTGGCTCAGGCACGTTTGAATGCTCGGGACGGGTACGTCGTCCCGGGCGAGGTAACGCCTGCGCCGCGCCCGCTCATTGGCAAACTGGATGCGAAAGCCAACCTCATCGACGTTCGCGGCGGGGTGGCCGTCGACGCCGGTAACATTGAGTTGACCAGCCGTGGCGACTTGCGGTTTATGCCCACTAGCGACGGGTGGAATGGCGGGGAGCCCGTCACGGTGCTGGCCGGCCCGGGAGACATCACGCTTCGCGCCGCGCAGTTGTACCCGGGCACCGGTGCAGGTGCTGCGGTCAGGGCCGGCTACAGTGTTGTCAAGGGGCTGGCCGGCTACGACCCGACGCGTAAGCTGAGCGTCGCACGCACCACCGATGTCATTCCGGAGCTCCCGTATTCGGCATTCGGTTCGCTGTCGTTGCTGGCCGCGAACGTGGAACAGGGCGGTGTGGTCCGTGCACCATTGGGACGCATTCAGCTTGGCACGCCGGGTTATGACGGCGCGAACAGCCTGACCGTCCGTCTTTTGCCCGGCAGCGTGACATCCGTGAGTGGTGCCGGTCTCACCATGCCCTATGGGGGCACGCTCGACGGTCAAAGCTGGACTTACAACGGCAAGGACGTCACCTTCCAGGGCGCGGGCGGCGTTGCCGGCTTGGTATTGGCGGGGAAGTCGGTCAGCGTTGAGCGCGGCGCGCTGGTCGACCTTTCGGGCGGTGGCGACCTCATGGGTGCCGGCTTCGTGTCGGGGCGAGGCGGTTCCACCGACGCGCGCTTCTATCCGCTGATGCAGGTCGGTGCGAATGGCGGATTCGTCTTGCCGGATTCGAAGACCAACCCGGTCTACGCCATCGTTCCCGGCGTGCAAAGGGCCTACGCACCGTCGGCAGGCGGCACTGGCGATCCGGCCATCGGCCGCCAGATCACTATCGGCGCGGGCGTGCCCGGTCTGCCCGCAGGCACCTACACGTTGATGCCTTCGACTTATGCGCTGCTGCCGGGCGCGTTCCGCGTGGAAATCAACGGACGTGCGGGACAAGGCGCGGGCGCATCGGCGCAGGCCATGCGCAACGGCTCGTGGTCCGCTTCCGGAACCCTGTCGACGGCAGGCACAGGGTCTCGCGACAGTCTTGCCAGCCAGATGATCCTGACACCGGCGAATGTGTTGCGTACCTATTCGCAATACAACGAGACCGACTATGCCACGTTCGCGATAGCCGATGCGGCGCGGCGCGGTATTCCGCGTCCCGCGTTGCCGGTCGACGCCAGAACGCTTCAGTTGGCGCTACAGCCGGGCGCCGGTGCCAATGCCTTCCGTTTCGATGGCACGGGCCGTTTCGATGCGGCGCAAGGCGGCTACGGTGGCACGGTGTCGGTATTGACGCCGAGGGGAAGCGCTGGGATTCAGGCGCTGGAAGTCGTGGCCGAGAACGCCAATGCCACGCCCGGATTCAAGGGGGTCACGCTGCGCGCGGACACCCTGAACAATATCGGCGCATCACGCATCGTGCTTGGCGGTACGCCGGTGACAACCTACGGTCAGGGTGGCAACTACATCAGCTTTGGCTATGACATGCCCGAGCAGCTCTATTTGCGTAGCGGCGCGATATTGTCGGCACCGGAGGTGTTCCTCGTGGCGGCGGATAATACCGGAAATCCGCTCGCGGGTGGTCTGATTCGCGTGGAGCAGGGGGCGGGCATCAACACGCTCGGCCGGGGCAAGGTCGCTTACGACGCGAACGACGGATTCATCTATCAGGCAAACGGCTATGTACTCGCGGCGTCCAACGGGCTGGTGAATCTCTTGCCGTCCAGTGCTGCCGCGCGAGGGGGGATCGAGATAGGCAACTGTCCCGGTGGCGCATGCACCGGCACGACAACGCTCTATTCCGAAGGCACGATCGCTGCCGCAACGACCGGCTCGTTCACGCTCGACGACGCTGTGCGCTACGGCACGCGCAATCTCACGCTTGCGGTGGGCGCCATCAACGTCGGTACCTCGCAAGCGCTTGCCGAAGCGCAGGCGAACGGTACTCGCGCGAACGGTCTGGCGATGAACCAGAGTCTGATGGACCGACTGCTGCGCGGCGACACGTCGACAGGTGCCCCGGCATTGGAGACGCTGACACTGAGCGCGGCGAACAGCGTCAACTTCTACGGCGACGTCACGCTCGATACCTACGACAAGACAACCGGCAAATCCGTGCTGAGCCGTCTGGTGCTCACCACGCCGGCCATCTACGGGCAGGGCGATGCCGCGACGGCGGCCACTATCCGTACCGCCAACTTGATCTGGGGCGGGGCGCAGAGCGAGCCCGGCGCCGTGATCACCCATGGGGCAGGCACTGGCAGCGGCACGTTGAATCTGGAGACGGAGCGCTTCGAGTTCGGTTTCGGACCGTTCTCGCAACCAAGCAGCATCAAGTCGTACGACCGTCTGGCGCTGGGTTTTGCCAACGTCAACATCAGCGCCAGCGATCGTGTGACGTCGAATCACAAGGGCAGTTTGTCCGTGTATCAGTCAAAGGGCGCCTATGACGCGTTGAGCGGCTTCCAGTACAGCGGCGGTAACCTGAACCTGACGACGCCACTCATGACGGGGGCGGCCGGTTCCTCGAACCGGATCACCGCTGGCGGCGCGGTTTCCGTGGCGTCGCCCGCAGGTGCGGTGCCGGTCGATCGCTCGCGGGATATCGACGCGCTGGGCGCAGATCTGACACTGCACGGGGATAGCTTGGGCGTGGCGACGGCCGTGGTGCTGCCTGGCGGCAAGCTCACGCTGATTGCCGATAAGGATCTGACGCTGGCCGACGCCGCGCAGATCGATCTGGCAGGGCGCAAACGCAGCTTCTTCGACGTCGACAAATTCACCTGGGGAGGCGACGTTGTGCTGGAGAGCCGTGGCGGCAACATCTTCCAGTCAGGCGGGTCGACCATCGATCTGTCCGCCGTCAACAGCAGCGCGGGCACGCTAAAGGCCATCGCCCTGGATGCGGCAGCGGGGCAAGTGGATTTGGAAGGCCGGATTCTCGGCAACAGCAGCGGCCACTACGATGCCGCCGGCACGTGGGTCCCGTTCATGCCGGGCAGAGTGGAGATCCGTGCGCAATCGCTGGGCGCCGGGTCGCCGGATGCGCAGTTCGCGGCGCTCAACACGCGGCTGAACGACGGCGGCGTGTTCGGCGGGCGCAGTTTCCAGCTCAAGCGCGGCGACCTCACCATCGGCAGTGAACTCAAGGCGGGCGACGTCAACGTGTCGGTCGATAACGGCAGTCTGACCGTCGCCGGCATGATCGACGCCAGCGGCGAGCGTGTCGGGTCGATCCGGCTCGCGGGGAAAAACGGTCTCACGCTGGCCGATACTGCGGTGCTCGACGCGCACAGCACCGTATTGCGTGTGGACAGTTACGGCAAGATCATCGACAGTCCGAACCGAGCCATCGTCGAACTCAGTTCGGGCAATGGCACCCTCACCCTGGGGCGTGGCGCACAGATCGACTTGCGTCACGGCACGAATGCGGCGTTCGGCACGGCAGCGGGGCAGAACGACGGCGTGCCGCGCGGCACGCTCACGCTGAACGCGCCGCGCCTGGGGAGTCAGGGCAGCGTGGGCGATGCCGATGCCACCACCTACGGTGACGTTGCCATCGACGCTCGCAGCGGTCTGACCATTCGCGGGGCCAAGTCCATTGCACTGAACGGCATGCAGCGGTACGACGACGCCCCATATGCCACGCTCAAGGATGCCAATGGCAACGTCCTGCTCGATGCGAACGGCAAGCCGGTGCTGGAACTGGCGGCCGGCGGCCGTCCGTATCAGGTGATCGATCAGGCGTACATGGACGGTAAGCACGCAGACAGTACGACCTTCATCGACCATGCACTGGCCAACGGCAATTTGCTGAACGTGAAGATGGCGGGGCTCAATAACGCCGACTACCTCGGCGCGTTGCATTTGCGTCCCGGCGTGGAGGTTGTGAGCAAGACCGCCGACGGCGACATGATCGTTCGCGGTGACCTCGATCTGTCGGGCTATCGCTACGCGAGCCTCAATCCGCTCTCGGCGAAGACCAACGTCTACGGTTCTGGAGAGGTGGGCATGCTCACCGTGCGGGCGGGCGGAAATCTCGATATTTTCGGCAGCATCAACGATGGCTTCTCGCCGCCGCCGATCACCAAGGACGATAACGGGTGGAAGCTGCTGCCGGGCATGAACTTCGGCGGAGACGACATCGTCGTGCCGGGGCTGGGCGTGACGCTGGCCGACGGTACCGCGTTCCCCGCCGGGGCGATCCTCAACTACGACTTGCCGATCAAGGGCGTTGTCATACCGGCCGGTACGCGCATGCCGGTGACAGTGACGCTCGACGCGCCTCTGATATTGCCCGCCGGCACGGTACTCACGGGCGCCGTGCGCGACAGCGCGGGCAATGTCTTGTTTGCGGCTGGCACGCTGCTGAAGACGTCGGTAACGCTTGCCGCCGATTCCCGGATCGACCCTGGCTCGGTGTTGCCGTTGGGCGTGAGCGCACGCGCCATGCTCTGGCCTAAGGGCGTGCCGTTGCTAGGAACACCTGATCCGGGCGAAGGCGATCTGAAACGAAACGTGGTGTTGCTCAACGGGGCACAGGCGCTTGCTGCGGGGGCGGTGATCCCGTCAGGTACCGACGTGAAACTGCTCGCGGGGGTCGACTCAATCGAGCTGCGTCCGGAGATTGCCGGCCGGCAAGGCAAGTCGTGGGCCATTGCCCAGATGCTGCCCGAGGGATCTCAGTCGTGGTCGCTGCGGCTGGTCGCGGGGGCCGATACAACTGCGGCCGATAGCCGGATCGTACAAACGCGTCCGGTGCATGGGGACCTGCGGCTGGCAGACAGCCACTACGGCATGTACGGCAAGGGTGTGCCACCCAAAGGGGTTCAGTACTGGACGCAGGAGGCGGCGGATTTGGGGATTGACGGCATTGTGGCAGGCGAAAAGATCGACGAGGCCCTGCTCAAAAAGCTGGGTGTCGACTCCTCCGTCGATGATTTCTGCTCGGATTCACCGGCATATTGCGTCCTCAAGGTCAGCTATACGTGGACGCAGCAAGGGATCGACGAATGGGGCGATCCGTCGCTCCATGTGGGTGACGTGCTGGACCCGGTCAAACTCGGCTGGCCGACGATGTGTGATGAGAACCCGGGGTGGTGTACCGCGCCGGGCATGACGTACAACTACTACGCGACGAGTCAGCGCTTCAGCGTCTTGCGCACTGGCACGGGCGATCTTGAATTGCTCAGTGGCGGCAACATGCGAATGGACTCGTTGTACGGTGTCTACACCGCCGGTACGTCGTCGGCCAAGACTCGCCCGGATGATCCGTACAACCTGCCGCGAGCGAGAAGTGCGGCCGGCACTGTGCTCAACGAGCCCGCAGGCAACAATGAAGCGTTTGTCGACGGTGGCGCCGACAGTGTGTATCGCGCCTGGTATCCCGATCAGGGCGGCAACCTGTCGCTGCGTGTCGGCGGCAATCTGACGGGGTCGATACTGCAACCGAGCGCGTGGATCAGCCAGCGGCCGCTTCCGGGCGACGGCGGGTACGACAGCGCCAGTGTCAGCAACTGGTTATGGCGTCAGGGCAGCGATGGCGTGGCCACCGGCACCCAGGCGCAACCGACAGCGTGGTGGATCAACTTCGGCAGTTTTGTCAGCGCATTTGGCGGGGGCGTAAGCCGACTGATCGGCTTTACAGGGTTCGGTACGCTGGGCGGGGGCAATCTGACGGCGCAGGTCGATGGCGACGCAGGGCAATTGACGAGGCTTGTCGGCAGTCGTTTCTCTGAGGTGGTGAACCCGCGCCCACAAGGGCTGGTGCTGGCTGTTGCGAGCACCGGCCGTGTCGCGGCGGACGGCAGCATGACGTTGACCGGTGGCGGCGACCTCGATTTGCGCGTGAGCGGCGCGGTGAATCCTGTTGGCAGTAATGTTCTCGATCACGCGAACGGTGTGGTCAGCAACTTGCGCGGTCACACCGAGATCAAGGCCGGCCAACTGGGTACGATCGACCTCGTCTACGGCAACGCGTGGTCACAACATACGGCGGGCGAGACCCGCGCGTTCGATCCCTTCCGGTCGACGCGCGGCGACATGAGAGGTGGGTTCACTTTAGTGCCGGGGGATTCGACGTTCAACCTGTCGACCCTGTCGGATCAGGTCACGCACGACGTTGCCGATCCCGGCCGGCTTCCAATGGAATATGCCTCGCCATATGTCAGCAAGACGGGCATTTACGGTAGCGGCTGGAGCTGGTTCACCTTGTGGACGGATCGCACGGCCATCGATATGGTCACCGCGGGCGGCAACCTCACGCCGGTCAACACCTCGGTCGGCACGTTGACGGATGAGGCCGTGATGTATCCGGCGACGCTGCGCGCGGTGGCGGCCAGTGGCAGTCTCTACTACAGTAAGCCGGGGCTCGTGCAGGGCGCCACCAACGACGCGTTCCCGATCTTGCTGGCACCGTCGTCCGCGGGCGGTCAGTTGCAGTTCCTCGCCGCTGACTCGATTTATGCAGGGGGCTTCACGGTCAGCCAGTCCGGGGCGTCGAAGCGCGCGATTGCGACGCCGCAACGGCCCGCGTATCTGTCCTGGTTGCTGCCCGTGGGTGGGTCGATGGCACAGACACCGGACGCCACCAATCTTTCTGGCGACGGTAATCGCGCGGGGCTCGGGATGTTCCCGCTGTTCGCATTCGACGCGAATTCTGCGACGGGGCAGCCGAATGCCGGCGCGATCCCGGCGCTCTTCTATGCCGTGGATGGTGATCTGGTTGGGGTGAGTACCGGGCGGATCATCAAGTTCACCGGCACAGGCACTTTCTTCGAGCGGGAACCGCGGCGCGGCCGCACCTGGTATGAGGGGGCACAGCCGGTCCGGATGCTGGCGGGACGCGACATCGTGCGAAGTGGCAACCTGCTGCTTGAGGGAGGCTCTGGGGCCATTGCAAGCGGTTTCGATTTGAGCTACACGGGCAATCTGTTCGTTCATAACAACGCGACCGACGTGTCGGTCGTCTCTGCCGGACGCGACATTCTCTATAGCTCATTCAACGTCGCCGGTCCGGGCACGCTGGATATCAGCGCCGGGCGCAACATTCTGATGGAAGACCGTGCTGCGGTGACCAGCGTCGGACCTGTCACGACGGCCGATACGCGTCCCGGTGCGAGCATCGCCATGCAGGCGGGTGTGGGCGCCAAGGGACTGGATTATCTCCAGTTCGTGAAACCCTATCTGGACCCGGCCAATCTGGCGCGCACCGGCGTGCCGTTGGCCGATCAGGCGGGCAAGGTCGTGAAGACCTACGAAGCGGAATTGGCGACGTGGCTGGCCGAACGTTACGGCTTTTCGGGCACCGGAGACGAAGCCCGCGCGTACTACCTCGGATTGCCGGTGGAGCAGCAGAGGGGTTTTGCGCGCGATGTCTATTTCGCCGAACTCAAGGCTGGCGGGCGCGAGTACAACGATCCGGCCAGCCCGCGCTACGGCAGCTTCCTGCGCAGCCGCAATGCCATTGCCGCGCTTGCCCCGGACACCGATGCGAATGGCAATCCCACGGCGTACGCGGGCGACATTCTGATCTTCCGGGGGAATCGGGTGATCTGGGACCAGCTGAATCAGGTGAACATTTATCAGCCGCGCAGTGGCTACATCCGCACCAACTACGGCGGGGACATTCAACTCCTCACGCCGGGCGGGCGCCAGGTCTTCGGTATCGAGGGCGCGGCGCCGCCGGCAGAGTCCGGTGTGCTTACGCAAGGCGGCGGCAATATCGAGATGTTCTCGCGTGGCAGCATTCTGCTCGGCCAGAGCCGGATCATGACGACCTTCGGAGGCAGCATTCTGGGCTGGTCGTCGGAAGGGGATATCAACGCGGGGCGCGGTTCGAAGTCCACGATCGTCTATACGCCGCCCAAGCGTGAATACGACCAGTGGGGCAACGTGAAACTGTCGCCGCAGGTGCCGAGCACCGGCGCGGGGATCGCCACACTCAACCCGATTCCGGAGGTGAAGCCGGGCGACGTCGATCTGCTGGCGCCGCTAGGGACGATCGATGCCGGCGAGGCGGGGATTCGGGTATCGGGGAACATCAATCTGGTGGCGCCGCAAGTGGTGAACGCAGCGAACATCCAGGTGCAGGGGAAGTCGACCGGCATTCCGGTCATCGCTGGCGTGAACGTGGCGGCACTCTCCAACGCGAGCGCCAGTGCAGCGCAAGCCGCCTCTGCCGCGCAGGACGCCGTGCAGCGCGAGCGAAGCGCCGCGCGTGCATCGCAGCCGTCGATCTTCACGGTGCGTACGTTGGGGCAGGGGAATGCGCCGGAAGCAGGGGCAGACGCCGGTAAGGTCTTGCCGCTGCGCTCGCCGTTGTCGCCCGAGACGGTGCGCTACAGCGCGTCAAACCCGGTGCAGATCGTAGGGCTGGGCGAGAAGGTCGATCCGGCGCTCTGGGCACGTCTGAGCGACGCGGAACGCCTGGCGTTGCGGCAGGACCGATAGGCGGTGGGTGAGGCGTGGCCATCAAACCGGCGCTCATGCGGGCCTTCGTGGAAGCGGGCATCCGTTTCGCGATTCCGGCCATCGTGCAATAGCTTGCTTAAGCGTTCGAGCCTCCGGGGGGCGTGTGCACCACACACTAGACGCCCGGGGGCTCGAGCCTGCTGGCATAAGCACTGCGGCGTGGTAGGATCGCTCGTGTCCACGTGATTCGGTTCGTGGCGTCGATCCAATCCGGTCCCGTCTCGAGATGGGGACTTCAGGAGGCCAGTATGTCTGCAGAGCAAAAGACGTTACATCGCGGGTTCACCATCATCACCGTTCTCGAACGCCTATCGAAGGGTCGTGCACGGTTGTCGGCCAAGGTGCTCGCCAGCGACGAAGATCACAAGCGACGCCTCGGCGGAAAAAAGCTCCTGCAAGCCAAGCGCTGGTTCGATCACTTTGCGGATGATCTGGCAGCGCCGGTCATCGCCGGACTCAAGCACACCATCGATCTGGAGTTGGCCGCCGCCGCGAAGACCGCATCGAAGACCCCTGCTAAGCCGGCAGCTCCCAAGGCTTCCAAAGCCGCCAAGCCGGCTAAACCTGCGAAGGCCGTGAAGGCCGCCAAGCCGAAAAAAGCGGCGAAGGCGGACAAGCCTAATAAGGTGGTGAAGCCGGGCAAGACGTCCAAAGTTGTCGCTGCGACGAAGTTGGTGCAAGGGCCGAGAGTGGGCAATGGTTCGCCCGCCGCCGTAGGTGCAGCCAATGGCGCGGCACCGGCAAAGTCGGCGAGAACGGCCAAACCGGTCGCGACCGGCAGTGTCGCGAAGACGCGTAAGCGCACTGCGTCGTCGGCGCCCGTCGGAACATCGGCACCCAAGCCGCTCAAGACGGCGCCGGGTCGTAGCACGACATAGCGTCTTACGAGGGCGAGCGGCGCATATCGGGAACGATTGCCGCATTCATGTGCGGACTTCGTCGCGGACGTGTCAAAATGCGCCCGCTTTGCGATCACCAGCGGTGCTTTTTCCTTCGCAGGAAAGCACCGCTAGTCATTTAATAAGCACTCCATTGCATATGCAGTGGAAGCAAGTGCTACCTGCTGAGCGGTTTGGCCTTCATCGACAGCGATGGCAGCGTGGGTGGTACAACGGCGCTCCCGGGCATCACCAAGAGCACGAAGCCGCGTTGTTGGTTCCAGTCAACGCCAAGGGGAGTGCCCTCGTTGAGCAAGCGCACGGAGATGTACCTGACGGGTGTCGACCAGCGCGCAACGGGTGACGCTACCCCATCGTGGCCGCGATGGACGACGGGCACCGGCGCGCCGTCGCAAATCGCCGTCGTCGCTGGCATGCGTCACAAGTTTCAAGGCGGATTTCAGGCCGATTCGCACCGCATTGTCGGCATGACCGGAGGGGAGGCCGAAGTCATTCATCCGGTTGCAAAGGGCTCCGCCGCTTGCCGGCGGGGTCTGTTGTGTATCGGGGAAGGTCAATTCGTGTGCATTTCACTCACTTTATGTGTATAATCACGACCTTGTCCAAAATTTGGGCAAGTGCGGGGGAGTGGTGCTCACTGACGAACGATGAGTATCTGCTTCGCCATCAATCAACCGTTCAGCCAGTCTGGAAGGCGCGATGCGGGTTCGCGGTAGCGAGCGAGGCGTCGAATGCCAATCGGGAGATCGCAGAGGAGGTGAGTCGCGGTCCCGCCGGATGTGGTGTAGTGCAGTCCGTAGCAAGTCCGTTCGTCGCGCCTGGCAGGAGGAGTCTCCGGCAGGGCGGGGAAGGGTATCTTTGCTCGGTAAGTTAAATATCCGGCTCGAATGAGCCGAATCACTATTCGAGATATTGCATGACCAAGATCGTTATCAAAGACGGTGAACCCGTTGAAGTTGCACTGCGTCGTTTCCGTCGCGCTATCGACGGCACGGGCCTGATCAAGGAAGTCAAGGCACGCGCTGCTTACGAAAAGCCGACGGCTGAGCGCAAGCGCAAGAAGGCCGCTGCCGTGGCCCGTCTGCGTAAGCGTCTGCGCAGCCAAACGCTGAAGAAGAAGATGTACTAAGCACGTCGTTGCGCCGATGGCGCAGTGAAGTGTGAAGTCAAGAACCCGCCGCGAGGCGGGTTTTTTTATGGACGGAAGCGGCGTATCGATTTGCTACACTCGTGGCCGTCGCTGCCACGCCGCGATCCTTTTATCCCCTGACTCCCCACGATTCCGATATGAAAACGTTGACTTTCGCCGCACTCGACGTGCTGACGCAACAAGCCGAGCAGTCGCCGCGTGCGCGCATGAACCAGAACCTGCACGAGTCGCTGGAAGATCCGATTCAGCGTCTGGCCATCGCGATGGAGCCGGCAACGTACATTCGCCCGCATCTGCATCGCCAGACGTGGGAGTTGCTCACGGCCCTGCGCGGCCGTTTTATTGTGCTGACGTTCGACGAGGCGGGTATCGTCACTGACCGCAAGGTGCTCGGAGAGGGCACGAGCGTAACGGAGATGCCGCAGGGCACCCATCACACCGTGCTGTCGCTGGATGCGGGGGCGGTGATTTTCGAAGTGAAGCATGGCCCGTACCGACCGTTCGTCGAGTCCGATTACGCGAGTTGGTCGGCACCGGCAGACACCCCCGAAGCCGCAGCGTTCATGGCGTGGGTCAAGACGGCACAAGTGGGTGAGCGCTGGACAGCCTGATGCCCGATAGCGCCTCTACGGCGCGCAATTCGATGGCGCCGTTGAGGCGTCAGCGCGTCCAGCCTTGAAGCTCGATGGCCGTGGCGAGCAGCGCTGTGGCCGCCTAGTCGATCGCACTACACCAGTCGATCCAGTCGACGGCTTCGGGTGGGATAGCGTTTGACTTGCTGTTGCCGCTGCGACCCCGAAGGCATAGGCCCACTTTGCCGATTTGACACAAACGTGTCACAGGGAACGCTGAAAGCCTTATCTGGCTGGTCCCCCCGACAGGAATCGAACCTGTATCTAGCGCTTAGGAGGCACTCGTTCTATCCATTGAACTACAGGGAGAGACTGGATTCTATCCAGTAGCGCGACGTCCTTTGAAATCAAGGGCATCGCCTTATTCTACGGGGACTTCCGGCTGATTGTGATACCCCTAACGTATCACGCCAGATCACCCCGCAACCTTCGGTTTCACGTCGTCCTTGCTGCAGATTCGCTACTGCAAGGAGGCGACGATGACATCGATCTTACAGATAGGAACGCGTTGGCGCTCAGATACGACGCGAGGGCAAGAGTATAGCAAAAACGTTGCGCACGAAGGCACAGACGGTAGCCTGGAGGCGCGAAATGGATAAGGTTATTGATGACGGCCGAAGCCATCAATGCCGCGTCGCTGGCGTACCGTTTTTGGTCAAGGATATTGCAGTTGCCATGAGCGGTAAGCGGCTGGAGCTAGGAAGCCGGCTCTCCAGCGGCGTCGTCGCCCCGGCCGATTCGTGGCCCATGTCGCGGTTCCGCGCAGCCGACGCCGTCCCGCTCGCGCATGCCACCTATGCCGCCGGATCGATCCGGGTGCCAGCAAGCTACAACGGCTTGTTCGGACTCAATCCGACTCGCAGGGCAGCTTGAACGCGCACGGCCGTGAATCAATCGGTAACCCGCAGTTTTGGGCGGGACACCGCACCTCTTGGCGGAAACCGGCATTGGATACCGTTTGGTGGGTGTGACGTGAACCATAGTCGGCGTGAAAGTGCAATTTCTACGTTTTTTTTGAGTCAATCACCATCTTGGGCAGGCATCCGGCACCGCCAATTTTGATTGGTTTTTTACGGGGTGCGCTCGTGCGTTTACGCCATCCTTGCACTGTCCTTGCTTCAATGAAGTTGAAAACTAAGTGGTGTGTAACCGGAGGTCGATTGTGCTAAGACTGCTTATTCCTGTGCTCGGAACTCAAGGCGCAACGGAGGCCGCACGTCACGGTGCATTCATGTTCACCGAGAGATGTGTGTCCGACGTTGAGATTATCGAAGTGCTTGATGATGTGACCCATAGCCGTGCTGTTGCGTTTCATTCGTTGGGCGCATTGCATCGACGAGAAAAGCAAGCGGCACGCGATGCGCTAATGCAAACTCGGGCGATTCTCGATGATGCAGGCGTCCCATATACGTGGAAGCGCGTGTTCGGGCCAGCCGAGCGAACCATCGCCCAATATGCTGCGCAGGTGCATGCAGATATCGTGGTGCTTGACGCAAGTCATCTCGGTTTCTTTCATCGGTGGGCAGTCCTCGCCAGGCTCTGGCGCTTTACTTCAACTCCAGTAACGATGCTTCACTAACGTGTGAGGTCAATAGCTGACACCGCCGCCGATAGGTGCATAAACGAGATTCTGGAAACTCGAACCACGAGCAAGGCACCGGGACGGGCTCGTCTTTGCCAGGATTGCTCAATCCGCGCGTAGGTTAGATCCCTTCCGGCAATATGCGCGCGGTAGCTTTTTCACATGACCTTCTCACACTCGAGGCGGATCGCAGCCTCTCGCCACCATCGCTTTAGGCTTCGGTCACGTAAAGCAGATCGTATTCGCTCCGCGTCCGCTTGATTCTCGCGAAGCCGAGTTCGCCCAAATGCATGCCCGCGATCAGAAGTCCCTCCGAACTGACCATGTCCAGAAGCCTCGATCGTGTGGTGGCTGCCCGTGTGGGGTCTTGATCGAATGCAATCGATACGTCAGGGCGTTCAATCTGGATGTGAGGAAAATGCACGACATCCCCCCAAACCAGCAAGCTTTGGTCCCGGGATTCGACGAGGTATCCCGTGTGTCCATCGGTGTGCCCCGGCAATGACATCGCGCGGATGCCGGGAAGCACCTCCCCATCATCGAAAGTCCGCAGCCTGTCGCCGTAGCCATCGAACACCTGACGGGCTATCCGGAAGTTGCCGCGTGCCCGCTCGCTCGCACGACTGAGATTTCCCTCATCCTGCCAAAATCCGACCTCACGCCGATGAGCGACCAGCTCCGCGTTCGGGAAGGCAATCTGTCCGGCGGCATTCACGAGTCCCCCGACATGGTCGGGATGAGCATGTGTGAGCAGGATAGTGTCGACCGAGGATGGTTCGATACCGGCGAGCAGCAGATTGTCTTTCAGACGGCCGCCCCATTGTTTGATACCGCCAGCCCCCCCATCGATGAGGATGGTGCGGCCCGCGCCGCGTACCACATAGCAGTTGATATGCACGGCGTCGGGCACCGTCTGCCCGGCATCACGTTGCATTCTGGACGCTTCGGACGCCTCGATATTCGAGAGGAAGTCGAGGCTGGCGGTGAGGTAGCCATCGCTGATCGCGGTAACGGTGAAATCGCCAACTTGCTGGCTCGGAAAGGCAGAAACGGACACAACAATTCTCCTGATCGACTAATTTCGGGCGTGGATGCTCGGCGCCGCATAGCCAAAACAACGAATGCGTGCCGTGAGACCTGTGCGGCGGGCAATGGCGCTTTCCAAGCCTTCCATGAACTGATTCATTACCGCGGGCGTGCGAAACGTCTCGAGGCGATACTGGATTTCCGCAAAGACGGGATGGCCGTGTCCATGCCGAACATCCAGATAGATGACGTGAACGTTTTCGAGTTTGGCCTCGAGGACGTTCGTGCAAAGCTCGACACAGTCGCGGGAAAGCCCGGCAAGGCTCTCCCCGGAAGGCATGCTGCCCGCCTCGATATGGAATGTGACATTCGGCATTGCAGACCTATTTCGTCGACGCTGTCGAAAGAGCGCGGGGGCTTGTCAGTTGCTCTGTCATCGGTGCGTATAGATGAAGGCCATCGGCGATGCTCTCGACAAGCGGAGCGTTTGCCCGCGAAAGAACGGCGAGCCAGCGGTGCTCCGGAAACTTCTCCAACGCAACGGCGTGCATGGCCAGCGGCGCGAGGCCCATTCGAATCAGAGGATCGGGGCCACTTGAACAAAGCACGAGGATTTCATCGGCACCGACCGCAGGCGCAAGACCGATATCGCTATACAGATTTCGGTGCCAGTCGGTGATGTGTTGCTGCCACCTCGCAAAATTGCCACCACCTTTCTGACGATATTCCTCTCCCGTCAGCACTTCCATGCCGTCAATCGTGTGGATGGCGAGATAGACGGGGCAACCGTCGCTCATCGACCGGAAGCGTTGCGATGTGTGAAAGCCGGTGACCGAGATCAGGGCGGGCAGCTTTTCAAGGCTGTAGAAGTCGTTCCATTCGGCTTCGCTGTGGGCGTCGGCGAAGCTGCATTCCACGGTGTAGATCATCAGATTGTCCTCTGTGCCGGATGAGCACCTTGCTGCGAAAAATGCATCATCAGTGCGGTAACGTAATGGTAGTCTGGTGTTTTCAGTGTTTATAGCGAATTAAAGTCAGCCTTCAGTGATGTTTGCTCAAGCTGACTCGAGCGCGTTTGAATCGACGAGACCCCCATGCCACGTAAAATTCCCAGCAACTCAGCGCTTCTGGCATTCGAAGCGGCGGCTCGACACGGCAGCTTCGCCCGCGCCGCCGAGGAGTTGGCACGCACCGAGGGCGCAGTCAGTCGTCAGATTGGCCGGTTGGAGGCGTTCTTGGGGGTTGCGCTGTTCGAGCGAGTGGGAAATCGGGTGCGTCTCGCACCTCACGGCACGCGGTACGCGGTACAGGTTCGGGAGATTCTGGACCGGCTGGAGCGGGACAGCCTGTATCTGATGGGACAACCCATCGAGGGGGCGAGCATCGATATTGCCGCCAGTCCCACCTTCGCTACCCGTTGGCTCATTCCCCGGCTGAAGCGCTTTCAGCGCGAGTATCCGAACATTACCGTGCATATCGCGGAACGTATGGACCCCTTCCTTCTCGCGGGGAGCGGTTTCGACGCGGCCATCCATTTTGAACATCCCGCATGGGCGGGGATGCATCTGCATCGCCTGCTGGAAGAGATTCTTGTGCCGGTTTGTAGCCCGGCGCTCCTTGCCGATGCCGGTGCAAACACATCGCTCGATGCGTTGCCACTGCTTCACAGAAGGCAGAATCCGGATGCCTGGCAGAGGTATGCGCAAGCGTCAGGCATCGTGCTTACCAACCCGGCGGTGGGCGCGCGTTACGATCTCCACGTCATGCTGATAGAAGCCGCACTAGCTGGTTTGGGGGTGGCGTTGGTGCCGCGTCTGTACATCGGCGCCGAGCTTGAGCAAGGCCGATTGGTCGCGCCCTGGCCAGACGGTAAGGTGCTCACCAAGAACTTTTGCCTTGTGCTTCCCGAGCCGATTGAATTGAGTGAGAGGCCGGTTCAGGCATTTTCGAAATGGATTCTGGAAGAGGCTCGCGGCTCGGGAATTTCCCGATAGAACAACTGCGCTCGCCATTTGTTCCATTGACGCTAGAAATCTTCATCGGTGCGCCACCCACGAACTCGTGGCCGCTTCTGAAAACGATTGCGGCGCAGCCTTGAAGCATGCTGCGCCGCAACCTGGAAACCCTTGCGGCGCCTGCGTTTGCGGGCCGCCTTCCGGTAATGCCGAATGCCTTAGGTGTTTTCCCGATAGAACATTTTGTCTGCCGCTTTGTTCTATTGACCGGACATTATGACACTTCCAGAATCGCCGCATGGATACCTCACTACCGCTTCCGAAGTACCACCAGATCTATCTCGTGCTACGCGAGCAGTTGCAGGAGGGACGTTTCGATCGCGACGGCGTGCCGGGCGAACATGTGCTGGCCGATCAGTTCAGCGTGGCGCGTATCACCATTCGCCGTGCGATGGAAATGCTGGTGGCCGACGGTCTCGTCGTGCGTCGCCCGGGACTGGGAACGTGGCCGTTGCATGCCGGGCAACGCACCGGCGGCAAGACGCCGGGCATCTCCCGCGAGAAGGCGCATCTGACCGGCTTGCTCGAGAACATCGTCAACATGGGACTGCGCACGAGCGTTTCGGTGCTCGAATCGAGTGTCGTGGGTGCGAGCGATGCCGTTGCCGACGCGTTGGCGCTGGAACTCGGTGCGCCGGTCTACAAAAGCGTCCGCGTACGCAGCACGCAGGCTGGCCCCTTGTCGTACATCACAACACATGTGCCCCAGGGGATCGCCGAGATCAATCGCGAAGAACTTGAGCGCAAGCCGCTGCTGATGCTGCTCGAAGAAGCCGGTGTCGAACTCGGCGGCGCGACGCAAACCATTTCCGCTCGCCTGGCCGATGCCGTGGTGGCACGCCATCTCGACATCGCCGTCGGCTCTGCGTTGCTGGCGGTCACGCGCCTCGTGCGCGACGTGTCCGAGCGTCCCGTGCAACTGTTGCAAGGCCTGTATCGCCCCGATCGCTACCAGTACCAACTTCAACTCTCTCGTGTCGGCAATATCGACGCGAAGGTCTGGGTCAGCGAAGAACTGTCTGCCCAATTCCACTGATCACGTCCGGAGAATCGTCAATGAGTTCGCGTCGCACGTTCCTGCGTCAGTCCACTGCCATGGCCGCGCTCGCTGCCACTTCCAGCGCACCATGGCTCGCGCACGCCGCCGGCAAGCCGGTCAAGATCGGTGTGCTGCATCCCGTCACGGGAGCGCTGGCCTACTCCGGCCAGCAGTGCCGTCTCGGTGCGCTGCTCGCCATTGACGACATCAATGCCGCAGGCGGCATCAAGTCGCTTGGCGGCGCGCCCATCGAGGCGGTGCTCGGCGACGCGCAGTCGCGCCCGGAGGCCGGGTCGGCGGAAGTCGAGAAGATGAACGAGGCTGGGGTGTCGGCCATCGTCGGTGCTTATGCGTCGGCGATCTGTCTGGCGACGACGCAAACGGCGGCGAAATATGGCCTGCCGCATGTCGTTGACGTGGGTGTGGCCGACCAGATCGTGGAGCGCGGCCTGACGAACACCTTCCGTTTTGGCCCCGGCTACCGCATGTGTTCGCTGCGCGCGGTCGACGATCTCGCCGCACTCAACAACGCCGCCGGGAAGCCGGCCAAGACGGTGATGATCGTGCACGAAGAGTCGCTCTTCGGTACGGGCACGGCCGCGCTGCTGCAAAAGGAACTGCCCGCACGCGGTTTCGAGATCAAGGAAGTGATCAAGCACGCCAACCCGACGCGCGACTTCAATAACATCGTGCTGCGCATGCGCTCGGTGAATCCGGATATTGTGATTCCGGCGAACTACTACAACGAATACGCGCTACTGCTGCGTGCGATGAAGCAGCAGAAGGTGCAGCCCAAGGCGATCTACTCGGTGCTCGGCGGCGCGGCGTCGAGCTACAAGTTCCTCAAGGAGTTTCCGGACATCGCCGACGGCATCATCGACTGCAACCATTGGTTCAATCCGAAAGACCCGCGCGTGGCGACGCTCAAAGCGCGCACGCAAGCCAAGGGAGCGTTCTTCAGCTACGAGGTCTTCATGACCTACACGGCGATGATGCTGCTGGCCGATGCCATCGAGCGCGCCAAATCCGTCGATCGCGCGGCGATTACGGCGGCGCTCGCATCGAGTTCGTTCAAGGACCACATCATGCCCTACGGCCCGACGAAGTTCGTCAACGGGCAGAACACGGGCGCACAGCCGCTGCTCACGCAGGTCTCGCGCGGCGACATCAACGTGATTCTGCCGGACACCTATCGTCAGGTGGCGCCGATCTTCCCGCTCAAGGCCTGATGCGATGTTCGACCCGGTCATTCTCCTGTCGGCCGTGCTCAACGGGCTCACCACGGGGGCGGTGTACGCGCTCATCGCCCTGGGCCTCACGCTCGTGTACGGCGTGCTGCACATCATCAACTTCTCGCACGGCGCGGCGTTGATGATTGCGCTATACGCCGTGTGGCTGCTCAAGGAAAAGCTCGGCATCGATCCGTATGTTGCGCTGCCGTTCGTCACGCTAGGCATGTTTGCGCTCGGCTACGGCTTGCAACGGTGCGTGATCGAGCGTGCCAGCCACGGCAAGGACGAGAACATTCTGCTCGTCACCCTCGGGCTTGCCATCGTGCTGGAGAACCTCGCGCTGGTGTGGTTCAAGTCCGATACGCACACTATCGACACCCCTTACACGCTCGCCACCGTCGACATCGGCCCGGTCATGCTGTCTGTGCCGAAGCTCGTCGCCTTCGGCGGCGCGTTGGCCGCGGCGGCGTTGCTCTTCTGGATCATGCGGGCGACGGATCTCGGCCGTGCGATTCGTGCCGTTGCCAGGGAGAAGCACGGCGCGAAGCTCATGGGGATCGACGTCGAGCGGGTCTACGCGCTGTCGTTCGGCATCGGTATGGCGTGTGTGGGCGCGGCGGCTTGTTTCCTGATGCCGACTTACTACGTCAACCCGCAAGTGGGCAGCGGCTTCGTGCTGGTGGCCTTCACCATCGTGGTGCTCGGCGGCATGGGGAGCTTCGCCGGCGCACTCGCCGGGGGGCTGCTCATCGGTGTGGTCGAGTCGCTGGGCGGGTTATGGCTGGGCGATTCGCTCGGGCAGATGGGCATCTTCGCCATTTTCATCATCGTCGTGCTGCTGCGTCCGCAGGGCTTGTTCGGTGCGCGCGCGTGAGCGGGGAGAGCAAGCGATGAGAGACCTTCGTTGGATCGTGCTGTTCGGTGTCGTGATCGCGGCGCTGCTGGCCACGTTGCAATCGGGCGTGTGGCTGTCGTTCGTGATGATGACGCTCTACACCGTGCTGTTGTCGCAGTCCTGGAACATTCTGGGCGGGTTCGGCGGACAGTTGTCGTTCGGGCATGCGCTCTTCTTCGGCGTAGGCGCCTACGCGCAAGCGATTGCGCAATTGCGATGGGGCTGGAGCCCGTGGCTGGCGATGCCGTTCGCCATCGCGATGGGGACGGTGGTCGCCGTCGCCATCGGCGCGATCACGTTCCGCTACGGCCTCAAGGGGTCGTACTTCGCGCTCGTGACGCTGGCCTTCGCGGAAGTCTTCCGGATTCTCGCGGTGTCGCTGCCGTTCACCGGGGCGGGCGTGGGCCTGATGGTGCCGTTGCATCAGAGCGTCGGGAATCTTCAATTCGCGTCGCCGCGTGGCTATGCGGCGCTTCTGTTTGTCTTCGTGATGGCCGCGCTGCTCGTCACGGCCTGGCTGCGGCATTCGCGTTTCGGCGCGTGGCTGCAGGCCGTGCGCGACAACGAGAACGCAGCGCGTGCGGTCGGCGTGAATCCGCTGCGCGTGAAGCTCGGTGCAATTGCGCTCTCTGGCGTATTCATGAGCGCGGCGGGCATGTGCTACGTGCAGATGTTCCAGTACATCGACGCGGGCATTGCCTTCGGCTCGACGATCTCGGTCGAGGCACTTGTCGGCGTGATCGTGGGCGGTTTGGGCACGCTCTGGGGGCCCGTGCTGGGCGCTGCGGTGCTGTATGCGCTGGGCGAGTTCACGCGAAATCTGTTCGGCGAGTTGCCGGGGCTGTCGATGGTGATCTATGGCGTGGTGCTGATTGCGATCGTGATGTTCCTGCCGCGCGGCATTACCGGCGCGGGGGCATCGGTGCGCCGGGTGCTGGGAATGGACAAGAAGACGGTTGCCGCGCCTGATGCGCAAGCGGCCGCCACGCATGAGGAGAATGCCCGTGTCTGAGGCGCTGTTGAAGGCCGATGGCCTGTCCATTACGTTCGGCGGCCTCAAGGCCGTTCAGGACGTGAGTCTCGTCGTCAAACCGGGCACGCTCACGGCACTCGTCGGCCCGAACGGTGCGGGGAAAACGACGCTGTTCGGTCTGCTCTCCGGATTCCTGACGCCAACGGCGGGCCGCGTCGAGTTTCAGGGACGCGACATTACGGGACAAGCCCCGTTTGAAACTGCGCGCCAGGGGCTCACGCGTACCTTCCAGATCGTGCAGCCGTTCGGTGCGCAGACGGTGCGCGAGAACATTGCCGTGGGCGCGCATCTGCATCGACGCGAGCGCAGCGCAGCGCTGCGCGAGGCTGAGGAAATCGCACTTCGCACGAACCTGCAGGCGCAGTTGGACAAGCCTGCCGCCGACCTGACCGTCTGCGGTCGCAAGCGGCTCGAACTGGCTCGTGCGCTGGCAACGCGCCCGCGTCTGTTGCTGCTCGACGAGGTGCTCGCGGGCCTTAACCCGAGCGAGATCGACGAGATGATTCCCGTGGTGCGCGAAATCGCCGAGAGCGGGGTGACCGTGCTGATGATCGAGCATGTGATGCGCGCGGTCATGAGTCTTGCGGAGCATGTGTGGGTACTCGCGCAGGGCAAGCTGATTGCCGCCGGTACGCCGCGCGAAGTCACGTCCGATGCCACCGTAATCGAAGCCTATCTGGGACACGGCGCAGCGGCGCGGCTCGCTGCGCAGTCGGGCGGTGCGCAATGAGCCATTTGTTGGAAGTGGAAGGCTTGCGCACCGGCTATGGCCGCGTCGAAGTGCTGCGCGGCGTCGATCTGAGCGTGGGCGCGGGCGAGATCGTGGTGCTGCTCGGCAGCAACGGCGCGGGCAAATCCACGCTGAACAATACGCTCTCGGGCATTAACCCCGTGTGGGCCGGACGAGTGCGGTTCGACGGGCACGACCTCACCGGGCGTCATTACCGCGACGTAGTGAAAGCCGGGCTGATACAGGTGCCGGAAGGCCGCCGCATCTTCCCCAACCTGAGCGTGCGCGAAAACCTGATGCTGGGGGCGTTCGCCCGTGGCCGCGCGTCGCGCGAGCAAAGTCTGGAGCGCATGCTCGATCTGTTTCCGCGCCTTCGAGAGCGCATTGCCCAGCCCGCCGGCACGATGTCCGGCGGCGAGCAGCAGATGCTGGCCATCGGCCGCGGCCTGATGGCCGAGCCGCGGCTGCTCATTCTCGACGAACCATCGCTGGGCCTCTCGCCCCTGATGGTCGAAGAACTCTTCACGCTGATCGCCCGCTTGCAACACGATGGCCTGTCGATCCTGCTGGTCGAACAGAACGTGGGGCAGTCGCTGGAAACGGGCCAGCGCGGCTATGTGCTGGAGAACGGCGCGATCCGTCACAGCGGCACGTGCGCCGAGTTGCTGGCAAGCAGTGACCTGCGCCGCGCCTATCTCGGAATGTGAGGGAATGACCGTGACTCAAACGCTGACGCAAAAACTGCTGGCGGCCGCCTGTGGCCGCGACGAAGTCGCCGTGGGCGAGATCGTCACTTGTCGCGTCGATCTCGCGATGTTTCACGATTCCAGCGGCCCGCGCCGTCTGCAACCGATGCTCGAATCGCTGGGCGCACAGTTGTGGGACAAATCGAAAGTGGTACTCGTCATCGATCACTACGTGCCGGAATTCGACGACGAATCGCGGCGCATCGTGCGCATCGCCCGCGACTGGGCGAGCGCGCAGGCGCTGCCCAACGTCTACGACTCGGTTGGCATCTGCCACGTGGTCGTGCCCGAACACGGCCATCTGCGCCCCGGCATGTTCTGCGTGGGCGGCGATTCGCATTCGCCCACCGGCGGGGCGTTCGGCGCTTATATGTTCGGCATTGGCAGTACCGAAATGCTGGGCGTCGCCGTCTCGGGCGAGATCTGGGTCAAAGTGCCGGAAACCCTTCAGATGCGCTGGGACGGACGTCTGGCCGACGGTGTGACCGCCAAGGACATGATGCTGCACATGATCGGCCGCTTTGGCATGAATGGCGGACGTTATCAGGCCATCGAATTCTGTGGCGAGGCCGTGCGTGCGCTGTCGATGCAGGAGCGCATGACGCTCTCGAACATGAGCGCCGAACTTGGCTCGCAGGTTGGGCTGATTGCACCCGATGCGACCACGCTCAACTACTTACGCTCGGCTGGCGTGAGCGCCGCTATCGACGTCGAGCGCTGGCAGTCAGATGAGGGCGCCGCCGCCGAAGTGCATTCGTTCGACGCCAGCGCACTTGCCCCGCAGGTGGCCGCGCCGCACAGCCCTGCCAATACGCGCGGCGTCGGCGAATTCGCCGATGTCGCGGTCGACGTCGCTTATCTGGGCGCCTGCACGGGGGCAAAGCTCGAGGACCTGCGCGCGGCGGCCCGCGTGCTGCGTGGCAAGCGCGTGGCCGACGGCATGCACTTCGTCGTCGCCCCGGCCTCGCAGCGAGATCAGGCGCAGGCGGCTCGTGAGGGCGTGATGGACGTGCTCACGGCTGCCGGTGCGCAGGTGCTTGCCACTACCTGCGGTGCCTGTGCGGGATACGGCGGCTCGATTCCCGAAGGGGCAACCGTCGTGTCGAGTACCGCCCGCAATTTCAAGGGGCGCATGGGGGCGGAGACGGCGCAGGTCTATCTCGGCTCGCCCTATACGGTGGCGGCGGCCGCGCTCACTGGCCGCATCGCCGACCCGCGCGACTTGCTCGCCTGACTTTGTTCGTCACACGTTTTCCATGACCACCCCAACCACGACTGTTGATCCACGCAGCACCTTGCATCGCGCCTGGGTCGTCGGCGCCGATATCGATACCGACGCGCTCGCGCCGGGCGCTTACATGAAGTTCGGCATCGACGAGATCGCGCGCCATTGCCTGCATCGCGTTCGCCCCGAGTTTGCGGCGAGCGTGCAGGCGGGCGATGTGCTCGTCGCCGGCCCGAACTTCGGCATCGGCTCGTCGCGCGAGCAGGCGGCGGCGGCGCTGGTTCATCTCGGCGTGCGCGCCGTCATTGCGCCGTCGTTCAATGGTCTGTATTTCCGCAACGCCTTCAATGTGGGGCTGTTGCTACTGACCTGCGCCGACGCGCATCGCGTTGCCGAGGGCGAAGCCCTGCGGCTCTCGCCGCGCGAAGGTTTCGTCGAGCGCGCCGACGGCAGCCGGCTCGCCTGCGAGACCGTGCCGGACTTTCTGCTCGACATGGTCGACGCGGGCGGGCTGCTCAACCTGCTCAAGCGGCGCCGTACGGCACCCCATGCGACACCCAACGGAGTTTCCTCATGCTAGATCCCGTCACTTTGGCGGTCCTCAAGGGCCGTCTGGAGCAGATCGCCGACGAAATGGACGCGACGCTTTACCGCAGTGCGTTCAATCCCATCATTGCCGAGGCGCATGACGCCTGCCACGGCATCTACGACGCCGCCACCGGTGCCACGCTGATTCAGGGCAAGTCGGGCCTGCCCGTCTTCGTCGGTGCGATGGCCTTCGCCGTGCAGGCGGCAGCGCGCGCGGCGGCAGAGCGCGGCGGCATGGTCGATGGCGATGTGTGGCTGTTCAACGACCCCTACGAGGGTGGCACCCACGCCAACGACTTCAAGCTCGTGCGTCCGGTGTTTCGCAATGGCAAGCTGTATTGCTTTCTGGCGTCGGCCGCGCACTGGCACGACGTGGGAGGTGCGGTGCCGGGCAACTACAACCCGGCGGCGACCGAGTGCTGGCAGGAAGCCGTGCAGATTCCGCCGGTGCGCATCGTTCGCGGCGGTGAACTCGATGCCGACGTGCTCGCGATTCTCAAGGCGAACACGCGACTGCCCGACAGCCTCTGGGGCGATCTGAACGGCCAACTGTCGGCGCTGACCCTCGGCGCACGACGTCTGGCAGATCTGCTCGACGAATACGGCGACACGACGGTGCAGGAGGCCCTGGGCCAACTGCGCGAGCGTGCCGTCAAGCTCATGCGTGCGCATGTGGCCGCGTTACCCGATGGCGAGTACGTCTACCGGGACATGCTCGATAACGACGGGGTGCGCGATGTGCCGCTCACCATCGCGTTGCGCATGCGGGTGCAAGGCGAGACGCTCACGCTCGATTTCACCGGAACGTCGCCCGCCTGCATGGGGCCGGTGAACATTTCCCGGGCGACGGCGATCGCCGCCTGCTACGTGGCGCTCAAACACCTGTTCCCGGATGTGCCGGCCAACGCGGGCGTGCTGGACGCGGTGCAATTCGAGCTGCCGGAAGGGTCGGTGATTTCCGCACAGCGCCCGCGCCCCGTGGGCGGCTATACCGAGACGATCCTGCGCATGATCGATGTGATCTTCTGTGCGATGGCCAAAGCCGCGCCGCAACGCGCGATGGCGCAGGCATACGGCACGATCAATGCCTTGTCGATCGCGGGCTATCGCACCGACGAGGCACGTCGAGGCCAGCGCTGGGTGATGTTCAGCTTCTTCGGCGGCGGCCATGGCGGCCACATGGATGGCGATGGCCTGTCGCATGGCAACGCGCCGATTTCGACCGCCACGATTCCGCCCGTCGAGATTCTCGAGGCGGCCTATCCCGTGCGTTTCACCCAGTGGGCGCTGCGTCCCGATTCGGCGGGCGATGGGGAGCATCGGGGCGGGCTGGGCGCGATCTACGAGATCGAACTGCTGGAAGACAGCGCAGAAGCCTTCGTGTTCGGCGAGCGCGGCCGCTCGGCGCCGCAAGGCATTGCGGGTGGTCAGGCGTCGGTGCCGAATGTGTTCCGGTATCAGAACGACGGCGAGTGGCGCACGCCGCCGATGGCTTCGAAGATGCTCGGCATCCGGCTGGCGCGCGGCGAACGTGTGCGGCTCGAGACGCCGGGGGGCGGTGGCTACGGCGATCCTGCCCGGCGCGACGCGGCAGCGCGCGCGCATGACCGGGCGATGGGGTATGTGACGCAGGTGGCGGATGCCGCGACCGGCAAGGCAACGAAGGAGCAACAGGCATGAGCACAGCAGCAACGACCGGGGCCCCGCTGATCGTGGGGGTCGATGTGGGCGGCACGTTTACCGATTTGTTCGTGCTCGACGAGGCGGCCGGTGCGGCACGCATCGTCAAGGTGCCATCGACGCGCGGCGAGGAAGCGCGCGGTTTCATGAACGGCATCGAACGTGTCGGCGCCGCCGCCGAGACGGCAGGCGCGGGGGCTATCGCGACCATCGTGCACGGCACGACGGTCGGCACGAATGCACTGCTCGAACGTAAGGTCGCCCGCACCGGCATCATCACCACGACCGGCTTTCGCGACGTGCTGGAGATGCGCCGTCGCGACCGTCCCGCCACATGGGGGTTGCGCGGCGACTTCACGCCGATCGTGCCGCGCGACCTGCGCATCGAAGTCGATGAGCGCGTGCTCTCGGACGGCACGATTCACACCGACGTCGATATCGCTCAGGTCGAGTCGGCGGCGCGTGCGCTGCTCGAAGCCGGTTGCGACGCCGTGTGCGTGTTCTTTATCAATGCGTATGCCAACCCCGTTAACGAACAGCGGGCGGTCGCGGCGGTTCGTGCCCTCTGGCCTAACGGCTATGTGACGGCGGCGACGGAAGTGTTGCCCGAGATTCGCGAGTTCGAGCGCTGCTCGACCGCCACGCTCAACGCGGCGCTGCAACCGGTGGTAGGCAGTTATCTCACGCGGCTCGAGCGTGACCTGAAGGCACAAGGGTTCGGCGGCGAACTGCTCGTCGTGCAGAGCAACGGGGGCATCATGTCGCGGCAGACCGCCAGCGATGTCCCGGTACGCACCGCGCTCTCCGGGCCGGCGGCCGGCGTGATCGCGTGCGCGGCGATTGCGCGCGCGGCGGGCTTCGCCAACGTTGTCACCGGCGACATGGGCGGCACGTCGTTCGACGTCTCGCTCGTGGCGGGCGGCGAGGCATCGCTCTCCGCACAGACATCCATCGAGTTCGGCATGGTGGTGCGCTCGCCGATGATCCAGATCGAAACCATCGGGGCGGGCGGTGGCTCAATCGCGTCGGTGGACGCAGGCGGCTTGCTGCAAGTCGGGCCCGAGTCGGCGGGCAGCATTCCGGGTCCGGCCTGCTACGGGCGCGGCAATCTGCGCCCGACCGTGACCGACGCCAACGTGTTGCTCGGACGCATTGCCGCCGACCGGCCGCTGGGCGGCGGCTTGCTCGACAAACTCGACGCGGGCTTGGCGGCACAGGCCATTGGCGAGCACGTGGCCGCGCCGCTGGGGTTGGAGGTGCATGCGGCGGCGGAAGCCATTCTGACGGTGGCTAATGCCAAGATGGCCGGGGCCATTCGTGTGGTGTCGATCGAACGGGGCCACGATCCGCGCCAGTTTGTCTACATGCCGTTCGGTGGCGGCGGTGCGTTGCATGTGTGCGCCATGATGCGCGAGGTCGGTACGACCACAGGGATCGTGCCGCGTTACCCCGGCGTGACCTCGGCGCTCGGTTGCGTGATGGCCGACATGCGTCACGACAGCGTGCAGACACTCAATCAACCGCTTGCCGCCCTCGATGTCGAGGACCTCCTGGCCCGTGTGGAGGCGCTTGCTGAGTCTTGTCAGACGCGTCTGGATTCGGCGGGCGTGCGTTTCGAATCGGTGCGAGAGGCCATCGAACTCGACATGCTCTACGTCGGCCAAAGCCACACCGTACGTGTGCCCGTGTTGCGCGATGCGCTGCATCGCGAAGGCATCGCGCAGGCCTTCGACGTTGCCTATCGCGAGGCGTTCGGCGGTGCGCTCGATGGGATTGCGGTGCGCATCATGAATCTGCGCTACGCCCGCATCGGTGTGCGCCCGAAATTCGATCTCGCGGTGCTCGCACCGCAGGCCAGCGCCATGCCGGCGCCGCTGGGTACGCAACGTGTCTACCACGCGGGACAGTGGTGGGATGCCGTGCGATATGCGCGTCTCGATTTGCCGGTCGGTGCGACGGTGCCGGGCCCCGCAATCCTTGAGCAATCGGATACGACGATCTGGCTGGAGCCGGAATTCTCGGGGCGCGTCGACGCGCTGGGCAACCTGCTCATCACACGCAGCGCTTGAGCACGGGTACCGGAGAGACGACATGAGTCAAACCCTCAAGCTCGACAGCACTCGCACCGCGCTCATCATCGTGGACTTGCAGAACGACTTCATCACGCCGGGCGGCGCGTACGACCGCGGGGGAGCGGCCACACCGCAGGCGCAGGCGCTTCCCGCGCGGGTGGCGCCGGTGGCGGCATCGCTAAAAGCGGCGGGCGGTTACGTCGCCGCGAGTCAGTTCACGCTCTGGCCCGATGCGAACGGCGAGCCGATGATCTCCCCGCACCTGAAACAGCTGCGGCCTTTTCTGAGGCGCGGTGACTTCGTGGCCGGCACGCCGGGACACGCCACGGTGGATGCCCTCGCGGGCCACGTCGACATGTCGGTGTGGAAGGTGGCTTATTCGGCGTTCTTCAACACGCAGCTCGACTGGGTGCTGCGTCGCGCAGGCGTCGAGACCGTAGCGGTGTGCGGCATCGTGACGAACGGCGGCGTGGCGAGCACCGCACGCGACGCGCATATGCGCGATTACCGTGTGCTCGTGCTCTCGGACGGTTGCGCCGCTCCCACGCCTGCCGCACACGACGCCGCGCTTGCCGATCTGTGCACGGTAAGCGAGGTCCTGACTTGCGAGGCCTTCATGGGCCGGCTTGCCGCATGAGCGCGCCGGTGATTCGTCATGGCTTGCCGCCAGTGGACGATCTGCTGCACGCCGGTGGCGCGGCGCGCGGCGTGTCGGGCAATGCCGTCTGGGGCTATCTGTCGGGCAACGGCCTGCGCTCGGCCGTCGCGGGCGGCTTTCTCGCAGCGCATACGGCAGCCGATGTGCTCGCGGCCCAATCACCTTCTCAGGAGACCTCCGCATGATGACCTCGTCGTCTCTCAAACAGCGCCTGGGCGGCGGTGTGCTGCTCGCCCCCGGTGTCTACGACGCGCTGTCCGCGCTCATTGCCGCTCAGGCGGGCTTCGAGGCGTTGTATCTGTCGGGCGCGTCGATTGCCTACACCCGGCTCGGGCGCTCGGACATCGGGCTGACGACCTATCCGGAGGTGGAAGACACGCTCGCCCGGATTGCCGAGCGCGTCGACATTCCCGTGATCGTCGACGCCGACACCGGCTTCGGCAACGCCCTCAACGTCAAACGTACCGTGCGAGGCTTCGAGCGTGCCGGGGCCGCGATGATTCAGTTGGAAGATCAGACCTTTCCGAAGCGCTGCGGCCATCTCGACGGCAAGGGCGTGGTGCCGGTGCAGGAGATGATCGGCAAGGTGCGCGCGGCGGTCGATGCTCGTCACGATGCGCGCACGCTGATTCTCGCGCGAACGGACGCCGTGGCCGTCGAAGGTCTCGATGCGGCGCTCGATCGTGCCGAGCGTTATCTGGAAGCGGGGGCCGATGCGCTGTTCATCGAAGCGTTGCGCAGCCCGGCGCAGATGGCCGTGGCGTGCGGGCGATTCGCGCAGCGCGTGCCCTTGCTTGCCAATATGGTCGAAGGCGGCAAGACTCCGGTGCAAAGCGCGCAGGCGCTCGCCGATATCGGCTTCCGTATCGTGATCTTCCCGGGCGGGACGGCGCGCGCTGTCGCCAGCACGTTGCAGGGGTACTACGCCAATCTGCACGCGCAAGGCACTACGGCCGCATGGCGTGAGCGCATGCTCGACTTCGATGGCTTGAATGCGGTGATCGGCACCCCGGCGCTGCTCGCCGAGGGCAAGCAATACGAATAGACGGGCAAGGAGGGCGGTGCCCGTATGAGGAATCGGCGCGTGACGTGGGGCTCGCCGGTAAAGCAGGGCCTGCCGCGATCGGCTTCGCGTCAGGCCCTTTTCATGGGCGTCAGACGATGCTGTCGCCGCGCAACTGCGCGATCTTCGTGTCGTCGAAGCCCAGGCGTTCACGCAGAATTTCGTCGCTGTGCTGGCCCAGCGTAGGCGGGGCGCTACGGGCAATGGGCGGGGTCTCGCTCATCTTCATCGGGCTGGCGACGAGGCGGGCCACACCGCCCGAGGGATGCGGCAACTCCAGCGCCATCTCGCGCGCGATGACCTGCGGATGTGCGAACACTTCCGGCAGCGTGTTGATCGGGCCGCACGGCACACCGGCGGCTTCGAGCTTGTCGATCCAGGTGTCCTTGCCGAACTTGCGCACCATTTGCGCGAGAATCGGCACGAGCGTATCGCGGTGACGTACGCGCGATGGGTTGGTCGCAAAACGCGCGTCGTCGGCGAGCGCGGGCGCTTCACCTGCTTCGACGAACTTGCGGAACTGCCCGTCGTTGCCCACCGCCACGATGATCCAGCCGTCGTCGGCCGTCTGGAAGGTCTGGTACGGCACGATGTTCGGGTGCGCATTGCCCCAACGCACGGGCGGCTTCCCGCTCGCCAGATAGTTGGTGTTCATGTTGGCGAGCATGGCGACCTGCGTGTCGAGCAACGCCATGTCGATGTACTGACCCACGCCCGTGCGGTCGCGGTGGGTGAGGGCGGCCATGATCGCGAGGCTTGCATACATGCCCGTCATCAGATCGGCAATGGCGACGCCTGCCTTCTGAGGACCGCCACCCGGCAGGCCGTCGCGCTCTCCGGTGATGCTCATGAAGCCGCCGATGCCTTGCACGATGAAGTCGTATCCGGCGCGCGACGCGTGTGGGCCGCTCTGACCGAAGCCCGTGATCGAACAGTAGACGAGATCCGGTTTGATGGCCTTGAGCGACGCGTAGTCGAGGCCGTACTTCGCGAGTTGCCCGACCTTGTAGTTCTCGACGACGACGTCGCTTTGCGCGGCGAGTGCGCGCACGATCGCTTGCCCTTCCGGGCGCGAGATGTCGAGTGTGAGCGAGCGTTTGTTGCGGTTGGCCGCGAGATAGTAAGCGGCCTCCTGGGTGTCGTTGCCGTCAGCGTCTCGCTGATACGGCGGCCCCCAGCTACGGGTGTCGTCGCCCACACCGGGACGCTCCACCTTGATGACGTCGGCCCCCAGATCCGCCAGATTCTGCGTGGCCCACGGCCCGGCCAGTACTCGCGAAAGATCCAACACCCGGATATGGCTCAGCGCGCCCATCGTATTCGTATCTCCTGTGCATTCGTCGTGGTTCGGGGTCGTCGGCATCGCGCGGAACGATGTTTTGCAATGCGGAACTTCTGGGAAGGAGTCTACGTCCTGCCGTTCTCTGCTGACCAGCGTCGTTTCGCAGTGCGGTTGGCGGCGCGACGCGGTGACTGGATCGATTTCCCGTATAATCAAAAGTTTGCAAAATACCCACCAGGCTTGGCTTAGCTCGCCCGGTCCCCACGCTCACGCAGCCTATGAAAGTCGCAGACATTCGGGAAAAATTCCTCAACTTCTTCGAGTCGAAGGGGCACACCATCGTGCGCTCGTCGAGCCTCGTGCCGTCCAATGACCCAACGCTGCTGTTCACGAACTCCGGCATGGTGCAGTTCAAGGACGTCTTCCTCGGTTTCGAAACGCGCCCTTACAAGCGCGCGACCACGGCCCAGCGCAGTGTGCGCGCGGGCGGCAAGCACAACGATCTGGAGAACGTCGGCTACACGGCGCGTCACCACACGTTCTTCGAAATGCTGGGCAACTTCTCGTTCGGCGACTATTTCAAGCGCGAAGCGATTCAGTACGCCTGGGAATTGCTGACGGAAGTGTACAAACTGCCGAAGGACAAGCTCTGGGTCACCGTCTACAAGGAAGACGACGAGGCCTACGACATCTGGGCGAAGGAAGTGGGCGTGCCGGTCGAGCGAATCATCCGCATCGGCGACAACAAGGGCGCGCGCTACGCCTCGGACAACTTCTGGCAGATGGCCGACACCGGCCCGTGCGGTCCGTGCTCGGAAATCTTCTTCGATCACGGCGCCGACGTGTGGGGCGGCCCCCCCGGATCACCGGAAGAAGACGGCGATCGCTACATCGAGATCTGGAATCTCGTGTTCATGCAGTTCAACCGCGACGAGCAGGGCAACATGACGCCGCTGCCCAAGCCCTGCGTGGATACCGGCATGGGGCTGGAGCGTATCGCGGCCGTGCTGCAACACGTGCACAGCAACTACGAAATCGACCTGTTCCAGCACCTGATCAAGGCCGCGGGCCGCGAGACCGGTGTGACCGATCTCAACGCGAACTCGCTCAAGGTGATTGCCGATCACATCCGCGCTTGCTCGTTCCTGATCGTCGATGGCGTGATTCCGGGCAACGAAGGCCGCGGCTATGTGCTGCGCCGTATCATCCGCCGCGCGATCCGTCACGGTTACAAGCTCGGCTGCAAGAAGCCGTTCTTCTACAAGCTCGTACCGGATCTGGTCGCCGAGATGGGCGCCGCTTATCCGGAACTGGCGCAGGCGCAGCAACGCGTGACCGACGTGCTCAAGCAGGAAGAAGAGCGTTTCGGCGAAACCATCGAGAACGGCATGGAGATTCTCGAAGGGGCGCTGGCCGATCTGGCCAAGCGCGGTGTGACCACGCTCGACGGCGAACTCGCCTTCAAGCTGCACGACACGTATGGCTTCCCGCTCGATCTGACGGCCGACGTTTGCCGCGAGCGCAGCATCACGGTCGACGAGGCCGCGTTCGATGCCGCGATGGCGCGCCAGCGCGAGCAGGCCCGTGCCGCGGGCAAGTTCAAGATGGCGACGGCCCTCGAATACACCGGCGACAAGACCCGCTTCCAGGGCTACGACAAGCTGATGCTCGAAGGCGCGAAGGTGACGGCGCTCTACGTCGACGGCACGAGCGTGGGTAAGCTCTCTGCGGGGCAACAAGGTATCGTCGTGCTCGACACCACGCCGTTCTACGCCGAGTCTGGCGGTCAGGTGGGCGATCAGGGCCTGATCGTCGCCGGCGGTGCGCGTTTCGGTGTGTCGGACACGCAGAAGATTCAGGCTGACGTGTTCGGCCACTACGGCAAGCTGGAATCGGGCGAACTGAAGGTGGGCGAGGCTGTTACGGCGCAGGTCGATGCCGTGCGCCGCGCTCGCACCGTTCGCAACCACTCTGCCACGCATTTGATGCACAAGGCGCTGCGTGAAGTGCTGGGGGCTCACGTGCAACAGAAGGGCTCGCTCGTCGACGCCGACAAGACGCGTTTCGACTTCGCACACAACGCCGCGATGACCGCCGAGGAAATCCGTCGCGTGGAAGACATCGTCAACGCGGAAGTCCTGACCAACGTGCCGACGCAAGCGGCCGTGATGTCCTTCGACGATGCCGTCAAGGGCGGTGCAATGGCCCTGTTCGGTGAGAAGTACGGCGACGAAGTGCGCGTACTCGATATCGGCACGTCGCGCGAACTGTGCGGCGGCACACACGTGACGCGCACCGGCGACATTGGCCTGTTCAAGATCGTGATGGAAGGGGGCGTGGCTGCCGGTATCCGTCGCGTAGAAGCCATCACCGGTGACAACTCGGTGCGTTTCGTGCAGAAGCTCGACGACCAGGTCAACGAGGCCGCCGCTGCGCTCAAGACTCAACCGGCCGAACTCACTCCGCGTATCGCGCAGGTGCAGGAGCAGGTCAAGTCGCTCGAGAAGGAACTGGCGGCGCTCAAGTCGAAGCTCGCTTCGAGCCAGGGTGATGAACTGGTCGAGAAGGCCGTCGACGTGAACGGTCTGAAAGTGCTGGCCGCGCAACTCGAAGGTGCCGATGTCAAGACGCTGCGCGAGACGATGGATAAGCTCAAGGACAAGCTCAAGAGCGCGGCCATCGTGCTCGCGGCTGTCGAGGGCGGCAAGGTCAGCCTCATTGCCGGCGTGACGGCCGACGCGACCAGCAAGGTCAAGGCCGGCGAGTTGGTCAACTTCGTCGCGCAGCAAGTCGGTGGCAAGGGCGGGGGCCGTCCTGATATGGCGCAAGCTGGCGGTACCGACCCGTCGCAGTTGCCGCAGGCGCTGGCCGGCGTGCAGGGTTGGGTCGCAGGCAAGTTCTGACGATCCGGTAAGGGCGGCGGCGCAGGCTGCCGCTCCGGTTCGATGGGCAGTCTCCGGCGATTCGCCGGGATGGCTTGAGCAAAACGCGCACTTCGGTGCGCGTTTTGCATTCGGGGAGCGGATAACCCCGTGCCGTCGGGTGGCCTGATGAACAAACGATACAATTTCAGTATTTGAAAGGATACCGAAGCAAATGGGCTCAGTATTTCACGGGCGTGAGGGGCACAGCCACACCCGGATGGCAATGGCTGCCATTGCCCTTCATGATGCAGGGGAACCTCCGCTTTCCGTAATGGTTTGCATGTAAAGTATTCGGAAAGTTGCGCGCACCGGCGCCCGGTTTCCCACATAGTTATCGTCATGCCAGCCACACTCACCGATTCCGACAGAGCCGCCTCGTTGCACCAGCCTTCGCCTGAGCGCGCAGCGTGGCGCATTGCGCTGTCCTGCATGCTTGCGCTGGCCATTGCCATGGGCATCGGGCGCTTCGCCTTTACGCCGATGTTGCCCCTGATGCTGCAAGAGCGGCTCACCGATATTCAGCACGGCAGTTGGCTCGCTTCCCTCAATTACGCAGGGTACTTCGTTGGCGCGTTGTCATGCATGTGGCTGCGCTTCACGCCGACGCTCATCATCCGTTTTGCACTCGCTGCCACCGTCGTGTTGACACTGGCGATGGGGCTGCTCGAGTCGTTCGCCGTGTGGGCCGTCGTGCGTACGCTCGCGGGGGTGATGAGTGCCTGGGCGATGGTGTTCTCGGCCGGATGGGGTTTCCGCAAACTCGGTGAATTGCGCATGCCGAGTCTGGGGGGCGTGATCTTCGCCGGCCCCGGGGCTGGCATCGTGGTGACGGGCTTGCTTGCGAGCGTGAACAGCTCGCTGGCGTGGCCCGCACGCGGCGGCTGGCTGCTGTGCGGCGTGCTTGCACTAGCGTTGCTCGCGGTGATCTGGCGCACGTTCGCGGCCGACGCGCCCGAGGCCGCGAAGACGGCCCACGCCGCCAAATCCTCGGGCGGTACACCGGGGCAGGCCGCGGCACATGCCATCAATCATGGCAGTGGCGAGAGTGTCATCCCTGTCACGGTGCTCTACAGCTTCGCCGGCTTCGGTTACATCATCACGGCAACGTTTCTGCCGGTGATCGCGCGTCAGGCCCTACCGGGCTCGGCGTGGCCGGACCTGTTTTTCCCGCTGCTCGGCCTGATGGTCATGCCGGGGGCGATCATTGGCGCGCGTGCGCCGCTTGCCTGGGACAATCGGCTGCTGCTCGCCGCGTGCTACGTCATGCAGGGGTTGGGGGTAGGAATCGGTATCGTACTGCCGAACGTGGCGGGATTCGCGCTGGGCAGCGTGCTCGTGGGGCTGCCGTTCACGGCGATTACCGTGTACGCAGTGCGCGAGTGCCGGCGTCTGCGTGGGGACAATGCCAATGGCTTGATCGGTTTGGTGACGGCATCCTATGGCATCGGCCAGATCGTCGGGCCGTTGGCGGCTGCGCCACTGGTCGCGGCCACTGGCAGCTTCACGGCAGCGCTGCTGTGCGCGAGCGGCGTGCTCGTGCTCGGTGCGATCGGCTTCGTGTGGGATTGGCGGCGCTCGCTCGAGCACGCACTCTGATTCTCGCGCGCAGTGCCGCTGTCGCCGCCCTCGCTATCGCGATTGACGTCTGACGTCTGCCGATCCGACATCTTCATCCTCTGGGACTCTCTATGTCTTTTACCCTGCGGGCGGGCAAAAAGGCCGCCACCGCCACGAGCGACGCCGAGCACCAGATGCGCGTCGATCTCGCGGCCTGTTACCGCCTCGTTGCGCTGCACGGCTGGGACGATCTCATCTACACCCATATCTCCGCGATGGTGCCGGGCGAGCCGGGGTACTTTCTCATCAACCCGTTCGGTCTGGCATTCGACGAAGTGACGGCATCGAATCTCGTCAAGATCACGATCGCCGGCGAGATCGTGGGCGAGAGCGAACACCCCGTGAACGTGACCGGATTTGCGCTGCACGGCGCCGTGCATGCGGCGCGTGCGGATGCCGTGTGTGTCATGCATTTACACAATACGGCCGGCATTGCGGTGTCGATCCAGCCTCACGGATTACTGCCGATCTCGCAGCACGCGCTTCGCTTTCACGAGCGTATCGGCTATCACGACTACGAAGGTCTGGCGTTTTCACCGTCGGAGGGGGAGCGGCTCGTGGCGTCGCTCGGCCCGTATCCGGCCATGCTGCTGCGCAATCACGGCACGCTCACGACCGGACGCACGGTGGCCGAAGCCTTCGTGCTGATGGCCACGCTGGTCAAGGCGTGCGAGATCCAGTTGCAAGCATTGGCGGGCGGTATGCCACCTCATCTGCCGAGTGCCGCCGTGCAGGACAAGACTGCCATTCAACTCGAAGACGGTGGTGCTATCGAAGGTGTGCTGGAGTGGCCTGCACTGCTACGCAAACTGGATAGAATAGACGCCTCGTTTCGCGATTGACCGCCGCGCAGGTGCGATGTCGGGAGCGCAGGGAAGGCTGGCAGGCTTTGCCCGAGGAAGGGGATGGGCGGCGGCGCCGCCCATCTTGATAACGACATGAGGAGATAGACGGCAATGCCAACGTTTCACGTCGAGATGTTCGAGGGGCGCTCGGTCGAGCAAAAGCGCGCATTCGTCAAAGCTGTCACGGAAGCGGCAGTGAACACGATCGGTTGCACGGCTGAGTCCGTGGACATCATCATCACCGACATCAAGCGCGAGAACTGGTCCACAGCGGGTACGCTTTGGTCGGACCCGCGTCCCGAGTAAAACCGAGTGAGCCGGTGAGCGCCGCTGGCGCCGCCGGTAGGTCTGGGGCGGGGAGACTCACGGCCTCCCCGCCGTATCGAAGAGGTTGTCATGTCGCAAGTCCCGTCCGTATCGAGTCTTCACGCCACCGCCCGTGCCGCCGCCGGCAGCGAACCGGCACAAACGCCGCAACACTTTGCGTCGGATAACTACGCCGGGATTTGCCCCGAGGCGCTGCACTATCTGATTGAGGCAAATGCCAGCGGTCACGAAGTTGCCTACGGCGACGATACCTGGACGCAGCGTGTATGCGACGGCATTCGCCAGTTGTTCGACACGGACTGCGATGTCTTCTTCGTCTTCAACGGCACGGCCGCCAACTCGCTGGCGCTGGCGTCGTTGTCGCAGTCGTATCACTCCGTCATCTGCCACGAACTGGCGCACGTCGAGACCGACGAGTGCGGTGGACCCGAATTTTTCTCCAACGGCGCGAAGCTGCTCACCGCGCGCGGCCGCGAGAACAACGGCAAGCTCACGCCGGACGCCGTCGAATCGGTGATCAACCGGCGCTCGGACATTCACTTCCCGAAACCCAAGGTCGTCACGCTCACGCAGGCGACCGAAGTCGGCACCGTCTACTCGGTCGACGAGATCAAGGCGATCTCGTCGGTGGCCCGGCGGCGCAATCTTCGCGTGCATATGGACGGCGCTCGCTTCGCCAATGCCGTCGCAACGCTGGGCTGTCATCCGGGCGATGTGACCTGGCGCGCGGGCGTGGACGTGCTTTGCTTCGGCGGCACAAAGAATGGCCTGCCGGTAGGCGAGGCCGTGGTGTTCTTCAATCGCGCGCTGGCCGAGGACTTTGCGTATCGGGTGAAGCAGGCAGGGCAGTTGGCGTCGAAGATGCGCTTCATTTCCGCACCTTGGCTTGGCATGCTGGAGGACGACACCTGGCTGCGCAACGCACGTCACGCCAACGCCATGGCGCAACTGCTCGCGCAACGCCTTCGCGATGTGCCGGGCGTATCGCTGATGTTCGAGACGCAAGCCAACGCCGTGTTCGCGGAATTGCCGTTGCATGTGATCGAAGCGCTGCGCGCCAAGGGCTGGCGCTTCTACACGTTCATTGGCGCCGGCGGTTGCCGTTTCATGTGTGCGTGGGATACCCGCCCGGAAACGGTCGAGCGTCTGGCCGCAGATATCCGGGAACTGAGCGCGAAGGCGTAATCGATTCTCCGGCGCGGGCCGGCGGCGCGATTCATGCCTGTCGCGGCGCTGGTATCGCAGGCGTGAGAAAGCGGTGTGCCAACGTGTGATAGAACGATGGCGCGATGGCTTTCGACACCTGAGTCGAGAGCAATGCAACGGCCATGAGAGGAATCACCATCTGATGGCCGTCGATCATCTCCATGACGATCACGAACGACGTAATCGGCGATTGCGTGACTGCCGCCAGATACCCGACCATACACAGCGCGGCCATCGCTGGCAGCGGTATCGCCGACGTGACGTGAGCCATTACGTTGCCGAGCCCGGCGCCGATGGCGAGCGACGGCGCGAAGATGCCTCCGGGAATCCCCGACAGGTACGATACACATAGCGCGGCGAATTTCAGCAGGGCGTAGAGCGGCGAGAGCGCCGCATGCGACTCGAGCAGGCCGCGCGCTTCCGCATAACCGCTGCCGAAGGTCGTCCCCCCCGAGACCACGCCGATCACGGCAATGGCCAGCCCGCACAGAAACGCGAAGCGCACCGGGTACGTCCGGCGAAGGCTCACCAGCGACGCGGGCATCCAGCGCGCCACGTTGAGCATCAGCCAGCCGAACAGGCCACCTGCGACGCCCGTCAGCAGGCTGGCGGCAATGAGCACGGGGATCAGCGCCCAGTGGAATTCGGTGAGCGCCTTGATTTGCCCGAAGTACAGATAATTGCCTTGCAGTCCGAGTGCCACGACGCCGGAAAAGATGATGGCCGTGATGAGTGTGCCGCTGTTCCGGGCAACGAAACTTCGGCTCAATTCCTCGATGGCGAACACCACACCTGCGAGCGGTGTATTGAACGCGGCCGCCAGACCTGCCGCTGCGCCGGCCAGCGTCAATTGACGCTCGATGTGCGCGCTGCTGCGGCGATAGCCATGACGCATGGCATACATCAGCGAAGCGCCGATCTGCACCGTCGGCCCTTCGCGGCCAATGGTGAAGCCGCAAAGAATGCCGAGAAACGAGATCGCAATCTTGCCGACCATGATGCGCAGCGACAGCAGCGATTTCGACAGCCGCGAATCTTGCAGCGTGGCGATGACCTGCGGAATGCCGCTGCCTTCCGCGCCACGGAAGAACTTCTGCGTCAGCCAGATGGCCAGCGCAGCGCCAAGCGGCGTGACGATCAGCGGCAGCCAGGCGCCATGCGACAGCATGCGCTGGAACAGTTCGAAACCGAAGTCGATGAGCTTGGCGTACGCAACCGAGACCAGACCCACGAGCACGGCGCCGAGCCAGAACACACCGTAGTTATGCCAGAGGCGCCGCGAGCGATTGACGCCCCGTCTGGCCAGACGCGCCGATAACGACGGCGGCGCGAGGGGAGGTGTCGGCGAAGGCGACGGCGGTGGCGAGGCAGACTCGGTGTTTGGCGGGATAGCTGACACTTGGTCGTGAGCGAAGGGTGAAAGACGTTGGCCGATTATACGCCCCGGCCCTTATGGGCTTGGTCTTCAGACGTCTTGGATAGTTCTGAATGTGCATCCCGTCATGAGTTCATTTAAGATATTCGAATTCGCGGAAGAACGATCATGAACGAACTAATTTTCTGTCCCCGCTGTGCCTCGCCGCTCGACTCGCGTGATGTCGCCGGGCGTATTCGCCGCGCTTGTCCGGATACCGCTTGCGGTTTCGTCCACTGGGACAATCCGTTGCCGGTGGTTGCCGGCCTTGTGGAGTATCGCGGTCAGATTCTGCTGGCGCGCAACGCCGCGTGGACCGAGGGCATGTTCGCGCTCATCACCGGATTTCTCGAACGCGACGAAACGCCTGAAGATGGCCTGCGGCGCGAGATCAAGGAAGAGACCAATCTGGAGACCGACGCGATTTCGCTGCTCGGCGTCTACGAATTCATGCGCAAGAATGAGTTGATCATCGCCTATCACGCGGTCTGCGATGGCGATATTCGTCTCTCGGAAGAGTTGGCCGAGTTCCGTCTCGTGTCGCCGGAGCGGGTGCGTCCGTGGCGCGCGGGCACCGGACATGCGGTGGCCGAGTGGTTACGCCGGCGCAACCTGCCGGTCGAATACGTCGATTCGGCAAAGCTGTCGATTGCGGGCTGACGGCGGGGTGCGGCGACTACGGTAGAATCGCGGTTTGCAGGGTGAACCTGGCACAAGATTCGCACAAGACTGACAAGAGGGACATGAGCATGGAATTTCAGAAAGAAGTCGACGCGAGCGGTCTGAACTGCCCGCTGCCGATCCTGCGTGCCAAGAAGGCGCTTGCCGAAATGCAGAGCGGCGAAGTGCTGCACATCATCGCCACGGATCCCGGTTCGGCGCGCGACTTCAGCGCATTTGCCAAGCAAACCGGCAACGAACTCATCGAGTCGCGTGAAGAGGGCAAGACGTTCCACTTCCTGATGCGCCGCCGCTGATCGCACCGCATCGCGCGGGCATAAAAAAGCCGACGGACATGCCGTCGGCTTTTTCTTTGGTGCGGTGCCTGACGCTTACATGACAGCGCCGTGCGACTCGCGCAGGTACTCGCGGAACGCGTCCTTCAGCTCCGGGTGACGCAGCGCAAATTCCACCGTCGCCTTCAGGTAGCCGAGCTTGCTGCCGCAATCGAAGCGCTTACCCTTGTAGCGGTATGCCAGGACAACCTCGTCGTGCATCAGTTTCTGGATGGCATCCGTCAACTGAATCTCGCCACCTGACCCCGGATCGATCTCGCGGATGCAATCGAAAATGCGCGGACGCAGCACATAGCGGCCGACGACACCCAGATTCGACGGTGCGTCTTCCGGTGCCGGCTTCTCGACGATACTTGTCAGCTTGACGATGTCCTTCTCGCCCCACTCGTTGCCCGCGACGATCCCGTACGACCGGCTTTGCTCGATGGGAATCTCTTCCACGCCGATGATCGAGCTGTGATACTGGTTGTACAGATCGACCATCTGCTTGAGCACCGGCGGATCGCCGTCGAGCAAGTCGTCGGCGAGGATGACCGCGAACGGCTCGTCGCCCACGAGCTTTTCCGCGCACAGCACGGCATGCCCCAGACCGAGTGCCTTGGGCTGACGCACGTAGAAGCAGTCGATGTGCGGCGGCTTGATCGAATGCACGACGTCGAGCAGTGCCTGCTTGTTCTTGGCTTCCAGTTCCGCTTCGAGTTCGAAGGCCGTGTCGAAGTGATCTTCGATCGCGCGCTTGTTACGGCCCGTCACGAAGATCATCTCTGTAATGCCGGCGGCCGCCGCTTCTTCCACCGCGTACTGAATCAGCGGCTTGTCGACGATGGGCAGCATTTCCTTCGGGCTCGCCTTGGTCGCCGGGAGGAATCGGGTGCCGAGGCCCGCAACGGGGAACACGGCTTTGGTCACGAAGGTTTTCATTGGTATCTCCCTGGTGGATGTCGAGCGTCTCAGGCCGGCAGGCGAGCCAGCTGGGCCTGCAACTTGCCGAGAACGGCTTCAAAGTCGACCAATCGTTGCTTCTCGAGTTCCACGACGTTCGCAGGCGCGCGGGCCACAAAGCTCTCATTGGAGAGCTTGCCGTGGCACTTTGCGATTTCGCCTTCGAGACGTTTGACTTCCTTGCCGAGGCGCTCGCGCTCTGCGGCCACATCGATCTCGACCTTCAATGCCAGCTTGTTCGCGCCCACCACGGCGAGCGGCGCACCGGCAGCCTGCGCGTCGAGCGTGGCTTCGTCGTCCAGCACCTGCACCTCGGAGAGCTTGGCGAGCGTTTGCAGATACGGCGCGATCGACGTGAGGAATGGCACGTCGCCCGCGACCAGCAGCGGCACGCGTTGTGCCGGCGACAGGTTCATTTCGCCTCGCAGATTACGGCATGCGTCGACGGCCGCCTTCAACTGCTGCATCCAGGCTTCGTCGCCTTCGTCGATCTTGCTCGTGTCGGCCACCGGGTACGGCTGCACCATGATGCTGGCTTCGCCTGCGGCCTTGTCCGCCGGGTAGCGGCCGGCGAGCGGCGCCACCTTCTGCCACAGGGCTTCGGTGATGAACGGAATGATCGGGTGGGCCAGACGCAGCACCGTTTCCAGCACGCGCAGCAGGGTGCGGCGCGTGGCGCGTTGTTGCGCCGGGGTGCCGTTCTGGATCTGCCACTTGGCCAGTTCGACGTACCAGTCGCAGTACTCGTCCCACACGAACTTGTAGATCGTGCTGGCGATGTTGTCGAAGCGATAGTCGGCAAAGCCCTTCGCAACGTCGGCTTCCACGCGTTGCAACAGCGATACGATCCAGCGGTCGGCGCGCGAGAAGTCCAGTTGACCGTCGGGGCCGCAATCGCCCACGCACGGCGCCATGCCGCAGTCCTGGCCTTCGCAGTTCATCAGCACGAAGCGCGTGGCGTTCCACAGCTTGTTGCAGAAGTTGCGATAGCCTTCGCAGCGTGCGAGGTCGAAGTTGATGTTCCGGCCGAGCGTGGCCATCGACGCGAACGTGAAGCGCAGCGCGTCGGTGCCGAACGGCGCAATGCCATCCGGGAATTCCTTGCGCGTCTTCTTCTCGATGCTCGTCGCCTGCTTCGGGTTCATCAGGCCGGTCGTGCGCTTGGCGAGGAGGGTGTCGAGCGACACACCGTCGACGATATCGAGCGGATCGAGCGTGTTGCCCTTCGACTTGGACATCTTCTGGCCCTCGGCGTCGCGCACCAGACCGTGCATGTACACGGTCTTGAACGGCACCTTGCCGGTGAAGTGCGTGGTCATCATGACCATGCGCGCCACCCAGAAGAAGATGATGTCGAAGCCGGTCACGAGCACCGTCGACGGCAGGAAATGCTTCAGTTCGGGCGTCTCTTGCGGCCAGCCGAGCGACGAGAACGGCACCAGTGCCGACGAGAACCACGTGTCGAGCACGTCTTCGTCGCGCCTGAGCGCGCCGGTATAGCCGTTCGCGCGTGCTTTCCCGGCAGCTTCCTCTTCCGTCCGGGCGACGTAGACATTGCCCGCATCGTCGTACCATGCGGGAATCTGGTGTCCCCACCAGAGTTGACGCGAGATACACCAGTCCTGAATGTTCTCGAGCCACTGGTGATATGTCGTCGCCCAGTTCTCCGGCACGAACTTGATCTCACCGTCGCGCACGACGTCGAGAGCGACTTCGGTGATCGACTTGCCCGGATGGAACGTGCCTTCCGGCGCCGGCTTGCTCATCGCGACAAACCACTGGTCGGTAAGCATCGGCTCGATGATCGTGCCGGTACGATCGCTGCGCGGCACCATCAGCTTGTGCGGCTTGACCGATTCGAGCAGACCCTGAGCGTCGAGGTCGGCCACGATCTGCTTGCGCGCCTCGAAACGATCCAGTCCGCGGTACTTTTCCGGGGCATTCTCGTTGATCTTCGCGTCGAGCGTGAGAATGTTGATCTGCGGCAGGTTGTGGCGCTGGCCCACGGCGTAATCGTTGAAGTCGTGCGCCGGCGTGACTTTCACCACGCCCGTGCCGAATTCAAGATCGACGTAATCGTCGGCGATGATCGGGATTTCACGATCGGACAGCGGCAGCTTGGCCATCTGCCCGATCAGGTGCTTGTAGCGCTCGTCTTCCGGATGGACCATCAGGGCTACGTCGCCGAGCATCGTTTCGGGGCGCGTGGTGGCGACCGTGAGCGAGCCCGAACCGTTAGCCAGGGGGTAGCGGATGTGCCACAGCGAGCCTTCTTCTTCCTCGCTGACCACTTCCAGATCGGACACTGCGGTGAGCAGGACCGATTCCCAGTTCACGAGACGCTTGCCCCGGTAGAGCAGCCCTTGCTCGTACAGCGTGACGAACACATCGCGCACGACGCGCGACATCTTCTCGTCCATCGTGAAGTATTCGCGGCTCCAGTCGATGGAGGCGCCCAGACGGCGCACCTGACGTGTGATCGTGCTGCCCGACTGTTCCTTCCACTCCCAGACGCGCTCGACGAACTTCTCGCGGCCGAGGTCGTGGCGCGAGACCTTCTCGGCGTCGAGCTGGCGTTCGACGACGATCTGCGTGGCGATGCCCGCGTGGTCCGTGCCCGGCACCCAGAGGGTGTTGGCCCCCTTCATACGGTGGTAGCGGGTGAGGCCATCCATGATCGTCTGGTTGAACGCATGACCCATGTGCAGCGTGCCGGTAACGTTCGGCGGCGGCAACTGGATGCTGAAATCTTCGCGGGCGTCGTCGAAAGTCGGCCGGGCATAGCCTCGGCGTTCCCATTCGGGGCCCCAGTGGGCTTCGACGTCCTGCGGCTCGAAGCTCTTGGCAAGCGTATTGTCGCTGTCGCTCATGGATTGGATGGACCGTGTAATGCGTGAAACCCTGAATTATAAAAGATTCGGTGCCGTTTCCGCGGTGCGGCAGGATTTATAATCGGGCTTCACTCGAAATTCCCTCCCGACATGCCCGATCTGTTAGCGAATCTGAACCCCGAACAACTGGCCGCCGTGACCCTCCCGGACGAGCCAGCCCTCATTCTCGCGGGCGCAGGTTCCGGCAAGACGCGCGTGCTGACCACGCGTATCGCCTGGCTGATACAGCAGGGCCATGTCGGTCCGGCCGGTATTCTGGCGGTGACCTTCACCAACAAGGCGGCCAAGGAAATGCAGGCTCGTCTGGGGGCCATGCTGCCGATCAGCACCCGCGCCATGTGGATCGGCACCTTCCACGGGCTGTGCAACCGCATGCTGCGCGCGCATTTCCGCGATGCCGGGCTGCCGCAGAGCTTCCAGATCCTCGATCAGGCCGATCAGCTCTCTGCGATCAAGCGAATGATGAAGGCGGCGAATGTCGACGATGAGAAGTATCCGCCGAAAAACCTGCAGTATTTCATCAATAACGCCAAGGAGCAGGGCCTGCGCCCTCACGAGGTCGAGGCCAACGACGCCTTCAACCAGAAGTTCGTCGAGCTGTACACCACCTATCAGGCGCAGTGCCAGCGCGAAGGGGTGGTCGATTTTGCCGAATTGCTGCTGCGCTGTTTCGAGTTGCTCAAGCATAACGAACCGCTGCGGGTGCATTACCAATCGCGCTTTCGTCACATTCTCGTCGACGAGTTCCAGGACACGAACAAACTCCAGTACGCATGGCTCAAGATGCTCGCAGGGTCGAACGCCGCAGTATTTGCGGTGGGTGACGACGATCAGAGTATTTACGCCTTTCGTGGTGCCAACGTCGGCAATATGGCCGACTTCGAGCGCGAATTCCGCGTTCGGCACATGATCAAGCTGGAGCAGAACTACCGGTCGCACGGCAACATCCTCGACGCCGCCAATGCGTTGATTTCGAATAACGCACGGCGTCTGGGCAAGAATTTACGCACCGATGCGGGGCATGGCGAGTTGATCCGGGTCTACGAAGCCGCGACCGACTTGCAGGAGGCGAGCTGGCTGGTCGATGAAATCAAGGCGCTCGTTGCACAGGGGCTGTCGCGTCAGGACATCGCCATTCTGTATCGTAGCAATGCCCAGTCGCGGGTGATGGAGCACGCGCTGGTGGGCGCGGGCATCGCATATCGTGTGTACGGGGGGCTGCGCTTCTTCGAGCGTCAGGAAGTCAAGCATGCGCTGGCATATTTGCGTCTGATCGAGAATCCGAACGACGACACGGCATTTGCCCGCGTCGTGAACTTCCCGACGCGCGGGATCGGCGCACGGTCGCTGGAGCAACTGGCCGACGCGGCGCGTCTGTACAACTGCTCGATGTACGCCGCCGTGCCCTATATGACCGGCAAGGCGGGCACCAATCTGACGGCCTTCGTCCGGTTGATCGAGCAGATGCGTCAGGACACTGGGCGCCTTACGCTGCCGGAGGTCGTCACGCACGTCATCGACGCGAGCGGGCTGATCACGCACTATCAAACCGAGAAGGAAGGTCAGGATCGCATCGAGAACTTGCAGGAACTGGTGCACGCCGCCACGGCGTTTATCGCCGAGGAAGGCTATGGGCTCGACGCGCCGGCGCGTCTGATTGCCATGCGTCCTGCACTGCCGGGCGCCCCGGATATCCTGGCCTCGCCCGATGGCGTGGTGGACGCCGACACGCCCGTGGAGATGACCCCGCTCGCCGGTTTCCTGTCACACGCCTCGCTTGAGGCCGGGGACAATCAGGCCGAGGCCGGGCAGGACGCCGTGCAACTCATGACGGTTCACGCGGCCAAGGGGCTGGAATTCACGGCGGTCTTTGTCACCGGGCTGGAGGAGGGACTGTTCCCGCACGAAAACAGTGCGCTCGAACTCGACGGCCTCGAAGAAGAACGCCGGTTGATGTATGTGGCGATCACGCGGGCCAAGGAACGGCTGTATCTCTCGTTCACCCAAAGCCGCATGCTGCACGGTCAGACACGCTACAACGTGCGTTCGCGCTTCTTCGAGGAAATCCCGGAAGCGGTGCTGAAGTTCCTGACGCCGCGTGCGCAATCTGGTGCGCGTCTGGGGCAAGCCGAGCCGGCGTGGGGGCGCGACTGGTTCTCGCGTCCGCAAGTGGGCGCGACGAAGCAGGACGAATGGGTGGCGACAAAGTCGGAGCAGGCGCTTGCCGACCGTTCGCGCGCGTCGGAGACCGGCTTCAAGCTGGGGCAGGGGGTCTTCCACACCAAGTTCGGCGAGGGCAAGATCATCGGGCTCGAGGGGGCGGGCGTGGAAGCCCGTGCGCATGTGAAATTCGGCCGACATGGCGAGAAGTGGCTCGCACTGGCCGTCGCGAAGCTCCAGCCGATCGAGTAACGACGGCGTCTTACCCATGACAAAGGGCACCCGAGGGTGCCCTTTGTTTTGCCGGTCGCTTGTCTGCGCTGTCTGCGGTTATGCCTCCGGCGGCGCGACGTTCGGATCGATGGCGCCGATTTCCTGCACGCCGAAGCAGCCGCGATAGGTTGCATAGAACGAGCAGTACAGCACGGCCGTGAACAGGATCGAGTACGGCATGAGTATCAGCATTGCGTACTGATGAATGCCCATCGCGGCCATCGTCAGCGCCACGATCAGCGGCAGCACCGTGGCGACGACCGCCGTGCACAGCCCGTAGACGAAGAAGGCACGCAGGTTGCGTACGCAGGCCGTCCAACTGAAGAAGAGCGCCTTGACGGGAGTGACGTCGTGCCATGCCACGAGCACCGGTGCGAACCAGAACATCATCGCCACCGGAACGTAGGCCACCGCTGCCGCCAGCATCGCCTGGCCCATGGAACCGTTCACGAGCGACTCTTCGCTGATGCGGCCGCCGAAGAGCATCTTGTTCAGCAGATCGCCGCCGTCGAAGAGTGCCGAGAACAGGAACACCGCAGCCATCGCCAAAATGTAATAGCCGCCGAGGATCAGCAGGCGGCGCGAAACCTCCTTGCCGTGACCGCGAAAGCCGTCGAGCAGCACGTTCGGCAATACCTGCTTGCTCTTGATGATGTCACGGCAGGCGGCCATGAAGCCGACGGACAAGCCGGGGATGAACAGCAGCGGCAGGAACGCGCCCACGACCGGCGGGATCGACAGCAGCATCACGCCAAACAAATAGGCGAAGAGCAGCGTCAGAATGGCGAGCGGGTTCTTGCGGAATAGCCAGATACCCTGGCGCAGCCACACATAACCACTCTTCGGCGGGACTTCAAGCAATTGCATAGGGTTCGAATGACTCCGATAGGACGTCAGGTTACAGCCACGGGATGGAAACGGCTTCGATGCGTTCGCGCAGGATTCGTTCGAAATGCCCCGGATCGTGCGGCTTGAGCATTTCGGCCTCCCGCGGCAAGTGAAAATCATACAGGCGCGACACCCAGAAGCGCAGCGCTCCCGCCCGGAGCATATCGCGCCAGTGCGACGCTTCGATGCTCGTGAGCGGGCGCACCGTCTCGTAGGCGCGCAGCATGGCATGCACGCGAGCCTCGTCGAGCACGCCGGTCGACAGGTCGCAGCACCAGTCGTTGACCGTTACGGCCAGATCGAACAGCCACTTGTCGCAACCTGCGAAGTAGAAATCGAAGAATCCGCCCAGGCGGGGCGAACCGTCTTCGGCCATGTCGAACAACACGTTGTCGCGGAACAGGTCGCAGTGGCAGGGGCCGGCCGGCATCTCGCGATAGTCGGTCGACGCGAAAAACGCCTCCTGATGCGCCATCTCGCTTTGCAGCAACGCGCGTTCCGCGTCGCTCAGGAACGGCATGACTTCGGGCGTCGCTTCGCGCCACCACGGCAGGCTGCGCAGGTTGGCCTGCTCGAGCGTGAAGTCTCGTCCGGCCAGGTGCATGCGCGCGAGCATCGCGCCGACGTGCGTGCAGTGTGCCGGCGTGGGCGCCAGTTCGGAGCGTCCCGCCAGCTTGGTGACGATGGTCGCCGGCTTGCCGTTCAACTCGCCCAGGATCTCACCCGTGCGATCGGGAATCGGATCGGGCACCGGCACGCTGTGATGCGCGAGGTGGCCCATCAGTTGAAGATAGAACGGCAACTGCGTCGCGGTGAGCTTCTCGAACAGCGTCAGCACGAACTCGCCGCGCTCGGTTGTCAGGAAGTAGTTGGTGTTTTCAATGCCGGAGCTGATGCCCCGGAAATCGAGAACATTCCCCAAATCGTAGCGTTGCAGCCATTGTTGGAGTTGCTCGGGCGAGACGGAAGTGAAAACGGCCATGCGTGCGTTGAGTGGAGGTGTCTCAGACAAACGGCCCGTGCACGTGCAGCGGGCCGCTGAATCAAGACATACAGGAAGCTGGCGTGCCGCCAGGCGGCACGCGGGGGTGAGTCAGATTACCAGAGATGTCAGAACTTCAGACCGACAGACGGCAAGCGGTCGTTTTGCGACGTGTTGTCGCGCGCTCGCGGCGAGTTGTCCGGTGGCGTGGTCAACTGGTAATTGGTGCCGAATCGTGAGTGGACATCGATCTCCGTCGGCTTGCCGCGATCGCGATACTCGGTCACGGTGGTGCCTTGATCGTTGACGTAGTAGCTCGGCTTGCGCTCCTGGTTGACGTCCACCGACGAGGTGCTGGTGGCAGCGGCGCGGGCGTCAGCTTCGCGTTTGGCGGCTTGCGCGGCGGTTTCCTTGCCATCCTGGGCAAATGCATGGCCGGTGAGCAACAGGCCGGCACCGAACAGCAGGGGCAGGGCACGGGAAAGGCGCGTTTTCATCATTATTCTCCGAGGGCGGGAACGCATCCGCGACGTTGGGGCAAGCCGGGGCGGCGCAGCGGGTTCCAATATGTCCATTCTATCAAACGTCCCCCGCTTCGCATCGTGAAATCGCGTTGAATACGCCGTGGTTCCTTGCCTGCGGCGCGGTGCTGCATTCCGGGAGGTCGTTTCAAGGGGCTTGAGCGGGGGCGTGGGCGAGTGGTCCGGCCGGCCGGGAGCACGCGATCGCTATCCGCTATATTCCTTCCGGTAATAAGCGAATCACGAAACGGTCGTTTTCCTCACTGCTGTGTTCTGGCATCCTCCAACGTCGTCTTGATGGGTGGCCGCGTGCCGCCCATCTGCATTCTGGAGTCCGCAATTCATGTCTTCTTCCGCTGCTTCCGCCGTCGTCAAAACGGCCCCGCCTTCGCCGTCCGCATATAACGCCCGTCCGCTCGCCATTGCGTTGGTGCTGATTGCCGCCGGCATCGCCTATCTGCAAGCTACCGTCGGCCCGAAGCAGGCCGCGTTGGCCGGTGTGGGGGCGCTGCTCGGTGTGGCGCTCTATCACGCCGCGTTCGGCTTCACGTCGGCATGGCGTGTGTTCATTGCCGATCGTCGCGGTGCGGGGCTGCGTGCGCAGATGGTGATGCTCGCCGTCGGCGTCCTGCTGTTCTTCCCTGCGCTGGCCGACGGAACGCTCTTCGGTAACAAGGTCGTCGGACTCGTCTCGCCGGTTGGCGTGTCGGTGGCGTTCGGCGCTTTTATTTTCGGCGTTGGCATGCAACTCGGCGGCGGCTGCGCGTCGGGCACGCTCTACACGGTGGGCGGCGGCAGCACGCGCATGATCGTCACGCTGGCCGCCTTCATCGTCGGTTCGGTGGTCGCGACGGCGCATCTGCCCTGGTGGGAATCGTTGCCGCATATCAAGCCGGTCTCACTGGTCAAGGTGTGGGGGCTGTGGCCCGCGCTTATCGCGAATCTCGTGCTGTTCGCTGCGATCGGCGCCTTCACGTTGTGGGCGGAAAAGCGTCGTCATGGGCGGGTCGTCGGCGTGCCGATGACGCGTAGTGCGAAGGGCACGCCTGCGCTCTTGCGTGGCCCGTGGCCGCTGTTGTGGGGGGCGTTGGCGCTGGTGCTGCTGAACTACGCGACGCTGGCGCTGGCCGGTCGTCCGTGGGGCGTGACGTCGGCGTTCGCTCTCTGGGGCGCCAAGGCCTTCATGGCGCTCGGCGTCGATGTGGCCTCGTGGCCGTACTGGGCGAAGCAGGTCAACGTGCTGAATGCACCAGTCGCACAAGACGTTACGTCTGTGATGGACATCGGCATCATTCTCGGGGCGCTCGCCGCCGCGTCCATCGCCGGCAAGTTCGCTCCCGTGTGGAAGATCCCCGTGCGCTCGCTGATTGCGGCCGTCGTGGGCGGGTTGCTGCTCGGTTACGGCGCGCGTTTGGCGTACGGCTGCAATATCGGGGCGTATTTCAGTGGCATTGTTTCGGGCAGCCTGCACGGCTGGCTGTGGCTGGTGGCAGCGTTTTTCGGCAATGTGTTCGGCACACGCCTGCGTCCGCTGTTCGGTCTGGCGGTGGAAACCACCCCGCGCGAAACTGGCTGCTGATCGACACAAGGCCTCGGCAGATCCCGTGTCTGCCGAGAAAACGGCGCCCGTGATAACGCAAACCCCCAAGCGTTGGACATGAATCCAACCCTTGGGGGTTTTTCATGGCGAAGATTGTCGCGATTACAGGTAGAACATCTTCTCGCTGGTTTCCGACTCGGGCTCGATGCGGCCTTCATAGAAGGCGAACACGGCCTTGAGGATTTCGTCGGGATCGTCAATGACCTTCACCAGGTCGAGATCCTTCTCGCCGATGAGTCCCATCGGCAACATCGTCGAGCGCACCCAGTCGAGCAACCCCGTCCAGAACTCCGTGCCCACGAGAATCACGGGGACATGACGCGACTTCTGCGTCTGGATGAGGGTGAGGACTTCGGACAGCTCATCGAGCGTACCGAAGCCGCCCGGCATGATCACGAAGGCATCCGAATTCTTCACAAAGGTGACCTTGCGTGTGAAGAAGTGACGAAAGCGCAGCGAGATGTCCTGATACTGGTTGCCCTTTTGTTCGTGCGGCAATTCGATGTTCAGACCCACGGTCGGCGAGGCGCCGCCATGTGCGCCCTTGTTGGCCGCTTCCATAATGCCGGGGCCGCCGCCGGAGATCACCGCAAACCCGTTGTCGGAGAATTTGCGGGCGATGGTCATCGTTAGTTTGTAGAACGGCGATTTCGGTTTGATACGCGCGCTGCCGTAGATGCTGACGGCCGGCCGGATCTCGGACAGGTACTCGGTCGCCTCGATGAACTCTGCCATAATCGTGAACATCTGCCACGACGCGCGCGCTTTTTTTGCGGTGGCGCGCTCATGGTCTGCCAGCATGCGCAGACTGGGTATCTCTTTTCTTCTCTTGGTCATATGTCGGAACAGCAAAGTCTGGAAGGTAAGACGCTCTTATTGGTCGATGGTTCGAGTTATCTTTATCGAGCCTATCACGCCCTGCCGGATTTGCGCGGCCCCAACGGCGAACCCACCGGGGCGCTGCACGGCATCGTCAATATGCTGCGCCGCATGCGTAAAGACGTACATGCGGAGTATAGCGCCTGCGTTTTCGACGCCAAGGGCAAGACGTTCCGCGACGATTGGTACGCCGAATACAAGGCGAACCGTCCGTCGATGCCGGAAGATTTGCGCGCGCAGATCGAACCCATTCACGAAGCCGTGCGCGCCATGGGCTGGCCGCTGTTGATGATCGACGGCGTGGAAGCCGATGACGTCATCGGCACGCTCGCGAAGCAAGCGGCCGCGCGAGGCATGCGCGTGGTGGTCTCCACCGGCGACAAGGATCTGGCGCAACTTGTGAACGATCACGTGACGCTCGTCAACACGATGACCAACGAGACGCTCGACGCCGCTGCGGTGGCCGCGAAATTCGGCGTGCCGCCCGAGCGCATCGTCGATTACCTCACCCTGGTGGGCGATACGGTCGATAACGTGCCGGGTGTGGAAAAATGCGGACCGAAAACGGCCGTCAAGTGGCTCACGCAATACGGTGATCTCGACAACCTCGTCGCGAATGCGGCGGAAGTAAAGGGCGCGGTAGGCGAGAATTTGCGACGTGCTCTGGACTGGCTGCCTATGGGACGCAAGCTCGTGACGGTTGCGCTCGACTGCGATCTCGCGCCGCAGGTCACGTCCATCGAAGCCAGCTTGCAGACGCAACCCGAAGACACCGAGACGTTGCGCGATTTCTTTGCGCGTCACGGCTTCAAGACGCTGCTGCGTGAGGCAGAGGCCGCTGCCGCCACGCAGGCTGGCGAGCAGGCACCGGCGCCCGCGGCCGACACGATCGAACGTCAGTACGACGCCGTGCTGACGTGGGAACAGTTCGACGCGTGGCTGAAGATCATCGAAGCGGCGGAACTGACGGCGTTCGATACCGAGACGACGTCGCTCGACGCGATGCAGGCGCAACTTGTCGGTCTCTCGTTCTCGTGCGAGCCGGGGCGTGCGGCTTATATCCCGGTGGCGCACCGCGCACCGGGCGAGGTCGAACAATTGCCGCGTGACGAAGTTCTCGCGCGCCTGAAGCATTGGCTCGAGAGCCCGGACCACAAGAAGGTCGGTCAGAACCTCAAGTACGACTCGCATGTGCTCGAGAACTACGGCATCAGGCTGGGCGGCATCGAGCACGACACGCTGCTCCAGTCATACGTGGTCGAGTCGCATCGCAGCCATGACATGGACAGTCTTGCGTCGCGTCACCTCGGTGTGACGACGATCAAGTATGAGGATGTGTGCGGCAAGGGCGTCAAGCAGATCGGCTTCGATGAAGTCGGCATCGAACAGGCCACGGCATACGCTGCGGAGGATGCCGACATCACACTGCGTTTGCATCGCGCGCTTTATCCCGATGTGGCGCGTGAAGCCACGTTGGAGTTCGTCTACAGCAGCATCGAAATGCCGACGGCGCGTGTGCTCCAGCGCATGGAGCGCAACGGCGTGCTCGTCGATACCGCTCGCCTCGCCGCGCAAAGCGACGAAATCGGCCACAAGTTGATCGCGCTCGAAACCGAGGCGTATGCATTGGCCGGGCAGCAATTCAATCTGAATTCCCCTAAGCAGATCGGCGACATCTTCTTCACGCAATTGCAACTGCCGGTTGTCAAGAAGACGGCCAGCGGTGCCCCGTCGACCGACGAGGAAGTGCTTCAGAAACTGGCCGAAGATTATCCGCTGCCGAAGGTGTTGCTCGACTATCGTGGCCTCGCCAAGCTCAAGTCGACCTATACCGACAAGCTGCCGAAGATGGTCAATCCGTCGACCGGCCGGGTGCACACGAACTACGCACAGGCGGTGGCGATCACCGGACGTCTGGCATCGAACGATCCGAATTTGCAGAACATCCCGGTGCGCACGGCCGAGGGGCGTCGCATTCGTGAAGCGTTCATCGCCCCGCTGGGCAGTCAACTGGTATCGGCCGATTATTCGCAGATCGAACTGCGCATCATGGCGCATATCTCCGGCGACGAAAGCCTGCTGCGCGCGTTCGCCAACGGTGAGGACATCCACCGGGCGACGGCCGCGGAAATCTTTGCCGTCACGCCGCTCGAAGTCTCTTCCGAGCAGCGTCGTTACGCCAAGGTCATCAACTTCGGTCTGATCTACGGCATGAGCGCGTTCGGGCTGGCCGCGAACCTCGGGATCGAGCGCGACGCCGCCAAGCAGTACATCGATCGTTATTTCATGCGTTACCCCGGCGTCGCACGTTACATGGACGAGACGCGCAAGAGCGCCAAGGCGCGCGGTTACGTCGAGACGGTGTTCGGCCGCCGGCTGTGGCTGCCGGACATCAACGGGGGCAACGGGCCGCGTCGCCAGGCTGCCGAGCGGGCGGCGATCAACGCGCCGATGCAGGGCACCGCCGCCGATCTCATCAAGCTCTCGATGATCGCCGTACAGCGCTGGCTGGACGACAGAGGCTTACAGACGCGTCAGATCATGCAGGTCCACGATGAACTCGTGCTGGAAGTGCCCGATCACGAACTGGCGGAAGTTCGCAAGCGTCTTCCGGAACTGATGTGCGGCGTGGCAAAGCTGCGCGTGCCGCTCGTGGCGGAGGTGGGCGTTGGCGAGAATTGGGAACAGGCGCACTGACGAGGTTGGCTGGGCTGGCGCCTAAAGTGCGTGCGCGATACAAGATGCAGCGCGCCTTGGCTGCCGCCGCGCTCGGGTTCTTGCAATAGCGGGAATAGAGATGCGGGCATACCCGAAGTCCGCACTCTGCGGTAAGGTGATCGCTATCGCCGGGGCGGCAGTGACCGACCGGCTGGACGGTTTTCCAAGCACAGGGAGTTATCGTGAGTGTGCATCGCATCGTTGTGGTCGGCGGCGGCGCCGGCGGTCTGGAGCTTGTCACCCGCTTGGGCGACAAGTACGGGCGTGGCAAGGACGTTCAAATCACGCTGGTCGACCGTTCGCTGTCGCACATCTGGAAACCGCTGCTGCATGAGGTCGCCGCCGGTGTCATGGACACCGCGACGCACCAGCTCTCGTACGTTGCTCAGGCCAATTGGCATCACTTCGAGTTCGCCGCAGGCGAGATGATCGGGCTGGATCGCGCTGCCAAGACGATCCGACTGGCGGCCGTGCCGGCGGCGGCTGACGAAGGCGAGGGCGATCTGCTGCCAGAGCGTACGTTGCCCTACGACACGCTTGTCCTCGCCATGGGTAGCACCACCAACTTCTTCGGTGTGCCTGGGGCTCAGCAAAACACTATCGCACTGGACACGGTCGAGCAGGCCGAGCGCTTCCGGCGTCGCCTGATGGCGGCCTGTGTGCGCGCACAGAATGATTCGGAAACACCGGCGGCACAGCATGCCGGCGTGAACGAGGTGCCCGAAGGCACGCAAGGCGGTGAGCGCTTGCCGGCCCCGGGGCGTCGCAAGGTCAACCTCGTCATCGTCGGTGCAGGCGCCACGGGCGTGGAGCTTTCGGCGGAGCTGCGCAACACGGCGGAAGTCCTTCGCTCCTACGGCCTGAAGCTCGATCCGCGAAAGGATGTGGGCATTACCATCATCGAATCGAGTCCGCGCATTCTGAAGGCGCTGCCTGAGCGTGTGTCCGGCGCGGTTGCCGGATTGCTCGGCAAGCTCGATGTCGACATTCTTTGCGGCGATTCGGTCGCCGAGGTGCGCAAGAACGAGGTCACGACTACCGGCGGAAAGGTGTTGCCCGCGGATATCACGGTCTGGTCGGCGGGGATCACGGCCCCGCCGGTGCTCGGTACGTTGGGGCTTGCCGTCAATCGTCTGAATCAGATTGAGGTCTTGCCGACGTTGCAAAGCAAGACGGATTCGGACATCTTCGCTTTTGGCGACTGCGCGAGCTGCGAATGGCCGGAACACGGCTTTGTGCCGCCGCGTGCGCAAGCCGCGCATCAGCAGGCGAGTTTTCTGGTCAAGGCCATTGATGCCCGGCTCAAAGGGCAAAGCTTGCCGGCATTCACCTATCGCGATTTCGGATCGCTTGTCTCGCTGGGCAAGTTCAGCGCAGTGGGCAATCTGATGGGCGGCCTGATCGGTGGCAGCATGTTCATCGAAGGGCTCTTCGCCCGGGTGATGTACACGTCGCTCTATCGCATGCACGTGGCGGCGCTGCATGGTGTCTGGCGCATGATGCTCGACACCATTGCCAATCGTCTGCGGCGTTCGACCGTACCGCGCGTCAAGTTGCATTGACGTTGGCCGCAGGGGGGGCGAGCGTGCCGTCCCTGCCTTGCGCCGGTCTTCCTCTGCTGGACGTGTGCGGTTTCGGATAGATCCGATCATCGGCGCGCCAGTGTCCGAGTGCATGCGCGCGCCCTCTCTAGTAATATCCGAACGTCCGGCCCGGATCGACGATTCCCGTCTTTTCCGTTGGCGGTTTCCCGGCAATTCTTCTACCGACGCTTTTCTCTGGAGTGCGACATGTCGCAAGCGGATCTGGATAGTCTCGTGCCCGAAGTGGCGCCGCGCAATCGCCGCGATTTTCTGAAGACCGCCGCTGGCTCGGCGTTTGCGCTGGCCGTGCTGCCGGTGGCTGCCGAAACCATCACCACCGACACACAAGGGCTCGACGCGGGCGAGGTCATGCTGACCGTGCCGGGCATCAAGATGCCGGTCTACTACGCGAAGCCTGCCGGTAAGACGCATCTGCCGACCGTCGTCGTGGTCTCGGAGATCTTCGGCGTACATCAACATATTGCCGACATCTGCCGCCGGTTCGCCAAACTCGGCTATCTGGCGCTTGCGCCGGAATTGTTCGCGCGCGCGGGCGATCCGCAGTCGCTGGGGACAATTGCCGAGATTCAGTCGCAGATCGTCTCGAAGACGCCGGACAAGCAGGTGCTGAGCGATATCGATGCGACGGTCAAATGGGCGGTGGCCAATGGCGGCGACGAGAAGCGTCTGGGCATCACCGGTTTCTGCTGGGGCGGTCGCGTGGCATGGCTTTATGACGTCCACAACCCGAACGTGAAGGCGGCGGTGGCCTGGTACGGGCGTATCGTCGGCGACAAGAGTGCCGACTTCCCCGAAAATCCGATCGATATCGCAGGCAAGCTGCACGGGCCGCTGCTCGGTCTGTACGGTGGCAAGGATGCGGGTATTCCGGTCGCGAGCGTCGAGCGGGCGCGCGAGGCCCTTGCCAAGGGCAACGCGGCATCGAAGGGGTCGGAACTGACGGTGTTCCCGAATTCGGGGCACGCCTTCTTCGCCGACTACCGGTCGAGCTATGTCGAGGCCGACGCGAAGGCGGGCTGGACGCTGGCGTTGAACTGGTTCCGCAAGCATGGTGTGGTCTGAGTTGCGGGGGCTGCGGGTGGGCCGTCGGGTTTGTTGAGTCGTTCGAGCGTATCGGGGGACGTCGAACGTCTTTGCGCTGCGCGAGCCGACGGTTTGCCTGTAACGGTAAAAGCTGGTTAAATCGCCGGCTTGCCTGCGGGAGAATCACCATCGACACCATCTTCTTATTCATCGTTATCGCCACGCTGGCTTCCGGCGTGCTGAGCCTTGCCGGGGCGGCGTCGCTGTCGCTCGGCCTGCTCTCCAGGCTCATCGACAAGATGGTGAGTTTCTCGGCGGGCGTGCTGCTCGGCACGGCGCTGTTGCATCTGCTGCCTGAGAGTCTGGAGTCGCACGTCGACGCGCACGTCATCACGCGCTGGCTGTTGGGCGGGTTGCTTGGGTTCTTCCTGCTGGAGAAGCTCTCGCTCTTGCGCCACAGCCACCATCACGAGGGCGACGGGCATCATCACGAGCATGGGCACGATGCCCACGAGGCGGGCAAGGGCGGCTGGATGATTCTGGTTGGCAGCGCGATTCACAACTTTGCCGATGGCGTTGTGATTGCGGCGGCGTTTCTGGCCGATCCGCGTCTCGGGGTGGCGGCAACGGTGTCGATCACCGTCCACGAGGTGGCGCACAAACTCGGCGACTTCATGGTGTTGCTCAATGCGGGTTTCAAGCGCCGCAAAGCATTGGTGCTGACGCTGGCGTCGAGCCTGACGGCGCTGGCGGGCGGGGTGCTGGGCTACTTCATGCTCGACCGTCTGCAGAGCCTGATCCCGTATCTGCTGGCGCTGGCGGCGAGCAGTTTCATCTACATCGCCGTGTCGGACCTGATGCCGCAGATGCAGCGTCGGACGTCGCCGCGCGATGCGCTGCCTCAGATCCTGTTGATCGCTGTCGGGCTGACGCTGGTGGTGTGGCTCAACGGTCACGATCATGAGCACGAGCACGGACACGATCATAAGGACGGTGGCAGTGCTCTTGCGATGTCCGCATCAGCGTCGGGCGACGGCAGTCGCGCATCAGCGACGGGCAAGTCGCCGCATTGATGGGATAGCGTGGCGCCCGCTATTTGACGCCGGGCCGCGCGAAGCAAGAAAGAAGGGCGTCCCTCGGGACGCCCTTTGTCATTGCTGCTGGCGCTTCAGAGCAGCCGCTGCGTGACTTACGGTTGCGCTCCGGTGGCGACCGGACGGCGCTTGTCGGCGCACCACTCGCTCCAGGATCCTGGATAGAGGCTGGCGCCGTGAAGCCCGGCGACCTCCATCGCGAGCAGGTTGTGGCAAGCCGTCACGCCTGAGCCGCATTGCGAGATGACCCGCTCCGGTTGGCGATCCTTGCCGATGACTTGCATGAAAGCTTCGCGAAGCGTGGCGGCGGGCTTGAAACGGCCGTCAGGGCCGAGGTTGTCTTCGAAGCATCGGTTGACCGCACCAGGAATGTGGCCGCCAATCGGGTCGATGGTTTCGTTCTCGCCGCGATAACGATCCGCTGCGCGGGCGTCGATGACCAGACGTTCATGCGAAGTCAGATTGCGTTCGACGGCGGCCGCGTCTGCGGTGGTGGCGAGTGGCTCGCCCGGGCTGAAGTCGCCGGCCGGCGGTGTTTCGGGCGGGGCGGCGTCGAGCTTGAAGCCCGCCGCTTCCCAGGCTTGCAGGCCGCCGTCGAGCACCGCAACGGATTCGTGGCCGAGCCAACGAAGCAGCCACCACAGGCGGGCGGCATACCTGCCGCCTTGTGCGTCATAGGCGACGGCCTGCTGGCCGTTCGACAATCCGCAGTCGGCAAGGTAGCGTACGAGGGCGTCGCGATCGGGCAGCGGATGGCGGCCGTTTTTGCCCGTCGTCTTTCCGGACAAATCGCGCTCGAGGTGGGCGTAAAACGCACCGAAGATATGGCCGTCGACATAGGCGGCTTCGCCAGCCGCCGGATTGGCGAGGTCAAAGCGGCAATCGAAGATGACCACCGGGGCGCCGCCGCCGGCGGCGGTTTGCATCAGCGCATCGAGATTTTGCGGACTGATGAGCGTGGTGAAGTGCGTATGAATCATGACGTCTCCGCAGACGGGCGTGGGGGAATCGTTCAGCGGGAACTGACCGAACCGCTTGCCGGACGCATAGCGCGCATAGCCCTTGGGGGCGCTATCGGCGGCCGGGAGCCGTTGCCAAAAATACCGCGGCGCCCTGGTGTGACGCCCGGCGGCTGCAATCAGGCGGGCGCCGACGGCCGTCGCAATGCGGTCATGCCGCTCACCACAATCAGCAGCATGCCGATCCAGCCGGCCAGTGCGGGCCAATCGTCCCAGACAAGCATGCTGATCAGTGTAGCGAAGATTACGCCGGAATATTGCAGATTCGCAGTGACAAGGGTGTTGCCCAGACTGAAGGCCCGGGTGAGTGCCGTTTGCGCGATGAGTGCTGCGAGGCCGATACCCAGCATCAGCGCGGTGCCGCGCCATGTCAGCGCATGCATGCCTTCGACGGCAACCCAACCGAGGCCCAGCAACACGCCACCGAGCGAGAAATAGAAGACGATGCGCCAGTCGGGCTCACCTGCCGCCCCCAGCTCCTTGACCTGCATGTACGCCACGGCTGAGAACACCCCCGAGACAACACCGGCGACGCCGCCGCCCCAGGCCTGACTGTCGATGGTCGGCTGAAGCAATAGCGCCACACCGACAAATCCCGCAAAGATCGCGGCGACCAGACGGAAGTCGGTACGCAGGCTGCCGCGCATCGCGGCGGTCGCCATGACAATCAGCGAAATCCAGATCGGCGACATGTAATTGAGCGTCATCGCTGTGGATAGCGGCAATTGTGTGAGCGAATAGAACCAAAGGCCGAGCGAGATGACACCTGCGGTGCTGCGTTTGACGTGGGCGCCAAGGTGGCGAGTCCGGAGCGTCTGGCCTCGCATGCCGGTAATTGCCAGCAAAACGATGACGCCGATAAGACTGCGGTAGAGAACGATTTCGCCGGTGTTGTATTCGTTTGCCGCAAGTTTGATGAAGAGCCCCATCAACGTGAACATGAAGGCGGAGACCAACATCCAGAGCGATTGCATGGCGAATTGTGGCCGATTGACGGCGAAAAGGCGCGTTTTGTGCTGAACGCGGGTGACGCGCGCGGCATAGATCGTTGCCGCAGGGTCATCGTTGAAGCATGGCGACGATTCTAACGAAAACGGCGGGCCCATGGCCCGCCGTTCGGCGAAAGTTCGGCAAATATTTAATTCAGTCTCGCCAGTACCACATTGCCGCCTGCGCCTGCTTTCTCACGCAGTGAGATGCTTCTGGAGGAAGCTGTTTAGAAGTCACCCATCTGGCGACGCAGGAATTCGTGGAAATGCTGCATGCCGTCTTCCATCGGACTCTGGTACGGGCCGACTTCCGACACGCCGCGCTCGAACAGGGCGCGACGGCCTGCATCCATGCGTTCGGCGATCTCGTCGTCCTCGCGGGCGGTTTCCATATAGGCGGCACGCTCGGCCTCGATGAATTCGCGTTCGAAGAGCGCGATTTCCTCGGGGTAATAGAATTCGACGATGTTTGTCGTCTTCTGCGGGCCGCGCGGAATGAGCCACGACACCACCAGCACATGCGGATACCACTCGATCATCAGGTGTGGGTAGTACACCATCCAGATCGCGCCGAAGTCGGGTGGAACGCCTTCGCGGTAACGCAGCAGCACATCGTGCCAATCGCGGTAGATAGGGCTGCCCGGCTTGGCGAGACCTTCATGAACGCCTACGGTCTGGACGCTGTACCAGTCGCCGAACTCCCAGCTCAGGTCTTCGCACGAGACGAAGCTGCCCAATCCCGGGTGGAACGGCACGACATGATAATCCTCGAGGTAAACCTCGATGAACGTCTTCCAGTTGTAGTTACATTCGTGCACTTCGACGTGATCGAACATGAAATTCGAAAAGTCGAGATGGTGCTTCACGCCCAGACGTGCGAGATCGGCTTGTACGTCGCGGCCTTGCGCTTCGAACAGCAGTCCGTTCCAGCGTTGCAGCGGGAACTTGCTCAGGTTAAGGCATGGCTTTTCGGGGAAATGCGGCGCGCCGAGCAGTTCGCCCTTCGTGTCGTAAGTCCAACGATGGAGCGGACATACAATGTTGCGTGCATTACCGCGCCCATTGAGCATGACCGCCTGACGATGGCGGCAGACGTTCGAGAGCAGTTCGATGCCACTATGCTCGCCCGCGCCATTGCGGACCAGCATGCGACCTTCCTGCTCGGCCGGCAGCGCGAAATAATCGCCCGCTTCCGGCACCATCAGTTCGTGGCCTACATACCGAGGCCCGTATTTGAATAGGACTTCACGTTCGCGGGCGAGGAGCGCCTCGTCGAAATACGTGTAGACCGGCAATTGGCTCGAGGCCGGTTTCAATTGCAAAGCGCTGCTTAGATTGGACATTCCCACTCCCGTCGAGCTTGAAAGCAGTGAACAACCCAACCATCGAAGAATCGATTTAGGGAACCGATGATTATACCCGGTATGGGCTGTCGGGGGCACCTAAGTCCATGATTTGCGTTAAATAATGTCCGAAAATTGTCATCCCCGACGGTTTTGAGGCAATTTACGCCCTGCGAGGTGGCGTGCTTTTGCCGTAAAATGGAACATTCGACCTGAATTTTGCGTTTATGGCCAAGACTGCTAAGTCGCAAGACGCGGCACCCGAGGTGCCGCAGGACCTGCCCGAGACCTATGAGGCGGCGCTTGCCGAGCTGGAAAAGCTGGTGGGGCGCATGGAGGGCGGCGAGCTGGGGCTGGAGGAATCGCTCGGTGCATACCGGCGGGGGGCTGTGCTGGTGAAATATTGCCAGGGCCTGCTCGAGAAGGTGGAGCAGCAGGTCAAGGTGCTGGAAGGTGAAACGCTCAAGCCGCTCGAGGCGGCGCGCGACGACTTCTAACTGTCCAGCTACGGCAAGGCGACCCACGACCCAACGCGTCCCGAGGTGGCCCCCGGGGCGACTCAATAACACGCACGGCCTGAAGGGTACGTGCAGGATGAAGACGATGGCGGATCAGAATATCAAGACCTGGATGCAGGCGGTGCAGGCCCGTGTGGAGCAGGCGCTCGATGCCGCGCTGCCCAAGGCAGCCGATGGCGGCTCGGCGCGACTCAACGAGTCGATGCGTTACGCGGTGCTCGGTGGCGGCAAGCGGGTGCGCCCGCTGTTGTGCTTTGCGGCCGGCGAAGTGACCCAAGCCAGCGAGACGGCCCTCGACCGTGCCGCGTGCGCCGTGGAAATGATCCATGCCTATTCGCTGGTGCACGACGATCTGCCGTGCATGGACGATGACGATCTGCGCCGCGGCAAGCCGACGGTGCACGTCCAGTACGACGAAGCCACCGGCCTGCTCGCGGGCGACGGTCTGCAAACCCAGGCATTTGCGTTGCTCGGCGAAGCCACGGGGGATCTGAGTGCTGCGCAGTCGCTCGCATTGGTGCGCGAACTGGCGATGGCCTCGGGCGCGCTCGGTATGGCGGGCGGCCAGGCGATCGATCTGGAGAGCGTCGGCATCAAGCTCACGCAGCCGCAACTGGAAAACATGCATCGCCTGAAGACGGGGGCGCTGTTGCGTGCCTCGCTGCGCATGGGAGCGATCTGCGGCCGTGCGTTGTCGGACGACGAAACGGTTGCGCTGGATGCCTATGCGGCAGCCGTGGGATTGGCTTTCCAGGTGGTGGACGACATTCTCGATGCGACGGCCGATTCGGCTACGCTCGGCAAGACGGCAGGCAAGGACGCCGCGAACGACAAGCCGACTTACGTGTCGCTGATGGGGCTTGAGGGCGCACGGGCATACGCGGAAAAACTGCGTGCCGACGCCCATGCGGCGAGTACGTCGCTCGGCAATGCGGATCGCTTGCGCGCTTTGGCCGATTACGTGGTGGATCGCATCAACTGACCGGCGGATTGCCGGGCGGGCAAGTTTCGAGGCGGCCCCCAGCAGCACAGGATCACGAGATCCGGGGGCGGTTTGCAGTAGACATAAGCAAGGGGCAAGGAGGGTCGGCGCGATCTCCCCACAGAACGCACCGGCAGGAGATCGGGATTGGCCCACTGGGGAGGCCGCCCGATAAAACGCCTATATATGGAACGACGATGTACGAACTTCTAAATACCATCGATGACCCGGCCGCATTGCGGCGTCTGGAGCGTCGCCAACTTGCGCCGTTGGCCGAAGAGTTGCGCGCCTTCGTGCTCGAAAGTGTGTCGCGCACGGGGGGGCACTTGTCGTCCAACCTCGGCACGGTCGAGTTGACGATCGCGCTGCACTACGTGTTCAACACGCCGGAGGATCGCATCGTCTGGGACGTGGGCCACCAGAGCTATCCGCACAAGATCCTGACCGGCCGTCGCGATGCGATGGGTTCGCTGCGTCAGCTCGGCGGCATTTCGGGCTTCCCGAAGCGCGACGAGTCGCCGTACGATACGTTCGGTACGGCACACTCGAGCACGTCGATTTCGGCGGCACTTGGCATGGCGCTGGGCGCGCGCACGAAGGGCGAGAGCCGCTTCGGCATCGCCGTGATCGGCGACGGCGCGATGACAGCCGGTATGGCGTTCGAGGCGATGAACAACGCGGGGGTTCACGAAGACGTGCCGCTGCTGGTCATCCTGAACGACAACGACATGTCGATTTCGCCGCCGGTGGGTGCGCTCAACCGCTACCTCGCCCGTCTGATGTCGGGCCGCTTCTATGCGGCGGCAAAAAAGGGCGTGGAGAAGGTGCTGAGCGTGGCGCCGCCGGTGCTGGAATTGGCGCGCAAGTTCGAAGAGCATGCGAAGGGTATGGTCGTGCCTGCGACGATGTTCGAGGAATTCGGCTTCAACTATATCGGTCCGATCGACGGTCACGATCTCGACTCGCTGATTCCGACGCTTGAGAACATCAAGAATCTGAAGGGGCCGCAATTCTTGCACGTGGTCACGCGCAAGGGGTACGGCTACAAGCTGGCCGAGGCTGACCCGGTGCTGTATCACGGTCCCGGCAAGTTCAACCCGGCGGAAGGTATCAAGCCGAGCACGAACAGCAAGAAGACGTACACCCAGGTGTTCGGCGACTGGCTGTGCGATATGGCCGCAGCCGACAAGCGTGTCGTGGGGATCACCCCCGCCATGCGCGAAGGCTCAGGCATGGTCGAGTTCGAGAAGCGCTTCCCGGAACGTTATTACGACGTTGGCATTGCCGAGCAGCACGCTGTGACGTTCGCGGGCGGTATGGCGACCGAAGGCCTCAGGCCGGTCGTCGCCATTTACTCGACGTTCCTGCAACGCGGCTACGATCAATTGATCCACGATGTCGCGCTGCAAAATCTGCCGGTCCTCTTCGCGCTTGATCGTTCGGGCCTTGTGGGTGCGGATGGTGCAACGCACGCGGGCGCTTACGACATCGCTTATCTGCGGTGCATCCCGAATATGGTCGTGATGGCGCCGTCGGACGAGAACGAATGCCGCCAGATGCTCTACACCGGTGTGCAGATCGACGGCCCGTCGGCCGTGCGTTACCCGCGCGGCGCCGGTACGGGTGCCGTCATCGAGCAAACGATGACCGCGCTGCCGATCGGCAAGGGCCTCGTGCGCCGTGAAGGTCGGGCGGAAGCCGGGCGTCGCGTGGCGATTCTGGCGTTCGGTAGCATGGTTGCCCCGGCGCTTGCCGCTGCCGCACAACTGGACGCGACCGTAGCCGACATGCGCTTCGTCAAGCCGATCGACGATGAACTGATCGCACGACTGGCGCAGACACACGATTACCTCGTGACGGTGGAAGAGGGGAGCATCATGGGGGGCGCGGGTTCGGCCGTTGCGGAATCCCTGCTCGCCGGTGGGGTTACTCGGCCCGTACTACAATTGGGCCTGTCCGATCGCTTCATCGATCATGGCGATCCGGCGGCGCTGCTGTCGGCCGAGGGACTCGACGCGGCGGGTATTGCGAAGTCGATCTGTGCGCGCTTCGACCTGTCGCTGGGAGCCTCTCGGGCAGCTGACAAGGTCACGACGAAGCTCGTCGCCTGAGCGTCCGGTAGTCCCGAATATCCGAACGATCCGGCTTGCGCGCCGGATCGTTTCGTTTTGCGTTACGTATTTTCCGTCCCGTGCCGGGGCTCTCCGGCACGTTCCCGATGACACTCGCCGGAGGCCCGCGAGCCGTGCGTCGGATACGTTTGCCCATTGCCTCCCCCCAGTCGGCTTGCCGGCAAAGAAGGAAATAGATGAATCAGATGAACCCCGCTTTCGTCATGCCGGACGTGCAGAGCACCGTCGATACCCGGCAGATTCCGATTCAACGCGTTGGCGTGCGCGGTGTGCGTCACCCGTTGTCGGTGCGTCTGGCCGATGGCGACGCACAAGCCACCGTGGGCTTGTTCAATCTCGATGTCCATTTGCCTGCCGATCAGAAGGGCACGCATATGTCGCGTTTCGTGGCGCTGCTCGAGGCGCATCGTGCGCCGCTGGATGTCGCTGGCTTCCGGGCCATGCTCGACAGCATGCTGGATAAGCTCGAGGCCGAGGCCGGTCGCATCGAAGTGACGTTCCCGTATTTCATCAACAAGACCGCACCGGTGTCGGGTGTGCAGAGTTTGCTGGACTACGAGGTGACGCTCACGGGTGACGTGCGCAACGGTCAGACGCGCGTGTGGCTCAAGGTGCTCGTGCCGGTCACGAGCCTGTGCCCGTGCTCGAAGAAGATTTCGCAGTACGGTGCGCACAACCAGCGCTCGCACATCACCATCGACGCGGAAATCGCGGGCGACATCGCCGTCGACGAATTGGTGCGCATGGCCGAAGAAGAAGCGTCCTGCGAATTGTGGGGGCTGCTCAAGCGTCCGGACGAGAAATACGTGACCGAGCGCGCCTATGAGAATCCGAAGTTCGTCGAGGATCTGGTGCGCGACGTGGCAACGCGTTTGAACGACGAGCCGCGGATTGTGGCCTACGTGCTTCAGGCAGAGAACTTCGAGTCGATCCACAATCACAGTGCTTACGCCGTGATCGAGCGCGACAAGCGCGTGGCAGCTTGAGGTTGCGGCACCTTCCGGAGCGCGCTGCAAAAAAAGACCGCTCCTGGGAGCGGTCTTTTTATTGGACGGTTCCCCGGAAGGGGTGTCAGATGTTGCGCACGATGTCGGCAAGGTCCCAACGCGGGCGGACGGTGTAGGCGTATTCGCTGTCCGCTTCGTCCGGCCAATGCTTAAGGCGCATCGCGCCGGCGAAGGCGATCATGGCCCCGTTATCCGTGCAAAATGCGAGGTCGGGGTAGTGCACGCGATAGCCGCGTCGTCGGGCCGCTTCGTTGAGCCCCGCGCGAAGCTGTGCGTTGGCGCCGACGCCGCCGGCGACGACGAGCGTCTTCATGCCGGTCTGCTTGAGGGCGGCCATTGACTTGGCGACGAGTACGTCGACGATCGCGTCGACAAAGCCTCGCGCGAGATCGGCCTTTTCCTGCTCGCAGACATTGCCGTCGAGCTTGCGCACTTGCGTGAGCACGGCAGTTTTCAAGCCGCTGAAGCTGAAGTCGAGGTTGCCGGAGTGCTTCATCGGGCGTGGCAGGTCGTAGCGTCCCGGTGTGCCGAACTCGGCCAGACGCGAGACCGCCGGACCGCCCGGATAGCCGAGTCCCAGCAGTTTGGCGGTCTTGTCGAAGGCTTCGCCCGCAGCGTCGTCCAGCGTTTCGCCAAGCATGGCGTACTGGCCGAAGGCGCGCACTTCCATCAACTGCGTGTGACCGCCGGAGACCAGCAGCGCGACGAACGGGAAGTCGGGGGCGTCCGGGGCGAGCAGCGGGGAGAGCAGGTGGCCCTCGAGATGGTGCACGCCGACGACCGGGCGATCGAGCGCGAAGGCAAGCGCGTTCGCGACGCTTGCGCCCACCAGTAGCGCGCCGGCAAGGCCGGGGCCTTGCGTGTAGGCGATGGCGTCGACTGCGCTGAGCGGCTTGCCGGCCTGCGCGAGCACCTCTTCGGCCAGCGGCAGCGCACGACGAATGTGGTCGCGTGACGCCAGCTCGGGCACCACGCCGCCATATTCACGGTGCATGGCAATCTGCGAATGCAGCGCGTGCGAGAGCAGGCCGGCCTCCGTGTCATAGAGGGCGAGCCCGGTTTCGTCGCAGGAGCTTTCAATGCCTAGAACCAGCATGGCGTGAGGGGAGGCGCGGAGCGTCATTAAGAGGGATAACCGCCAAGTATACCAGTCGACCTTACCGCCCGCCGGTTACAATGCGCGCCATGGAAAAGTTCGATGTAGCGATTGTGGGCGCTGGCGCGGCCGGCCTGATGTGCGCGGCGGTGGCCGGGCAGTTGGGGCTGCGAGTGGTGCTCATCGATCACGCGACGCGTCTGGCCGAGAAGATCCGGATTTCAGGCGGCGGGCGCTGCAATTTCACCAATATCAATGCCGGGCCGGCCAACTACCTGTCCGAGAATCCCCGTTTCTGCCGCTCGGCACTGGCGCGCTATACGCCGCGCGACTTTCTGGATTTGCTCAAGCGTCATCGTATTGCGTGGCACGAAAAGCATCGCGGGCAGCTTTTCTGCGACGACAGCGCCGAAGACATCATCGAGATGCTTCGCCAGGAGTGCGCTGCGGGGCACGTGCACTGGCGGATGCCCTGTGCTGTCCACACCGTTGCCTATACGGAAGAGGGTGGGGCGCATCGGTATCATTTGACGACCGATGCGGGGCATATCGCGGCAAAACGGCTCGTGATCGCGACAGGTGGCCTGTCGATCCCAAAAATCGGCGCGACGGACTGGGGCTATCGCATCGCGCGTCAGTTCGGTCTGGAGATCGTTGAACCGCGCCCGGCACTCGTACCGCTCATGTTCGACGCCTCGACGTGGGCGCCCTTCGCAGGGCTGTCCGGCTTGTCGCTGGAAGTCGAGGTCAGTACGGGTAAGGGGAAGGAAGCCGGCAGCTTCGTCGAGGATCTGCTGTTCACGCACCGGGGATTGTCCGGGCCCGCCATCCTCCAAATCTCCAGTTTCTGGACGCCAGGACAACCTATTACGCTGGATCTGGCGCCATCGTCGGACATTGAGGCGGCATTGTTCGAGGCCAAGGCGACGTCTAAGCGTCAGTTGGCCAATTTGCTGGCGCAATGGGTGCCGGCGCGTCTGGCAGACGCCTGGGTGGCCAACAGCGGACTCTCGCCGCAGGCACGTGTGCAAGAGTTGCCGGACAAGGCGCTGCGCTCGCTCGCCCAGACGTTTTCGGGGTGGGCGCTCAAACCATGCGGCTCAGAGGGCTGGCGTAAGGCGGAAGTCACGCGCGGCGGGGTCGACACGCGGGCGCTTTCCTCTGCAACGATGGAGGCCCGCACGCAGCCGGGGTTGTACTTCGTCGGGGAAGTCGTGGACGTGACGGGGTGGCTCGGCGGTTACAACTTTCAGTGGGCGTGGGCCTCGGCGGTGGCTTGTGCCCGGGCGATGTCCGAAAGCGTTCAGGCCAGTCAGGCAGGAGAGAACGCACTGTCGTAGACGGCCACTCCCGGCGTGTGATACGCTCCCACCTTCGTGGAGACGACGCATCAATGGTTGTTTTCGGGACGTTTGTGACGACAGTTCAGGACGCTTCGGAAGCATTGCCGGGGGATTTGCGTCTGACACGTCACCGGCCAAACGGACGTTCAGCGTCTGAGCCGGGGCGGGTCCAGGTCTCCGGCGTGCCCGCTTGTGATCGCGTTTGTGATCGTCTCCCCAAGCGGGTTTTTGTGCTTTCTGCCCCCCCGGTTGCGTCTGCGCCAGCTTATCGGCTGCGGCCGCGCACGGTGAGTGCCAGGCGGCAGTCGCCCTTTTCTTTGGGGCGGCATGCACTACACTGAAACGTATTCGAATTCCGGAACCCCTGCTCATGAGTCTGAAAGAACGCATCAACGAAGACATGAAGACGGCCATGCGTGCCAAGGCCGCCGACAAACTGGGGACCATCCGGCTGCTGCTCGCGGCAATCAAACAAAAGGAAGTCGACGAGCGCATCTCTCTGGACGATGACGCAGCGGTTGTTGCTATCGTCGACAAGCTGATCAAGCAGCGAAAGGATTCCATCAGCCAGTTCCAGGCTGCCGGCCGTACCGATCTGGCCGACAAGGAGGCTGCCGAACTCGAAGTGCTCCAGGTCTATATGCCGCAGCAGCTTTCGGCAGACGAAGTCGCGCAAGCGGTCAAGGCCGCCGTGGCGCAAACCGGCGCTGCCGGTCCGCAGGACATGGGCAAGGTCATGGGTGTGCTCAAGGGCCTGTTGGCCGGTCGGGCTGACATGACGGCCGTGTCCGCGCAAGTGAAGGCGGCGTTGGCTGCGTAATTCTGTGGTGCGGCAAGTTGCCGTCGTTTGCGCGACGGCGCGTCACCGCATCGCGATGGCATCGATCCAGTGATTCCCCAGTCGTTCCTGCAGGACCTCCTCAACCGCGTCGATATCGTCGAGGTGGTGGGTCGCTACGTTCAGTTGAAGAAAGGCGGGGCGAACTTCATGGGGCTATGCCCCTTTCATAACGAGAAGTCGCCCTCATTTACGGTGAGTCCCACCAAGCAGTTCTATCACTGCTTCGGGTGTGGCGCGCACGGCAGCGCGATCAGCTTCCTGATGGAGCATGCCGGACTCGGATTTGTCGAAGCTGTCGAGGAGTTGGCCCGCAACGTCGGGCTGGATGTGCCGCGTGAAGCGCCGATACCTGGCGCGCCGGCACCTGCCGCGCAACGGGCGCAAACCCTTGGTCTGGTCGACGTCATGACGCGTGCCTGCGACTACTACCGCAAACAATTGCGAGGAGCGCCGGTCGCCATCGAATATTTGAAGCGGCGCGGGTTGACGGGTGAAATCGCCGCGCATTTCGGGCTGGGGTATGCCCCGGATGCCTGGCAGAACCTTGAGGCCGCGTTTCAGAACTACCGTGACGATCAGTTGCTCGACGCCGGTCTCGTCATCGAGAGTGAGAAGGGCGAGGGGGGCGGCGCGAAGCGTCGTTATGACCGTTTTCGCGACCGGATCATGTTCCCGATCCGGAACACGAAGGGGCAGGTGATCGCCTTCGGCGGACGAGTGCTGGACAAAGGTGAGCCGAAGTATCTGAACTCGCCTGAAACACCGCTTTTCAGCAAGGGTAGTGAGCTGTACGGCCTGTTCGAGGCGCGCACCGGTATTCGCGACGCGGGCTACGTACTGGTAGTGGAAGGGTATATGGATGTGGTCGCGCTGGCGCAGCTTGGGTTTCCGCAGGCGGTGGCTACATTGGGTACGGCGTGCACGCCCATGCATGTCCAGAAGCTGTTGCGCCAGACCGAGACGGTGGTGTTCAGCTTTGACGGTGACGCGGCGGGCCGCCGGGCGGCACGCCGTGCGCTGGAAGCCTGTTTGCAGCATGCGGATGACAACCGGAGCTTCAAGTTCCTGTTCCTGCCCAGCGAGCACGATCCGGACAGCTACGTGCGTGAATACGGCGCGAACGCGTTTGCCGAAGAGGTGTCGCGAGCCATGCCGCTGTCGCAGTTCCTGATTGGCGAAGTGACGGCCGGTAAAGAGATGCATCAGCCCGAGGGCCGGGCACGTGCGCTGTTCGAGGCGAAGCCGCTGCTGCAGCAGATGCCGGCGAATGCCCTGCGAGGGCAGATTCTGCATGCGCTGGCCGAGCGGGTGGGTAGTTCGGTAGAGGAAGTGGCTGAGCTGTGCGAGTTGCAGATCAGCGTGGCGCGCCGGCAGAACACGTGGGACAAGGCGCCGGCCAAGCGCGAGAAGCGGCGCGTGATGGGCACCGAGCATCGGGCACTGCAGAACCTGCTGATGTTTCCGGTGCTCGGAAACGAATTGACCGAAGAAGAGACCAAGATTTTGCAGGATGGACGTCACCACGCCGAGATTTTCTCAGAGGTGCTGGCGCATTGTCGCGAAATGGGAGCCCAGGCCGATTTCCGCTTCATGTCGGATCGGTTGCGGGCATCGCCGAACTGGGCGAGTTTCGACGACATTATTCGCGAAATCCTCGCGTTCGAAGAGAACGCTCGCGACCTGCTGTTGTTCGACCCGGCCGATGAGGCGCAGGTCGAGCGTCGCGAGGAACAGATTGCACTGCGGCTCACGGAGTTGCGAAGCGCGATTCGGCGTTTGCAATACGATGGGCTGTGCGAAGCGCTGGAGACGATTTTCAAGCGGCCGTCATTGACGTCCGATGAATTGCGCCATGCTCAGGCGCTGTCGCGGCAACGCGACGAATTGAAGCGGTTGCTGGCTCCGGTCGGCACAGGAGGCGCGCGAAGTTGAGGTAAGCCCGCGTGCTACAATGGAAAGTTTTCAGTGGGCTGTTTTCTGGCAAGCGAGATCGCTATGGCAAAGATGACAACGACCAGCGGAAAAAAGACGGTTATCCCTTCACCGAAGGCAAAGCGCGCGACAAGCGCGGCGGCGGCGTCTGGTGGGAAGGGGGCGTCTCGCTCCGCAAAAGCTGGCGTTGCCGTAAAAGCTGGCGCGGTTGCGCAAGCCAAGACGAAAACGGCCAGCCAGGCAAGTTCGGCGAAACGTACTACGCAAGTTAAGGCAGCCGCCGGCGCAACGAAGACGACCGGCAAGACGGCTGCGAAGGTGACCGATGTCACCAAGCGCAAGAGTGCGACCGCCGCGACGGTGGGGGCTGCGAAAGCGGCCAAGCCGACGGTGAAGTCCGAGCCATCCGTCAAAGCGACGACGACGGCAACGACTGCGAAGGCGACGGCAGGCGGGAAACCGCAAGCCCGACAACCCGCTGAAAAAAGCGCGAAGAGCGCAACCACCGCCAAGGCGTCGACCTTGGCGGGCCGCAGTACGCCTGCGACGCGAGTCCCACGCAAGACCGGGGCTTCAAGCAAACCCGAGGCAGTGGAAGTCACGCCGGCAGCAGTTGCACCTACCGTCTCCAAGACGCGTGGCAAGGCCGCGAAGACCGCCGCTTCGGGAGGGCAGAACGTTGCAGCGAATACTAATGATCAACCCGTGAACGAAGATCAGACCAAAGTGGAAAAGCAGAAGGCGCGTGATCGCCGGGCAAAAGAGAAAGCACTGCTCAAGGACGCATTTTCCTCGCACCAGCCCGGTACGGCCGAGGAACTTGAGGAGCGTCGCGGCAAACTGAGGACACTGATCAAGCTGGGCAAGGAACGTGGCTTCCTGACCTTTGCAGAGATCAACGACCACCTGCCTGACGACGTGGTGGAGGGCGACGCGCTGGAAGGCGTGATCGCTACGTTTAACGACATGGGCGTGGCCGTCTACGAGCAGGCGCCGGATGCCGAAACGCTGTTGCTCAACGACAATGCGCCGAATGCCGCGACGGACGACGAAGTTGAGGAGCAAGCGGAAGCGGCCCTGTCGACCGTCGATTCCGAGTTCGGCCGCACGACCGATCCGGTGCGTATGTACATGCGCGAAATGGGGACGGTTGAGCTGCTGACGCGCGAAGGCGAAATCGAGATCGCCAAGCGCATCGAGGAAGGCCTGAAGCACATGGTGCAGGCCATTTCCGCGTGCCCGACGACGATTGCCGAGATTCTGGCAATGGCCGAAAAGGTCGAACGTGAAGAAATGCGCATCGACGAAGTGGTCGATGGCCTGATCGATCCGAATGCGGATGCCGTTGCGGCAGCCGCCTCCGAAGACGAGGATTTCGACGCGGATGCGGAGGAAGAGGCGGAAGAAGAGGAAGCCGAATCGGACGAAGAAGACGACAGCAGCAGTGGTGCTGCTGCTTCGGCTGCGCAGGTCGAGCAGCTCAAGCGTGACGCGCTCGCCAAGTTCTCCGTGATCGCCGAGTGGTTCGGCAAGATGCGTCGTGCGTTCGAGAAGGAAGGTTATCAGTCGAAGCCGTATGTGAAGGCGGGCGAAGCCATCCAGATGGAACTGATGACGATTCGCTTCACGGCGCGTACGGTCGAGCGTCTGTGCGACACGCTGCGTTCGCAAGTGGACGAAGTGCGGAACATCGAGCGTGCGATTCTGAACATCGTGGTCGACAAGTGCGGCATGCCGCGTGCGGATTTCGTGCAGCGTTTCCCGGGCAACGAAACCAATGTCGACTGGATCTACACCGTTGTGGCCGACAACAAGGCTTACAGCTCGGTGGTGGAACGTAACGTGCCGGCCGTGCGGGAACTGCAGCAGAAGCTGATCGACCTGCAGGCGCGTGTGGTGTTGCCGCTCACGGAACTCAAGGACGTCAATCGCAAGATGGCCGAAGGTGAGCGACGTGCGCGCAAGGCCAAGCGCGAGATGACCGAAGCGAACTTGCGTCTGGTGATTTCGATCGCGAAGAAGTATACGAACCGCGGCCTGCAGTTCCTGGATCTGATTCAGGAAGGCAACATCGGCCTGATGAAGGCGGTGGACAAGTTCGAATACCGTCGTGGTTACAAGTTCTCAACGTACGCGACGTGGTGGATTCGTCAGGCCATTACGCGTTCGATTGCTGACCAGGCACGTACCATCCGTATTCCGGTGCACATGATCGAAACGATCAACAAGATGAACCGGATTTCGCGTCAGATTCTGCAGGAAACCGGTGTTGAGCCGGATCCGGCGACGCTGGCCGAGAAGATGGAAATGCCGGAGGACAAGATCCGCAAGATCATGAAGATCGCGAAGGAGCCGATCTCCATGGAAACGCCGATCGGTGACGACGACGATTCGCACTTGGGTGATTTCATCGAAGATACTGGCACGGTAGCACCTGCTGACGCCGCATTGCATGGTAGTATGCGCGACGTCGTGAAGGACGTGCTTGATTCGCTGACGCCGCGCGAGGCCAAAGTGCTGCGCATGCGTTTCGGTATCGAGATGAGCACGGATCATACGCTTGAGGAAGTGGGCAAGCAGTTTGACGTGACGCGCGAGCGTATTCGTCAGATCGAAGCCAAGGCGCTGCGCAAGTTGCGTCACCCGAGCCGCTCCGACAAGCTTAAGTCGTTCCTCGAAGGCAATTGATTGCTGTTGAGCGAGCGCCGGTAGTTGCGGGCCGTTAGCTCAGCGGTTAGAGCAGGGGACTCATAATCCCTTGGTCGCTGGTTCGAACCCAGCACGGCCTACCAATATCTACGCGGCTTTCCGGCCGTTCTTTGAAGATGCTCACCCTTTGTGGTGGGCATTTTTTTGCTATGTACACATTCAGCCGGGGATGGATGGGAATGGTAACGTTGGCATGCCGGGTTGACCTCTGAGAGGTTAAACGAAAAACGTCAGACAAGGCCGAAAAGCGGCCTTGTCTGACGAAATCAAGTTAACGCAAACGGGCCTTCAGCTCTTCGCTGGCTTGGTGCAGAGCCGCGCGAGTGGTTGGCAAATCGGCCAGCGCATTGAGCAGGCCGAAGTCGTGAATCATGCCGTTGTAGCGGGTCGCGACCACATTCACGCCAGCGGCGTCCAGCTTGCGGGCGTAGGCTTCACCTTCATCGCGCAGCACGTCTTTCTCGGCCGTCTGGATCAGCGTCGGCGGGAGGCCCTTCAACTGTTCCGGCGTCGCCAGCAGCGGCGAGGTGTAAATTTCCTGGCGCTGCTTCGGGTCGGTCGTGTAAGCATCCCAGAACCACTTCATCATGTCCTTGGTCAGGAAGTGGCCGTTGGCATACGCATCGTAAGACGCGTTCTCGAAGTTGGCGTCCGTGACGGGCCAGAACAGCACCTGCGAACGCAATGCGGGCGAGCCCTTGGCTTTAGCCATCAGCGCCACCACTGTGGCCATGTTGCCGCCCACGCTGTTGCCCACAATGGCCAGCCGCTTTCCGTCCACGTTGATCTGCGCGCCGTTGTCGGCCACCCACTTTGTGGCAGCGTAGATCTCGTTGATTGCCATGGGGTAACGCGCCTCGGGCGAAGGAGTGTAGTTCACGAAAATCCCCACCGCGCCGGAATCGGCAACCAGGTCGCGTACGAAGCGTTCGTGCGTCGGGAAGTCGCCCAAGATCCAGCCGCCGCCGTGCACGAAGATAAACGCGGGCAGCACGCCTTTGGCGCCTGCGGGGCGAACGATGTTGAGCACGATCTGCTTGCCATCGGCGGTGATGGTCTTCTCGCTCACGTCTGCAGGCGGCAGCTTTGCCCCCTTCTGCGCGCCGACAAGTACCTGACGAGCATCGGCAGGCGCCAGCGTCTCCAGTGGCTGGCCACCGCCCTTAGCCAAGGCGTCAAGGAAGGCTTGGGTATTGTGTTCGACACCCGGGCTACCTGCCGCCAGAGACAGGGTGGATGCCAGAGCCATCGCGGAAGCGGCAATAAGTTTGTGTGTGACTTTCATGTTGCTAATCCTTTAGTTGAGGGGTTGACGATGAAGGAGACCAGGAGACTCAAACGAGGCTCAAGCGCACATCGATGTTGTTGCGCGTCGCGTTGGAGTGCGGGCAGACGATGTGGGCCTTGTCGACCAACGCCTGGGCTTGTTCACGAGGAAGACCAGGTGCGCTGATGAGATGGCGCTCCCTTCGCGACCATCGGTCGCCTGGGCGTGGTACAGAACTTTTTCGATCGACACGATGTACTCCTTGTGACTTGAGGGTTGAGTAGTGCCAAGCGGCAGGACGAACTGTAGAACTGGAATAAGTACTTTAAGTCTCGTAAAATACGAAAAACTTGATACAGAGTTCCAAATTGATCGAAACATGCACTGACCGCTTGGGGGCATTGCTGAACCACTTCCCAGTAAGCGCGCGTATGTTCCATTCGGGCGCCATGTGTGGCATCACCGACTTCTCTGCCCCACTCGAGGGAGGGCAGATGCATCTGGTCAGGAGAGGGGCGATGGAGGTCATTCATCCGGGACGCCCCGCGCTTCAGCTGAGCGTTCCGAGTCTGCTGCTCTATCCGCGCCCCATGTCCAGGCGCTTTGTTACCGACGCCCAGCGCGGCGCAGACCTGGTCTGTGCAGATCTTCAATTCGATGGTGGAATTTCAAATCCGGTGTCGGCTGCGTTGCCCGACGTCATATGCGTAGCGCTGGATGACGTCGATGGTGCCGATCAAGTGCTGACACTGTTGTTCGATGAAGCATTCGGCAACAACTGCGGTCGGCATGTACTGATCGACCGGTTGTTCGAGGTTGTGTTAGTGCAGGTGTTGCGGCACCTGATGGAGACGGGGCAGATCAGCGGTGGCATGATGGCCGGCTTGTCGCACCCCAGGCTGCGCAAAGCCCTGGTGGCGATGCACGAGCAACCGGGACAGGAATGGTCGCTGGATACACTGGCTAGCATCTCGGGGATGTCGCGTACCGTGTTCGCCAACAGTTTTCGCAGTGTTGTTGGCTGTACCCCCGGTGCTTATCTTCAGGGGTGGCGTATCAGGTTGGCGCAGCAGGCATTGCGACAGGGGCGACCGCTAAAGGTGATCGCGATTGAGGTTGGCTACGGCAGTGAAGCCGCGCTTTCCCGCGCATTCAAGGCGCAATGCGGTATGACGCCACGGGAATGGCGAAACTTCACACTCACTTCTCGAGAGTGAAAGGCACCGCAGATGCACTTCTTTCTCCATCATTGGAGAGGCCCCGTTCAGATCACTGCATCCGCCAATACCGGCTTAGCGTGCTCAACTTTTTTGTTGCATAACGTTGATATGAACTCTTCATGGGTTCCATGGCACTTCCCGATGGGAATGAACGGGAGCGCCTACAGGTCCCGGTGGCTGAGAACGACCTGCTTCACGGATTGCAGCGCTTGGCGGAGTTTCGGGATGTCGACCGAACCCAGCGCCAGCCGTATCGCTTGCGTGCTGTGAGACGACGTAGCAAAGGGTTCTGACGTCGACACGGAGATGCCCTGTCGCATCAGTGCCATGGCCACCAGATCCGCTCTGACCTCAGGCTCAAGCGGCAGCCAGAGGAAATACGACGACGGGTGCCGCACGAGCGACAGGCCCGACAAGATATTCGCTGCAATTGCCTGCCGCAACGTCGCGTCTTGCCGCTTTTCCTCTTCAAGCCGCGCGACCGTACCATCGTCGATCCACCCGCAAGCGATGGCCGTCATCACGGCGGGGGCGTTCCAGGTTGTAGCCCTCACGGTACGTTCCATTGCCGGTATCCACGTCTTGGGTGCCGAAGCAAATCCAAATCGCAGCCCCGTCGCGACACTTTTCGATAGCCCGGAAACATACACCGTTGTCTCCGGCGCCAATGCGGCGAGAGGCGGCGGCGGGTTGTCCGCAAGAAATGCATAGGCGGCATCTTCGATGATAACGAGTCCATGTTTCTGCGCTATTTCGACCAGATGCTCACGCCATTGAAGGTCCAGAACCCAGCCCATCGGGTTGTGCATTGTCGGCATCGCATAGACCGCGCGAACCCGTCGTTTGACGCAGAGGCTCGCCAGCGCATCCAGGTCCGGGCCCGTCGCGGAGATCGGCACCGGTACCAGTTCCAATCGATGCACGTCGGCCAGCACTTTGAATCCGGGGTAAGTCAATGCATCCACGGCGACCACGTCGCCGGGTTTCAGCAACGCCATGACGGCGACCGTCAGACCATGCTGGGCGCCGTTGACTATCAACACATCGGAACCTTCAACGGTCAGGCCCCGGCACGCGAGATGACGTGCCACGGCGGCTCGTTCTATTGGTCGTCCGCTGTGCGGCTGATATCTCAATGCCGCTTCGAGGTCGCCGGAGGACGCGAGTTGCCGCAACGCAATTCGCAGCATGTCGGTTTGGCCCGGTAGCGAAGGGTAGTTGAAATTCAGGTCGACCGTGCCCGCCGCCACAAGGTCCTGTTGGTCAATTCCATGGCCGCTCGGAAGCGAGATGTCTCGCACGAAGGTGCCTCGACCCACTTCCCCACTGACCAGCCCCATTGCCTCCAGCTCGGCAAACACACGGGTCGCCGTGACCAGCGCGAGCCCCTCCCTGGCCGCAAATTCTCTGTGGGTCGGCAGGCGAGCGCCGGGAAGCAGCCGCCCCTCTTTAATCTCCGCAGCGATTGCATCGACGAGCGTCTTGTAGCGAGCTTTTCCCATCGTCAAATGTATCCATGACAATTATTTCACTTGTGCTGCACATCGCCCATACAATGCACGCGCGCATCTCAGGTTTCAAGTTCTTGGGAGATATTTACCGACCCAATTCCCCCGGAGCGCGGCGAGAAGCAGAGACGAGAAGCAGAGACGTGAATGCGCCGATTTTGACATTGCGCTTTGGCCGCCGCGCTCGCGCCGGCTCACGGAGAGGGAAGTGGATAAGTCAACGAGCGGTTGGGTAAACGGTTCTATTGGCGTCGCGATATTTGCCGGGTCACTGCCAGCGACACGTGTTGCGGTGAAGGACTTCGATCCGACGTTCCTGACGTGTGCACGAGCCACGATCGCCGCATTGCTGAGCCTGGCGTTACTCGTACTGCTCAAGCAGCGTCGACCGGACGTCAAGGACCTGCCATCGCTAGCGCTGACTGCGCTGGGCGGTGTGGTTGGTTTCCCATTGCTGACGGCGCTGGCCCTGCAACATGTCACCTCTGCGCATTCGATCGTGTTTCTCGGGCTGCTTCCCCTTTGCACTGCGGCATTCGCGGTTTTGCGCGGAGAGCGCCCGAAGCCCTTGTTCTGGGTGTTCTCCGTCATCGGAAGCGCGTTCGTGGTCGGCTATGCGCTCATGGGAGGCGGTGAAGCGTCGCTCGCCGGCGACCTGCTGATGCTCGCCGCCATCGTCGTTTGCGGCTTGGGCTATGCCGAAGGCGCGCGCCTTTCGCGCAAGCTTGGTGGCTGGCAGGTCATTAGTTGGGCGCTGGTCCTGTCGCTGCCAATGATGCTGATCCTCGCGCTTTTTACGCGCCCCGATTCGTTTGCGCACGTGAGCGGCCCCGCCTGGTTCAGCCTCGGTTACGTGTCGATATTCAGCATGTTGCTCGGCTTCGTCTTCTGGTATCAAGGACTCGCACAGGGTGGCATTGCCGCAGTCGGTCAGCTTCAATTGTTCCAACCCTTCATGGGGCTCGGGCTTGCCGCGCTGTTGCTTCACGAGAGCGTGAGCTGGACGATGCTGATTGCAACGCTGGGCGCTGTTGTCTGCGTTGCCGGGGCAAAAAAATACGCTAAGTAGTGCTACCCCGCGATGTCAAGAAAAGCCGCTTGCGGATGCGCTCCCTGCGCACCGCGCATCAAACGGGTTGCTGCTGCGTAGTACAGTGAATGCCGCCCCCACCATTCGCGATTCCGTCGATGTTGAGTTGCACGATATCGTGTTTGGGGAAGAGATCGCGTAACTTGTCTCTCGTGCTCCTGTCGGTCTGCGTGTCACCGAATTGCGGTGTGATGACGGCGCCGTTGCACACGTAGAAGTTGATATATCCGGCCGCAAACGTGTCCGATTCGTAGGTGCTGCGCACACTATTCGGGCCGGGGAGCGCGACCACTTGCAGCTTGCGTCCTGCGGCATCCGTCGCCTGCCGCAAGATGTCCAGATGGCGCATCGTGACGGCATGTTCGTAGAACGAGGTGTCGTTTTCCAGGTGCGCGACGACCACCCCGGGCCGCACGAACCGCGCGTAGAAGTCGGTGTGTCCGTCGGTGATGTCCTTACCGGCGATCCCCGGCAACCAGATGATCTTGCGCACCCCGAGAAGCCGCCTCAATTCCGTTTCGCACGCTGACTTGCTCACGCCCGGGTTGCGATTGACGTTGAGGACACAACTCTCCGTGATGATGGCCGTGCCTTCGCCGTCGACCTCGATGGCGCCACCCTCGAGCACGAGCGGCGTGCCTAGCACGCGTTCCCCGGCCTTTCGAACGACGAATTCGGCCACTTCGGCGTCGTTCGCGTGAGACTGTTTGGCCCCCCAGCCGTTGAAGTTGAAGTTGACGCCGGCCTTTTCGCCATGGCGTGTGCGGACGAAGACGGGGCCTGTGTCACGTATCCACAGATCGTCGATGGGGTGCACGATCAGGTTGACTGCGTTGCCGCACATGCGCTGCGCGGCGTCATAGTCCTCCTCGCACACCAGCATGTTGACCGGCTCGAAGCTGCCGATGCTCTTCGCTATACCGGCCAGTCCCTCGCGTGCCGCTCGTTGCAGGCGACGACCCCAAAGGTCTTCGCCCGCGCCGAACGCCATCCATGTAGCGGCGTGCCGCTCGCCCTCATCCGGCATGATCCATTCCGGCGTGTCGCTACCCGTCGTGCCGGGCGTCAACGCACTCGCATTTCCGGCAAAACTGCCGGCCGCGGCCCCTGCCAACAACGTCGCGCCCGACGCTGCCAATCCATTTTTCAGAAACCCACGCCTTGTTTGCATTGCCCCGTTCTCTTGAGAATTGCCGCACGACGCCGCCATCGAGTGACCGCTTGTGCGCTGGCGAGTCTGGCAGTTCACGCAGTTTGAGGCGCATGACCGATAATGAAAAACGATATTTCTTGCTAATATTAATTAATTTTTCTCATATCTCGGAGGGACCATGAGCCGGCAGCGAATTCCATCGCTCAAGCTATTGATGGGCTTTGAAGCGGCCGCCCGTCATGGGAATTTTTCCCGCGCGGCGGATGAACTGCACGTTAGCCAATCGGCGATCAGCCATCAGGTGCAGCAACTGGAAGAGGAGGTCGGGCAGCCGCTGTTCCGGCGAGTGGGGCGAGGGGTGGAGTTGACGGTGGCGGGCGAAGTACTCCAACGCAGCATTCAACGGTCGGTGGGGACGTTGCGCAGCGGGCTGGACCGTATTGCAACGTATCTCGACCCTGGCCTTGTCGTTATCGCCGGTCCGGCGGAGTTGCTGCACGGCTGGCTGAGTCCACGTATCGATCAACTTCTGGCGCGCCATCCGGCGCTTTGCCCGATGTTGTCGACCGACGATTCGGCACGATTCATCGACGAGACCGATATCGACATCGCTATTGGCGACCGGCCGCTGCAGCAAGCCGGCCTGACGGAAGTCCCTTTCCTGAAAGACGAGTGGGTGATTGTCGCGAATGAAGTGCTGGCCGGACGCTTGGCGGATCTCCCGCAAGCGCAACACCCCGAGCATGCTTCGCTGGTTTGCCTGGAAGAGAGTTTCACGCGCGACGACACGGCCGCGCTATTTCGCAATCAACTGGCGCCGTTTCGCAAACATGCGATCTATGACGACGAACGTCTTCTGCTCGACGCAGCCCTGCGCGGCCGCGGCATCGCTTGTCTCTCTCGTCTTGTGGCCGACGAAAGTCTGGCGCAAGGACGCCTGCATATCCTTGCCGGTTATCCGCGCATCGAGGGAGTCACGTGGTGGGTGTCCCGGGTCGCCGGCGAGCCACGCTCGCCGGTAGTGACCGAGGTCTTCGACTGGTTGATCGAGGCCGCGCAGTAATCCGGCGGGCGGTGCCCATTTTCACCGCATACAATTCGTATCCCTGATTTTTCGCCATCCATAACGACACGTACGCGCGAGTGCGCGTTGTTGTGGTCAATTCACATACGAATTTCGGGGTTAACACCTAAAGTTCCACCGGCGCAGGCCGTAAGTCACAAGGTGGAACCCCCACCTCGTGGAGCCGGTGGCCTGGGCACCGGCTTCTGTCTTTTGACCCCCCCCTAGCCGCAGGCCTGCCTGTCCAGACAGCATGACAGTATCTTCGCTTAGAACACGCATCATCCTGATCGCGTGTGCCACCGTTATTGGTGCACTGATCCTCTCCGGCATTACCACGTACGTCATCGTGCGCAGCAGCATGATGTCGACCATCGCCAACACGCTCGATGCCGTTGCACGCGGTAACACGCTTGCTGTGGAACGCTGGGCTGCAGCCAAGGGCCAGTCGGTCGTGGGCACTGCTGCCGCCGTCGAAAAGGGCGAGCAGGGCGTGGCGCTCACCAAACTGCTTGGCGCTACGAACGGTTTTCCGATCTCCAGCATCGGCTGGAGCGACAAGTCGTATTTCTCCAGCGGCCCCACGCCGCCCGACTACGATCCGACGGTGCGTCCCTGGTACAAGGGGGCGACCGGTGCGGGCAAACTGACGGTCGTCAAGCCGTACGCCGATATCGCCTCTGGCAAGCTGTACGTATCTTTTGCTGCGCCTATTCTGCGTGACGGGCAAACGCTCGGTGCCGTGAGCGGCGCTGTGCCGCTCGACGCCGTGCAGGAAGTCGTCAAGGCCGTGCACCCCACGCCGTCGAGCCTCGCGTTCGTGGTCTCGCGCGACGGTCTTGTCATCGCGCACCCCGATGAGAAACTCATGCTCAAGCAGTCGAGCGATCTTGCTCAATCGCTCACCCCCGAGGCGCTTGCCAATCTGGAGCGTGCGACCGAACCGATGGAGGTCGATCTCAGCGGTGCCGCCAAGCTGCTCAAGGTGCAGCCGGTGCCGGGCACCGACTGGCTCTTCGTCGTCGCCCTCGATAAAGCCGAAGCCACGGCCGGCCTGTCACGCGTGTTGAGCGCCACGATCATCGCACTGATCGTGCTGACCCTGTGCGCTATCGGGATCGCAAGCTTCTTCACGTCGCAAGCCTTCCGCCGTCTGTCGCAAGTGCGCGATGCGATGGATACCATCGGTTCGGGCGGTGGCGACCTGACGCACCGTCTCGACGTCGTCGGTCACGACGAAGTCGCGCAGATTTCGCGCTCGTTCAATGCTTTCGTGGACAAGATCAGCACGGTGATGATCGATGTGCGTGCCGGTGTCCATGGCATGACGTCGGCGACGAGCGAGATCGAGATGGGCAATCGCGATCTGTCGCAACGCACGGAAGCGTCGGCAGGCACGTTGCAGGAAACGTCGGCGGCGCTGACCGAATTGACGGCCAGCGTCAGGCAGACGGCCGAAGCGGCCGAGCACGCCACGCGCCTGGCCAACGACGCGAGTGAAGCGGCCGCGCGTGGCGGCGATGTCGTCACGGGGGCAGTGACGACGATGAGCGAAATTGCACAGTCGTCCGAGCGCATTACCGAGATCATCAGCGTGATCGACGGCATCGCCTTCCAGACGAACATTCTCGCGCTGAACGCAGCGGTCGAAGCGGCTCGGGCCGGTGAGCAGGGGCGCGGCTTCGCTGTGGTCGCAGGCGAAGTGCGCACGCTGGCGCAACGCAGTGCAGCCGCCGCGCACGAGATCAAGACGCTCATCGAAGCGTCGGTGCAGAACGTCAAGAGCGGCACGCAACGTGTGCAAGCGGCGGGCGATACGATGGGGGAAATCGTCGACGGCATCTCGCGTGTGCGCCGTCTGATCGGTGAGATCCACAGCGCCGTGACGGAGCAAAGCACCGGCATTAGCCAGATCGATCGCAGCGTGGCGGAGATGGACCAGTCGACGCAGCAAAATGCGGCACTGGTCGAAGAGTCGGCGGCAGCTTCGGCGATGCTCAGCGAACAGGCGCGGAATCTGGCCGACACGGTCGCGCTGTTTCAACTGCGCGAGCACAGCCGTCACGGCGTGACCGCAGTTCGCAACTACGCCAACGGCTCGCGCGATCCGCATCGTGACGAACCGGCGCTGGCCGCCTGAGCCGGCGTTTTGCACTAACGCTTCACGTTCCTCCTTGGCGGGGCCGGCGCTGTTGCCGCCGGCTATCGCCAGTCCGCCGGATTTTGTCGCAAAATAGAGCGCACTGCCGGCGGACTTCTCCTCGCAGATTCCTCGCATTTTATTTCCGCCGGCCAAGTCCTCGACATTATCGGGAGATACGACATGGCGAATCAGCAATATTCAGGTGGATGCCATTGTGGCGATTTGCGATTTACTGCAAATATTGATTTATCCAAAACAATTGCGTGCAATTGTTCAATTTGCAAAAAGCGTGGACTGATTCTCGCTTTTTCACCGATTTCCGAGTTCTCGCAAACGGCAGGTGTGGGAAAGGCACGGGAATACCTTTTCAATAAGCACGTCATTCGTCACCAATTCTGTCCGACCTGCGGTGTTGAAGCGTTCGCCTTTGGCGAAATGCCGGATGGGTCGAAAATGGCAGCCGTCAATGTTCGCTGTATCGATGGCATCGATCTGGATACGGTGCATCCGACGCCCTTTGATGGCGCCAGCAAGTAGGCCGCGCTGGCCACGCCGGATACCTGCCCGGAAAATTAGCGCCGCGTCGAAAGGCGCGGTGATCCCTTGCACCATTGCACAGTAATATCCGAATTAATAGATTAAGAAATATATTTCTATGGATATTATAGAAAATATCAAAAGCCATTGTGTGAGAATTCTGTAGTTATTGGCTAAAGATTTTTGAATGATTGCCCGTTATGCGATGTGATTGTTGTTGTTTTATCGAATACGGAGCGGGCATGAAGTTCTTGGACAGTCTCAAAATCGGCACACGCTTGAGCATCGGGTTTGCCGTCACGTTGGTTCTGCTGTGCGTCGTGGGGGGCATGGCGGTATTCCAGGCGTCACGTATTTACGGTGGCACTCGCGATCTTGCCGACAACTGGTTGCCCAGCGTGCAGGTGCTGGGTAACGTACAGACTGCGGCCAACTCGGCCCGCCGGGCCACGCTCGGCACGCTGCTCTCGGCGGGCGACGGTATGCAGGTTGAGCAGATGAAGCGGCGTCAGGCAGCCATCGATCTGATGAACAAGACGCTCGACAGCTACAACAGCCTGGTGGCATCAAGCGAAGATCGCCGCGCCTACGATGCCGTGCGCGAGGCGTGGGCGAGCTATCTGGAGATCGACAATCGCGCCGTCGAGCTGGAAAAGGGCGATGATGCTGCCAAAGAGCAGGCGCGCGCGCTCATCATGACCGACGCCTTCAAGCGCTTCGCGGTTCTCAGCGACAGGCTAGTCGAGCACGTGGCCGTAAATCGCGCCGGTGCACAGGCGGCGAGCGACGCCGCGGCGAACGAATACCGCACGGCGTTCATTGCCGCTATCGTGCTGATCTTGTTGTCGCTGGGCGTCAACATCGTTATTGCGCTGGTCATCACCCGTTCCATTACCGTGCCGATCGGCCGCTGTGTGGATATCGCGCAGACGGTGGCACGCGGCGATCTCAGTTCGCGTATCGAAGTGCGCGGAAAAGACGAACTCGCCCAATTGCTGGGTTCGTTACGGGACATGAACACGAAGCTTGCGCAGGTCGTGGGGCAGGTGCGTAACACCAGCGAGAGCATCGCGACCGGTTCGGCACAAATCGCCGCAGGCAATACCGACCTGTCGTCACGCACCGAACAGCAGGCAGCGTCGCTCGAGGAGACGGCGGCGAGCATGGAAGAACTGACGACCACGGTCAAACAGAACGCCGACAACGCGGAGCAGGGCAACGTGCTTGCGTCGAACGCATCTGACGTCGCCCGGCGTGGCGGCGAAGTGGTGCGTCAGGTCGTCGAGACGATGCGCGAGATATCCGAAGGTTCGACCCGCGTGTCGGACATCACGAGCGTGATCGAAGGCATTGCCTTTCAGACCAACATTCTGGCGCTTAACGCCGCCGTTGAAGCAGCGCGTGCCGGTGAGCAGGGGCGAGGCTTCGCTGTGGTCGCGGGGGAAGTGCGCACGCTTGCCCAGCGCAGTGCCAATGCCGCGAAGGAGATCAAGGAACTGATCGACGCGTCGACGCGTCAGGTCAGCGACGGCACGAAACTCGTCGCCGAGGCGGGCAGCACGATGGACGAGGTCGTTCGCGCGGTGAAACGCGTGACCGATCTGATGGCGGAAATTGCCGCTGCGTCTACGGAGCAGCGCACGGGCATCGAGCAGGTCAATCAGGCCGTCATGCAGATGGATACTGTCACGCAGCAGAACGCCGCGCTGGTGGAGGAAGCTTCTGCCGCCGCGCAGTCGATGGCGGCACAATCGGGTGGTTTGCGTGAACTGGTGTCGATCTTCACGCTCGAGGGTACAACCCATCAGCATCAGGCCCATCTTGCTCAACGGCTACCGGCCTGAAGGGCATTTGCAAAGCGGGAAAAAGTGGCTCGCCAGCGAGCGCTGGCGAGCCGCGAATGCCTGAACACTCTCTCACCAGCGTTCGGCCCACAGGACCGCATGCGTCCTATGTTCTTCCCGGCAACGGTCTTTGCCGCCGACGCCGGTCGATCAGTGTCCGGCACGCCTCGCCCCCCGGCGTCGGCGACCGGCACCGACGTTACTTCCCTGCCAGCATCGAGCCGCGCTCGCGCAAGTTGACGTGCATGTCGAACGCGCGCTCCAGCGCGTGCGGCGTCTGTCCGCCGTAGCGCAGCGCATCGCGATAGTAGTCGCGCAGAACCTCCCGGTAACTCGGGTGTGCGCAGCGATCGATCACCAGATTTACGCGCTCGCGCGGGGCCAGTGTGCGCAGGTCGGCGAGACCTTGTTCGGTGACGATGATGTCCACATCGTGTTCGTTGTGGTCGACATGCGGCACCATCGGGACGATGCTCGAAATCTTGCCGTCCTTGGCAATCGATTTGGTGGCGAAGATCGCCATGCGAGCGTTGCGCGCAAAATCGCCCGATCCGCCGATGCCGTTCATCATGTGCGTGCCGCCGACATGCGTGGAATTCACGTTGCCGTAAATATCCGCTTCGAGCGCGGTATTCAGGGCAATCAGCCCCAGCCGGCGGATGACTTCCGGATGGTTGCTGACCTCCTGCGGGCGCAACACGAGCTTGTCGCGATAACGCTCCAGATGTTTGAACACACGATCCTGCACCGCTTGCGATACCGTGATCGACGAGCCCGACGCGAACACCATCTTGCCCGCATCCATGAGTTCGAACGTCGAGTCCTGAAGCACCTCCGAGTACATCGTGAGGTCTTCGAACGGCGAGTCGATGAAGCCCGTGAGCACCGCATTGGCAATGGTGCCGATGCCCGACTGAAGGGCAGGCAGCGTGTGCGGCAGGCGGCCACGCGAGACTTCGTGCTGGAAGAACTCGATGAGATGGCCGGCAATGCGCTGCGTGTCGGCATCGGCCGGGAGGGCATTGGAGGCGCTGTCCGGGGTGTCGGTAATGACGATGGCGGCAATCTTCTCCGGCGCAATCTTCACCACGTTCGTGCCGACACGATCACGCACGTCGACGATAGGCAGCGGCCCACGGTGCGGACGCTGCCCCGGAATCCAGATGTCGTGCATGCCCTCGAAGGCGAGTGGCTGCGCGAGATTGATCTCGACGATGACCTTTTCCGCCAGGATCGCAAAGCTCGCCGAGTTGCCGACCGAGGAACTCGGCACGAGTCCGCCGTCTTCGGTGATGGCGACGGCTTCAATGACCGCCACGTCGAGCTTGCCGAACTGACCGGTGCGCAGAAATTCCACCGTCTCCGACAGATGCTGATCGACGAACATCACCTCGCCGCGATTGATCGCGTTGCGCAGTGTCGTGTCGACCTGAAACGGCAGGCGCTTGGCGAGTACGCCAGCTTCGGTGAGTGTCTTGTCGGAATCGTGCCCCAGCGATGCCCCGGTGATCAGCGTGATCTTCATCGGGTGGGTCTTCGCCCGCTTGGCCAGTGCAATCGGCATGTCCTTGGCGTCGCCGGCGCGGGTGAATCCGCTCATGCCGACCACCATGCCGTCGCCAACCAGCTTTGCAGCGTCGTCAGCGCTCATCACCCGGTCGCGTAGCGACGCCAGGCGGATGCGGTCTTCAAACATCGTGATGCTCCTCGTCTCTCTTATATTCAAATCTCTTGATCGGCGCGGTCACCAACGATGCGGCCCTGCGCGCTTGATTCGAAGTGTATTGACCCATCGGTCACATTTCCAATATATTAAGAGCGTAGTTTTCATACTTTTTATGTATTGTCGGTGCAAACCCCGGCGGGGCAGGGCTGACAGGAGGGGGGCGATGGAATTGCGGCATTTGCAATATTTCATTGCGGTGGCCGAAGAGCGCCATTTCACGCGAGCCGCCGCGCGTGTCGGGATTCAGCAACCGCCGTTGAGTTTGCAGATTCGGCAACTCGAGACGGAACTGGGCGGCCCGCTATTTGTGCGCCTGCCGCGCGACGTGGTGTTGACGGAGTTGGGCGAGGCGTTCCTGCCCGAGGCGCGGCAGATTCTTGAGCGGGTGGCGCGCGTGAAGCGTCGCATGCAGCAGATTTCGCGCGGCGAGGCGGGGCAGATCCGTATCGGATTCGCGGGCGCAACGTACTTCGAGCCGCGCATTCCGGCGTGGATTCGTGACTTCCGTGCGCGGTATCCCGACGTTCAACTGCATCCGCAGCAGAGCAATACGGCGAGTCTGCTGACGGCGTTGCTGGACGAGGCCATCGACGTCGCGTTCGTGCGTACGCCGTTCGAGGTGCCGGAGGGTATCGTCAGCGTGCCGGTTGTCGACGAACCGATGATGGTGGTGCTGCCGCTGGGGCATGCCATGTGCGCGCGCGAGCGTGTGCCGCTTGCTGCGCTCGCACAGGACGAGTTCATTCTGCTGCCGCGAGAGATCAGTCCTGCACTGTACGACCGCATTATCGCGGCCTGCGAGGCGGCGGGTTTCCGGCCGAAGCTGGGGCAGGAGGCGCCACAGATCACCTCCATCGTGCCGATGGTGGCCGCGGGGTTCGGGGTGTCGCTGGTGCCGGCGTCGGTGAGTCAGATCCGCACGCCCGGTATGGGCTTCTGGCCGATCGAAGGTGATGTGCCGCTAGCGCCGATCAGCCTCGCCTATCGCGCCGACCACGGCTCGGCAGCGCTTGACCGGTTCATTGCGATGGCACCTGCAGATTCGCCTGACAGTGGTGACAGCGCATCGCCTGCACCTTGATCGTTCCGGCGCAGAACGGGCATGCTTTTTCGTCGACGCTCGGGGCAGCACCTTCGTTGGCTGTCGGCCCGTTTGCCAGACTAACCATGTTGTGCGCCGGGGGCGTGGCGGCCGAGGGTTGCGCCGGAGCGAGCACCACGCCTTGCCTGGCGCGGCCGGTGCTTGGGATGTCGCCATGGGCATCGTAGCCGCGCTGGCCGGGGCCGGGCGCGGCGTCGGCGCGCGTGGGCAGCCAACCGTCAGCGCGCAACTTGCCGATAAGCAGCGGCTGGATCATCAGCGAATAGAGCAGGCAGGTGGCGGGTAGCGAAATCGCCAGTGCCGAATCCCGCCAGATCAAGGCGGGGCCAATGGCGAGAGCGGTCCAGAGGAGCGCATGCCACGCGAAACCGTAGGCCAGTAGATACACCGGACCCAGGAAGAAGGCGCCGACGCACGACATGTACGTGATCTCGACAACATCGCCGTCCGCCGGATTGCGAAATTTGAGCATCATGTCGAACGATCGTGAAAGGGGGAGTCTGCAACGTTACGCTGGCACCGACCCCATTTCGTCCCCCCTCCAACATGGGCTTCGGCGTTGCTTGCCGGAGCGCTGCGCAGCGCATATTGAGACCGGCGGATCACGCAAACGCCTGTGGCGCGCGCCCTGCTGACCCATCGTGTGGCAATCCGATACATCGGGCAGGGGGTGCGCTACACTGGCGGCCGTGCCCTGTATGGGATACAGGGCGTTACGCGGACGCGACTGCCATGCAAACGCTCAGAAGACTGACCCGCTGGCTGCCGGTGCTGACCGGGAGCATCGCGGGCATGTTGGTCATGTTGCTGGTGGGGCAGATCGTGCAGACTCGCGTCGACGACTTCCGCCTGCGCGCCTACGTGCACGAAATCATGGGTTTCATGAGCGATGCTTCGGTGTCCAGCCGTAATGCGTTGCTCAGCGCGATGTACAGCGACGCCGTGCCCTGTACCGACGCCGACATTCTGGCGCTGCGTCGCGTCGCCATGCGCAGCCCCTATTTCCACGATATCGGCCGGGTTCACGGTTCCCGGCTGCTGTGTTCGGCTGTCGCGGGACGGCTCGCTCCGGAGCCCGAGCTGCCGCCGCCAAGTCATGAAACGCGCAACGGCTTGAAGCTCTGGCGTACGCTGACCGGCGTCGTAACGCCCGGCGTGCAGGTCAATGCCACCGGCATGGGCGATGTGGTGGTGTTCAGTTCGCCGGTCTTGCCGGAGCGGCTGGCGATGCCGCCGAGCGGCTTTGCTTCTGTCGGGTCGACGAGCGACATGCGTTTTCAGTTCTGGCGCGCGGGGCTGTTCGAGGACCAGCAGCGTATTACGCTGGGCGCCACGTCGCCATGGCTCGAGATCGGGGCGTTGCGCCGTTATTCGGCGTGTTCGGAGCTGGTGGACGTGTGCGCGTCGGCGGTCTACGTGTCGTCGCAGATCCTGGCCAATCCGCTGGGTCTCATGCTGGCGTTGACGATTGGCGCATCGGCGGGTGCGTCGATGGGCATGGCGTGGCGTTCGCGCCGTCGTTACCGTATGTCGATCGATTGGGTGACGCAGCAAGCCGCCGAGTCCGGTGGCATCAGTGTTGTGTATCAACCGTTGGTGCGATTGCGTGACCGCAAGGTCATCGGCGTGGAAGCGCTGGCACGCCTGAACGACAGCGCCGGTGCGCCGATCTCGCCGGACATGTTCATTCCGATTGCCGAGCGTCGGGGGGTGATCGGGCTGATTTCGCGGCAGGTCGTGCGCCGCGCGTTGATCGATATGCACGGGCGCGCGCTGGCCGATCCCGAGTTTCACATCAGCGTCAATCTCGCGACGACGGACATCGTCGACAGCACATTCCACACCTATCTGAATCACATGTCGGCGTCTGTGCAGGTGCCACGCGCGCAAATCGTGCTGGAGATTACCGAGCGCTCGACAGACAACATGAAACGCCTCAGAGAGGCTCTCGACCGTTTGCGTGTCGATGGTTATCAGATCCATATCGACGATTTTGGAACGGGGTTCTCGAACCTCGCCTATCTGTCGACGCTGAATGTCGACGCGCTGAAAATCGATCGCATGTTCACGCAGTCCATTGGCAGCGATACCGTGGGCAGCGCCATCGTCGACCAGATCTGCAAGATGGCGGCGCTACTCAAGGTCGATGTCATTGTGGAGGGGGTGGAAACCGAGGCGCAGGCCGACTACATGCTGGCGCTGTTTCCCGAGGCAATCGGGCAGGGATGGTTGTTTGGCAAAGCCGTGCCGGCCGAGGATTTGCCACGCGAGGTGGGCGATGGCTGAAGGGCGTAAACCTGCCATTGATTCAGCGACCCCCCCCGAGATTTTTACTTGCCGGGCTGGGTGTCGAATGGCCGGCAGTCAGCAGAAATTTTTGTGCCGCATCAGGCAAATTACCGAGAATAACGACAACCATTCGGGACTAAAGTGAAATGACCGTGGTTCTGATGTGCCCCCGACCTCCACGGACTATCCGGCTCGCCGTCATGGCGGGCCGCTTTTTTTCTATCGTTTGTCGCGGTTCGTGTACATGTTAGGATTTCCCAAAAAACAGCGTTGGGAGACAGGTCCATAGCTGTCGCACTATCGAGGGGACATATGACTGATTCGTATCATTTTTCTTGGCATTACGTGAGCAACACACCGCCGGGGCGTCCGTTCGAGCTGGCCGGGGCGATTACGCCGCGCGCCGACGAACGCTTTGACGGCGCTGTTGATGCCTATTGCGATGGGCAGTACATCGGCCGTTGCGAGTTCTCGAGCATCGACGCGCATGACGCGTCCGAGGCGGCCCAGCAAATCCGAAAACGTATCGAGCTTCGCATCGAGGATCGCGTGGCCCGCGAAAACTCGACCTCGCACTGAGTCGTACCGAGAGCGCTCCCGACCGTCACGCTAGGCATTGCACGTAGCGCAGCGCCACACGTTTATCAAACGTCAGCCAGTTATGCGCATGACGCGGAGCCGTTCAGCGCCAGCGATGGCAGCAGCGGCCGCCCCATCCACCCCAGCCACGCCCCCATGAAAACGAAACCGACACGTTGCTGACCCAAGGCGACGCGCCGAACGCCGGGTAAAACGGTGCATAGGCCGGATACGTCGCATAGGCCGGATAGACGGCGTACGCGGGGTAGGCCGAATACGCTGGATATGCCGGATAGGTCTGATAAGTCGGGTAGGTGGGGTACGCCGGATAGGACACATATCCCGGGTCTTGTGCGTACGCGACGCTGCCGGACGGTGCTCGCGACGTAGGCGGCACATAGTCCGGCGGAACGGGCGAGCCGTTTGGATAAACGGGGGCGCGTGGCGTTTGCTGCGCTGGCGGCCGGTAATCCGGTGGCACCGGATTACCGTTCGGATAACGCTGAGGCGCGACCGTGCCGACGGGCGGCGGCGGCGCTAGCGACGACTTCACGGGTGCGGTCGAGACACTGGGCGTGGGTACCGGCGCGGTCGAGACTTCTGCGGCGCCGGGCGCACCCGGCGCAGCGCGCATGGCTTGCGGCGCGACAGGGTTCGGCGAGAGCGTGAGCGCACCTCCCGGATACTGCACGACATAGCAGCCGGCGAGCGGCAAAACACAAAGCAGAGTGGAGAGTGGCGCGAGTTTCATGGCAGCGAGTGTAGCGCAGGCAGGCCTGTTGTCAGTGATGTCGCCGACGCACTCGCATTACGATCTATTGCCGCTGGGGCGAGGTCTCACGGGACCGACAGGTAAAAAAAACGGCCAGCAATTTGCTGGCCGTAAAATCCACCAGGAGGAGGTGGAGGAGACAGGTGTAACTATATCAGGGAAATCCCTAGATGGGTTAACCTCTGCCAAAAAAATCTGTAGAAAAACCACAACTGCGACAATTCACCGCTTTTTTCCCTGGCAATCACTCAATTTCACGCCCTGTATAGCCTTTGGGCGCATTGACCGGGCGTCGTCTCGTTCTCCGTATGGAGAAAAACCACAGACTCAGGCCCCGTTCGCCGATGCCAGTCTATCCGGCGCTGGTCGGACAGCCTCGCGCGCAAGCACGCATCCTCCGGGAATCTAAGTGTTAACACCAAGCATTGAATTACGTTCGGCGGGATAAACTTCCGCAAAGCGTAATTTTGTGCGCGAGAGGATTCGGCAAATCCATCCTCTGATCGCGATGCATGAAATGCCCTGAATGCCCGACCGGGGCGGCAGGGTGCCGGAATCGAGGCAACGACTGGAGAAGCCGGCGCCTCGACCGGGTACGCAATGACACGAAGTTGCGAGAACGTTTGGAGACAGGATGAAAGCAGCAGAAGTGAATGTGGGCAAACTGATCGACGAGAGTCGACTGGGCGCCTATCAGTGGTGGGTCATCGCGTTGTGCGCGATGTGCCTGGTGGTGGATGGTTTCGACGTCCAGGCCATGGGCTACGTCGCCCCTGTGGTAATCCGCGAGTGGGGCATTGCCAAGGAAACGCTCTCGCCAGTGTTCGGCGCGGGGCTGTTCGGCATGTTGGTCGGGTCGCTCACGTTCTCGGCGCTGGCCGACAAGCTGGGCCGCCGTCCGGTGCTGATCGGTGCGACGCTGTTTTTCTCGGTATGCATGATCCTTACCGGTTTCGCCAACACGATCACGGAGTTGGTCGTCTGGCGCTTCGTGGCCGGGTTGGGGCTGGGGTGCATCATGCCGAACGCGATGGCGCTCGCCGGTGAGTACAGCCCGCGTCGCATTCGCGTGTCGCTCATGATGATGGTGTCGTGCGGCTTCACACTGGGCGGTGTGGTCGGTGGCCTCATCACGGCCGCGATCATTCCGAGTCTGGGCTGGCGCGCTGTGTTCTATATCGGCGGGGCCATCCCGTTGGTGCTCGGCATGCTGATGTGGATTTCGCTGCCCGAGTCGATCCAGTTCCTGATGTTCAAGAAGAGCGACGGCGCGCGTATTCGCAAGCAGTTGCTGCGCGTGGCGCCCAACGCCAACGTGCCAGCCGACGCTCGCTTCGTGTTCGACGAGCAGAAGGCGAAGGGCGTGCCGTTCATCGAACTGTTCAAGGACGGTCGTGCCCGCGTGACGCTGCTGCTCTGGGTCATCAACTTCGCCAATCTGCTCGACATGTACTTCCTGTCGAACTGGCTGCCGACGGTGATTCGCGACGCCGGTTATTCGACGCAGGTCGCCGTGATGGCGGGCACCGCCCTGTGGGCCGGCGGTGTGATGGGCACGCTGCTGCTCGGCCGGGTGATCGACCGTGTGGGCTTCACTAGCGTGTTGGCGGTCACCTTCCTGATCGCGATTGCGGCTACGGCGGCCATCGGCAACCCGGTGGTGATGGTGTCGATGGCTGCGGTGTTCATCGCCATCTTCTTCGCGGGCTTCTCGATCATCGGCGGACAACCTGCGCTTAACGCGTTGGCCGCGACTTACTACCCCACGTCGCTGCGCTCGACGGGCATCGGCTGGAGCCTCGGCATCGGCCGGATCGGGTCGGTGCTTGGCCCCGTGCTGGGGGGCGCGCTGATGCATCTGCAATGGTCGTCGTCGTCGCTGTTCCTCGCGGCGGCGGTGCCGGCATGCGTGTCGCTGATCGGTGTGCTGGCCATTGCCCGCACGCAGCGCAACAACGGCGGCACGCTGCGCACGGCTGCGGCCAACTGAGGGTGGTGCCGCAGTGCAGGCCGCGCCATAAGCCGCGGTTAAGCGTGCGATAACCATCGAGTATGAAAGTGCGGCGCCCGCCAGCGTTATCATGGCGGGCGTCGCTGTTTTCGCGGCGTCATCCACGGCGCGGCGGGCTTCGCGCCGAATCATCATAACGATAATGACATCGACGTCCGAACTCTCTCCTGCGTTGCCCTCCGAGCGTGTGTTGCTTGGCATTCTCGGCCTGTTCATGATGATCGCGCCAGCGTCCACGGACATGTACCTGCCGGGGCTCGTGACGATGCGCCACGAGCTGGGCGCGAGCGCCGCGGCCACGCAACTCACCCTGTCGTACTTCTTTCTGGGATTCGCTTTCGGACAACTCGTGTGGGGCCCGCTTGCGGATCGCTTCGGGCGTCGCCGGCCGATGGCGGCGGGGATCGCGCTGTACATCTTCGGCACCATCGGATGTGCGTTCGCCGACAGCATGGAGCACATGATGATGTGGCGCTTCGTGCAGGCACTCGGCGGGTGCGCCATGCCGGTGATCGCGCAAGCCATCGTGCGCGACGTCTACGGGCCGCGTCACAGTGCGCGCGCCTTTTCGATCATGTTGCTGGTGATGAGCGTGGCGCCGATCGTGGCACCGCTCATCGGCGGACAGATGCTGCGCTTCACCTCGTGGCGCGTGATCTTCGGCATTCTCGCGGTGTTCGGTGTGGGGGCAATGGCGGCGCTGTGGCGCCTGCCTGAGACCGGTGCCGTGCATGCGCGTCAGGCGGGCGGCCCGCGTGCCGTGGCGGCGTCGTACTGGCACCTGTTGCGCGACCCGCAGTTCGTCGGCTACATGGTGGCGGGCGGTGCGGTCTTCGGCGCGTCGTTCACGTACATTACCGGCACGCCGCTGGTGTACATGGAGTACTTCCATGTCTCGCCGCAATTCTTCGGCGTGCTCTTCGGCATCAACATCGTCGGGATGGCATCGGTGACGATGTTCAACTCGCGCCGCGTGGGGCAGGTGGGGCCCTATCGATTGATGCGTCTCGGCATCATCGGGTGCGCCATCGTGACGTCTGTGTTGTGTGCGACGGTGTGGTTGGGCGTCGCGTTGCTGCCGGTGATGGTTGCACTGCTGTTTCTGTTCATGTCGCTGCGTGGCGTCATCACCGCGAACTCGGTGGCGGGGGCGCTGGCCAATCATCCGACCCGCGCCGGCGCTGCGGCGGCGCTCGTGGGCAGCGTGCAGTACGGCTTCGGCTTCGCTGCAGGCGGCCTGTTGGGTGTGCTCAACGACGGCTCACCACGCCCGCTCGCGACCGTCATGTGTGGATTCTCGGTGTTGGCCCTCGTCGCGCTACTGACGATGCTGCGCAAGCCTCAGCACGCGCATTGAGTGCATCGGGAAACGCTCGGCGTTTTTGTGTCGTGCCGCATGTATTTTCGTTTCACGAAGTCACCGCGACACGTGGCAAAAAGGGGGGCGCCGCAGTGAACTGCACCCCCCGTACTTCCGCAGACCGATGCCGCAGCTTACAACGCCAGCACCAGTTTCTTGCCGCAGGCGCGTGAGCAGCAGGACATCATCTTGGTGTTCGCGTCGCGCTCGGCGCGCGTGAGCACCACGTCGCGGTGATCCACGTCGCCCTCCAGCACCTGGACCTCGCACGAGCCGCACAGACCCTCCTCGCAGTCGCTCTGCACGTCGATGTTCGCCGCGCGCAGTGCCGTGAGCAACGTTTGGTCTGCCGGCACCGTGACCGTAATGCCGGAATCCTTGAGCGTGACCTCGAACGCGTGCTCCTTTTCGGGGTCCAGCGTGCCCAGTTGCGACTGGAAGTGTTCGACGCGCAACGTGTCGTCCGGCCAGTGCGCGCAGCATTGCGCCAGACGATCGAGCATGCGCAGGGGACCACAGGCATACACCTGCGTGCCGTCTCGCGGCGTTGCGAGCAGGGCGGCATAGTCGGCACGCTGCCCTTCGTCCTTCACCCACAGATGCAGGCGATCGCCATGCAGCGCCTGAAGCTCGTCGATCAGCGCCATCGTGCGGCGGCTGCGCCCGCTGTAATGGATTTCATAGTCGATACCCAGCGCCTTCGCGCGCCGTGCCATGGCGGCGATCGGCGTGACCCCGATGCCTCCAGCCACGAAGATCGCGCGCGGCGTCGTTTCATCCAGCCGGAAGTGATTGCGCGGGCCGCGAATGCGCAGACGGTCGCCGCTTTTCACTTGCGTGTGAACCCAGTTCGAACCGCCGCGGCCTTCCGGCTCATGCAGCACGGCGATTTCGAGCGCGCCCGCGTCCGACGGATCGCCGCACAGCGAATACTGACGTGAGAGCCCCGTGTCGCCGCATTCGATATCGATGTGCGAGCCGGGTGCCCAGCGCGGCATGGCGCGGCCGTCCGGAGCGACGAGACGCAATTTGACGATGCCCTCGGCGGCCGGGGTGACCGACTCGACCACGACCGGACGCGTCACGCTGTGGCCCGACGGTTCGCCGATGCGCACGGGCGACTGACGTGTCAACACGGCCGGATCCTGGCGTTCGGGGTTCTGCGCCGGGTCCCACTCGACCCATACATGCTCGGGACCCCGGAACGACGTGTTAGGCACGTAGGTAAACGCCTGCTCCGCGAGCTTCATATGCGGCAGGCGGCGGGTGAATTCCTCGAGGAAGATCTGCATCTCCATGCGGGCGAGATTCTTGCCCATGCACTGGTGCGAGCCGTAACCGAACGTGAGCTGATCGCTGGCGTTTTCGCGGCGGATGTCGAACAGATCGGCGTCGGCAAAGTGCGCTTCATCATGGTTGGCAGACGACGTCACGATCAGCAGTTTCGAGCCCGCGGCGATGTCGATGCCGCCGATATTCACGTCCTTCGTAGCCAGACGACGCCACGCGGCGACCGAACCGTTGTGACGCAGGCACTCTTCCACCGCGTTCGGAATCAGCGACGGGTCTTCGCAGACCTCGCGCCACACGTCCGGGTGCTGTAGCAGCAGCTTCATTGCGTTCGCGGTGGCGTTGGCCGTCGTTTCGTGAGCCGCCACAATGCCAGCCATCATCATCGAATGCAGATACGAATCGGTGACGACCTCAGGGTGATCCTTCTGCTTGCGAATGCCGTACTGCATCCAGCCAGGGCCGTCCGGGTTCTGACGCATCTTGTCGAGAATCTTGCCCGCGAGTTGCCAGAAGTTGCCGACGGCGTGGGCCACGGCCACTTGTTCTTCGGGCTTCGGGCGTCCCCATGTGTTGACCGTGTGCGCGATGGAGTACTCACGCAGCTTGTCCATGTCCTCTTCCGGCACACCGAGGAAGTGCAGCGCTACCGTGAGCGGAACTTCCCACAGCATCTGGTCGACGAGATCGGCGCGGCCATCGTTGATGAAGCGGTCGACATACTCGCGCGCGAGTTGGCGCACCAACGGCTCGTGATGCTTGAGATGCTCGGGCGTGAAGGGTTCCATCAGCACGCGCCGGCGCGGCATGTGCGCCGGTTCGTCTTCGTTGACGAGCGTGCGATTGAGGGCGAATCCATACGACGCCAGCACAGCATTCGCTTCCGGTCCCGTCGGTGTAATCTTTTCCAGCGCAATCGACGGGCTGAAGGTGATGTTGTCGCGGAAGATCGCTTTGATGTCGTCGTAGCGCGTCACCACCCAGTAGCCAAGCTTCGGGCTGTAGAACACCGGCTCCTGATCGCGCGCCCAGCGCAAGTACTCGGGAGGGTCTTGCTGATAGCCGTTTTCGAACGGATCGAAGTCTGCCGCACGCGCGCTCACCGGGCAGCCATTGGGGGCTTTGTCGATAGCGGTTTGATGAAACGGGCAGCCGCCGGCGCTCGCGGCGGCAGTGTCGGGGGTGGGGGAAGTCGTTTGGCTCATCCGTTCACGCTCTCTGAGTCGGGTGCGACGACGGCCATGCAAGGCTCGTGACGACACACGCAATGAAACAAGTGTAGAGGAGCGGCTCGCGATCTTGCGGCGAGTGTGCGAGCACACTGGCGCATGAATCTGACGAGTGCGTCTCCTCATCTCGATGTGATATGCCCCGGATGCCCGACAATCGCGAGCACAGAGAGCGTTCACATTCTCTGAATCTGATAAGCGTAAATATAATACGCATTGCGTAAATTAGTGGACTGGGGTTAACCTCTAGGCCCGTCGATGCCGGGCGAAAGCGATTTGCATCATAGAATCTCGCCGATGACCACAAGCAAACGACCCACAGCTGGCCGCCCGCGCAGTGCGGCTGCGCCTTCCGGCGTGACGGACGGCCTCGCGGCATCCGGCACCGATGCCATCGACGCGCCTCGCGAGCGCGGCCGCCGACAACGCGTACAGTCGGCCGAAACCGGCATGGTCGTGCTCAAGGGACTGGCCCGCCTGGGCGGTCGCGCGAGCCTCACCGCGCTTGCCTTGCACGTGCAGCAGAGTCCCGCCAAGGTTCACCGCTATCTGATGAGCCTTGTGGAAGAGGGGCTCGTCGCGCAGGACGCCGACTCGCAGCACTATCATCTCGGGCTTGAGTCCATGCTCATCGGCGTGGCAGCCATGCGCCAGGCCGATCCGGTGCGGGCTGCCGAACCGGCGCTCGTGCGCTTGCGCGAGGCGTTCGACGTGACCTGCTTCATTGCCGTCATGGGCAATAAGGGGCCGACCATCGTGCGTTTCGAAGAGCCGGGTCTGCCGGTGACGATCAATGTGCGTATCGGTTCCGTGATGTCCGTCCTCTGGTCTGCGGCGGGGCGCGTCTTTCTTGGATGGCTCGACGATCCTCAGGTACTGGCGATGGCCGAAGGCGAACTGGCAAACGCCACGCCGGAGCAGCGCGCGCAGCTCGATGCGGCCGATCCCATCGGCACGCTCCGGGCGTCGGTGCGTGCCGCGCAGGGGGCAAGCGTGCGCGACACCAACCTGACCGGCATCAGCGCGCTGGCCGGCCCGGTCTTTAACTATGACGGCCGTCTCGTCGGCGTGATTACCGCGCTCGGCGCCACCGGCGGATTCGACTCCCGAATGGATGGCCCCATCGGCGAAGCCGTACGCCGGGAAGCGTTGGCCGCCAGTCATTCGCTGGGTTATCGCCCGCCGTTGCCGGCCGGCGCCTGACCCGTCAGCGCTTCACGACCCTCCGTCGCTGTGCAGCCGCCGCCCTCGCGGCTGCCGGCTTATACCGCCCAATCACACTCCCGCGCCAGTTCCAGTCTGAGCCTCGCACGCTTTCCTGTGGACCCATGTGCTATTATTTGATAATGATTCTCATTAACAAATTAACGGCCACCGATGACGTTGGGCACAGGCAAGACCTGTCGTCGGAGACCTCGCCTGTGGAGGTCGTAAATGCTGATGTTGAAACGAACCGTCGATCCGGCACCGCGGGTGGCATCGATTCCAACGCCTTCCATGACGTACCTGCCGTTAGGGCAGTTCGGTCAGGGGGAGCGCAAGCTGACCGGTGGCGCGCAACATCGTGCGCTGTCGGGCAGCGATAGGGAGGCGGTGGATAGCGTTGGTGAGCATCCTCTGGCGGTGCCACGCACGTTGCTTCGATGTGACGGTGACGAAATGTGGTTGTGGCGCTTTCTGCTGGCCGGACGTCCCTTCGGGGCGACGGGCGCGACCACCGGCGGACCCGACGACGGCGCGACATGGTTGTCGGCGGCCGAACATTCGCTCGCCCGCCGGCTGCCGCGTGCACAGATGCGCCATCGTTTCCTGTCGGAGCGCATCGCGCTGCGCTGGATTCTCGGCCGCTGGTTCCGCTGTTCTCCCGCACAAGCCCCTGTCCCGGCGCCCACGCCTGGCGGTTCGCCGCTGGAATGCGAGGGACCGCACGGCAAGGTGTGGGTCGACATGGCGCACGCGGGTTTGTGGTTGTTCGTCGCGCTGGGGCAGGGGCCGGTGGCGCTGGCCGTGCATGCCCCGACGCCGGTCGGGCCGGACGACGGCGCGCGGGTGAGCGCACAGCCGGGCGATCCGTTCGCCGTGGCGCGCGACGCCGCGCATCGTTTGTGTCTGGCGCGTCTGGCGGGCGACGCAGAAGCGCTGGCGCCGGGCGTCGGCGTGCCGTTGCTGGCGCACCCCTACGTGAGCGTGCCCTACGCGGGCCGTACACGTTATCTGTACGACATGTCGGTCAGTTCGCGACTAACCGTGGTGGCGGCGCGCGACAGCATCGTCCACCGGATGCGGGTCTTCGGTTGGCAGAATTGACCTCCGGCTTCAGGGTTCGAGACGGCCGATATAAGCATATGCGGCGGCGCAAAGGCAGTTGTCCTGAATTTGCGCTATTCTGGCCCGTTGTTTGCCAACCGTCATCGACTTCCTGGAGAAGAAGCTCATGCACCGTCGCTCGCGTCGTACTCTCGCTGCCGTTCTGACTGTCCTTTCCCTGCCGCTGGTGCCTCTCGCAGCGCACGCCAAGGCCCTTACCGTGTGCACCGAAGCCAGCCCTGAAGGCTTCGACGTCGTGCGCTACAACTCGCTCACCACGACCAACGCGTCTGCCGATCCGGTGTTCAACCGGCTGGTCGAATTCGATGCCGCGCAAGCGAAAGTCGTGCCGAGTCTGGCGACCAAGTGGGACGTCAGTCCCGACGGCCTGATCTACACGTTCACGCTGCGCCCGAACGTGAGCTTCCATAGCAACGACCTCTTCAAGCCGACGCGCGCCTTCAATGCCGACGACGTCGTCTTCACGTTCGATCGCATGCTCAACGACAACGCGCCGTGGCACAAGCTCACACCGTCGGGCTTCCCGCATGCGCAATCGCTCTCGCTGGGCAAGCTGATCAAGTCGGTGCAGAAGGTTGACGACAACACCGTTCGCTTCACACTGTCCGAGCCGGACGCCGTGTTCCTGTCGATGCTGTCGATGGGCTTTGCGTCGATCTATTCGGCCGAGTACGCAGATAAGCTCATCGCCGCCAACAAGACGGATGAACTGAATGCGCGTCCGATCGGCACCGGCCCGTTTGTGTTCCGCAGCTATCAGAAGGACAGCGTTGTGCGTTTCGACGCCAACGCGTCGTACTTCGGCGGCAAGCCGGCTTCGGAACGCCTGATCTACACGATCGTGCCCGACGCCGCCGTGCGCGCGCAGAAGGTGAAGGTTGGCGAGTGTCAGATCGCACTGTCGCCCAAGCCGCTCGACGTGCAGGCCGCGCGGGCAGACAAGGCCCTCAAGGTCGTGCAGACGCCCGCCTTCATGACGGCATTCGTCGCCATCAACACGCAGCACAAACCGCTGAACGACGTGCGCGTGCGTCAGGCGCTGAATCTGGCGTTCGACAAGCCCAGTTACGTCAAGCAGGTGTTCGAGGGCACGGCCACGCCAGCGGTCAATGTGTATCCGCCGAACACGTGGAGCTACGCCAAGAGCGTGGCTGACTATCCGCACAACATCGAGAAAGCGAAGAAGCTGCTCGCCGACGCCGGTTTCCCGCAAGGCTTCGAAACGACGATCTGGACGCGTCCGGCCGGCAGCCTGCTCAACCCGAACCCGCGCGTGGGCGCAGAGATGCTGCAAAGCGATCTGGCGAAGATCGGCGTGAAGGCGCAGATCAAGACCGTGGAGTGGGGCGAGCTGATTCGCCGTGGCAAGGCGGGCGAGCACGACCTGCTGTTCATGGGCTGGTCGGGGGATAACGGCGATCCCGATAACTTCCTCACGCCGCAGTTCAGTTGCGCTGCCGTGACCTCGGGGACGAACTTCGCGCGCTTCTGCGACGCCAATCTCGACAAGCTGATCGGCGACGGTAAGCGCACGCCCGATGTCGCCACGCGTACCGCCAAGTACCAGGCGGCGCAGAAGACGATCAAGGACGATGCGCTGTGGATTCCGTTGGCCCATCCGGTGGCCGCGGTGATTACGCGCTCGGAGGTCTCGGGGTATCAGGTGAGCCCGTTCGGCCGCCAGAACTTCGCGACGGTGCAGGTCAAGTAAGTTCTCAGTCATGACTGGCCATGCCCCGCGACGGGCATGGCCGCTTCAGGTCATCGTCACGCTTGCGGCGAACTCTCGGCTTCGCCGATCCGGAAAATCTGGGACAGATCCCAATCCGCCATGCCGCGTTGCGCGGCGTCGTTCAGCAGACGGCGCACCTCGGGCAGCACGCGTTGCACCGTAGCGCTCGTGTGGGCCAGTTCTGCAATCGCATCGAGATCCTTGAGCATCACGCGAACCGTACCGGTGGCATGCGCCGGGGGGGTCACCATGCGCGGCCACAGTGTTTGCAGCAGGACGGAATCGGCCCAACCCCCTTGCAGCGCCGACGGTACGGCCGACGTATCGATGCCGCTGCGTTTGGCCAGCAGGAAGGCCTCCGCCAGCCCTGCGAGCGTGGTGGCGACGATGGCCTGATTGGCCAGCTTCGTGGTCTGGCCTGCGCCGGTGTCGCCCATGCGTGTCACGCGTGAGGAGAATGCGCGCAGTACCGGCGTGATCGCTTCGACAGCCTCTTTCGGACCCCCCGCCATGATCGCCAGCGTGCCGGCCTCGGCACCGGCCGTGCCGCCAGACACGGGCGCGTCGATCCATACACTGCCGGTCGTTTCGTGCCAGCGCTTGGCGAGGGTGCGGGTCAACGCAGGCGAGAGCGTCGAATGATCGACGAGAAAGCGCGGCGGCGTGGCCGCATGCACGAGCCCGTGTTCACCGAACACCACGTCCTCCACCGCCTTGCCGTCACCGAGACAGAGCAGCGCCATATCGACGCATTCACTGAGCGCCTGCGGGGTGACGCAGGCCATTGCGCCGGCATCGGTCAACGCGGCCAGTTTTGCCGCCGAGCGGTTCCAGACGGCGACCTCGTGTCCGGCGGCGAGCAGCCGCCGCGTCATGGGTTCGCCCATGCGGCCGATACCGCAAAAACCTACGCGTGGGGTAGTCATCGATTCGTGTCCTCGTGGGTTGGCGTCTCCCCAAGCAAGGCTTCGTAGGGCCATTCCACGGCCCCCGAGTGCGTCACGGCGCCGAGCTTGGCGGGCCGCACGAGCGCTTCGTACTTTTCCAGCACGCCGCCCAGTCGTCCGCGCACGAACGGTGGGGTCTCGGCGGCGCGTGCCGCGAGTGCCTCGTCGGAGAGTTCGACGTCGAGCTTACCCTTGATTGCGTCGATGTGGATGCGGTCGCCATCGCGCAGCAAACGGATCGGCCCGCCCGCCGCCGCCTCGGGGCCGACGTAGCCGATGCACATGCCGCGCGTCGCCCCGGAGAAGCGGCCGTCGGTCAGCAGCGCCACCTTTTCGCCCATCCCTTGCCCGTAGATCGCTGCGGTCACGCTCAGCATTTCGCGCATGCCCGGCCCACCCTTGGGGCCTTCGTTGCGAATCACGAGCACGTCGCCTTCGCGGTACGTGCCTGCCGACACCACCGCCATGCAGGCTTCCTCCGTTTCGAATACGCGCGCGGTGCCCGAGAACACCAGTTGCTTCAGGCCGGCGGTCTTGAGTGCGGCGCCATCGGGCGCAAGGTTGCCGCGCAGCACGACCAGCCCCGCGTTTGGCGAGAGCGGTTCGGTATGCGGCTTGACGACGCGGCCGTCGGGGCCGGGAAACGCGCGCAATGCGACATCGAGCGTCTCGCCGCTCTGCGTGAGCGTGTCGCCATGAATGTGGCCGCCGGCGAGCAGGGCGTTGAGCACCGCAGGCACTCCGCCGACGTGGTGCAGATCGACGGCCAGATAGCGGCCGCCAGGCTGCATGTCGCCGATGAGCGGGGTGCGGGCGAGGACTTCGGAGACGTCGTCGAGCGTGAACGGGATGCCGGCTTCATGCGCGATCGCAGGAATATGCAGCATGGCGTTGGTCGAGCCACCGGTGGCCGCCACCGCCGCGCAGGCGTTTTCCAGACTCTTGCGCGTGACCAGATCGCGCGGCAACGGCCCGCCGTTGCGCAGGGCGCGCATGACGTTTTCTCCGGCGCGCCGGGCAATGGCGATGCGCTCGCTATACACCGCAGGCACCATGGCTGAGCCCAGCGGCGCGAGGCCGAGAACTTCCGCCACCATCGCCATTGTGTTCGCCGTGAATTGCCCGGGGCACGAACCGGCCGTCGGCGTGCAGCGCTTTTCGATGCCGTGCAACGTGTCGGGCGTCATATCGCCACGCTGCGCCGTGCCGACGGCTTCGATGGCCGTGAGGATGGTGGCTTGCGAGCCATCCGGCGCCACGCCGGGCAGCATCGCGCCGCCGAACAGGAACACGCCGGGGACGTTCACGCGCACCATGCCCATCAGAATGCCGGGCAGCGTCTTGTCGCAGCCGGCCACGCCAACGAGCGCGTCGTAACAATGCGCGCGCACGAACAACTCGACGCTGTCGGCAATCGTCTCGCGCGACACCAGCGAGAAGCGCATGCCGGAGTGATTCATCGAAGTGCCGTCCGATACCGAGATCGCGGAGCCGCGAATCGGTACGCCTCCCCCGGCGGCCACGCCAAGCCGGACGTTGTCCGAGATCTGGTTCAGCGACATGGAGCAGGGTGTGTTTTCGCCAAACGTATCGACGATGGCGACGAACGGCTTTTCGATGGCGGCGTCGTCGAGGCCGGTGGCGCGCAGAAACGCGCGGTGCGGCGTGCGCGTCACGCCTTCCGTTACGGTGCGGGAGCGGTGCTTGTGCAAATCTGTCATGGGGGGCTTCCTTAAGTTGTGTCGCGCGCCGTTGCCGCTCACGTGTTCAGCAGCAAGCCATTCTCGATGGCGATCACCTGACCGGTCATCGCGGGCGCGTGAGCGGCGAGGAACCAGGCGAGGTCCGCGATCTCCGACGGCTGCGAGACTCGCTTGAGCGGCGCGTTCTCGCGCATGCCGTCGACCACGCGGGCGTAAGCATCGTCGCCGAGCACGCGTCGCAGCAGGCCGTCGTCGACCATGCCCGGCGCAATGGCGTTCACGCGCACGTGCGGGGCCAGATTGCGCGCGAGCGAGAGCGTCAGCGAGTTGACTGCCCCCTTGGACGCTGCATAGGCAATCGACGAGCCCGTGCCATTGAGCGACGCGAGCGACGAGATGTTGACGACGGCGCCCGACGATGCGCCTGCCGGCCTGTTGCGCAGCAACGGTGCGGCGGCGCGCGTCATTTGAAACATGCCGATCAGGTTGACGCGGTAGACGCGTTCGAACTCGACGTCATCGATGGCGTCGAGGTCCCCGTGCGGAATCACGCGCGTTGTGCCAGCGCTGTTCACGAGGGCGTCGAGCCGCCCCCATTGCGCACCGACCGCATCCGCCATGCGACGGCAAGCCGCATCGTTGCCGACGTCGGCATCGATGACGAGCGTTTGCGCACCGGCGTCGCGGCATTGCGCGGCCACCGATTCTGCGGCGTCGCGGGTACTGTCGTCGAAGTTGTTGATGGCCACGGCCCAGCCGTCGCGTGCGAAGCGCAGGGCCGTGGCGGCGCCGATACCGGTGGCGGCACCGGTTACGAGGCAGACGGGAAAACTCATGCGCGACTCCGTTGCGGCCTCAGCGACAGCACGATGAGGGCACCGCCGACCAGCGCGCACGCCAGCACGATCATGCCCGGCAGCAGTTGTCCGGTACTGTCTTTGAGAAAGCCGATGACATACGGGCTGACGAAGCCGGCGAGGTTGCCGGTCGAATTGATCAGCGCGATGGCGGCGGCCGCACCGGCACCGCCCATCATCGCCGTGGGAATGCCCCAGAAGACCGGCGCGATCGAGTTGATGCCGATGGCGGCCACGATGAGCGCAGCCATCGACCACCACAGGTGCTGGGCCAGCAACACCGAGGCCAGCATGCCTGCGGCACCCAGCAGGCAGCATATGGCCACATGCACGCGGCGCTCGTTGCGGCGATCAGCGTGACGAGCCACCAGAATCATCGCAACCGCGCTGATGAGCGAGGGCACCGCCGAGAGCAGGCCGATGTTGCCGAGATTGGCAACGCCGGCGGCGCGGATCATCGTCGGCAGCCAGAACACGAGGCCGTAATTGCCCATCGCGATGCAGAAGTACAGCAGGCCGAGCAACCAGACCTTGCCGTTGCCGAACACCTCCCGCACGCTCTGATGGACGCGGGTGCTGTCGTCGGCGGCGAGATCCTGCGCGAGCAGGCGCTTCTCGTCCGCGTTCAGCCATTTCACCGTTTCGATCCGGTCCTGCAACACGAAGAACGCGGCGATGCCCACGAACAGCGATGCAATGCCTTCGATCAGGAACAGCCATTGCCAGCCGGCGAAGTCGTGCAGACCGCCGAAGTGCTGCATGATCCAGCCGGACAGCGGTCCGCCGATCGCGCCAGACACCGGAATCGCCACCATGAACATGGCAATGATCTGCGAGCGCTTGTTCGACGGGAACCACTTCGACAGATACAGCACGATGCCGGGGAAGAAGCCGGCTTCGGCTACGCCAAGCAGGAAGCGAAGCACATAGAACGAGGTCGGACCCTGCGTGAACATCGTCAGGCAGGAGATGATCGACCACGTGACCATGATGCGGGCGATCCACATGCGCGCGCCCACGCGGTGCATGATGAGGTTGCTCGGCACTTCGAAAATGAAATAGCCGAGGAAGAACACGCCGGCCCCGGCGCCGTAGACGGTTTCGGACAACGACAGGTCCGAGAGCATCTCCAGCTTCGCGAAGCTCACGTTCACGCGGTCGATGTACGCGACGATGAACGAGAGAAAGAGGAACGGGATGATGTGCCAGGTCAGCTTCCGATACAGCGCGTCGCGCTGCGTCGGGTCCAGGGCGGCGTTCGCGCCGGCATGCGGCCGCGCGCCGCCGGAAAGGGACGTGCTCATGAGTGTTGTCTCCATGGATGCGTGCCGTTCGGCACGTCGAGTTATTGAGCAGCGTGACTCGCGTTCGGTTATGTGGTGGTGTCTCAATCGGGAGCCGCGCGGAGTGGCGCCGAATTGACCCATACATCACGGGGTGCCCGCTTGGCAGTGCTGCTCGATCGAAGGGTAAGGGGGAGCGGACGCCACGGCAAATCACAGTTTGCACTCGCGTCATTACCATTTGGTTATGATGTCGGCGTTCTGCCTCGCGCAGCGCTACGTCATTCCGACGCCCGCCATGTCAACCACCGATAATTCGATAGAGCGCTTTTTCCGCAGTGGCCTGAAGCTGGGTCATCTGCGCATTCTGGTGACGCTGGGGGAACTGCGACAGGTCACGCGCGTGGCTGCGGCGTTTCATGTCACGCAGCCGGCCATCTCCAAGCAGATCGCGGAGATCGAAGAGGCCCTGGGAGCGCCGGTCCTGCGTCGCGTGGGGAACGCCGTGGAGCTGACGGGCATTGGGCGCGTACTTGTCGAGCGAGGCCGCGAGATTCTCCGGCAAATCGAACTGGCGCGGCGCGATGTCAGCGCACTGACCGCCGGAACGGCCGGCCATGTGCGTTTCGGTGCCGTGGTGACGATTCCGCAGCCGTTGATTGCCCATGCGGTCGAGCTGTTCACACGGCGTGCACCGACCGCGTCGTTCTCGTTCGTGGAAGCCACGCTCGACCGTCTGCTCAAGATGATGGACGAGGGCAATCTCGATCTGGCGCTCGGACGCAATCGTGTGACCGGCCATTTGCCTGTCATGCGTCACGAATCGCTGCACCATGAGCCGTTCGTTTTCGTGGTCGGCACGCGCCATCCGCTGGGCGGCCACGATAGTGCCGAAAAGCCTGTCGCCTGGGAAGACTTGCAGGAGGTTCGCTGGATCACGCCGATGCGCGGCTCGCCAGCGTTTGCGACGATGGTGGAGATCCTCGCCGAGCACGGGGTGACCTTGCAGCGTCCGGCCATCGAATCGAGTTCGCTGGCATTGAACCTCTCGCTGCTGCGAGGCGGGGATTTTGTCTCGATCCTGCCGTTATCGCTCGCCCGGCGCTACGTGCAGCGCGGTTCGATGCGCGTGTTGCCGCTGCCGCTGCTCGGCCCTCTGGGTGAGGCAATTCTCTACTGGCGGGAAGATACGACGACGCCCGCCGCACAACTCTTCGCCGCATGTCTGCGCGAGTCGTCTGCCGAATTGATCGAAGCGAATTGAGACGATCGGGGGGAGGGGCGCGGCGGCTGGTGCGCGTCGCGTTCTCCGGCCGACGCGTCGTCTGCCCGTCGCGTGCCGGCGCGGTGACCTACGTTGTAAGCGTTTCAAGAACGATACGTTTTCAGCAGATGTCCTTCCGATGTCTCGTAAGTTGAGTTATTAATTCATTTTAAATCAATGGGTTGAGTTGTCTGGCACAGAATTCGCGTATGTGAATCGTGTATGGCGAAGCGCCAACCCGGAATTCCCGCAAGCCGTTGGCAAGGTGTTCCTGTGCATCAACGCACGGGGCGGCCGACTATTGCCCGCGATTTTTGCTGATGCGCTCACGCCGTAACGCAGAACCTTCTGGCGGGGGTCTGCGTGTTCCGAGGTGAGAGTGAGCGTGCACGGGGAGGGGACCATGAACGGGTTCAAGGCGACTTTGGTGGGGGCTGCGACGGTAGCCATGTTGTGTGGTATTTCGATCAATGCGTCGTATGCCGCTGGCGGTGGCGGCGGGCGCGGTGGAGGTGGCGGCATCGGTTTTGGCGGTGCAGGCGGATTCGGCGGACTCGGTGCATTCGGTGGCCCCAGCGGCCCCGGCGGGACAGGCGTTGGCGCAGGCGCCGGGATCGGTGGCGCAGGCGGTTGCGGCTGCGGCAGTCACGGGGGAGGTCCCGGTGGTGGTGGTGGTGGTGGTGGTGGCCCCGGCGGTGGCGGCGGCCCTGGTGGTGGTGGCGGTCCCGGCGGTGGCGGCGGCCCCGGTGGTGGTGGTGGCCCCGGTGGTGGTGGTGGTCCCGGTGGTGGCGGCGGCCCCGGCGGTGGCGGCGGCCCCGGTGGTGGTGGCGGTCCCGGCGGCGGTGGTGGCCCCGGCGGCGGCAGTGGTCCCGGTGGCGGCGTCGGCGCCAGCAGCGGTGGTGGCGGTGGCGTTGGTGCTTCCGGACCCGGCGGTCGCGGCATTGGTGGCTCAGCCGGTGGCAATGGGCTTGCAGCCTTCGGTGGCCCCAGCGGTTTCGGTGGCGGAGGGGGGTGTTCAATGAATGGACAGAACGGCGAGGAGCCATGCCCCTGAGCCAAGGGTGGGCAGCCTGCACGTGCTCGGCACTGCATGTGCAGGGGCTGTTCCGCAATTCAACGGTATAGCGAGTCTCACAGGTTAATCGTCGGTTCCTGATACGACCGGCTGGCGGCGTAGCCGCCGGCCGTGCCTTCCCCCCGGCCCGTGATCAGGCTGCTCTCCCGGCGATACGCCCTCTCGGTGATCCGAGAGGGCTTTTTTTTGCGATTTTCCCTGCCTATCGAAACGAGCGGGGGGATATGGAAATGCCGATTATGTATTTCGCGTAAACCCGCATCTATGGCAGCATCCGGGGTCTGGGTTGCGCGGGAGGCTAATGGCCGCCTGCGACCGCAGCGGGCCTGTGAGGCCCGTTTGATACCGAACAGGTGCTCAAGAGGCGCCAGATAAGTAAAAGGAGAAATCGCACATGCTGTCCCGTCAACTGATCAATGCGTTCCTCGGCGCCACGTTTGCGCTGGCATCCCTCGGCGCTGCGGCCCAGACGGCCGACAAGCCTCTGAAAGTCGGCACGATGGCCGGCTCGGACGCGCAGATCTTCGAAGTCGTGAAGAAGGTGGCACACCAGCGCGGCCTCGAAATCAAGATCGTCGAGTTCAGTGACTACGCACAGCCGAACGCCGCACTCGACGCGGGCGATCTGGATGCCAATGGCTTCCAGCACAAGCCGTTCCTCGACAGTCAGATCAAGGACCGCGGCTACAAGATCGTGAGCGCCGGTCTCACGTACGTCTCGCCGCTGGGTTTCTACTCGAAGAAGTTCAAGTCGCTGGGGGATCTGCCGAACGGCGCAAAGGTCGGTATCCAGAACGACCCGTCGAACGGTAACCGTGCCCTGCTTCTGCTGCAAAAGGAAGGCCTGATCAAGCTGCGCGCGGGGCTCGACGGCAAGAACGCCACGCCGCTGGACATCGTGCAGAACCCGAAGAAGCTGAAGATCGTGGAACTTGAAGCCGCGCAACTGCCGCGCGCGTTGCCGGATCTGGCCGCCGCGTCGATCAATACGAACTTCGCTGCGCAAGCCGGTTTGGTGCCGCAGCGTGACGCCATCGCCATTGAAGACCTGAAGGGTCCGTACGCCAATCTGATCGCCGTGCGCGCGCAGGATGCGAACAAGCCTTGGGTCAAGCAACTGGTCGACGCCTATCACTCGGATGAAGTGAAGAAGTTCATCGAAACGCAGTTCAAGGGCGCGCTGATTGCAACGTGGTAAGCGCTGACGCCGCTTTCGATGCGCATTGCGCGCATCGTTCGAGGTCAATGAAGAACCGGGGTTTCGACCCCGGTTTTTTTATTTCAGGCTGACGCCAGCACCGCACCTCACTGGACTACGCCGCAGCCCGATATAGCAGTCTAGTCATAGGCCACGACCCCGCCAGCAGTCCAGTTTGCAACAACGCCGTATTCGTGGACGCTTCGCGTGTGCTGCCCACGTAAAGCGCTTGACGCCGCAGGCGTGGCGCCGTGCTGCCAGAATAGTCGCTGGCAGCGCTTGCCGCACAAGCGCTGGAGGCCAAAGATCATTGAAATTGGCGCGACCTCAAAAGACGAAGCCCCGCGCAGTGCTGAAACCCCGGAAGAGAAACCTGTGAGAAGTGCGAAACGCTTGAGGCGTACCTGATGGTTCTCAGGCCGTGCCCGTCCGGCGTCCAGGCCATGGCAGACAGGTGGACAGCGCGATCAGGCCTAGCACCAGCACCGTGCCGCCAAGCACGCCAAGGCCGGTGCCGAAGGCCGCGCTGACACCCATTGCCACCAGCGCGGCGCTGCCGATCTGACAGAACCCTACCAGTCCCGACGCAGTCGCCGCATGCCCGTGCTCGCTGGCAATGGCTCCGGACACGGCGAGCGACAGCGACGATCCATTGGCGAGACTGACCAGGCACATCGGCATCACGACTGCGACCGCGCCATGTAGCCCCAATGCCACTACGGCCAGGAATGCGACACCGCCAAGCACGAAGCACATGATGCCGGCCGCGAGGATGCGATCGTAGGGCCAGCGATCAAGCAAGCGCTTGGCCAGCAGGTTCGCACAGATGATGCCGGCCGTCAGCGACAGGTACAGCCAGCCGCTTTGTTCCTCGCTCAAGCCTTGGCGCGCAAAAAGAAACGGCGATTGGGTCAAGTAGACGAACCAAGCGCAATAGATCGCGCAGACTACCAACGTATAGCGGCGAAAAGTCCGGTCGCGAAGAACATGGTTGAAGCCGGCAAAGGGAGAGGTGCGGGCACGGGCAGTTGTGGGGAGCGTTTCCGGTAGCTGCGTCATCACCATCAGTAGTGCCGCGACACCGAACGCGGAGACGAACAGGAAATCAGACCGCCAGCCGAAAGCCGCAGCCAGGTGCCCGCCTATGGCCGGCGCCAGGGCTGGCGACAGCGACACCAGCGGGTAGATCACCGCATAGACCTTGGCGGAGGTGCGCTTGTCGCAGGTGTCGGCGATCAGGGCGCGGCCAATGACAAGGCCCGCAGCCGCGCCGACTGCTTCCAGCATGCGCCAGGCCAGGAACCCGTTGTAGGTGGCGGAGGCGGCACAGCCCACCGAGCCGGCGATATAGAGGGCGATGCCGGCCAGCAGTACGGGCTTGCGGCCACTGCGGTCCGACAGTGGCCCGTAGGTCAACTGGGCGATTGCCAGTGCTAGCAGGTAGAACGAGATGGTCTGCGGCATTTGCCAGTCGGCGACGCCAAACTCCGTGGCCATGCTTGGCATGGCGGGCAGATAGACATCCGAAGCGATCAGGCCGAAGGCACTCAGCATGGCGACGGTCAGAATGAACGATAAGCGAGGCATGGCAGTTCCCGGCAGCCAGCCAGTCGGGCGGGCTGCGCGTCAAAGGTTCAGAAGGGATGGACGCCATGTTACGGAGATGCCTTTCATGTGAAAATGCACAAAACAGCAACCTATGGCTGCATATTTGCAGCATCGGCAATGAGGCAGCAATGAACTGGGACGACGTGCGGGTATTCCTGGCAATTCAGCGCGCTGGCACCTTGCGTGGGGCGGCGCAGCAACTGGCCATCGACCAGACCACGGTGGGCCGGCGTCTGACCGGATTGGAGCGGGCGCTGGGCAGCCGGCTGTTCCTGCGCACCACGGGCGGTCTGGTGTTGACCGACACCGGCCAGGAAGTGCTGCGCGTGGCTGCGGACATGGAGCGCATGGCAGTCTCCTTCGAGCGCCGCGGCGAAGGTGCCGATGCGCGCGTGGCCGGTGAGGTGCGCGTGACCACCACCGACGCGCTGGCGGTGGACTTTGTGGTTCCTGCCATTGAACGCCTGCGCGCCAGCCATCCTGAGGTACGGGTGATACTGAGCACCACGACGCGGCTACTCGATCTGGCGCGGCGGGAGGCCGACATAGCTGTACGTACGCTAAGGCCCGAGCAGCCGGATTTGATCGTTCGCCAACTCGGCTGCTGGGAAGTCGGCCTGTACGCCACCCGAAGCTATCTGGCAAAACATGGCGAACCGCAGCCCGGACAAGGCCTTGCGAACCACGATATTGCACTTTACCAGCAGGGTGTGACCGGCCGGCAGGACGATACGCTGGCGGGGGAATCCAGGGCACAGGGTCGCGTGGTTGCCGAACTGGATTCGAGCCTGATGCTCGCGACCTTCGTGCGCGCTGGCCTGGCCATAGGCGAGCTACCCGAGTACCTGGCCCGGCGCGATCCCGCGCTGGTGCGGCTATGGCCGGAGCGCCGTCGGGCCAGGCCCTACGAAACGTGGCTGGTGTTGCACCAAGATTTGGCGCGCACGGCCAGAGTGCGTGTCGTCGTGGAGGCGATCACATCGGCGTTTGCCGATTGAGCGTCAGGCATGGGCAAGCCACATAGTGGCTTTGGGGCGCGACGGCCAAGAGGTTACGATGCCGCGACAAGCTTGCCATCTGCAGGCAATAGTTCCCGATGCAGTGCGACCCGGCTGTCTTCCGCGATGCGCTTATATGGCGCCTAGCCCACGAAGTCGCAGCTCCGCAAAGTTGCGCTAACCTCGCGTCCTGCATACGTTTCTGGTCTTCAAGAAAATTCTCGCGAATGACTTGATGCCGGTCATTTTTTATGGCGTCGCCATTAAGGGAACGGGATGCAGGCGTGAAAACGATTGACTAGAATGGAAACACATTCCCGACCGATAGGAGGCCGCCATGTCCACGCTCAACCTTTCGATGATGCTTGTGGCGCTGCTCGTCGGCTTCGCCATCGGCATGGCCGTCGATCATTTCTGGGTGACGCATCACGATGAGCCGTCCGAGCACAAGCGCCTGGACTGGCACGAGATGTGGGATCGCATCCGTCACCAGCATTGACGGCGGGGGTGCATCGGCTCGATGAGGCTCAGCCGCCGCTGGTGTCGCGAAGTTTGCGCCAGAGCGTCGAGCGGCTGATGCCGAGCGCTTCGCAGGCAGCGTTGCGCTCGCCACCGCACGCCGCCAGCGTAGCGTGAATGCGGGCGAGTTCCTCTGCTGCGCGTCGGGCTCGGCCCGACAGGGGCGGCGTTGTGCAGGTATCTGCCTCATCGACGCGAGTTTCCGGGGAATCCTGACCTTCCATTTCTCGTCCGTTGTTCGCTTTTGAAACATCGGACGATGTGATTCCCAACTCTGGCGCAATTTCGATCAATCGCGCGCGACCGATTTCCCGCGCGTCGACGACGTCGGCGCACACGACCGCAATGCGCTCCAGCAGATTCTCCAATTCCCGCACATTCCCCGGCCAGCGATAGGCGGCCAGCAACGGCAGCAGCGATGCCTGTAGCGCGTCGACGCTCATGCGCGCCCCGGCGCGAGCGAGCGCCCGTTCGAGAAAGAGGGGCGTGAGGCGCGGCAGGTCGTCCATGCGCTCGCGCAGCGGCGGCAACACCATGCGCAGAATGTTGAGCCGGTAGTAAAGGTCTTCGCGAAACAGTCCGGCGGCAACTTGCTGTCGAAGATCGCGGTGCGTGGCGGCAATCACGCGCACGTCGCACGGCACGGGCTCGGTCGCGCCAAGACGCAGCACTTCACGTTCCTGCAAGACCCGCAACAGACGTGTTTGCAGCGGCATCGGCATCTCGCCGATCTCGTCCAGAAAGAGGGTGCCGTTGTGCGCCGTCTCGAACAGACCTGCCTTGCCGCCGCGCCGGGCGCCGGAGAATGCGCCGTCTTCATAGCCGAACAGTTCGCTTTCGAGCAGCGTTTCGGGAAATGCGGCGCAGTTGATGGCGACGAACGGGTAATCGCGCCGCCGGCTGGCGTTGTGAATGCCCTGCGCGAGCAGTTCCTTGCCAGTGCCGCTCTCGCCGTGGACGAGCACGGTCGAATCGGTCTGTGCGTAGCGGCGTGCCAGCGTGCGCACTTGCGTCATCGCTGCCGAGTCGCCGATCAGATCGTCGAGGCGGTAGCGCGCCACGAGATGCCGGGGGCGATGACGCGAGCGCAGCGAACGATCCACGCGCGCGAACGACTGCGAGTCCTGGCAGGTGAGCAGCGCACCCGTTAGCGTGCCCTGATCGAGCAGCGGAATGCGGTTGACGACCCACGTCTTGCCCGCCATCGAGACAATGGCCTCGAGTTCCGCGCTCGCGCTTTCCAGCGTACGGGCAATGTCCAGCGCAGGCGCAATGGCATCGAGCGGACGGCCGACGGCGTCGGCAACGGTCACGCCGAGCATGCCTGCCATCGACGCATTGATGGCTTCGATGCGTCCGTTCAGATCGACTGACGCCACGCCTTCGTGCAAATGCCGCAGCACGGTGTCGAGCCGTTCGCGCCGCTGGGCTTCGATACGCCCGAAACGCGCAACTTCGAGGGCGGTATCGAACGCGGCGCGCACCGAATCCTGCGAGTAGAGAAAGACGCCCGTGAGTCCGGCCCGCTCGGCCAACTCTGTCACAAGGCCGGGGCCGACGATGACTTCCACGCCTTCGTCGCGCAGCCGGTGCACGAGGTCTTCAGCGTCGTGGGCGTCGAAATAGGCGTGCTGCGCAATATCGAGGTGAAAGGCGCTCTTGAAGCGCTCGAACTCGGGCGCAGGCCGCGCATAGGACACGAGCGCAATACGTGAGGCAGGCGAGGCAGACGAGGGTGGGGGCAGGGTGCGGCGTGCCCTTGCCAGCGCATGCATCACGTCGAAGCCGGTCACTTTCACCAGCACCACGGGCAGGGCAACGCGCTCGCGCAGAAATGCGCCGTTCGATCCGGCTGCAACGATGCCGTCGACGCTGCCGGCGGGCAAGCGTTCCAATGCCTCGATGACCGCTTCGTAGCCTTTGTCGATGATCTGCACATCGGCTTGCGCGGCGTAGTCGGGCACGATGTCGCGGTACAGCTCGCCGAGCTTGCTGATACCCACCGCCCAGATCACCGGCTTGCGCATGGCAGCCACAGGTTGGGCGAACCCCACACGGGCACCGCTCGCGGCGGAAGCCGGCAGGCGGGGTGGCAAATCGGCGGCGTTGGACATGACGTAACTCATCGGTAATCTTGCGGCGGGGGACTGCTGAGGCTGCGGGGAAAGATAAGCGTATCGTAGCATGATGCGACGTGTAGTTTCATAATTGGTTTCAAAATGAAACGCAATGCAACATGAGTGAAACGCATCAAGCGACAATCGGCTTGACGTAAACGTGACTTCCGCAAAGAATTTCTGCTGACAAATGAACGCGTTAGGTGCGCGACAACGATAACGGCGTGCACGCCGGAGCCCGGCTGGCACGTCCATTGCTATTGAAGTACCCGTAACTCAACCCAAGTGCGATTCGGCGACGTCAGACTGCCGGTCGCGCACAACACGACCGAGGGACTCAAGTGACGCAAACCATTCGTTCGGCCGGCGCCGCCTTCCGCGAGGCCGTCAAGACCGAGCAACCGTTGCAGGTTGTCGGCGCTATCAATGCCAACCACGCCTTGCTCGCCAAGGCGGCTGGTTTCAAGGCGATCTATCTGTCCGGCGGCGGTGTGGCGGCAGGCTCGCTCGGCCTGCCCGATCTGGGCATCTCCACGCTCGACGACGTGCTGACCGATGTGCGCCGTATCACCGATGTCTGCGATCTGCCGTTGCTGGTCGACGTCGATACCGGCTTCGGTCCGTCGGCGTTCAACATTGCGCGTACGGTGCAGTCGCTCATTAAATTCGGCGCAGGCGCCATGCACATCGAGGATCAGGTTGGCGCGAAGCGCTGCGGCCATCGCCCCGGCAAGGCCATCGTGAGCCAGCAGGAGATGGTCGACCGCATCAAGGCGGCAGTCGATGCCCGCACCGACGAGAGCTTCGTCATCATGGCGCGCACCGACGCGCTGGCCGTGGAGGGACTTCAGGCCGCCATCGATCGCGCCTGTGCGTGCGTTGAAGCGGGCGCCGACATGATTTTCCCGGAAGCGATGACCGAGTTGCCGATGTACCGTCAGTTCTCCGACGCCGTGAAGGTGCCGGTGCTCGCGAACATTACCGAGTTCGGCTCGACGCCGCTGTTCACCGTGGAAGAGTTGAAGAGTGCGCAGGTCGGTCTGGTGCTGTACCCGCTCTCGGCGTTCCGCGCCATGAACAAGGCGGCGGAGAACGTCTATCACACGATTCGTCGCGACGGCACGCAAAAGGCCGCACTCGACACTATGCAAACGCGCGCCGAACTCTATGAGAGCATCGGCTACCACGCTTATGAACAGAAGCTCGACGCTCTGTTCGCCCAACAGAAATAACCGAATCCCTGATCCTGGAGGAAAGAGCATGAGCGAGACGACTGCCACTGGCTTCAAACCGAAGAAATCCGTCGCCCTGTCGGGGGTGACCGCCGGCAATACCGCCCTGTGTACCGTGGGCCGTTCGGGCAACGATCTGCACTATCGCGGCTACGACATTCTGGATCTGGCCCAGACCTCGGAGTTCGAGGAAATTGCGTATCTGCTGGTGTACGGCAAGTTGCCGACCGTGGCGGAGCTGCGCGGCTACAAGGCCAAGCTGAAGTCGCTGCGCGGCTTGCCGGCTGCCGTCAAGGACGCCCTCGAAACCGTCCCCGCCGCCGCGCATCCGATGGACGTGATGCGCACGGGCGTCTCGGTGCTCGGCACCGTGCTGCCGGAGAAGGACGACCACAACGTGCCGGGCGCACGCGACATCGCCGATCGGCTGATGGCCAGCCTCGGTTCGATGCTGCTGTACTGGTACCACTACAGCCAGAACGGCGTGCGCATCGATGTCGAGACGGACGACGACAGCATCGGCGGTCACTTCCTGCATCTGCTGCACGGCGAAAAGCCGTCGGATTTGTGGGTGCGGGCGATGCATACCTCGCTGATCCTGTACGCGGAGCACGAGTTCAATGCGTCGACGTTCACGGCTCGCGTGATCGCGGGCACGGGTTCGGATATTCACTCGGCGATCACCGGCGCCATCGGCGCGCTGCGTGGCCCGAAGCATGGCGGCGCGAACGAAGTGGCTTTCGAGATTCAGAAGCGCTACGACTCACCCGACGAAGCTGAGGCCGATATCCGCAAGCGCGTCGAGAACAAGGAAGTGATCATCGGCTTCGGTCACCCGGTCTACACCGTGAGCGATCCGCGTAACAAGGTCATCAAGGAAGTGGCGCACGAACTGTCGAAGGATCAGCAAAACACGAAGATGTACGACATTGCCGAGCGCCTGGAATCGGTGATGTGGGACGTCAAGAAGATGTTCCCGAATCTGGACTGGTTCAGCGCCGTGAGCTACCACATGATGGGCGTGCCGACCGCGATGTTCACGCCGTTGTTCGTGATTGCGCGCACGTCGGGCTGGAGCGCACACATCATCGAGCAGCGCATCGACAACAAGATCATTCGTCCGAGCGCCAACTACACGGGGCCGGAAGATCAGCAGTTCGTGCCGATCGAAAAGCGCTGAGATTGCCCGACCGGGCATGCCTTGCCCGCACGGCCCGGGATGGCGGCGACAGGATCTGCGCCACCGTCCCGGATGTCTACCAAACAGGCACATTGTTTGAATACCGCCACAGGCCGGGCCGACACTTTCCTCACATGATGAACACCGAATACCGCAAAACGCTGCCCGGGACGTCGCTCGATTACTTCGACGCCCGCGCTGCCGTCGAGGCCATTGCGCCGGGCGCTTACGACACGCTGCCCTACACCTCGCGCGTGCTGGCCGAAAACCTCGTGCGCCGCTGCGATCCCGCGGCGCTTACCGATTCGCTCAAGCAACTCATCGAGCGACGCCGCGATCTCGATTTCCCCTGGTTCCCTGCGCGCGTGGTGTGTCACGACATTCTCGGCCAGACGGCGCTCGTCGATCTCGCCGGTCTTCGTGACGCGATCGCCGCACAAGGCGGCGATCCGGCGCTGGTCAATCCGGTGGTGCCCACGCAACTCGTCGTCGATCACTCGCTGGCGGTCGAATGCGGAGGCTTCGATCCGGATGCGTTCGCGAAGAACCGTGCCATCGAAGACCGTCGCAACGAAGACCGCTTCGACTTCATCAACTGGACGAAGCGCGCGTTTCGCAATGTCGACGTGATTCCCCCCGGCAACGGCATTCTTCACCAGATCAACCTGGAGCGCATGAGCCCGGTGATTCAGGTGACGGACGGCGTGGCGTACCCCGACACCCTCGTGGGCACCGATTCGCATACGCCGATGGTCGATGCGCTCGGCGTGATCGCCATCGGCGTGGGCGGTCTGGAAGCGGAGAGCGTGATGCTCGGACGCGCGTCGTGGATGCGTCTGCCCGATATCGTTGGTGTGGAACTGACGGGCAAGCCGCAGCCGGGCATTACGGCGACCGATATCGTGCTGGCGCTGACCGAATTCCTGCGCAAGGAAAAGGTGGTGTCCGCTTACCTCGAGTTTTACGGCGAGGGTGCCGCCAACCTTACACTGGGCGACCGCGCGACGATCTCGAACATGGCGCCCGAATTCGGTGCCACGGCGGCGATGTTCTACATCGATGCGCAAACGATCAAATACCTGAAGCTCACCGGCCGCGACGATGCCCTCGTCGCCCTGGTCGAAACCTATGCGAAGCAGACCGGTCTGTGGGCCGACAGCCTGACGAAGGCGCGGTACGAGCGCGTGCTCACGTTCGATCTGTCGAGCGTCGTGCGCAATATCGCCGGTCCGTCGAATCCGCACAAGCGCGTGCCGACGAGCGAGCTGGCCGCACGCGGCATCAGCGGCAAGGTTGAGAACGAACCGGGCCTGATGCCCGACGGTGCGGTCATCATCGCGGCCATCACGAGTTGCACGAACACGAACAACCCGCGCAATATGATTGCCGCCGGGCTGTTCGCGCGCAACGCCAACCGCGCGGGCCTCGTGCGCAAGCCTTGGGTCAAGAGTTCGCTGGCGCCCGGCTCGAAGGCCGTCACGCTGTATCTGGAAGCCGCCGGGCTGCTGCCGGAGCTCGAAGCGCTCGGCTTCGGTGTCGTCGCCTACGCCTGCACGTCGTGCAACGGCATGTCGGGTGCGCTCGACCCGGTGATCCAACAGGAAATCATCGAGCGCGATCTGTACGCCACGGCCGTGCTCTCGGGCAATCGCAACTTCGACGGCCGGATTCATCCGTATGCGAAGCAGGCGTTTCTCGCGTCGCCGCCGCTGGTGGTGGCTTACGCCATTGCCGGGACGATCCGTTTCGACATCGAAAAGGACGTGCTGGGTGTCGATGCCAACGGCAAGCCCGTGAGGCTTGCCGACCTGTGGCCGAACGACGAGGAAATCGACGCGATCATCGCAAGCAGCGTCAAGCCGGAACAATTCCGCCGCGTGTACGAGCCGATGTTCGCCGCCTCCGTCGTGCATGGCGAGCCGGCCGAGCCGCTGTACGACTGGCGCGAGAAGAGCACCTACATCCGCCGTCCGCCCTATTGGGAAGGGGCGCTGGCCGGTGAGCGCACGCTGCGCGGCATGCGTGCATTGGCGGTGCTGGGCGATAACATCACGACCGATCACCTCTCGCCGTCGAACGCGATCATGGCCGACAGCGCAGCCGGCGAGTACCTCGCGAAGATGGGGCTGCCGGAAGAGGACTTCAATTCGTACGCCACGCACCGGGGCGATCACCTGACGGCGCAGCGCGCCACGTTCGCCAATCCGACGCTCAAAAACGAGATGGTCGTGGTCGATGGGCAGGTCAAGGCGGGGTCGCTCGCGCGCATCGAGCCGGAAGGCAAGATCACGCGCATGTGGGAAGCGATCGAGACGTACATGACGCGCAAGCAGCCGCTCATTGTGATTGCCGGGGCCGATTACGGTCAGGGGTCGTCGCGCGACTGGGCGGCCAAGGGCGTGCGTCTGGCGGGCACCGAGGCGATCGTCGCCGAAGGCTTCGAGCGCATTCACCGTACCAATCTGGTCGGCATGGGGGTGTTGCCGCTCGAGTTCAAGCCGGGCACGAACCGCAAGACGCTGGGCATCGACGGCAGCGAAACGTTCGACGTGATCGGTGAGCGCAAGCCGCGCGCGGATCTCACGCTGGTCATTCACCGCCAGAAGAAGGACGGAAGCAGCGAGCATGTGGAGGTGCCGGTGACCTGCCGTCTGGATACCGCTGAAGAAGTGTCGATCTACGAGGCGGGCGGCGTGCTGCAGCGCTTCGCGCAGGACTTTCTGGAATCGTCGCAGGCGGCCGCCTGAGGAGAGATGTGATGGCGCATCAGCCACAAATCCGCATTCCCGCCACCTATATGCGTGGCGGCACCAGCAAGGGCGTGTTCTTTCGCCTTCAGGACCTGCCCGCCGCCGCGCAGGTGCCGGGCGCGGCGCGCGACGCGCTGCTCATGCGCGTGATCGGCAGCCCGGACCCGTATGGCAAGCAGATCGACGGCATGGGCGGGGCGACGTCGAGCACGAGCAAGACGGTCATCATCGCGAAAAGCGAGCGGCCGGGGCACGATGTGGACTATCTGTTCGGCCAGGTGTCGATCGACCAGAAGTTCGTCGACTGGAGCGGCAATTGCGGCAATCTGTCGGCGGCCGTCGGCCCGTTCGCGATCAGCGGCGCACTGGTCGATCCGGCGCGGGTGCCGCGCGATGGCGTGGCCGTCGTGCGTATCTGGCAGGCCAACATCGGCAAGACGATCATTGCGCATGTGCCGATGACGAACGGTGCGGTGCAGGAGACGGGGGATTTCGAACTCGACGGCGTGACGTTCCCGGCCGCCGAAGTGCAACTCGAATTCCTCGATCCGGCCGCCGAGGAAGACGGTGAGGGCGGTGCCATGTTCCCGACCGGCAATCTCGTCGACGATCTCGAGGTGCCCGGCGTAGGCACCTTCAAGGCGACGATGATCAACGCCGGCATTCCGACGATCTTCCTCAACGCGGAAGACATCGGCTATCGGGGCACCGAGTTGCAGGACGCGATCAACAGCGATCCGAAAGCGCTCGCGATGTTCGAGACTATCCGCGCGCACGGCGCGATCCGCATGGGGTTGATCAAGGACGTGTCCGAAGCGGCAACGCGCCAGCACACGCCGAAGGTCGCGTTCGTCGCGAAGCCGGCCGGTTATACGGCGTCGAGCGGTAAGGCCGTGAATCCCGGCGACATCGATCTGCTGGTGCGTGCCCTGTCGATGGGCAAGCTGCATCATGCGATGATGGGTACGGCGGCGGTCTGCATCGGTGCGGCGGCGGCGATTCCGGGTACGCTGGTCAATCTGGCCGCCGGTGGCGGCGCGCGTAACGCGGTGCGCTTCGGGCATCCCTCGGGCACCCTGCGCGTGGGCGCGGAAGCGAAACAGGAGGGCGGCGAGTGGACGGTCACCAAGGCTATCATGAGCCGTAGCGCCCGAGTGTTGATGGAAGGCTGGGTGCGTATTCCCGGAGACGCGTTTTGACAACGTAATGACAGGAGGTAGTCGATGTCTGCCGGTATCTCGAACGTGCGTCCTTCTCCCGACAAGGTTCTCGCGGACATTGTCGACTACGTCCTGACCTATGAGATCCGCAGCGATCTCGCCTTCGACACCGCTCGCAACTGCCTGATCGATACGCTCGGGTGCGGTTTCGAAGCGTTGTCCTATCCGGCCTGCACCAAGCTGTTGGGCCCCATCGTGCCGGGTACGGTGGTGCCGAACGGGGCGAAAGTCCCCGGCACGCCGTATCAACTCGATCCGGTGCAGGCAGCGTTCAGTCTGGGCGCGATGATTCGCTGGCTCGACTTCAACGACACCTGGCTGGCCGCCGAATGGGGACACCCGTCCGATAATCTCGGCGGCATTCTCATGACGGCCGATTGGCTCTCGCGCACGGCGGTGGCGCAGGGGCAGCCGCCACTGACGATGCGTCATGTGCTTGCCGCCATGATCAAGGCGCACGAGATTCAGGGCTGTCTGGCGCTGGAAAACTCGTTCAATCAGGTCGGCCTCGATCACGTCGTGCTGGTGAAAGTGGCGTCGACGGCGGTCGTCGGCGAAATGCTCGGGCTTTCGCGCGACGAACTGATCAACGCGCTCTCGCTTGCATTCGTCGACGGACAGAGTCTGCGCACATACCGTCATGCCCCTAACACCGGTAGCCGCAAGTCGTGGGCGGCGGGCGATGCGACGAGCCGCGCCGTGCGGCTCGCGCTGATGGCGCGCACCGGAGAGATGGGCTATCCGTCGGTGCTCACCGCCAAGACCTGGGGCTTCTACGACGTGCTGTTCAAGGGCAAGCCGTTCGCATTTCAGCGCCCGTACGGTTCGTATGTGATGGAGAACGTGCTGTTCAAAATTTCCTTCCCGGCCGAGTTTCACGCACAGACGGCCGCCGAGGCGGCAATGACACTTCACGGCCAGTTGAAGGCGATGGGGCGTACCGCGCAGGACATTCGCTCGGTCAAAATCCGCACGCATGCGGCCGCGATTCGCATCATCGACAAGCAGGGACCGCTCGCCAATCCGGCCGACCGCGATCACTGCATTCAGTACATGGTGGCGGTGCCGTTGCTATTCGGGCGTCTGACGGCGGCCGACTATGAGGATGCCGTCGCCGCCGATCCTCGTATCGATGCGTTGCGCGCGAATATCGTCTGCGAGGAAGACCCGCAGTTCACCCGCGACTATCACGATCCCGACAAGCGTTCGATTGCCAACGGGCTGAGCGTCACGCTGACCGACGGCACCACGCTCGGCGAAGTGCTGGTCGAATACCCGATCGGCCACATGCGCCGCCGTGCCGAGGGGATTCCGCTGCTCGTGGAGAAGTTCAAGACGAATCTGGCGCGCCGCTTCGCTGCTCGCGCACAAACGCGCATCCTCGACATCGCGCTCGATCAGCAACGGCTGGAGGCGATGCCGGTGCACCAGTTCGTGGATCTGATGGTGTGACGGGGCTGACTCGCCACGAGCCCCCGCTTGTGCTTGTCAGCCAATGTCGGGCCGCCCGGTGCTCGGCATCGCCGAATCGCCGGATGAGGCGAGTGTAGCGACGGTGCGTGCGGCTCAGCCCTTGTGGGTATAGCGCAGGCGAGTCATCTGTTCCGCGCTGTCGGCCAGCAGACCGGCCGCATCGGCAATCGCCTTTTCTAGCGTGGTGGGGCCGAACGTCAGCGAGAAGCATCCCGAGAACACGCGCGAGAGACTTTCCAGCGCGCTGCGATCGATCGCGCCCGAGAGCAGCGATGCCGTCGCCCCGGCCTTGATCGCCACCTGGGCGGCAATCATCGGCGTCTTGCCCGAAAGCGTCTGCCCGTCGCTGCGGCCTTCGCCGGTAATGAGCCAGTCGGCGCCTTCCACCGCTTGCGGCAGTCCAACGCGCTCGGCCACCACTTCCGCCCCGGAGCGGAACTGCGCCCCGAGCAAATGCAGCGCGAAGCCCAGACCGCCAGCCGCACCGGCACCGGCGCGGCTGGCCGCCTCGTTGGCACTGAACGCTCGATGGGCATGCCCGGCGAAATGGGCGATGGCACGGTCGAGCGGTTCGACCTGTGATTCGCTCACGCCTTTTTGCGGCCCGAAGATCGCCGTCGCGCCTTGTGGGCCGTTCAGCGGATTGTTCACGTCGGACATGGCGATCAGTTCGCAGTCCTTCAGACGGCCATCGAGCCCGTTCAGGTCGATCGATGCGACACGATGCAGCGCCGCAGGCACCGGCTGCACGGCTTCGCCCGATGCATCGAGCAAACGCGCGCCGAGACCGACGAGCAGACCCGCGCCGCCGTCGTTCGTGCTGCTGCCGCCCAGACCGATGAGCACGCGGCGCGCACCGGTATCGAGCAGGGCGCGCACCAGTTCGCCGAGGCCGACCGTCGAGCGCTCGGCCACCGGTGTCTGCATGCCGACGGGGTCGGTGATGCTCACCACGTTGGCGCTTTCCAGCACGCCGGTGCCGTCGGGCATGATGCCGTACTCGGCGGTGACCGACGCCTGACCCGCACCACGCACTGACAGCGGCACACGTCGACCGCCTGCGGAGAGCAGGGCGTCGAGCGTGCCTTCGCCGCCGTCGGCCATCGGGCGCAACCGCAGTTCGGCTTGCGGCAGCGCGCGAGCGATGCCGGACGCGATGGCGCGCGCGACTTCCGGAGCACTCAGTGAACCTTTGAACGAATCGGGGGCGATGACGATGATCGGGGCTTGCGCATTGCTGGACATGGAAATCGGGACAGTCGCAAAAGTGAATACGGGTTGGCTGGGCTCACATGCGCCACGTGTGGCTATCGGTCCGCTTGTTGTTCTCGCTTATGGCGTACCGGCCGGATGATTGATCCAGGGCTCGGCGGGCGGGGTGGCACGTCGGCTCGCAGCAGGGTCGGGCGCGAGGCGGTGCGGCGCAGTGTGACAGAAACCTGCAATATACGCGATTCGGGCCAGCGCGCATTGCGCGAATTGCCATGCTATGAATAACACGAGTAAGATGAGCGCCAACTGGCGATCCGTCGCCCGATCAGCCGTGTGGCCCGCAATGCGAGGCGCGGGGCGCGCGAGGGTGACGGCATTACCAGAGCAGACCGAACAAATCGGCGCGGGTTGTGGCCTGACACGAGCGCAAAAGACATTGCGTGGCCAGCAGCCCACCAGCTCAGCAGAGATAAGGCGCCGGAACCAGATACCAAACTGTCGTCACAACGATGCCCGGCTTGCCGCGGCAGCCGGAAGACATGGCGCGTGCGACGGCTATTAGCAAGTGTGGAGCGGGGGCATGAACCGGGGCAAAGACAGGAATTCCGGCACGACGCGTACGGCGCGGCGCGGTGCTACGGGGGCGGTTGCCGCAGCGAGTGTGACGCTCGCTGTGTTGCTGGCCGCATGCGCGCAAACGCCGCCCGTCGCGTCGTGCAACGATCCCCCCGTGGGCAGCGTCGCCGACGTTGCACCGGAAAATGTAAAAGTCGAGACGTTGCCTGCCTATCGGGATACGGTCGACGACGCGCGCAGTAACGGTGCCGTGTGGCAAGGTTCCTCGAAGAAGGCGTTTGCCAGCGTGAGTGCCTGCACGGCGCGTCTCTGGAAGAAGCAACTGCCTTATGCCCGCCTGCAACGGCAGAAAGCCGGCACCGGTCAGACACTCCAGCTCTCCTCGCAAGACGACGGCATTCTCGCCATTCTCGATCTTGCACCGCACAAGCCGGGTAGCCAGGGTTCGCTCTATCTCGGGTCGACCGGCCCGCAGTCGCTTGCCGACGCCGTGCGCCAGTGTCTCTGACCCTCCTGCGACGCCGATAGCGGCCGCAGTGTCATGCCGCTGTCACGGCGGCGTCATACAACGGCGGGGTATCATGACGGCGAACGTGCCGCCGGCCGGGCGGCACGAAGGCTTTTACTGTGTGCGTGCCGATGTCCCATACCGAATCCGCCGAATCCATTGATGTCTCAGAGGGACTCTCCTCTGCTGGCGATGCCGGGCAGGCCTCGCTGAACCCGCGCCAGCAGGCGCTTTTCGACGCCGTTCGCCGCGACGGCTTTCTTACGGTCGACGAACTGGCTGCGCGCTTCGATGTGACACCGCAGACCATCCGGCGCGACATCAACTTTCTGGCCGAGCGCAAATGGGTACGCCGCTACCACGGCGGGGTTGGCCTGCCGGGCGGGGCGGAGAACGACGCCTACGACGCCCGTCAGACGCATCTGGCCGATGAAAAGCGCCGCATCGCCGTACGCCTCGCGGAACAAATCCCCGATCATGCATCGATCTTCATCAATCTGGGCACCACGACGGAAGCCGTGGCCCGGGCGTTGTCTCGTCATCGCGGCTTGCGCGTCATCACGAATAACCTGCACGTCGCGGCCATGATGAGCAGCTACGCCGACGCCGAGGTCATCATCACCGGCGGCGTCGTGCGCGCCCGCGACCAGGGCGTGACCGGCGAGGCCACGCTCGACTTCATCCGTCAGTTCAAAGTCGATTTCGGCATCATCGGCATCTCCGCCATCGATACCGACGGCACGCTGCGAGACTTCGACTATCGCGAGGTCCGCGTGGCCGAGGCGATCATCGCGCACTCCCGCACCGTATTTCTGGCGGCCGATCACAGCAAGTTCGGACGTCCGGCGCTTGTCCGGCTGGGGCACCTGTCTCAGATCGACGCCCTGTTCACCGATCGCCCGGTGCCCGAAAGCATGGCGCAGGTGATCGCCGAGGCGGGCACGCTGGTACACGTCGCGGACTGACACGCGTGGCGGTCAGGGGCAGGTGCGAACTCGCACATTCGGGCAGGGAAATGCGCGAATTCGAAACTCAAACGACGTGATCTGCTAAAATCCGAGTATATATGTTCGAAAACGAATTTAATTGAACGTAAACGAACATTTTCAAACTTTCTCTGATTTAACGCCCATCACACGGGAGTGACGACGTGCAGACATCCACTCAATCGCCATCGGACAACCTGCTTGCCCCTTATGACCTGCTGGTCGTGGGCGGGGGGATCAACGGGACGGGCATTGCGCGCGACGCCGCCGGTCGCGGTTTGCGGGTGTTGCTCGTCGAGCAGGACGATCTGGCGTCTCATACTTCGTCGGCGAGCACCAAGCTGATTCATGGCGGTCTGCGCTATCTCGAGTACTACGAGTTCGGTCTGGTGCGCAAGGCGTTGCAGGAGCGTGAAGTGTTGCTGCGTGCCGCGCCGCACATCATGTGGCCGCTGCGTTTCGTGATGCCCCATATGCCGAATCTTCGTCCTGCGTGGCTGATTCGCGCGGGCCTGTTCCTTTACGATCACCTTGCTCGACGCGAAATGCTGCCCGGCTCGCGCGGTATCGATCTGCGCCGGCATCCGGCGGGTGCGCCGCTGCGCCGTGACCTGTCGCGTGGTTTCGTCTACTCGGACGGCTGGGTGCAGGACGCGCGTCTGGTCGTGCTCAACGCGCAGGACGCCGCCGAGCGCGGTGCGACGATCCTCACGCGCACGAAGCTCATCGGCGCGGATCGCGGCGAGCACATGTGGACGGCCCAGCTGGAGACGCCCGAGGGCACGCACCAGACCGTGCGTGCGCGGGCCATCGTCAATGCTGCCGGGCCGTGGGTTGGGCATCTGCTGGGCGACGTACTGCGTCAGAATGCGACGCATCGCGTGCGTATGGTCAAGGGCAGTCATATCGTGACGCGCAAGCTGTTCGATCACGATCACGCCTACATCTTCCAGAACCCTGACAAGCGCATCATCTTCGCGATTCCCTACGAGCGCGATTTCACGCTGATCGGCACGACCGATATCGAGTATCACGGCGACCCCGCGCAGGTCGAGATCGACGACGACGAGATCGTGTATCTCTGCCGGTCGGCCAGCGAATACTTCACCAAGCCGATCGTGCCTGGCGATGTCGTCTGGACTTATGCGGGCGTGCGGCCGTTGATGGAAGAAGAGGTTTCGAACCCGTCGGCCGTCACGCGCGATTACAAGCTCGAACTGGACGCGACCGGCAAGCGCGCACCGCTGCTGTCGGTGTTCGGCGGCAAGATCACGACATACCGTCGTCTCGCGGAAGAGGCGATGTCGCATCTGCATGGCCCGCTGGGCTTCACGCACGGCGACTGGACGGCGGGCGCGCCGCTGCCGGGCGGCGACATGGCCGAGCCGGATGCGGGGGTTTTCGAAACGTCGCTGCGCGCTCAGTTGCCGTGGCTGCCGCAGGCGCTGGCGCATCGTTACGCGCGCACGTACGGAACACGCACCCATGTGCTGATTGGCGAAGCGAATTCGCTCGACGCTCTGGGGCAACGCATCTGCGGCGATCTGTATGAAGCCGAGCTGCGCTATCTTGTGCAATACGAATGGGCGCGCACGGCGCAGGACGTGCTGTGGCGCCGGACCAAACTCGGTCTGCATGTCGGCAAGGACGGCGAAGCCAGCGTACAGCGATGGTTTGCACAGCACATGGAAATGGCTGCCTGACGCCCGCAGAAAAAACAGGAGACAAGCGCAATGGCAGGAGGAGCGTACATCCTCGCGTTCGACCAGGGCACGACCAGTTCGCGAGCGTTGCTGTTCGATCGCGATGGCCATGTCGTGGCGACCGCGCAGAAGGAATTCCGTCAGATCTATCCGCACCCCGGCTGGGTGGAGCACGATCCGCGCGAAATCTGGTCGACGCAGGCCGGCGTTGCCGCCGAAGCGCTGACACATGCGGGCCTGGGCGGGAGCGACATTGCTGCCATCGGCATCACGAATCAGCGCGAGACGACTGTCGTGTGGGATCGCCGCACAGGCGAGCCGGTATACAACGCCATCGTCTGGCAGGACCGCCGGACGGCGGATTTCTGCGATCAGTTGCGTGCGCAAGGCAAGGAAGATCTTGTCGCCAGCAGCACCGGACTGCGTGTCGATTCGTACTTCTCCGGCACCAAGATTCGCTGGATTCTCGATCACGTCGATGGCGCGCGCGCCGCCGCCGAAGCGGGGCACCTCGCCTTCGGCACGATCGATAGCTGGCTCGTATGGCATTTGACGGGCGGCAGGCTGCATGTGACGGATGTGTCGAACGCATCGCGCACCATGCTCTTCAACATCCACACGCTCGCGTGGGACGACGAACTTCTCGCGCTGCTCGACGTGCCGCGCAGCATGTTGCCGGAGGTGCGCTCGTCGAGCGAAGTGTTCGGACATACGGCCACGCCACTGTTCTCCGTGCCGGTGCCGATTGCGGGCATCGCGGGCGATCAGCAGGCAGCCCTCTTCGGGCAGATGTGTCTCTCGCCAGGCATGGTGAAGAACACATACGGCACGGGCTGCTTCATGGTGATGAACACCGGCAGCAAGCCGCAGGCGTCCAGTCATAACCTGCTCACGACGGTGGCCTGGAAGATCGGCAATCGGGTGGACTATGCGCTGGAGGGCAGCATCTTCATCGGCGGTGCGGTCGTGCAGTGGTTGCGTGACGGGTTGGGCATCATCCGTCACTCTCGCGACGTGGAAGCGCTCGCGACCAGCGTGCCCGACGCCGATGGTGTCGTCCTCGTGCCGGCATTCGCCGGGCTCGGCGCACCGCATTGGCAGCCACGCGCGCGGGGCACACTGTTCGGCGCGACGCGCGGCACCACCGCCGCCCATGTGGCGCGTGCGGCACTCGACAGCATTGCGTTTCAGACGCTCGACGTCTTGCGCGCGATGGAAGCCGACGCCGGTTTGCATGTGTCGGAGTTGCGGGTCGACGGTGGCGCGGCGGCCAACGATCTCCTGATGCAATGGCAGGCGGATTTGCTGGGGGCGGACGTGGTGCGTCCCAGGGTCATCGAGACGACGGCCGCAGGTGCCGCCTATCTCGCCGGACTCGCAGTGGGATTCTGGCCGGATATCGACGCGCTGCAACGCCAATGGCAGCTACAGCGGCGCTTTTCCCGCAAGCTCTCCGAGAGCGATGTCGATCGTGCTGTCAGGGGTTGGCAGCGCGCGGTGCGTGCCGCCAAGGTCTGGGCGGAAGAGGGCTGAAGCCACCTGACGAGGGTTGGCTTCAGCGTAAGGCTCTTCCGGGCGCCACATGGCGCCGGTCTCCGGCGGCATCGTGCCGCCGGTGCCGCCAACTCGCGCACCGCTCGCGCGGCTGACGGCGGGCTGACTTGGCCGGACTCGCAGGCGCGAGCGACCGGGCGCAGGGACTTAGGGCGCAAGGCCCGGTGCGGCGCATTTGCATGATCCCCTCCCTGAACATTTCCCATCGTCCGACGTCAATCGGTCACTGGTGCAGTCCGTCCGCGTCCGGGGCGCTCCCGGCGAGGGATTGGCATCGGGCGTGCCGGGGCCATGTGGCGTGCATGACTTGATTCCCGAGGCGGTCGACTCGGGCGAAGAGACTTTCCCGGAGGCGGACGGCTTGCATCCTTACCGATGCGAGAAGCATGCCAATGGCTGCAACTCATTGAATCGACAGGGAAGTTCAATGTTCGAAACGGGCTGTGCTCAGCCTTTCGGACGAAAACGTTTCAGGAATGAAAGGTGAGGGGGACGTGGTGCGCGGAACGGAGCATGGCGCTGCAGGGGGCATCCGTTCAAGGCGTCGGATGCCGCACCGGTGACGGCAAATTAGGCAATGCACTTGACACTCAATGCTGGCGGGCGTTTGCGCCGCCGGCCGAGTACTTATGCAAAGGGTTATCAACAGTAGCTGTGGATATCCTTGCCGGTCTGCCGGTGCGGAACCTGCAAAATCAGTCGGACGACGATGGGTCAGGCCGCGGGCTTCTTGCCGATGGTGAAAGCGATCTCGCCCACGCCTGCCACACCGGCGCTGACCTTGTCGCCGGGTTCGAGCGGCCCGACGCCGGCAGGCGTGCCGGTGAAGATCAGATCGCCCGCCGCGAGCTTCACGCTGCGCGAGATCTCGGCGATGAGGTCGGGCACCGACCAGATCAACTCATTGAGATCGCCGGTCTGACGATTCTCGCCGTTCACGTCCAGCCACACGCGGCCTTGCTTCGGATGACCGACTTCTGCCACCGCGTGGAGCGGGCCGCAGGGTGCCGAGGCGTCGAACGCCTTGCCCCAGTCCCATGGCCGGCGCGTGTCTTTGGCCTGTTGCTGGAGGTCGCGGCGCGTGAGATCGACGCCGACACCGTAACCCCACACCAGCGACAGCGCATGGCTGGCATCGACGTTCTCGCCGTCGGCGCCAATGGCGACGACCAGCTCGATTTCGTGATGCAGCTCGCTCGTGAGCGGCGGGTAGGGCAGTGTGCCTTCGGCGGCAACGACGGCGTCGGCCGGCTTCATGAAGAAGAACGGCGGCTCGCGATCCGGATTGCTACCCATCTCGCGCGCGTGCGCGGCGTAGTTACGGCCGACGCAGAACACGCGGCGCACCGGGAAACGAGCGTCGCTGCCTGCGACGGCGACCGACGCCTGAGGCGGGGCCGAAATAACGAATTGGCTCATGAGAAGACTCTTGGCTGAAACGAAACAATAACCAACAAAACACAGGCGCCACCACACGACGGCGCCTTGAATACCCTCACGCCTACCGGCGCAAGCGACAGTGGAGCGGCATGACGCACGGCCTCACTTGGCGAAGACCTGCGACAGGTCGGCAAATGCTTTGAACTCCAGCGCATTGCCCGCCGGGTCGTAGAAGAACAGCGTCGCCTGCTCGCCCACCTGTCCGGCGAAGCGAATATGCGGTTCGATCACGAAACGGGTCCCGGCGGCGCGCAGACGATCGGCCAGCGCATGCCACGCGGGCATGTCAAGGATAACGCCGAAATGCGGGACGGGAACCTCGTCGCCGTCGACCGGATTCGTGATGCGCTTGCCCGCCTCGTCCGGCGAGAGATGCGCGACCAGTTGATGCCCGAAAAAATCGAAATCGATCCAGTGATCCGAACTACGGCCTTCGGCGCAGCCCATCACGCCGCCGTAGAAGCGGCGGGCCGCTTCGAGGTCATCGACAGGGAACGCAAGATGAAAGAGCGGTGTAACCATGTGGGACTCCGGCGCAATGTGGGGTTGAACGAGATTCGAATGCCGCGTGGTCTCGCGGAGGTCTTTTTTCCTTGTCCATCGGCGGGCGGAACGGCCTCGCCGATTTGCTGTAGATTCTATCCATCGATAAAAATAATCAGAAACGAATAATTCAACCGCTCAGAAACAAAATTTTCGATCAATGATCCGTTACCTGAAAACCTTCGTCACGGCAGCCGAAACCGCTTCGTTCTCGGCGGCGGGCGCGCGTCTCGGACTGACGCAGTCGGCCGTGAGCGCGCAGATTCAGCGTCTCGAAGAGGATCTCGGCGTGCAGCTTTTCGAGCGAACCGGACGCGCCGTGTCGCTCTCGGACGATGGCCGCCGCCTGCTCGCGCAGGCGCAAGGGGTGATCGCCGGGTATCAGGCCATGCGCGGCGAGGCCGGGACGCACGACGCGCAAGCGGCACTGGCGCCTATCCATGTCGGTGCGATCCTCACGGTGCAGCTTGGTTTGTTGCCGGGGGCGGTGCAACGCTGGACGGCGCTCGGGGCGATGCCGCATCTGAACATCGTGCCGGGCATGTCGGTGCAATTGCTGGGGCAGCTCGACGCGAAGGAACTCGATTTGGCGGTGATGATCCGGCCACGCATCGGGGTGCCCGCCGATATGAAATGGCTCACGCTCATGCAGGAGCCTTACGTTGCCATCGCGCCGAAGGGGACTCGCGGTACGGTGGCCGATTGGGTGGCGGAGATGCCCTTCGTGCGCTACAACCGGCGCTCATACGGCGGCGATCTGGTCGAACGATACCTGCGACGGCACCGCTTCTGGGTGCGCGAAGGGGTGGAACTGGACGAGCCCGAAGTCATTCTTCGTCTGGTGCGTGCGCGGCTGGGATGGTCGATCGTGCCTGCGACGCTCATCGGCCTGCCCGTCGACGGTCAGGCTGCGGGGAAGGCGGGCAAAGCCGGCGCGGCAGCTGTTCATGGTGTTCAGGTGCTGCCGCTCTCCGGCGCGCCGCTCACACGCGAGCTGGGCGTACTCGTGCGTCAATCGGCGCTCAAACGTGCGCCGGTTGCCACGTTGATGACATGTCTCGCCGATGAAGCTCAGTCCCTGGGATAGGTTCCGGCCCTCGATTCGACCGGCGCCGTCGTTGCCCCGCCCAGTGCTTGCCAGAGCGCGGCCGTGTCTGTCAGACGAGCCCCTTGTGCGTCGAGCCGGGCACGAGTGGCGTCGAGTGCCTGCCGTTGCGCGTCGAGTAGCGAGAGATGGCTGATACCCCCCACGCGATATCGCTCGCTCGCTATCCGGAACGCCGCTTCCGCCCGGCGGGCGGCATCGTCACGGGCGGTGAGGGCGGCAGCGTCGGCCTCCAGCGCGCGCATGGCGTCGGCGACTTGCGCGAGGCCGAGCAGCACGGTGTCCTGATACGACGCCAGTGCGGCGTCGTAAGCCGCGAGCGCCGAGCGCCGTTGCGCGTGCAATTCGCCGCCGCGAAACAGCGGCTGGAGCAGGTTCATCCCGAGGCTCCAGATGTTGATGCCGTTACCCAGATCGGCCGTTCGCATACGCTGGGTGCCGAAGCTGCCGGAGAGCGTGAATTGCGGGTAAAGATTCGCAGTCGCCACGCCGACGTCGGCGCTTGCCTTGTGCAGCAGGGCTTCCGACGCGCGGATATCCGGGCGTCGCTGGGCCAGTGTCGATGGCAGGGAAACGGGAACCGTCTGCGGCAGTGTCAGGCCATTGAGATCGATGACGGGGGACGTGAACGCCCCCGGTGCCTGACCGGTCAGGCGAGCCAATTGATGATCGTATTGGGCGATCTGCAAGCGCAGCGTGGGTAACTGTGCTTCGGTCTGCGCAACGAGCGCGGCCTGATTCTCGACGTCCAGCAGTGCGACACCCCCCGCACGTTGCCGCGCGCGCGTGATATCGAGCTGTGCCCGCTGTGCGCTCGCCATGCCTTCCAGTGCCGAGAGCTGGGCTCGTGCACTGGCTTGCCGCAGGGCCGCCGTCACCACATTGCCCGCGAGCGAGAGCCGGGCGGCTTCCGCTTCGAAGCGCTGGTAGTCGATCTGGGCGGCCAGACCTTCCAGCACGCGTCGATTCCCGCCGAAGACATCCAGCGTGTAAGCGATGTTGACACTCGCGTTGTACAGGGTGAAAGGCCCGGGGCTCGGCACGCTGGTGATGCCGAACGATGCGAGATCGACCTGCTCGCGTGTGCCGGAGAGCTTCAGATCGGCCGACGGCAGCAATCGCGCACCTGCTTGCGCGCGGTAGTCTTCCTGCGCCTGACGCAACTTGGCCTGCGCTTGTCGCAGGGTCGGGCTATCGGCCAGGGCCTGGGCGACGAGCGCGTCCAGTGCGGGTGAGCCGAAGCGGGTCCACCAATGCGATGGCACGTCGTCCCCGGCAACGAGCGTTTGCGCCGCACCCTGTGCGCCGCCGGTTCCGGCGGTCGACGAGAGTTGCGTGGCGGTCGTGTATCGAGCAACGTCCGTAGGTTCCGGCGTGTGGAAGTCCGGCCCGACCGCGCAGGCAGCGAGCGTTGCGCCAAGCCCGAGCGCGAGCCATGGCAATGCGCTGCGGGCAGGGGAGTGACGACGCGCACGGTGGGCAACTCTCATGATGGCCTCAGTCGAGCGTTCGTTTGTAGAACCTGACGGCCACCGCCATGAGCACGGCGGAGAAGACCAGCAGCGGCCACAGGTCATGCCAGGCATCGCCCCATCCGTTGCCCTTGAGCAGAATGCCGCGAATGAGCCGGTTGAAATAGGTGAGCGGCAGAACATTGCCAATGGCCTGTGCCCACGCAGGCATGCCGCGAAACGGGAACATGAAGCCCGAGAGCAGCATGTTCGGCAGGAAATAGAACACGGTGAGTTGCATGGCCTGCAACTGATTCTGCGCGAACGACGAGAGCGCGATGCCCACCGTGAGATTGGCCGCGATGAAGACCAGGGCCGAGAGATAGATGGCAATCACACTGCCCTCGAACGGCACGTGAAAGACGAAACGCGCAGCGATAAGAATAATGCTCGCCTGAATCAGGCCGATGGCGATGTACGGCACAATCTTGCCCGTCATGAGTTCGACGGGCCGCACCGGCGTGGCGAGCAGATTTTCCATCGTCCCGCGCTCGCGTTCACGCACGATGGCGAGCCCCGTCATCATGGCGAGCGTCATCGTCAGAATCACCCCCATCAGCCCGGGGATGATGTTGTATTGCGTGATCCCCTCAGCGTTGTACAGCCGGTGCACCTGCACGTCGAACGGGCTCTGCCCGCCAGCGAGCGGCGCGAGCGGGCCGGTCAGATCTTTTTGCGCGACCGATTGCGCGATGGCGGGTAGCGCACCGAGTGCCGAGGCCATGGCCATTGGGTCTGTCGCGTCGGCCTCGATGAGTACCGCGGGCCGTTCGCCGCGCAACAACCGTCGCGTGAAGTCGGCGGGGATATTCAGCACGAACTGAACACGGCCCTGTGCCAGCGCGGCGCGTCCCGCTTGCTCGCTCGTGAGCCTCTCAGTCACGTGGAAGTACGCCGAGTGCTCCATCGCCGCCACGAAGCTGCGTGTGAATTCGCTGTCGTCGGCAAAGATCACCGCAGTGGGCATGTGCTTCGGATCGGTGTTGATGGCGAAGCCGAAGAGCGTCAGTTGCACGAGCGGCACGCCCACGATCATCGCGAAAGTCACGCGGTCGCGGCGCAGTTGCAGGAACTCCTTGCACACAATGCTCCACCACCGCGCGATGGAGAACCCCAGCAGCGTGCTCATGCGTGGTCTCCGAAGTTGTCCTTCGCGTGGCTCATCAGGTAGATGAAGACGTCTTCCAGGCTGGTGTCGATGGGGGTGACGCGCAGCCCGCGTGCCCCCGCCAGTTCGTGCAACACCTTGCCGAGCGTGTCGGCGTCCGGCCCGCTGACGTGCAGCGCGTCGCCGAACGCGACCGTCTGCGCCACGGCGGGTTGTGCGCGCAGTTCGCGCGCCAGATCGACGAGATTGTCGGCGTGTACCGTCCATGTCGACAGGTGCTGGCTGTCGATGATCTCCGACGCCGTGCCCTTCGCGAGCAACTCGCCGTAGGAGATGTAAGCGAGCTTGTGGCACCGCTCCGCTTCGTCCATGTAATGCGTGCTCACGAGCACGGAAATGCCGCGTGAGGCCAACTCGTGCAGTTCCTCCCAGAAGTCGCGCCGGGCGCTCGGATCGACGCCGGCGGTCGGTTCGTCGAGCAGCAACACCTGCGGCTCGTGCAGCATGCATGCCGCGAGTGCGAGGCGCTGTTTCCAGCCGCCCGAGAGTGAGCCGGTCAACTGCTTTGCGCGGCCTTTCAGGCCGAGCCCTTCAATGGCGCGATCGACCGCTTCGCGCCGGTTCGGCATGCCGTACACGCGCGCAACGAAATCCAGATTCTCGCGAATCGTCAGGTCTTCCCAGTACGAGAAGCGTTGTGTCATATAGCCGACCTGACGCTTGATTTGCGCGCTCTCGCGGACGATGTCGAAGCCCAGGCAGGTGCCGCTGCCCGAGTCGGGCGTGAGCAACCCGCACATCATGCGGATGCAGGTCGTCTTCCCGCTGCCGTTCGGGCCGAGAAAGCCGAAGATCTCGCCGCGCCGCACTTGCAGCGATACGTTCCGGACGACGTGCTTGTCACCAAAGTGCTTGTTCAGTCCGTTCACGTCGATGGCGAGATCTCCATGACCGTCGCGACTGCCTCGCAACGCAGCGGTATCGGGCGGCGGCGCGTCGCGGCCGTTCATGGGCGCGTCACCTGCACCGGCTGTCCCGGATTGAGCTTGGCGGCGTCTGCCGGGGCGGGGCGGGCTTCGATCATATAGACGAGCTTGTCGCGCGTGTCGTTGCTGTAGATGACCGGTGGCGTGTACTCCGCCTGATGGGCGACATAGGTGATGCGGGCGTCGACACCTGCGCCGCATCCGTCGCAGGCAATATGCACCGTTTGCCCGGCACTCAGGCTGCCCAGCACGGTCTCCGGCACGAAGAAGCGGACCTTGATGTTGCCCGGCGGCAGCAGCCGCAGCACGGGGCTGCCTGCCGCAACCCATTCGCCAACGCGATACATCGTGTCGTACACGCGCCCGGCAGCACTCGCCCCCGGGTGCTTTTGCGCGAGCTGCCAATCGGCCTGCGCAAGCGAGGCACGCGCCGCGTCGACTTGCGCTGCCTGGGCTTGCCGCTGAGCTTCGCGGCCCGGCAGCCTCGCCACAGCGAGGCTGCTTTGCAGTTCCTGTACGTGTGCGGTGCTGCTGCGTGCATCGGCACGGCTGGCGTCGAGTTGCTCGCGGGAAATGCCGCCTGCGGCGTATTGCGCCTGATCGCGGTCGAACTGGGCGATCGACTTGTCGCGCACGGCGATGGCCTGCTTGAGTTGCGCGGCCGATACCGCGATTTCGTCGGGACGTTTGCCGGTGTCGAGATCGCGCAATTGCGCTTCGGCGCTGGCGAGCGTCTTGCGCGCGTGGGCTTGCGCGGCAAGCTCGAACGTGGATTCGAGATCGAAAAGGGCGTCGCCCGCCTTGACCTGCTGGCCGCGCCCGACCGACAGGGTCTGAAGCGTTCCGGCCTGCGAGGAAGCGACATAGACAAACTCGCCTTCTACATAGCCTTGCCATGGCGCGGGGCCGTGATCGCCACAGCCGGTCAGCGCGGCCGTGACGGCAAGGGTCGTCGCGGTAGTGCACATGCGAGTGTATGCCTGCATGACACGCCTCGTGCGTTGCGGTTGTCCGCTGCCACCTTAGCGCAAAAGCGCCGGAGCGATCAATCCGGGGCAATCGGGGTGAGCGCCATGCGCGCACGGGGACTCTCTGCTATTGTGTGCGCACATGTCCGGCGGCGCACGGGGCGCGCGAGCCGTAGCGGCGCAGCGCACCGGACTTCATGCAAGGAGCTTGATTGATATGTCTCACGACACGTTCGACGAAAACGACTGGAAGCGATTCCTGAAACACATCGGCGAAGACCCGAACCGCCCCGGCCTGCACGAAACGCCGTCGCGTGTGCAAAAAGCATGGCGTCAATGGACGGCCGGCTATGCTCAGGATCCGGCCGAAGTACTCAAGGTTTTCGAAGACGGGGCGGAGCAGTACAACGAATTGATCGTCGTGCGGGGCATCCCTGTCTATAGTCATTGCGAGCACCATCTCGCACCGTTCTTCGGCAAGGCGACGATCGGCTATCTGCCCAATGGCAAGATCGTCGGATTGTCGAAGCTCACGCGTCTGGTCGACTGCTTCGCCCGCCGCTTGCAAGTGCAGGAGCGTCTGACGACGCAGATCGCCGAAGCGCTGATGACGCATCTGCAACCGAAGGCCGTCGGTGTGGTGGTGTCGTGCCGTCACATGTGCATGGAAAGCCGTGGCATTCGCACGGCGGGTGAGGAGACGGTGACGTCTTCGATGCTTGGCGAGTTGCAGCCCAATCTGGCGTTGCGCACCGAGTTCCTCGCGCTCGCTCGCGACAATTGATCGCGCAGCGGTAAGCGGATAAGAAAAAGCGCCGGCGGGACACTCCCTGCCGGCGCTTTTTCTTTGTGGCGTGTCGGGGCGTTCGACCGGCTTACCGGCCGTAGCGCGCCACGATGGTCGAGCCGTTCAGCGTATGACCGGCGAGCGCGGCGGAAAGCCCGTTGGCGTCGAGCCCTGCCGGCAACTGACCCGGTTCGATATCGGTTGCCGTTACCGTGATGATGTAGTGATGCGGTGTATCGCCGACTGGCGGGCAAGCGCCCCGATAGGCCATCGCGCCGCTGACGTTCTTGCCGACGGTGACCTGCCGTCCGGTTTCGTTACCCGCGCCAGCGGCGAGCGACGAGACCGTGGCCGGAATGTTGTAGGCGACCCAATGCACGACACCGCCGCCCTTCGCACCGTCGGGGTCCTTCATTGTGACGACCACGCTGTGCGTGGCTTGGGGCAGATTCTTCCATTCGACAGGCGGACTGACATTCTTCCCGCCGCACTCGCCCAGTCCGGCATGAATCGCGGGCAGCAGGCCGCCGTCCGCAAACGCGCTCGACGAGACGCTCATGCCTTCGGCCCGCGCCGTACCTGCGGCGAGCGCCATCGCGACAGCCGCCACGCTTGCCGCGCACGTCGCGCCTGTGGATGAAAGCCATTTCATAAGCGTGCCTCCTATTTGGCAGATGCAATGATGAGTTTGAATGGTAGTGCAAGCAGTGCCGTGCCCGCTACACCGGCACACCATAGGGCGATAAACCACCCCCAGCGAATCAGGGTCTGCTGCCACGGGCTGCGTACGACAGCCCGTTCGCGCTGCCTGCGCGCTGCGGGGCGAACGAGATCAGTGATGGTACGCATCGTGAGTCACCTTGCCGCGAAATACCCAGTAGGCCAGCATCGTGTAGGCGATGATCACCGGAATGATGAAGGCCGCACCCCATAGCGAGAACGACAGACTCGAATGCGGCGCGGCGGCGTCCCGGAGCGTGATGCCGGGCAGAATCGCATAGGGATAGGCGCTGATGAGCAGACCGCTGTAGCCGAGAAACACGAGGCCGATGGCGAGCCAGAACGGTGTCGCGTCGTGTGCACGGCGCAGCACCCGGCGCATGGCGAGCGTGGCGCCCCCGACGAGGAACGGCACCGGCAGGCATCGCCAGAACCACTGGTCGTCGAACCAGCGCTCGGCCACGAGTGGCAGTTGCAGCGGTGTCCACAGCGAGACGATGGCCATGGTCGCCACGAGCGCCAGCGTTAGCGGCCAGGCGAGCACACGCATGCGGCGCTGCAAATCGCCCTCGGTCTTGCCGATCAGCCAGCATGCGCCGAGCAACGCATACGTCACGAGCAGGCCCAGGCCGGCGAACAGATTGAAGGCTGTGACCCAGGCAAAAGCGTCTCCCGCGAACTGGCCGTTCTCCACCGGAATGCCGGACAGATACGCACCGATTGAAACGCCCTGAAAGAACGTCGCCCCGGCCGAGCCGCCGATGAAAGCCAGATCCCACCACTGCCGGGTGCGGCGTGACTTGCCGCGAATCTCGAACGCTACGCCGCGAAAGATCAGGCACACCAGCATGAACACGAGCGGCAGATACAGCGCCGAGAGCAGCACCGAGTACACCATTGGAAACGCGGCGAGCAAGCCGGCGCCGCCGAGCACGAGCCAAGTCTCGTTGCCGTCCCAGACCGGGGCGACGGAGTTCATCATCGTGTCGCGTTCGCGCGCATCGGGGAAGAACGGAAAGAGAATGCCGATGCCGAGGTCGAAACCGTCGAGCACCACGTACAGAAACAGGCCGAGGGCAATGATGGCGGCCCAGGCTAAGATCAGATCCATGAAATTCTCGCTAAGGTCGATGTCGTGTCGGGCGACGATCAGGTCGCGTGCGCTCGGTCGGTATCCATCCGTCCGGACAGGCCCGACAGGGCTGGCGCAGTTTGCGGCACGAGGTGTGCGTCGTGCGGCGCATGGCCGTTGCCGGAGGCCGTCGACGGATCGCCGGGCAGTACCGGGCCGCTGCGCAGAATCTTCAGCAGGTAATACACGCCGGTGCCGAACACCAGAAAGTAGGCCAGCACCAGAATCAGCAGCGAGACCTGCACCTGTTGGGCGCTGACGGGCGATAGGGCATGCGCGGTGCGCATCACCCCGTAGACGACCCACGGCTGGCGCCCGGCCTCGGTGGTGACCCAGCCGGCGAGCAGGGCTACGAAACCGGTCGGCGAGAGCACGAGCATGGTGCGGGCGAAGCTGCGCGATGTGAAGAGCGTGCCGCGACGGCGCAGCCACACTGAGGCGAGTGCTGCGGCGATCATCGCCAGGCCAAGGCCAACCATGATGCGAAAGCTCCAGAACACCAACGGCACGTTGGGGCGTTCGTCCTTCGGAAACGCCTTCAGGCCGCGAATCTCGCCGTCCCAGCTATGCGTGAGGATGAGGCTGCCCAGATGCGGTATTTCGAGCGCGTAGCGTGTGGTTTCGGCCTCCATGTCGGGCCAGCCGAACAGGTTGAGCGGGGTGCCACCGGTCTTCGTCTCCCAAAGCCCCTCGATGGCGGCGAGCTTGGCGGGCTGATGCTCCCGCGTGTTCAACCCGTGAAGATCGCCCACGACGGCTTGCAACGGCGCGAAGATCAGCAGCAGCCACATGGCCATCGAGAACATCGTCTTGACGGCCGGATCGCGACGGCCGCGCAAGAGATGCCAGGCGGCGGTGCCCGCCACGACCAGCGCGGCCACCACGAACGCGGCGATGCTCATGTGCGCCAGTCGATACGGGAAGGACGGGTTGAAGATCACGTCCCACCACGACAGCACGACCACGCGGCCGTCGACGATTTCGTAGCCTTGCGGCGTTTGCATCCAACTATTCGACGCGAGGATCCAGAACGTCGAAATCAGCGTGCCGATGGCCACACACAAGGTCGCGGCGAAGTGTGCGCGCGGACTCACGCGATTCCAGCCGAACAGCATGATGCCGAGGAAACCGGCTTCGAGGAAGAACGCCGTCATCACCTCGTAGGCGAGCAGCGGACCCGTGACCGCGCCGGCGAAGCTCGAAAAGCCCGACCAGTTGGTGCCGAACTGGTAGGCCATCACCACGCCTGAGACCACGCCCATGCCGAAACAGACGGCAAAGGCCTTCGACCAGAAGCGGCAGAGATCGAGATAGTGCTGCTGACGTGTTTTGAGCCAGAGACCTTCGAGAACGGCGATGAAACTCGCCAGACCGATGGAGACAGCGGGGAAAACGATGTGAAACGAGACCGTGAACGCGAATTGCAGGCGTGCGAGGTCGAGGGCTTCCGGAACGGCAGTCATGTGGCGCTCTATGTATGCAAATTAACCCTGTCTTGTATGGCGTCAATATTTATAAAGCGCCATTTCTTTGCATGCATGTTAGAGGTTGCTGCGTTGCAGCACGCGTGACAAGTCGTCACATGTGGCGCATTGACGCGGCATGCGAGAGGCTGCCGATCGGCGCTACTTGTATGTTTTTCAAGTGATTTATGTGGGCGTCCCGTGCGACGTCATGTCACACGGGGGCGCGGTGCCGCGAGGGCCGCGTCTTAGCTGAGCAGTCCGGCGCCGATATTGATCGACAGCCCGAGTACGGCCAGATTGAAGAAGAACGAGAGGATCGCCTGTGCGAGCGCGGCGCGTCGCATGCGGCGCGATTTCAGCGCAACGTCGGCGGTCTGCGACGCCACGGCGATGGTGAACGAGAAGTAAAGGAAGTCCCAGTAGTCCGGATCGCAGTCGCGGTCGGGCCACGCCAGTGCATAGGGCGATTCCGTGTCCGTGAAGTACAGCCGTGCGTAGTGCAGCGTGTAGATCGTCGGCACGAGAAACCAGCCGGCGATGAGTGTGGTTGCGGCGAACAGGACATGTTCGGATGTCTGGTGCGGGATGCCGGATTTGGCCCCGGCAAGAATGTGGACGATGGCGGCCACACTCGCAATGGCCGACAGGCTGACTACGCTGAGCACGACGGCGGCGCTCTGGTCTTCTTGTTCGGCGAAGCGCTCGATGCTGCGTTTGGGCGCGGTGACCATCATGAGCCAGATCATCGCGAGATAAGACCAGGCGCCCGCGTTCCAGCCGATCAGTGTGCGCGTGACGGCACTGGGCTCGCCTTTCACGACAATCTGAACGAACAGACCGGCAATGACGCCAACGACGATGGCAATGAGCAATCGAGGGTGGAAGCGAACCAGATGCGGGAAGAGCTTGGCATTCATGAAAGATGTCCGAACGGTGACGGCGGGCGGTTCGATTATCCACCAACGCCGTCACTTGCCCGATTAACGGGACAGCACTAGCACGACGAAAATCGTATTGATTGCCGCGTGCAGCACGATGGGGGCGGCGAGGCCGCGTGTTTTCTTCACCAGCCAACCGGCCGTAAGCCCGATCAGTAGATAGAAGAGGAAACGCCGGGCGTCGACGTGAACGGCAGCGAAGATCGCCGCTTGCCACAGGTTCGAGGCGAAGAAGCTCATATGACGCGTCAGGCCGCCCAGCAGGCAGCCGCGGAAGACGAATTCCTCGACAATCGGCACCGCGACGGCAAGCAGCAACAGGGCGAGCCACGTACCGCCCAGTTGCGCCGCACCGCGTGCGATCCCCTCGGCCCACTGAGGCACCTGCCCGCCAGCCGGTCCGTGGCGCGCGGCCAACCAGCCACCGAGCGCAGCGAGCGCGACGAGGATGACGGGCCAGATGAACCATCTCGCCTTCCACTTGCCGGTGCCGAGCCACTGGCGCCAGCCAAAGCGCCATAGCGTCGCGCACAGGGCAAGCGCGATGACGCCGAGCGTCACGGCGTGCGCGATGGCGAGCCTGGGCTCCAGCAGCGGCATGTTGTTACCGACCCGCAGCGCGAATTGTCCCACCATGAGGACGGGCACGATCCCCGTGATCACGCAGAGCGCCGCCAGACCATACCAGGCGTGGCGCAGACCGATGCCGTCGAACAGAGGAGCGGTCGGGCGTCCCTTGCGCGCGCGTACGGTGCCGACATAGTGCACGGGGAACATCAGCAGGCCCGGCGACAGGGCGACGAGGAGCACGCTGCCGACGAGCGTGGCCAACAGTGGGAGGAAGACCAGTCGAAACGCTGCGGCGGGTTCTATCGTCAGCAGCACCCCATACGATTGGGAGAGCGGCCAGAGGTTGCCCTTCTCGTGTTCGAGCGATGCCTGGAGGGCGGCTTCCGTCGCCTTGACATCGCCGGCGGCGAGACCGACCTGCAGGCGAAGCGCGCGATTCTGGGGTGTCTCGTTGGCGCCTTGAGGCGACGCGGCCAGCGCACGCTGCGCGCCGGCCGCGTCGCCTGCCTGAAGCAGGGCACGCGCACTTGCGTGCGGATCGACCTTCAACCCTGCCTTCTGCATGCGCTGCAGCACCTCGCGCGCCGTGGTGCCCGGCAGTACGTCGTGCGCGGTATTGATCCATGAATTCGCGACCCATGGTGTCTTGGGCACAGGGGCATTCATCAGCAAACGCTTTGCCTCGTCCTTTCGGCCCGTCGTTGCGAGGTAGCGAACGGCGCTCAGCAGCACCGGGGTATCCGGTGCCAGCCTGGCGGCTTCCACTGCCTGCAGACCGGCATTGCGCGTGTCTTGTGTCGCCTGATACGCGCTGGAGAGGGCGGCATGCAGACTCGCGCGATCCTTCTCCGGCCAGCGCCCGGCCGTGGGCAGGAGGGCAGTGCCCTGCGCAATCGCTGCCTTGCCATAGACACCCTGTAGCAGATACAGCGCGACTTCCGGTACCTCCGAAAATCTGGCTTTCAGATTCTGCTGACACGCTTCCAGGTCGTTCTGGGCTTGCCCGGCCCATCGCAACTCGTCCGACCAGGAGAAGTTCTGCATGAACCGGCAGCGCGCCATGACGAGCGCGGCGTCGTCGGGCCGGGCGCGCACGGCAGCGGTGTAGTCCGAGACGATCTGACGATATTTGGTGAGAGAGGCGGCGTCGACCTGCTTGGACGTCTCGTCGAGGTTCAGCAGGCCCTGAGGCGGCGAGGCGGTGGCTTGTGCGGCGTCGAGATGCGCAAGTGGCGAGAAGCCGAGCGCCGCGACCACTAGACAGAGAAGGGTGCGGTACACGCGAGAGGTCCAGGAATGTTGTTGTCGCTCACCGCCGGAAACGCGGCCAGCCTGAATGGGAATAACGACCGATAGCGGGTGAACTGTAGCGTAGCCCCTCGGTAATGGCAGGTCAGAGCGGGCAGGTCAGGGCGGGCACAGATATGGTGCGCCGCCGCATCGCGATGCGGCATTGTGCCCGTTGCCGTGTCACCGGCGGTGTGACAGGCACGCTGCGGCGCACTGCGCATGACACGCCGCCATGACGGATCGATCAGGTGCAGGGCCTTGCGTTGCGGGGCTTGGCGAGGAATGCGCGCCTGCCGTGCCGGCACATGGCACGCCACTTGCTAACCCTTGCATAAGGCCAAAGGCGGCCGAGTGAAGACAAGCGAATTTTCTGCACCGCATTCATGCCCCCGCGTCAGCGGGGACTTCGGGGCAACGGCGTCCCGAAGCCATAGGCCTGTTCACAGGCGTACGGCTTCGGGACGCTTTTTTTTGGGCATACGAACACGAGGGTATCCATGAGCACGCTCACGCAATCGTTGAAAAGTGGCAACTGGCGCGCGCTGGTTGCGTGTTTTCTCTACTTCGACACGGGTTTCACCGTCTGGGTGATGCTCGGGCCGCTGGCGCCGTTCATCGGTAAAGACATCGCGATGACGCCCGCGCAAACCGGCTTTCTCGTGGCCGTGCCGGTGTTGGGGGCGGCCATTCTGCGCGTCACGCTGGGCAATCTTTATCAGGCTTTCGATGGCCGCAAGATCGCGTTGATGGGACTTGCACTCTCGGCCATTCCGTCTGTGGTCTTGCTGCTCATGCCGGGCACGCCGTCGTACACGCTGCTGCTGGTGCTCGGCGTGCTACTCGGCATTGGGGGGGCGAGCTTCGCCGTAGCGTTGCCGATGGCAGGCAGCAACTATCCGCCGAAGGTGCAGGGGCTGGTGCTCGGTCTCGCTGCGGCGGGCAACATCGGCGCCGTGCTCGATGGCTTCATGTTCCCCGGACTGGCCGAGCACTACGGGTGGGCGCATGCGGCGGGTGCCGCACTGCCGTTGCTCGCCCTCGCCGCGTTGGCGCTGGTGTTCTGGGCGAAGGATCAGGGTGTGAAATCGGGCAGTGCACCGCGCGCGTTCACGAGCTTCATCATCAGCGTGTTCGGTCTCGTTGCACTCGTGCTGTGCGTGCATGCGGGCGCTTTCGGTGAAGGCAAGGCCGGTGTGCTGTTGCTGCCGGTGCTGGGCGCGCTGCTCGCGATTGCCGTGCTGCCGCGTCACTATCGCGGCGTGCTGGCCGAGCGCGACACGTGGGTCATCATGCTGGTCTACAGCATCACGTTCGGTGGTTTCGTCGGCATGTCGTCGTATGTCACCACGTTGCTTATCTCGTTGTATGGCATGCCGCGTATCGAAGCGGGTCTGTTCATGTCGCTGCTCGCGTTTCTCGGCGCGCTGGTACGTCCCATCGGCGGTTTGGTTGCCGACAAGATTTCCGGTGTGCGTGCGCTCGTGCTGCTGCTCGCGGCGATTTCGGCCATCGACCTGATCTTCGCCGCGTGGATGCCTCCGCAAGGGGCCGGTATCACCCTGCTCGTGCTGGTCTACGTGTGCTTCGGTCTTGGCAACGGCGCGACGTTCCAGCTTGTGCCGCAACGCTGGCAAGGCAAGACGGGCCTGATGTCGGGCATCATCGGCGCCGCCGGCGGTATCGGCGGCTTCTATCTGCCGGTGATCATGGGCATCGCGAAGGAGTCGACGGGCAGCTATCAGATGGGCTTCGCCACGTTCGGTGCATTGGCGGCGCTTGCGTTCGTGCTGGTCGTTGCTCTGCGCACGCACTGGATGTCGTGGGCACTGCCCAAAGAAGTGGCTGGCGGCGCTGTCCTCGCGGGGGGCGTGGCGCACGTCGAGTAAGCGCGGTGCGCATATTCCACGCGGCCCGGCGATGCTCCGGCACGGCGGGCCGTTTTGTTTCCCCGCGACGCATCGCATAGACTGTCGGGCAAGATCGTATTCCCGCAGGAGACACCATGCGTCTGGGCGTTCCCAGCCTCTCGGCGTTGCAGGCCTTCGAGGCCAGCGCCCGTCATCAGAATTTCGCGCAGGCCGCACAGGAGCTTGCACTCACGCATGGCGCCGTCTGCAAACGCGTCGGCGAACTCGAGAAGCATCTCGGCGTGGCGTTGTTCGAGCGCGTGAAGCAACGGCTGGTCTTGACACCGGCCGGTGCGGAATACGCCAAGCGCATTCGCGTGCATCTCGACCAGATTCGACGCGACACGCTCGACGTCGTTCAGCAAGGGCAGGAGACGGCGCTGGAAATTGCCGTCGGCGTGACATTCGCCGCGCAATGGCTGATTCCACGGCTGGACGATTTCTACGCAAACACGCGCGACGTTCGCCTTCACATTCTCGGGCGCGATCAACCCGTGTTCTTCGAAGACTCCGCGTTCGACGCCGCGATCTACTTCAGCACGCGGCGATGGCCCGGCATGCCGGGTACCGCGCTCATTACCGACGATTCTCTTATGCTTGTCGCGGCACCCCGTCTGCTTGAGGGGCAGGCGTCGCTCTCGCTGGAACAGATCGCCGCATTGTCATGGATCTGCCCGCGCGACCTGCCTCGCGTGTGGGACGACTGGCTCGCGTCGCTGGGCATGCACGACGCGTCCACCGTCGGGCAGGACGTCAAACCCCTGCGCAGCGAACAGCGTTACGACATGTTCATCATGGCGATCAACGCGGCGGTGGCGGGGCTTGGCATTGCTTTGCTGCCGCGCGTGCTGATCGAGCGCGAACTGGCCAGCGGCACGCTGGTGCAGGCGCATCCGCATACGCTCGCCAATCCGCAGACCATCTATTTTTCCTATCCGGCGCAGCGCCGCGACTGGGCGCCGTTGCGCCAGTTCGACGTCTGGTTGCGTCAGGCGGTCGAGGCTTATCGGGCAGACAACGCTGACAGATCAGGGCTTTCGCGCAGCACCTGTTCGTAGAGGCCCTGATAACCCAGCCACGCCACATAGTCGGAGCCGAGCAGACGATACACCTCGCGGGCTTCGCTGTCGGAGAGCACTTCAAGCGGGCCTGCCGCCTCGGCGAGCAACTGCACTTGCGCGCATCGCTCCATCGCGAGAAAGCGATAGGCCGCGGCGTCGACCGACGAACCCACCGTCAGCAACCCGTGATTGAGCAGCACGGCGGCGCGCTTGTGTCCCATCGTCTGAGCGATGCGACGGCCCTCGTCGGCACCGAGCACGAGCACATCGCCGCGAAACAGCACGTGGTCGTCGTAGAAGAGGCAGGCTTCCTGATTGATCGGGGCCAGCGGGCGTGCGCGTGCCGAGAAAGCGCGTCCGTGTGTCGTGTGCGTGTGCGCGGCCGCCGTCACATGGGGCAGGGTGGCGTGAATGCCGGCATGAATCGCCATGGCTGCGGCATTGACCGGACCTTGGCCGTGATGCAGGCCACCCGCCTCGTCGACGAGAATCAGATCGTCCGGATGAATCGACGAAAAGTGCTGCGCGTAGCGATTGACCCAGAAGCGGTCGTGAAACTCGGGATCGCGCACGGTGATGTGGCCGGCGATACCCTCGGCGAGACCGAAGCGCGCGAAGATCCGGAACGCCACCGCGAGACGCAGCTTCCGGTCGGCGCGTTCGTCCTCGACGTTATCGAACGCACGCGGCTTGGGCAGGGGGGCGCCAAGTGGCGTGGGAATGGCAAAAGCCTCGTGCGGCATGTTCATTGGGACGCTCCGTCGGGTGGGGATGCCGTGCATGCCGAGTCCGGAAGACGTCGTGGCGCGGCGCATCGGCTGACAGCGAATTGTCCGGGGACGGGCGCGGCTCGTCTATCGACGAAAAGTCACTGGTCATGTACTTGCCGCGCCGGTTGCCGTCATGCGCGGCGTATGGACAATCCCGGGGAATGACTCGCCCGGCCGGAACAGTCCGTTGAGCGTCGCGCCGCTGGCTGCGCCATCGAAGCCGTCGAAGCGGCCTTCGGCAAGTGCCGTCGCCGCATGGATGAAGCCGCCCCATGCGGCGCGGGCAAGCGCACCGCCGACGCTCACGCGCCGCACCCCGAGGTCGGCCATATCTTGCAACGTCAGCGGCGACGTCGACCCGATCAGCACGTTCACCGGCTTGGGCGCGACGGCTGCGACGACAGCCTGAATTTGCTCGACCGACTGAATGCCCGGTGCATACAGGCAATCGGCACCCGCTTCGGCATAGGCTTGCAGGCGCGCAATGGTGTCGTCCAGATCGGGCACGCCGGCGAAGAAATTCTCCGCGCGGCCAATGAGGAGCGTGTCGCCACCGGTCTCGTCGATAGCGCGGCGGGCGGCCTTCATGCGCGCGGCCGCTTCGTCGAGCGGGAAGAGCGGCGCGTTGACGTTGCCGGTCGAGTCTTCGATCGACAACCCGGCAACGCCCGTTGCCACAGCCATCTTGACGCTCTGCGCCACATCATCGGGCGTTTTGCCGAAGCCGCTCTCGAAGTCGGCGTTGACCGGCAGATCGGTGGCGTCGACCAGGGTTCGCAAATGTGCGAGTACCGTGTCGCGCGTCACGCCGTTGTCGGGATGCCCCGTCGACCAGGCAAAGCCCGAACTGGTCGAGGCGATGGCCTTGAAGCCGGCGTGTTCGAGATACCGGGCGCTGCCCGCGTCCCACGGATTCGGGATCACAAAGCAACCGGCGAGGTGGAGTTTGCGAAAGGCGGCGCGTTTTTCTGCGGTGCTGCGTGGCATGACATGTCTCCTTGATGAGGGCGCAGTTCCTTGCACGCTGCGCGCGGAATTCCCGATCATCGCGGTTTTGCGCGGGGCTCGCAAGGCAGACCAGGGGGCATGTGAAGCGTAATGCCGACTGCCGGACGTTTTTCGCGTGTCGAACCGGGATGGAGGGCTGCGCGTGCGCTGTAATCGGCCGTAACAACCATTTTTTGCGGCAACGCGGGAATAAGCACGATTCAACTCGCGTTATGCAATCATCTCCACTGTATTTTCAGGATGTCCGACGTGAGTGCCTCACCTCCCCCAGTTTCTTCCGTGTCTGCTCGCAAGCCCGGCGTGACGTTGTATGAAGACGTCAGGTACACCCGTGTGGCGATGCTGCTGCATTGGGCTGTCGCATTGTTGATGCTCGGCAATGTCGCCATCGGTCAGACAGTCGCGTTGCTGTCCGATGCCACGCTCGAGAAGATCGACGTGCGCTTCTGGATCGATCTGCACAAGTCCATCGGCATCACCGTGCTGGGCCTCGCGATCCTGCGCATTCTGTGGCGTGCGACGCACCGTCCGCCGGCACTCTCGCAAGTCTTTGCTTCGTGGGAGCGTGCGGCCGCGCATCTGGTGCATTGGTTGCTGTATGTCGTCATCTTCGCGCTGCCGCTCTCGGGCTGGGCGCACGACTCGGCGTGGGTGGCGGCATCGACGCACCCACTGGTGCTGTTCGGCAGCGTGCCGTTCCCACGCATGGGTTTCCTGATGGCCATGAACGATGCGAGCAAGGACTACTGGCACGGGCTGCTGGGTAACGTTCACACTTACTGCGCCTATAGCTTGTACGTGCTGCTGGCGTTGCATATCGGTGGTGCGCTCAAGCATCAGTGGATCGATCGTCACCCGGTGCTCGGCCGGATGCTGCCGTGAGCACCGGCATGACGATGAAAGCGTCGCGGCTCGACGCGGCACGCGAGGCGCACTCGCCGCGCTTCACGCTGCCGCCGACGCCGTTCGCGAGTTGGTTCGTGCATACCGGTGTGGCGGTGCTGTGGTGCCTGTTGTTCGCGCAGGCGTTCTTCCTCAAGGGGGTGTTCGCCTGGGGGACCGGGGTGGCCTACGTCGTATATGACACGGCGCTGCTCGCGTTCGTGTTTTGGCAGGCATGGCGTCTGATGCGTCCCGATCCCGAGGAGACAGCGGCGCTGGCGAGTCGCGATGCCGCCAACGTCCGGTTGACGCTCGGCGTCGTGGTCGCGGCGCACAACGAGGCGGCTGCACTGCCGGTGACGTTGCGTGCGCTCATGGCGGGATGCAGGGTGCCCGACGCTATCGTCATCGCCGACGACGGATCGCAGGATGGCACGGCGGCGCTGCTTACCGGTGAATACGGTCTCACGGACCCCGGCCAGGGGGGGCTCAGTGCGCCGAGCCGCCGCTACCCGAATCTGCGATGGCTGCGCGTGCCGCACGGTGGCAAGGCGCGTGCGCTCAACGCGGCGCTGGTCGGCATGGAGACGGACGTCGTGATGACGGTCGATGCCGACACGTTGCTCGACATCGGCGCGTGTGCCGCGATGCACGACGCGTTTGCGCATCGCCCGAAGCTGGTGGCGGCGACCGGTGTACTCACCCCGGTGTGCGGCAACACGGCGAGCGGGCGTGTGTTGCAGTTTTTCCAGACGTACGAGTACATCCGCAACTTCGTTTCGCGCTTTGCCTGGATGCGCGCAGACGGCCTGCTGCTGATCTCGGGGGCGTTTGCCTGTTTCCGCCGCGAGGCAGTGCTGGCCGTGGGCGGATTCGACCCGGCGTGCCTGGTCGAGGATTACGAACTGATCCATCGCCTGCGCCGTTATTCGGTCACGCATGGGCAGGGATGGGAGGTTCGCGTGGTGGGCGGTGCGCAGGCGATCACCGACGCGCCGGGCACGCTGACGAGTTTCCTGCGTCAACGGCGCCGCTGGTTTGCGGGGTTTCTCCAGACGCAATACTGGTATCGCGAGATGGTCGGCAACGGCCGTTACGGCAATCTGGGACGTTGGATGCTGCCGGTGAAGGCATTCGACACGCTTCAGCCGATCTACGGTCTTACCGCTTTCGCGCTGCTCGTGACGTTCGTGTGCGAGGGGCATTACGGTGTGGTGCTGCCGGTGTCGGGCATCATCCTTGGCAAGATCGTGCTCGATCTCGGCTTTCATCTCTGGTCGGTGCACGCCTATCGGCGCTGGACTGGGCGCCGCACGGGCACGAGCCTCGGGCTGGCGTTTTTCGCGGCCGTGCTGGAGCCGTTTTCGTTCCAGTTGATGCGTCACACGGGGGCAGCGCTGGGGTGGGGCCATTTCCTCACCGGACGCCAGCGTTGGGGAGTTCAGGTGCGACGCGGTATCCTGTCGAGCGAGCGCGAGACGGAGGTGTCCCGCGACAGGTGATTTTCCGGCAGTGTCCTTTTTCCGATGATTCGATCTTCGATGTGGTTGGCCATGGTGTGTGCGCTCGGCGGTGTGTTGAGTGCCGGGTGCAGTGCGCCCGAGCGCAGGCCGTCCGGTCCCGACTATGCCGCACTGGGAGGCGCGGCTGAAGTGCGTGGCGACTGGGATGGCGCGCGACGCGCCTTCGGGCAGGCGGTACTGGTGGCCGATCAATCGGGCTGGCCGGCATCGCAACGCGCGGCCATTCACTTCGACTACGGCCGGGCGCTGGGCGTGACCTGCTACTACACCGAGGCCGAACGAGAGCTGAGCCTCGCTTACGATCTCGATATTCTGACGGCCCGTTATCGGTATCCGGCACTCATCGAGCTGGCGCGGCTGTCGCTGGTGCAGCGGCAATTTTCACAATCGGCGAAGTACTTCGGCCGGGCGCTGGGTTCGCTCGATCGCATGGAGGCGGCGCGCAAGGTGCCGTACGCGTACGTCGAGGTACTCGACGATTACGCGCTGGCGTTAGGCGGCGCGGGCGATGCCGAAGCCGCTACCCGCATCATTGACCGTGCGGCGAAGGTGCGCGCCGGTCTGGACGACGCGCCACCGGGGCAGGCGAGTTCGCGCACGCCGTACGGCACGCATTGTGGCCAACCGGCGGCGGGGGCACGATGAACTTCCTCCGCGCTCCCCTGGAAAGCGCCGGCGACTTCGACGAAATCATCGATGTTCGCACCCCGCTCGAATTCGCCGACGACCACATCCCCGGCGCCATCAATGCGCCGGTGCTCAGCAACGAGGAACGGGTAATCGTCGGCACGATGTATAAGCAGGTGTCCCCATTTGATGCCTCGCGCGTGGGCGCGGCCATGGTCGCGCGCAACATCGCCACGCATCTCGAGACGACTTTCGCCGACCGGCCGCGCAATTGGCGTGCGCTCGTCTATTGTTGGCGAGGCGGCATGCGTTCCGAGTCGATGACCGTCATCATGAACAAGATTGGCTGGCGCGCACGCCAGCTCGAAGGCGGTTACAAGGCCTACCGGCGTGATGTCGTGGCGTCGCTCGACGCGCTGCCGCCCACGCTTGATTACATCGTGCTGGCGGGGCACACGGGCAGCGGCAAGACTCGCCTGCTGCATGCGCTGGACGACTCAGGGGCACAGGTACTCGATCTCGAGGCGCTCGCCATGCATCGCGGTTCCGTGCTGGGCGCAATGCCGGACGTGCCGCAGCCCTCGCAGAAATCGTTCGATACCGCGTTGATCGGCGCGTTGCGTGGTTTCGACCCGAAGCGGCCGGTGTTCGTCGAAGCGGAGAGCCGCCGGATCGGGCGCATCACCCTGCCCGAGTCGCTGATGACTTCGCTGCGCGGCTCGACGGTCTGTGTCGAGGTGAGCGTTTCTCTCGAGGAGCGTGTCGATCTGTTGCTGCAGGAGTACGGCCATTTGTTGGCGTTGCCGGACCACTTCCGCACACAACTGCTTCGGCTGGTGCCGCTTCACGGACGCGCCGTCATCGATCAATGGCTCGCGTTGTTCGACGCTGGACAGCAACGAGAACTGTCGGAAGCGCTCATCACGAGACACTACGATCCCGCGTATTCGCGAAGCGCTCGAAAGATGCTGCCGGGGCTGGCGACAGCCATCCCGTTCGGGTTCCATCCGGGGGCGCAAGACCTGCGCGCGCAGGCGCAGGCCTTGCTCGCACTCATTTCACCAGCAGACAGATCCGGGTGCGCAACTGCGCCGGAGGCGTCGAGCGGGGATCGTTGAGATATTGCTCGAACATCGGGAAGTCGGCGGGCTCCAGGCCACTGTTTGGCAGCCATTCCGAAAACAGCCACTGATAAGGCCGGTTCATCTCGTTATACGGCCCGGTGTACGTCAATACCGCACAGCGCCCGGCGGGAATCTCGAAGCGTTCCAGATCCTTGCCGACATCGGCGCCGGCGGGTACGGACACGCCCGCTAATGAACGCAATTGTTCGACGGGTACCTGTTCGGGATCGTCGAGGTAGACCCCGAAGCCGGTGGCGTCGGGGTGGGCCAGCCCGTGGGCCGACGCGAGCATGAACGCGCGCACGAACACGGGGCCGATTTCCTGATAGCTGCCGCTGTGCTTGAGCACGGCGAGGGTTGTGGCGGGGAACGACTCGACGGCGATCGGATACATGATGAGCTCCTTGGGATCGATGGGGCCGGAGCGAGCGTCGCGGTAGCGTCCCGGCGGCATGCCGAAGAACGTGCCGAAGGCCCGGTTGAAGGCCGCATCCGACGCATAGCCGGCCCGCGACGCCACAACACGCATCGAATCCTCAGACCCGGCCAATGCCACCGCCGCACGATGCATGCGAATGCGCTGCACCGTGGCGTTCACCGTCTCACCGAGCAATGCGCGGTAGATCCGATGAAAGTGATACGGCGACAGACATGCCAACTCCGCGAGGTGGTACAGATCCGGCGTACTGTCCGGATGACTGGCAAGCCATGCCAGCACGGGCTCCATGCGTTGGGCATATCGAAGACGGGTCTCGGGTTTCATTTGCGCTCCTTGGACGCCAATGTATCGTCGGACGATTTGCCGATTTTGCGATTTATGGGGTTGGGCTATCGCTGTTGGCCAAGCGTGTCTCAATCGTGCGGTGTGTCAGGCAAGGGCTGTGCAAGCGGGGCCGCTGGCTCAGTCGCCGAACTGCTCGATCATGCGCTGCTTCGTATAGTCGACGAAGGCTTTCGCGAGTTGCGAGGGCGGGTGCTGTGTCGAGGTGACGAGCGAGAAGCCCGATAAGACGGTCGGCTCGAACGGTTTGACGACGACGCGCCCCGCGGCATACCGGGCCGTGATCTGATCGATGATCGCCACCCCCGCGCCGTGTTGCACCAGCACGCAAATCGCTGCGGACAATTGCGACTCCGCACTCATCACCCGGTCAATCTGCCGCTCGGCGAAGATGCGGTCGATATACATCCGCCCATCGAATTCCTTCGGATACGACACAAACGACTCGTCGCGCAAATCTTCGGGATGGATCACATCTCGGTTAGCGAGGCGATGGCCGAGCGGCAGGATGCACCGCATGGGGGCACGGTGCAGCGTCTCGACGTTCACGCCGGCATGGGTGAGCGGATGGGCGATGAAACCGACGTCGCAACGGCGCCCGACCACCATATCCACCACGATGCTCGACGCGTGAATCAGCAGCGTGGTGCTGACACCCGGATGCTCGCGCATGAAGCCGGTCAAGGTCCTCGGCAGGAATTCCAGCGCGAGGGCAGGCGCGCCTGCGATATGCAGCGAGCCGCGCCGCAGCGACTTGATCTGCTCGGCGGTTTGCGCAATGCGGTCGATGCCCGCAAACGAGCGCTCCACTTCCTCGAACAGCACCAACGCTTCGGGCGTCGGGTTCAACCGGCCGTTGATTCGGTCGAATAAGGAAAACCCTACGTCGGCTTCCAGATCGTTGATCAGGCGCGTGACCGCCGGTTGCGAGATGTGAAGCATGTCGGCCGCGCGGGTGACCGTCTGGCGCAGGATCAGCGCGCGAAATGCCTCCAACTGCCGGATCTTCATCGAAACCTCATCTGCACCACCCCCATAACATTTGCGTATGGTTGGGTTAAAAAAAGTGATTTGACGGTGAGTGTGTCGAAAATGACTCTACGAAAACCACGCAATAGTTTGATTTTTTTCGTAATGCCGGGCCATAACATCACATAACACTGCATCACGCAAGGAGCTTCTCGATGAAGACTGTCGTTCCCCAAACGCTTCGCAAGCTTGGCCGCGCCGCCGTATCGATCGGTGCTGCCGGACTGGTACTCGGTGCCACGACCGCTCATGCCGACACGACGCTGTATGTCGGCGCCTATGGCGGTTCGTTTGAACAGATGCTCAAGAAGGACGTCATTCCCGGTTTCGAACGGGCGAACCCCGGCACCAAGGTGGTGATCGTGCCGGGCGATTCGACGACGACCCTCGCCAAGCTTCAGGCGCAGAAGGGCAAGGCCGGCATGGACGTGGTCTTCCTTGACGACGGTCCGATGTATCAGGCCATCCAGATGGGCTTCTGCGGCAAGCTCGCCGACGCACCGGTTTATCAGGATCTTTACGACATCGCGAGATTCAAGAGCGGCAATGCCGTGGCAGCCGGGCTGATCGCGACGGGGATCGCCTACAACACGCGTCTGTTCCAGTCGAAGGGCTGGCCCGCGCCAACGTCGTGGAAAGAGCTCTCCGATCCGAAGTACAAGGGCAAGCTCGTGATGCCGAGCATCAAGAACACCTACGGCTTGCATGCGTTGCTCGTCGAGTCGAAACTCAACGGCGGCAGCGACGCCAACATCGATCCGGGTTTCCGTGAGATGGAGAAGATTGCGCCGAACGTGCTGTCGTTCGATCCGTCGCCGGGCAAGATCGCCGAGCTGTTCCAGGCGGATGAAGTCGGCATCGCCGTATGGGGCAACGGCCGCGTGCAAGCGCTGCGTCAGCAGGGCATTCCGGTCGAATTCGTGTATCCGAAGGAAGGCGCGGTAGCCCTTAGCATGGCGATGTGTGCAGTCGATAAGTCGGCCAACGACGCGCTTGCGCAGAAGTTCATTCAGACGATTCTCTCGCCGCAGACGCAAGCCATCCTCGCCGAAAGCCAGGGGGTTGCGCCGTCCAACAAGAAGACCCAACTGTCGATGGCCGTTGCGGCACGTGTGCCGTCGCCCGCGCAGATCGACAAGCTCGTACGTGTCGACTGGGACATCGTCAACGCCAAGCGCGCCGAGTGGACGCAGCGCTGGAACCGTCAGATCGAGCGTTAAGGCGCAAGGGATCACAAGCGTCATGAGCACTCCATATTTGCGTCTCGAGCAACTCGGCAAACGCTTTGGCGACACCGTCGCGGTCGAGGGCGTCGATCTTTCGATCGAGCAGGGCGAGTTCATCTCCCTGCTCGGCCCGTCCGGTTGCGGCAAGACCACCACGTTGCAGATGATCGCCGGGTTCGTCGCCCCGAGCACGGGCCGCATTCTGCTTGAGGGCCGCGACCTCACACCGGTGCCGCCGGAAAAACGCGGCCTCGGTATCGTGTTCCAGAGCTACGCGCTGTTTCCGCACATGACCGTGGCGCAGAACGTGGCTTTCGGTCTCGACATGCGCCGCGTGGACCCTGCGCAGAAGCAACGCCGTGTGCAGGACACTCTGGAGCTGGTGCACCTCGGTCAGCATGCGCAGCGCTACCCCCGCGAACTCTCGGGCGGTCAGCGTCAGCGTGTGGCGCTCGCCAGGGCGCTGGTGATCGCGCCGCCCGTGCTGCTGCTCGACGAGCCTCTGTCGAACCTCGACGCGAAGCTGCGCGAGCAGATGCAGGACGAGTTGCGCGCCATTCAGCGCAAGGTCGGCACGACCACCATCATGGTCACGCACGATCAGGCCGAGGCGCTCGCCATCAGCGATCGCGTGGTGTTGCTCAACGCCGGACGTGTGGTGCGTATCGATACGCCGCACGACGTATACGAAGACCCTCAGGCCACGTTCGCTGCGCACTTCATCGGGCAGACCAATCTCATCACCGGTCACCTCGACATGCGCGGCGGCGTGGCCGTGCTCGATGCGCAAGGGCATCGGCTCGCCGTGTCGCCTGCGCACGCGGGCCCAGTGTTGGCGGGCGGCGCGAGTGGGGCAACCGGGGCGAAGGGGGCGAGCGGCCCGGCAACGTTCAGCTTGCGGCCCGAGCGCATTCGCCTGACGTCGGCGACGGCGGGCCGGCTCGCCGGCCGCGTGGGGCAGCGTAGCTTCCACGGCAATCACTGGGTGCTCACGGTGTCCACGGCGCTCGGTGAACTGCGAGTGCTCGTATCGAATGACGGTGTCGTTGCCGCGAACGATGGCGAGGCGGTAGGGCTCGATTGGGCCGATGACGCGCTGCGTCTCGTGCAGGAGGGCGCATGAACGCCGCGACGTCTAGGCCATCGGGCGTCCCCGCCGTGCCGGACGCGAATGCGGCCGCGACGGTCTCGCCCGAGATCGCCAGCCAGCGGCGGGCCGCCTGGGCGCTGGTCATGCCGGCGACGATTTATTTCCTCGTGCTGCTGGCGGTGCCGCTCGTACTGACGTTCGTGCTGAGCCTGCATGGTTTCGATCCGAATCTGGGGGGGATTCTGCCGACAGTCTCGTTGCAGCACTATGTCGACATTCTGACGGACAGCTATTTCTACGAGATCTTCCTGCGCACGTTGCTGCTGTCTGTTGGTGTGACGCTTCTGTGTGTGCTGGTCGGTGTGCCCGAGGCATATTTCCTGTTCCGCATGCGCGATCCGTGGCGTTCGCTCTGTCTGGTGCTGGTGCTCGGGCCGCTGCTGATCTCGGTCGTCGTGCGCACGCTCGGCTGGTCGATCTTGCTAGGGCGTGAAGGGCTCGTGAACGCGGTGCTCGTGAAGCTGGGGCTCGTCGATCATCCGTTGCAGATGCTCTTCACGATGGGCGCGGTCACGGTGGCGCTCGTCCACGTGCTCGTGCCGCTCATGGTGCTGTCGGTGTGGACCTCGCTCACCCGGCTCGACCCGGCGGTGGCGCACGCCGCGCGCTCGCTCGGTGCAGGACGCGCGACGGTGATGTGGCGCGTGGTGCTTCCGCAGATTACGCCGGGCATTCTCTCGGGCAGCCTGATCGTGTTCGCGCTGACGGCGAGCGCCTTCGCCACACCTGCGCTCATTGGTGGACGCCGCCTGAAAGTCGTAGCGACCACGGCTTACGACGAATTTCTCGGCACGCTGAACTGGCCGCTGGGCGCTGCCATCGCCATCGTGCTGCTGATCGTCAATGTGGCCATCATCAGCGGGTATAACCGCGCACTCGAGAAGCGCTTCACGCGTCGTCTCGGCTGAGGAGGAGGGCATATGAATCGGCAAGATCCTCAGTACGACCGTAACGGTGCGGTGGCGCTCGCGTTCCATGTGCTGTTCCTCGTCTTCATCCTCGCGCCGCTGGTCGTGGTGTGTCTGGTCGCGTTCACGCCGGACAACTTCCTGTCGATCCCGACGGCGCACTTTTCACTGCGTTGGTTTTCGTCGTTGATGGGCGATGAGGACTTCCAGTCGGCGCTGCGCACAAGTTTGTGGCTGGGTGTGACGTCGGCCAGCGTGTCGACGGCGTTGGCGGTGCCCACGGCGATGGGGCTGGCACGCTACCGTTTCCCGGGGCGGGATGCGATCAATTCGTTCTTGCTCTCGCCGTTGATGATTCCGCCGGTGGTATTGGGCATTGCCTTCCTGCGGCTGTTCACGCTGCTCGATATGGGCGGATCGTTCGTGAGCCTCGTGGCTTGCCATGCGCTGCTGATCTTCCCGTACGCGCTGCGCCTTATCATGTCGGCGCTCGTCGGGCAGGCCGACGAAGCGGAGCGTGCAGCGCGCTCGCTCGGCGCAGGACGCTGGACGACATTTCGCCGCATCACGCTGCCGGCGATTCTGCCGGGGGTGGCGGGCGGCTGGGTGCTGGCGTTCATCAACAGTTTCGACGAGCTGACGGCCACGATCTTCGTCACGTCGCCCACGACGATCACGCTGCCGGTGCGCATCTACATGAACATGAGCGAGACGGTCGATCCGAGCGTGGCGGCGATCTCGACGCTGCTTATCGGGCTGACGCTGGCGGTGATGTTGCTGCTCGATCGCATCTATGGACTGAACAAGGTTCTGGTTGGAAATCACTAAAACATGCAAAAGACATACGATATCGCTGTCATAGGCGGCGGCCTCGTCGGCATGGCGATCGCCTACGGGCTCGCCAAACGCGGACAACGCGTCGTCGTTTGCGATGGCGAAGATAATTCGCTGCGTGCCGCACGCGGCAACTTCGGACTGGTCTGGGTGCAGGGTAAAGGCAGTACCTGCACGGACTATGCACGCTGGTCGTTGCACTCGGCCAACACATGGCAAGGCTTTGCCGACGAGTTGTTCGCACGCACCGGCGTGTCCGTCGGCTTTCAGCGGCCGGGCGGCTTCAACATCGCGCAAACACCGGAGGAACTGGCGGTCAAGGTCGAAAGCATGCGCAAGTTGCAGGAAGCCGAGCCTGCGCTGGTGTACGAAGTGCTCGATCATGACGCGCTGGCCGAGCGCCTGCCGGCAATCGGCTCCGATGTGGCGGGCGGCATCTATTCCCCGAACGACGGTCACGTCAGCCCGCTGTACACGTTGCGCGCGCTGTTCGCCGCATTTGAACAAGCGGGCGGCGAGTATGCGCCGAACGGGCATGTGACCGATATTCGTCAGATCGGCAGCGCGTTTCGCGTGAGCACGGGCGATACGTCGTTCGACGCCGGGCGCGTAGTGCTGGCCGCCGGTCTCGGCAATCGCGATCTCGCGCCGATGGTGGGGCTGAGCGCACCGGTTAAACCGCTGCGGGGCCAGATTCTCGTGACCGAGCGCGTCAAGCCGTTTCTCTCGTATCCCACGATCTATGTGCGCCAAACCGTCGAGGGTTCGGTGATGCTCGGCGACTCGGCCGAAGACGTGGGCTTCAACGACGGCGTGACACCGGACGTGCTCGCGGATATCGCGCGGCGCGGCATTGCGCCGTTCCCTTTGCTCAAGAACGTGCGCGTGGTGCGTGCCTGGGGGGCGTTGCGCGTGATGACGGCCGACGGTCTGCCGATCTACGAGGCCTCCGAGGCTTGCCCGGGTGCGTTCCTCGCGACCTGCCACAGCGGCGTCACGCTGGCCGCTGCCCATTGTGAAACCATCGCGCCATGGATTCTCGGCGCGCCGCGTCCCGCGCTTCTGGATCATTTTTATGCCAAACGTTTCGCTGCTTAAGTCGCTGGCGCGCAAGGATAGCGCGACGGTGCGGATATTCATCGAAGGCACCCCGGTTGATGTACCGACCGACATGAATGTGGCCGCCGCCTTGCTCTTGGCGGGCGTGACGGCTTGCCGGACCACGCCCGTGACGGGCAGCGAGCGTGCGCCGTTCTGCATGATGGGCGTGTGCTTCGACTGTCTCGTGGAGATTGACGGTGTGCCGAACCGGCAGGGGTGCATGACACCCGTGCGTGAGGGCATGCAGGTGCGTCGAATGGATGGTGCGAGGAGTGTGGCATGAGCACGAAGATCGTGGATTTGTTGGTGATAGGCGCCGGCCCCGCCGGGTTGGCGGCGGCATTGGAGGCAAAGCGTCATGGGCTCGCGCCGCTGGTGGTCGATGAAAACGGGCTGCCCGGCGGTCAGATCTATCGCAACGTCAGCCGCTCGCCGCTGGCCGACCCCGCGGTGCTCGGACCGGACTATCTGCGCGGACGTGCGCTCGTCGATGCGTTCGCCGCCGCCGGCATCGCTTATTGGCCGCAGACGCTCGCCTGGCAGATCGGCGGCGACAGACGGGTGTCCGTCACGCGGCAGGGCGCGGGCGGCGGAACGCTGCAAATCGAAGCCGGTGCCATCGTGCTTGCGAGCGGTGCGCAGGAGCGGCCGTTCCCCATTCCCGGTTGGACGCTGCCCGGTGTCATGGGCGTGGGCGCAGCGCAAACGCTGCTCAAGGCGTCGGCGCTGGTGCCCGATTCGCCTGCGGTGCTGGCCGGGTGTGGCCCGTTGCTTTATCTGTTTGCGTGGCAACTCATCAATGCCGGTGTCCCGGTGCGTGCCATTCTCGACACGGCTGAGGTCAGCGGGCGACGCGACGCCTTGCGTCATGCAGGCGGGGCCTTGCGGGCGCCGTCGTACCTGATGAAGGGTTTCAAGCTGCTGCGCGCGATTCGTGCAGCCGGTGTGCAGCACGTCAAGCATGTGGAGGCGTTGCGCGTGATCGGTTCCACGCAGGCCGAAGGCATCGAGTATGTCGTGGACGGCCGCACGGCGCGCATCGACACGGCGCTGGTGCTGCTGCATCAGGGCGTGATTCCGAACACGCAGATCACGCGCTCGATCGGTTGCGAGCACGAGTGGGACGAGGCGCAGTTGTGCTGGCGTCCGAAGACAGACGCCTGGGGCGAGACAAGCTTGCCGGGCATCTTCGTGGCCGGTGATGGCGCGGGGATTGCCGGGGCGCTGGCCGCAGAGCCGTCGGGACGGCTCGCGGCCGTCCAGGCCGCCGTGAAGCTTGGCAAACTCGACGACGCGAAGCGCGACTCGCGCACGCTTTCCCTGCGCCGTGAACTGTCGGCGCACACGGCGATTCGTCCGTTTCTCGACGCGCTGTACCGGCCTGCACAAGCCTTCCGCGCACCGGCAGACGACAGCACCATCGTGTGCCGCTGCGAAGAAGTGACGGCGGGAGATGTGCGCCGCATGGCGGGTCTGGGCTGTGTCGGCCCGAACCAGACCAAGAGTTTTTCGCGCTGCGGCATGGGCCCGTGTCAGGGCCGCTTCTGCGGCCTGACGGTCGCGGAGCTGCTAGCGCAAGCTCAGGGCTGCTCGGTGCCGGAAGTCGGTTACTACCGGATCCGTCCGCCGATCAAGCCGGTTACGCTGGGCGAGCTGGCCACGGCGGTCGAGGCCCCCGAATTCCTGAGCGAGCGCGCAGGCTTCCCCAAGTAGGTGAGGCAGGCTCGCGCCTCTCACCTGCTTCTTTTTATTCTCTTTGGAGACGTGGTTAATGAGCGATATTCAACGCCATCACACGAATGCACGGATGAGCCGTGTCGTGGTGCATAACGGAACGGTCTACATCGGTGGCCAGACGGCCGACGATCGCAGCCAGGACATTACCGGGCAGACGCAGCAGGTGCTCGCGAAGATCGACGGGTATCTGAAAGACGCCGGTATCGATAAGTCGCGCCTGCTGTCGGCACAGGTCTGGCTCAAGGACATCGAGTCCGATTTCGCCGGCATGAACGCCGTGTGGGACGCCTGGACGAGCCCGGGCAATACGCCCACGCGTGCCACCGTCGAGTCGCGTCTGGCGGCTGCCGACCTGCTCGTCGAGATTGCCGTGATTGCCGCCGCAAAGTAATCGGCAACACCGAGCGTCGTTTGCACGTTGGGCCCGCAGTTGTCTGCGGGCCCTTTTCATGAGGCGTGCGCCCCGGATTTCGTGATACTCAGGTAAACGCATTGGTGAATTTAATGCGCTCGTTGGTTGGCGTTGCGCGGGGTTCGAAAGAACGCAGTGCAGGCATAATGCGCAGGCCGCCAGGCGATGCCACTTTCCTAAACCGATGACGCCTCAGACGTTGATGAAATGACGGACCAATCGACAGACCAGGCCACGCGCGCCGAATCGCAAAGGGGACGAGACTTCTCGCGTCGCGTGCTGGGCCTGCGCAGTCTGGGCTGCGCGCTGAGCGCCATCGCTGTTTTCACGGTGTTTCAATCGACGGGGGCGTCGCACCTCGCCTATGGCGTGTGGGCCCTCAACGCCTTCCTCTGGCCGGCCTTTGCCCATGCCCTCGCCATGTCGGCGGTCGATCCGGTCGTGGCAGAGCGTCGCAACCTGTTGTGCGATTCCGCGTTCGGCGGGGGCTGGGTCGTGGCGATGCACTTCAGCGGCGTACCGTCGGCCGTTCTGATCTCGGTGTTGCTGATGCACAATGCATCGGCAGGCGGCTACCGGCTGCTGCGCGATGGCATTCTGAGCATGATGGCCGGCGGTGTACTCGCCGGCATCTTCCTCGGTTTCGTGTTCAGGACCGAGATCGAATTCCCGGAGTTGCTGGCGAGCTTGCCGCTGCTGCTGATCTATCCGACGCTCGTCGGGCTGGCCAGCTTTCGGCTGGCGAAACGTCTCTCGAAAAGTGAGCGCGCATTGCGCCGGATCAGCGATCAGGACGATCTGACGTCGCTGCTCAATCGCCGATCGTGGATGCGGGCGTTGACGAACTGCTATGCCGACAAACGGACCGGCAGGTCGGGGACGGCAAGCATTGCGCTGATCGATATCGACGGGTTCAAGGAGATCAACGATCTCCATGGGCATCTCCAGGGCGATTCGCTGATTCGAATTCTCTCCGACGTGTTGTCGAGAGAATTGGGCCGTCACGACGTGATCGGCCGTTACGGCGGCGACGAGTTCTGCGTTCTGTTCGACGGGCAAGCGGCCGAGAAGGCTCGCAAGAAGCTGGAGCGGGTGTGTGCGGTGTTTGCCGGGGCCACCCGGGGTCTCGACACGTCGGGCAGCGTTACCCTGAGCGTTGGCGTCGCCAATTTCGACGGGGATCTCGTCTCGCCCACCGCGTGGCTGGCACTGGCCGACGGCGCGCTCTACTCGGCCAAACGTTCGGGAAAGGACTGTGTCGTCATTGCGCGTGCCGACAGCGGGTTAGCAGGGGCCGTGCTGCGGTAGTGACGCGGGGCTCGGCAGCGTGACGGTCGTGAGCGGCACGCTGGCGTGCTCAGCCGCCGCCGTATCTACATCCCGAATTCGCGCAACCCCTCCAGATCGAGAATCGTCAGCACGCCATAGTCCACCTTCACCAGTCCGGCTTGCTCCAACACCTTGAGCGCGAGGTTGACGCGCTGACGCGACACCCCGGCGAGATAACTCAGTTCTTCCTGCGAAATCTGCACGGTGTTGTCGTCGGATGGGTACAGGGTCGGATTGAACATCGACGAGAGCGAACGCGCGACGCGGGCATCGGTGTCGAGCAAGCGTTCGTGCTCGACGGCCGCAATGAACTGACCGAGACGTTCATTGAGTTGAAGTGTCAGAAAGCGGTTGAACGGAATGCTGGTATCGAGCAACCAGTCGAACGTGGCAATCGGCATGTGAGCGACGACCGAGTCGCGCAGCGCCATCACATCGTACTTCCGGATCTCGCGCTTGAGTACCGACCCTTCGCCGAACCATGCGCCCGCAGGTACGCCCGTAAACGTCACGGACTTTCCGCTGGCCGACGCCGTCGCAATTTTCACCAAACCTTCGATGACACCGAACCAGGCGTGCGTGGGGTCGCCCTTGCGGCACACGTAGCCGCCGTTCTCGACAGGCCGCACCTGAATTTCCGCCACCACGCGTTCGCGCTGCGCTGGCGTCAGTCCTTGCGCCCATACGCTGCGCTGCAACAGGGTTTCGAGCGACATATAGGGATTTTCCCTTGATTGTCATCCGGGTGACAAATCCGCCGTGAGCCATGAGGTATCTTCGCCTTGCCTGGTAGCGCCGAGACAAGCATTCATGGCGGTTCGTACACGACGCCGAAGCACAAGTATAGAAGCTGCCGACTGCCGGGCATAGCCGTTGTCGCTCCGTATTGCAGACTTTCGCAGACTCAAGCAGGTCACCGAATAAAAGCGTCGTTCAGAGACGCAACTCGCAATAGAAAACTAGAGAGCGTGCCACACGCACGCGCGCCGACCGAGCCACGCCACTCCCCCTCGACAACCGTCGAATCGTGGCGAGACACAGGAGACAGGCATGCAGGAGCGGACCACTTTCCCGCGTTTATTGCTGGCCCATGCCGCGACGCACGGCGCCCGCACGGCGTATCGGGAAAAAGATCTGGGAATCTGGCAAAGCTGGAGCTGGCAGGAGGCCGCGCATGAAGTCCGGATGCTGGCTTGCGCGCTGGCGGCAGCCGGATTCAAGCGGGGCGACAACCTCGCCATCGTCGGCAATAATCGCGTGCGCCTGTATTGGGCGATGACGGCGGCACAAGCGCTGGGTGGCGTGGCCGTACCGTTGTATCAAGACGCCGTTGCGGCCGAAATGATCCACGTGCTCGAAGACGCCGAAATCGATTTCGCCATCGTCGAAGACCAGGAGCAAGTCGACAAGCTGCTCGAGCTGCGTGAGCACGTGACGCGCTTGTCGCACATCATCTACGAAGACCCGAGAGGGCTGCGTAACTACGACGCCGCAGGTTTGCAGTCGTATGCCGCCGCAGTGGAGCAGGGCCGCGACTTCAACGCCAGACATCCGCGCTACTTTGACGATGCGGTAGCGAGCGTCGATCCGGACGACACGGCGACGATTCTCTACACGTCGGGTACGACGGGGAAGCCCAAGGGCGTTTGCCATTCGCACGCCGGTCTGATCGGCGCCGCGTTTCACGGCAGTGCTTTCGATAGACTCGCCCCCGGCGACGAGGTGCTGTCGTACCTGCCCATGGCATGGGTCGGCGATCACCTGTTTTCCTACGCACAGGCTTTGGTCGCGGGCTTCACCGTCAATTGCCCCGAATCACCAGAGACGGTCGCTACGGACATGCGCGAGATCGGGCCGACTTACTACTTTGCGCCGCCGCGCGTCTATGAAAACGTGCTCACGCAAGTGATGATCCGCATGGAAGACGCGAATCGTTTCAAGCGAAAGATGTTCGCGCATTTCATGGACGTGGCGAACCGGTGCGGTGCGGCGGTGCTCGACCGGCGTCCGGTGCCGCTGCTCGACAGGCTGCAATATGCGCTGGGCAATCTTTGCGTGTACGGGCCGCTGCGCAACACGCTCGGCATGAGCCGGATTCGCACGGCCTATACCGCCGGGGAGGCCATCGGCCCGGATCTGTTCCGCTTCTATCGCGCAATCGGCATCAACCTGAAACAGTTCTACGGGCAGACGGAGACGTGTGCGTACGTTTGTCTGCAACCGGACCGTCAGGTGCGATTCGACAGCGTGGGGCCGGTAGCGCCGGGCATGGAAATCAAGATCGCCGATAACGGGGAAGTGCTGGTGCGCGGTGTGGGATTGCTCAAGGAGTACTACAAGCGGCCCGACGCCACGCGCGAAGCCCTCGACGAGGCCGGATACTTCCGCACGGGCGACGCCGGCATCATCGACGCGGACGGTCATCTGCGCATCATCGATCGTGCCAAGGATGTGGGCAAACTCGCTTGCGGGTCGCTGTTTGCGCCGAAGTACATCGAGAACAAGCTCAAGTTCTTCGCGTACATCAAGGAGGCGGTTGCGTTTGGCGACGGTCGTGACGGCGTGTGCGCGTTCATCAACATCGACATGGATGCCGTGGGCAATTGGGCGGAGAGGCAAAGCCTTGCCTATGCAGGGTATGTCGACCTCGCCACCCATTCACGTGTTGCCGAACTGATTCTGGGGTGTGTGGACGCCGTGAATGCGGATCTCGCCAAAGAGCCGGCATTCTTGGCGGCGCAGATTCGGCGCTTCGTGATCCTGCATAAGGAACTGGACCCGGACGACGACGAACTCACGCGCACGCGCAAGGTGCGTCGCGCGTTCATCGCGCAGAAGTACGACGTGCTGGTCGATGCGTTCTATTCGGGCAAGTCGACACAGTTCATCGAGACGCGCGTGAAGTTCGAGGATGGGCGCGAGGGCAGCGTGAGCGCCACGCTCACGATACATCCCGCGCGCGTGGTCGGTGCCCGCTCGCCCGTCGACGACCCTGCGCCTGTGAAATTGCGCTGCGCCGCCTGACGTTCGCAACGGCCCTCATCGGAACTCAGCCAGGCGCTGCCAGGCACTTCGCAGGAGAAGGCATGAACGACAACCGCAAAACCGGCGACATCTTGCTCGATTTGCAGCACATCAGTCTGTCGTTTGGTGGTGTGAAGGCGTTGACGGACATCTCGTTCAACGTTCGGGAGCACGAGGTCCGCGCGATCATCGGCCCGAACGGTGCGGGCAAGAGTTCGATGCTCAACGTGATCAATGGCGTTTACCACCCGCAGCAAGGCACGATCGTTTTCCGGGGACAGGTGCGGCAGCGCATGCATCCGACGTCGGCCGCGCGTCAGGGCGTGGCGCGCACGTTCCAGAACATCGCGCTGTTCAAGGGCATGACGGTGCTCGACAACATTATGACGGGACGCAACACCCGGATGCGCTCGGGGCTGCTTGCCAGCGCGATCTGGTGGGGGCGTGCGCGCCGGGAGGAAATGGCCAATCGCGCCAAGGTCGAGGAGATCATCGACTTCCTCGAAATTCAACACATCCGCAAGACACCGGTCGGACGACTGCCGTATGGCCTGCAAAAACGCGTCGAGCTGGCGCGCGCGCTTGCAGCCGAGCCGGAGCTGTTGCTGCTGGACGAGCCGATGGCCGGTATGAACCTCGAAGAGAAGCGCGACATGTGCCGCTTCATTCTGGAAGTCAACGAAGAGTTCGGCACGACGATCGTGCTGATCGAGCACGACATGGGCGTGGTGATGGATATCTCCGACCGGGTCGTGGTGCTCGATTACGGCAAGAAGATCGGCGACGGCACGCCTGCCGAGGTCAGAGACGATCCGGAGGTCATTCGTGCCTATCTGGGCGCCGCACAGGGCATGCCCGCTGCGGCATGACAGGTAGAGGGTAACCGTCGCTCGGCGACGCGATGGCAACTTGGAGACATCGATGCAGTTCTTTCTGGAAATCCTGATCGGCGGGTTGCTCTCGGGGGTGATGTATTCGCTCGTTGCGCTCGGTTTCGTGCTGATCTTCAAGGCATCCGGCGTATTCAACTTCGCGCAGGGCGCGATGGTGTATTTCGCGGCGCTCTCGGTGGTCGGCTTGATGGAGCGCGGCTTGCCACTGTGGCTGGCCGCCATCGGCGCGTTCGGCGTCATGGTGCTGGTCGGGGCCGCCACGGAGCGTTTCGTGCTGCGAAAGCTGGTGAACCAGTCACCCATCACGTTGTTCATGGCGACCATCGGCCTGTCGTTCTTCCTCGAGGGACTGGCGCCACTGTTGTGGGGCAACGAGGTGCGCCCGCTGTCGCTGGGCATTGTCGATGAGCCGATCGCATCGATCATGGATTCGACGGGGGTACTCGTCAGCAGCTTCGATCTGGCTGCGGCGGGCATCGCGGCCGTGCTGGTGGCGCTGCTCGCGCTGTTCTTCAAGGTGACGAGCATTGGCCGCGCGCTGCGCGCGGTGGCCGACGATCATCAGGCAGCGCTCTCGCTGGGTATTCCGTTGCAGCGGATCTGGGTGGTGGTGTGGAGCGTCTCGGGGTTCGTCGCGCTGGTGGCCGGCATGCTCTGGGGCTCGCGCAACGGCGTTCAGTTTGCCCTGACGATGACCGCGCTCAAGGCGCTGCCCGTGTTGATCCTGGGCGGCTTCACGTCGATCCCCGGCGCGATTGTCGGCGGGTTGATTATCGGCGCGGCGGAAAAGCTCGCGGAGATCTACGTGCCGCAATTGCTGCAAAGCCAGTTTGGCGGGAATTTCGGGGGCATCGAGGGCTGGTTCCCGTACGTCTTCGCATTGCTGTTCCTGCTGGTTCGCCCAGAAGGGTTGTTCGGCGAGCGGCACATCGATCGGGTCTGAGCCGCCGGTATTCCACTCGGGACGTACGCGCACGCATTCATCGCAGAGGCCATACATGTTCTATCGCGAAGCTGGGCAGTTCAAGACATCTTACGAAGCCGACAGTCAGATTTTCCCGATCCGGCAGGACCGGGTTGCCGTGTGCACCGTGCTCGCCATTGCGTTCGGCGTGCTGCCGTGGATTGCCACCGAATATTGGCTGACGGCGATTCTGGTGCCCTTTCTCGTGTTCTCGCTCGCCGCGCTGGGGCTCAATCTTCTGACGGGCTACGCCGGGCAACTGTCGCTGGGCACGGCAGCGTTCATGGCAGTCGGCGCGTACGCGTCGTATAACTTTCAATTGCGCATCGAAGGCATGCCGATTCTTGCGTCGTTCGCCCTCGGGGGTGTTTGCGCGGCACTCGTCGGCATTGCGTTCGGTCTGCCGTCCTTGCGCATCAAGGGCTTCTATCTGGCGGTCGCCACGCTCGCGGCGCAGTTCTTCGTGCTGTGGGTGCTGACGAAGTTTCCGTGGCTCTCGAACAATAGTTCGTCGGGCGTGATTACCGCGCAGAAGATCTCCATTCTTGGCGTGGACGTCGACACGCCGGTGCGCAAATACCTGTTCGTGCTGGGTGTCGTGACCGTCATGGCGCTTGTGGCGAAGAATCTGGTGCGCTCCCACATCGGCCGCGCCTGGATGGCGGTGCGCGACATGGACGTTGCTGCCGAAGTCATCGGCATTCCGCTAATGCGCGTCAAACTGCTGGCCTTCGCGGTGAGTTCGTTCTATTGCGGCGTGGCCGGCGCGCTCTACGCCTACTGCTACCTTGGTTCGGTCGAACCGGATGGCTTTTCGCTCGATCTGTCCTTTCGTATCCTGTTCATGATCATCATCGGCGGTGTCGGCAGCATTCTCGGCAGCTTTCTGGGGGCGGCCTTCATTCTGCTGCTGCCGATTCTGCTCGACAGCACGTTACCCGCGATCGCCACGTTCCTGCATTTGCCGTTCACCAACGCCACCGTCTCGCATATCCAGTTGATGGTCTTTGGCGGTCTCATCATCTTTTTCCTGATTGTCGAACCGCACGGGCTGGCGCGGCTTTGGCAGATTGCTAAGGAGAAGCTGCGCATCTGGCCCTTCCCGCATTGAGATTCGGCTGGCTCGTGCACCGGGAGTTGCGCGCTGCCAGACACGTTTTGCCATGAATAAAACCACAGATGGAGACACAGCATGAACACGAAAAACTTGGCGGTCTCGTTGGGTACGGCGCTCGTGCTCGGCATGGGGAGCGTGGGCGCATCGTTCGCGCAATCGAACGACCAGTTCATCGCCCTTGCCGACTATCGGGTCGGGCCGTATGGCGCGAACGGGCAATCGTTCTACGGCGGTTTCATCGACTATCTGCAATACGTGAATCTGAAGAATGGTGGCGTCAACGGCGTCAAGCTGACGTGGGAGGAGTGCGAGACCGAGTACAACAACGCCAAGGGCGTGGAGTGCTATGAACGTCTCAAGGGCAAGAACCCGGTCACCAAGGGCACGGCGTATCACGTGATGGCGACGGGGATTTCCTACGCGCTGATCGACAAGACGGCAACCGATCAGGTGCCGCTGGTGATGATGGGCTATGGCCGCACCGATGCCGTGGATGGCACGGTGTTTCCTTGGGCATTCCCGCTGGTGACGACGTATCAGATGCAGGCGTCGGCCATCATCAAGTTCCTCGCGAGCAAGAACGGCGGGTCGCTCAACGGCAAGAAGATCGTCTTTCTGTATCACGACTCGGCCTATGGCAAGGAGCCGATCGTCGCGATGCAGGCGGAGTCGAAGATCAACAAGTTCAACCTCATCGAGATTCCGGTCGCGCACCCAGGTAACGAACAGGGTGCGCAATGGCTGCGTATTCGTCAGGAGAATCCCGACTACGTGGTGTTCTGGGGCTGGGGCGTGATGAACCAGACGGCGCTCAAGGCCGCGCAAAAGGTCGGCTATCCGCGCGAGAAGATCGTCGGTAGCTGGTGGGCCGGCTCCGAAGAAGACACGATTCCGGCGGGCCCGGCGGCCAAGGGATACATGAGCGCGACATGGAACGTGGCAGGCAAGCAGGTGCCAGTCATCGCCGACATCGAGAAGGTGGTCTACGGCGCGGGCAAGGGCAACATGCAAGACCCGTCGAAGGTCGGCTCGGTGCTGTACAACCGTGGTGTTTCGGCGGCGGTGGCGACGGTCGAGGCGCTCAACACGGCGCAGAACAAGTTCGGTAAGGGCAAGGTCATGACGCCGGTGCAGGTGCGCTGGGCGCTCGAGAACCTGAATATCGACGCCGCCCGGCTCAAGGCGCTGGGCGCGACCGGCCTGCTGCCCGACATCAAGACGAGTTGCGAGGATCACGAGGGATCGGGCAAGGTGCGCATCCAGCAATGGGACGGCGCCAAGTGGGTGCTCGTGTCGGACTGGATCGAGGGTAACCGGCGTCTGATTCACCCGCTTTTCGAGGCCTCGGCCAAGCAGTACGCCAAAGAGAAGGGGATGACGCCCGCCTGCTACAAGATGTAATCGACGCCTTCGCCCGCGTGGCAGCGCGCCACGTGGGCGAAGGCTGACGAACCATGGCCGGTGGATGAACCCGGCAGCATCGATTCCGGAGTTATGCATGGAAGCGAGTTTGCGCGTCAACAATATCGAAGTCATTTACGACCACGTCATTCTCGTGCTCAAGGGGGTGTCGCTGATCGTACCGGAGGGCAAGATCGTGGCGTTGCTCGGGGCCAACGGGGCGGGCAAGAGTACGACGCTCAAGGCGATTTCGAACCTGCTTCACGCCGAGCGCGGCGAGGTCACGAAGGGCACGATCGACTATCGCGGCGAGCGGGTCGAGAAGCTCACGCCGAACGGTCTGGTCAAGCGCGGGGTGATTCAGGTGATGGAAGGCCGTCACTGCTTCGGGCATTTGACCATTGAAGAGAATTTGCTGACGGGCGGTTATGTGCGGCATGCGTCGCGCAGTGCCCAGCAGCATGCGCTGGAACGCATCTATGCCTACTTCCCGCGCCTGAAGACGCGCCGCAAATCGCAAGCGGGTTACACGTCGGGCGGCGAACAGCAGATGTGCGCGATCGGGCGCGCCATGATGGCGCAGCCGTCGATGATATTGCTCGACGAGCCGTCGATGGGGCTCGCGCCGCAGATCGTGGAAGAGATCTTTGCCATCGTGCGCGACCTGAACCAGCGCGAGAACGTCAGCTTCCTGCTGGCCGAACAGAACACGATGGCGGCGCTGCGTTACGCGGACTATGGCTACATCCTCGAAAACGGCCGGGTGGTGATGGATGGCGATGCGGCGTCGCTGCGCGATAACGAGGACGTCAAGGAGTTCTACCTGGGAATTGCCAAGGACGGCGCCAGTAGCGCCGGGAGCTTCCGAAACGTCAAGAGCTATCGACGGCGCAAGCGCTGGATCGCCTGAGCAATTGCGCGCTTGCGTGTTTGCGAGATCGAATGAGTGGCTGACTGTTAATCCTCAACGTATTTCCGTCAATATGAACGATTACTTCGACACGCTGGAAACCCGTGCGCCGGAGGTTCGCGAGAAGGCACTGCTGGCGGCGTTGCCGGCGCACGTGTCGCATGCGCAGACGCACGCGCCGTATTTCACGCAGGTGCTGGGCAACGTCGATGCGAAGGACATCGGCTCGCGCGATGCACTGGCCGGCCTGCCTGTGACGCGCAAGTCGGATCTGTCGGCGTATCAGGTGCGCCGCCCTCCGTTCGGCGGGATGAACGCAACGCCCCTGGGCGGTCTGGCGCACGTGTACCAGTCGCCCGGTCCGATCTACGAGCCGGACGGCCGCGGCAGTGACTGGTGGCGCTTTGCGCGTGCCATGTTTGCCGCGGGCTTGCGCGCGGGCGATCTGGTCTATAACACGTACTCGTATCACTTCACGCCGGCCGGGATGATGATCGAGACGGGCGCTGCCCGGCTGGGATGCTGCGTATTTCCGGCCGGGGTCGGGCAGACGGAGATGCAGCTTGCCGCGATTCGTCATCTGCAACCCGTGGCGTATGCCGGGACGCCGTCGTTTCTGAAGATATTGATCGAGAAGAGCGAGGCGGCCGGAGCGGATATCGGCTGCATTCGTCGGGCGACGCTCTCGGGCGAGGCATTACCGCCATCGTTACGCGATTGGTTCAAGACGCGCGGCATTACGGCACGGCAATTGTATGGCACGGCCGATCTGGGATTGATCGCGTTCGAGAGCGACGCACAGGCGGGATTGATCGTCGACGAGAACGTGCTGGTGGAGCTGGTGGAGCCGGGTGGCACGAAACCGGTGCCGGACGGTGAGATCGGTGAGGTCGTGGTGACGAACTTCAATCCGGACTATCCGTTGATTCGTTTCGCGACGGGGGATCTGTCGGCGGTAGAGGCGGGAATCAGCCCGTGCGGGCGCACCAATATGCGGCTCAAAGGCTGGCTCGGCCGCGCCGATCAGACGGTCAAGGTGCGCGGTATGTTTGTGCACCCAGGGCAGATCGGCGAGATCGGCAAGCGGTATCCGGAGTTGGTTCGCCTGCGGCTGCGAGTGGAAGGGCGGATTGGCGACGATCGGATGCGGCTGATTTGCGAGACGAACGCCGCACCGCCCGAAGGGCTGGCTGCGCGCGTGCAGGAAACACTCCGGGATGTGACCCGGTTGCGCGGCGAGGTCGATTTTGTCGCCGCCGGGACACTGCCGACCGATGGGAAACTGGTCGAGGACGCGCGGGCTTACGATTGATTTGCCGTCCGTTGTGCACAAGTAGCATCAACGAACGTGCTGCGGTCGTAATAGGTCGCAGCACGGTGATATGGGATTGGCGCCATCGCCCCGCAAGCGGTCAACAGGCCGATGAGGGCAAAAAGATTCGGATGGATAAGAAACCAATCGATGGCGGATAGCCGATTCGAAAGGTAGATCAGCCCAGGTGCGGCCAATCACTTATTCACTGCGCGAAAGTTCGTGAGGCTTGCATCCGGATTCATTGCTATGAACGATACTCATGCCCGGCACTAGCCCGAGTTTGGCAGAGTCGCCCGTCGGTACCGTGAGAATCATCCGGATTTCCTCCGCCTGGCCCTGCCAGATGCTTTTGATTTCCCTCCATTCCCATGTCCCTGCTGGATTCGTGATGGACTGATCCGTCGCGGTCACTGTGGGACTTCCGTACTGTTTTACCAGAGCGTATTGCTCGTTTGCGTAATTTGCGGCTGTAAAAGTGAGGGACTTCGAGACCAGCGAAAGACCTGTGGTACAGAACACCAAATGGTAAGTGTCCAGCGCGCCCGTATTGGGGGCACGCCGATGAATGAACACGCCTCCAGGCTTCTCGTCGAGCGTGTCGCCGCGAGCTTTGGCTTCGCGCAATATGTCCTCCTTCTTGTTGCCGCCAACGAAGCCCCAAGCCTCGAAAGCCGTCGCCTTCGAGGCTTGGCTCAGCAGGCCTAGCGCGACGAAGGCAAGTGCGCACATGTTCTCTTTGATCATCGTATTGGAAAGGTCTATGGCCGCGGGTGGGCGGTGCCGGAGTCGAATTGCCACCAGTCCCGCCGTACCACAATCGTTTTGATTGTATTTGGCGCCAACCCGCGTTTGCGAGGCGCCACTTATTTATTGGTCGTCGCCGAAATCCCTGTGAGGACTGTCGGTGCTACAAAAGTAACGTAATCCTGCCCGCGGTGCTGGCCAATCTGCTGAAGAAAGCCACGGAACTGCGCAGACTTATCGGTAGTCTTCTTTCCCAGCTCAGAGTCGATCTCAAAGCCGAAATAGGTCGGAATGACCTCCTTGTCCTTCACGGCCCACTGGATGACTTCCGTGACGGATTTCACACCGTCATATTGTCGGTGGAGATTGGCGATGTCGTTGGCATATCGCTGCTGATAGCTTTGCCTCGATCCTTCCAGCGACGCGGTATTTGTACCGGAATTGGCCTTGTCGAGTTCTGCCTGATAGCGCTCGACTTCAGACACGGCGTAAGCCCTTGAGGCATCCCACACCTGCTTCGCCTTCAGCGCCGAAGGGCCATCCATGCCGGCCATCTGGGCCTGACTCTTTTCGTCGATTTGCCGCAATTCGGCCTTTTTCTCTTCGAGGAGCTTCGTATAGCGAGCCGCATCGCCTGCCGCGCCTTCAATGGCTTTCCCGAGATTGTCGTTGCTGGCTTTGAGATAGCCGTTGATCTCGTCAATCTGCGCATCGCGAACCTTGTTCAACTCGGCGACGGCGTCGTTCAACTCGCAGCGATATTCAACCGCCGTGCGATTGCTGCTGTCTTTGAACGTTTTCCAACTAATGCTTTTGCAGGCGGCACGTTCGGACAACGCCGAGCCGTAAGTGTGCGTCGTGTCGACGGGGTCGTTGGCGGCTTTCACCTGACCGATTTCGGAGTCCTCGCAACCCGCCAGAAGGACGCAGAGCAGTGCCGCAGCGACACCATATCGTAATCTCAGATTCATTTCTTCCGCATTTCATAAAAGACGACGGCCCCATATCTCCTGCGGCGGGGATGCACGAGATCCCGGTCGCAGGAGATATGGGGATTGCTACGGGCCGGCATTGATGCCGAACCGCCTGAGAGATAACGGCATTTTTCTGCGGATGTTTAATACACCTAATGATCTGCCTGGCACGCCATCGGCGGGCGCGCGCAGTCATCGCATCCATAAAAAAATGGCGTCGAGAGCGGAACGCTCCGGACGCCATTTGATCGTGATGCGACGGTGTGACGGCGCAAGTCCCGCGCCGTCACCCAGCTTCACACTTACATCTGCACCGTGTCGGCGACTTCCTTGAAGTCTTCGATCTGGTCGAAGTTCATGTACTTGTAGATCTTGTCGCCGTTGGTGGCGAGTACACCCATGTCGGCCATGTACTCTTCCTTGCTCGGAATCTTGCCCAGACGCGAGCAAATCGCGGCGAGTTCGGCCGAGCCAAGGTACACGTTCGTGTTCTTGCCGAGACGGTTCGGGAAGTTGCGGGTGGACGTCGACATGACCGTCGCGCCTTCGCGCACTTGTGCCTGGTTACCCATGCACAGCGAGCAGCCCGGCATTTCTGTACGGGCACCCGCCGTGCCGAAGACACCGTAGTGACCTTCTTCCGTCAATTGCTTCTGATCCATCTTGGTCGGCGGGGCAACCCACAGCTTGACCGGAATGTCGCGCTTGCCTTCGAGCAGCTTGGACGCCGCGCGGAAGTGACCGATGTTGGTCATGCACGAGCCGATGAACACTTCGTCGATCTTCGCACCGGCCACATCCGACAGGGTTTTCACGTCGTCCGGATCGTTCGGGCAGGCCACGATCGGCTCGTGGATGTCGGCCAGATCGATCTCGATGACCGCGGCGTATTCCGCATCGGCATCCGGCGAGAGCAGCTTCGGATCGGCCAGCCATTGTTCCATCGCCGCGATACGGCGTTGCAGGCTGCGCGGGTCTTGATAACCTTGCGCGATCATCCACTTCAGCAGCGTGACGTTGCTGTTGAGGTACTCGATGATCGGTTCTTTGTTCAGATGCACCGTGCAACCGGCGGCCGAGCGCTCGGCGGAGGCGTCCGAGAGTTCGAACGCTTGCTCGACCTTCAGGTCGGGCAGGCCTTCGATTTCGAGGATGCGGCCCGAGAAGATATTCTTCTTGCCTTGTTTGGCAACGGTCAGCATGCCTTGCTTGATGGCGTACAGCGGGATCGCATTGACGAGATCGCGCAGCGTGACGCCGGGCTGCATCTTGCCTTTGAAGCGGACCAGCACCGACTCCGGCATGTCCAGCGGCATCGTGCCGGTGGCGGCCGCGAAGGCGACCAGACCCGAGCCTGCCGGGAAGCTGATGCCGATCGGGAAACGCGTGTGCGAGTCACCGCCGGTGCCCACCGTGTCGGGCAGCAGCATGCGGTTCAGCCACGAGTGGATCACACCGTCGCCCGGACGCAGTGCGATGCCGCCACGCGTGCTGATGAAGTTCGGCAGGGTCTGGTGCGTCTTCACGTCCACCGGCTTCGGATAAGCGGCGGTGTGGCAGAACGACTGCATGACGAGATCGGCCGAAAAGCCGAGGCAGGCCAGATCCTTGAGTTCGTCGCGGGTCATCGGGCCGGTGGTGTCTTGCGAGCCGACCGAGGTCATCTTCGGTTCGCAGTACGTGCCCGGACGAATGCCCTGACCTTCGGGCAGACCGCAGGCGCGGCCAACCATCTTCTGCGCCAGCGAGAAGCCGCGGCCGCTGTCGGCCGGCTGCTGCGGCAGGCGGAACAGGGTCGACGCGGGCAGACCAAGGGCTTCGCGAGCCTTGGCGGTCAGGCCGCGACCGATGATGAGGGGAATACGGCCACCGGCGCGCACTTCGTCGAACAGCACGTCGGACTTGACCTGGAACTCGGCGATGACTTCGCCGTTCTTCAGCGCCTTGCCTTCGTACGGGCGCAGTTCGACCACGTCGCCCATTTCCATCTTCGACACGTCGAGTTCGATCGGCAGGGCGCCAGCGTCTTCCATTGTGTTGTAGAAGATCGGGGCGATCTTGCTGCCCAGGCACACGCCACCGAAGCGCTTGTTCGGGATGAAGGGGATGTCTTCGCCCGTGAACCACAGCACCGAGTTGGTGGCCGACTTGCGCGAGGAGCCGGTGCCGACCACGTCACCCACATAGGCGACCAGATGACCTTTTTCCTTGAGCGATTCAATGAACTTGACCGGGCCGCGCTTGCCGTCTTCTTCCGGGGTAATGCCGGGGCGTGCGTTCTTGAGCATCGCCAGCGCGTGCATCGGAATGTCCGGGCGGGTGGTGGCGTCCGGGGCCGGCGACAGGTCGTCGGTGTTGGTCTCGCCCGTTACCTTGAACACGGTAATGGTCAGGCTTTGCGGCACTTCCGGACGGCTCGTGAACCATTCGGCGTCGGCCCAGCTCTGGAGCACGGCGCGCGCATTGGCATTGCCCTTGTCGGCCAGTTCCTTGACGTCATGGAACTGATCGAACATCAGCAGGGTTTTCTTGAGGGCGTCGGCGGCGACGGTGCCGACTTCGGCGTCCGGCAGCAGTTCGATCAGCGGCTGGATGTTGTAGCCGCCCAGCATCGTGCCGAGCAGTTCAGTCGCACGGGCACGCGAGATCAGCGCGCAGCGGGTCTCGCCCTTGGCAACTGCGGCAAGGAAGCCTGCCTTCACGCGAGCGGCTTCGTCCACGCCGGCGGGCACGCGATGGGTGATCAAGTCGAGCAGGGTCTGCGCTTCGCCAGCCGGCGGGTTCGTCAGCAACTCGACCAGTTCGGCGGTCTGCTGTGCCGTCAGCGGCAGGGGAGGAATACCAAGCGCGGCGCGTGCGGCCACGTGAGCACGATAGTTTTCAAGCATGGGGAGACCTGCTGTGTTGCGTTTCGGGGGAAGGCTGTTCAGGCCTCCAAGGCTATACCGGGCGCTACTTTGATCGTGATTTTAGTCTCGACGCCGCGTCTCGTCAAACGTCTTATATCTTATATAAGAGTTGGGCGAGGCGAGCGTTCGTCGTCCGACGGTCGCCGTGACTTGACCTCATTTGCCGAGCAGGACTTCGATGCCGTGTTCAGCCCCGGCGGATTGTCGCGGGATACGGCCATCGTCTATGGGCCTCACGAGGGGGCTTTGAATTATCTGTTCTCGCCATTGAGTTCCGGTGCGAGTTGCCAGACGCGGGGCGATCTGTCTTGTGCCGGGGAGATGCCCCCATTACCCTTGTCTCTGACTACTGCGCAACTCGATTCGAATGGATTGAGGCTGGCGGGTAGTTCTCCCCTGCGGTTTACCTCGACCGCACTTCTCCCTACCGGCCCCCAGGTGGTAGGGAGCCTACGCCGCCTCTTTCAGGGGCGGTTTTTTTTTGCCCGGCGCATGGCAGTCCGATCGGCTCGCCGGGCGTTCACTTTTTGGCGGGGGACGGCGGAAGCACGGCATCGGGGGCGCCGTCGTGCGATATGAGAATCGCCAGCCATCTTGAGCTTTCAAACTGCGCGGCGATGACCATCACGAGGACGGTCAGTGGCGTCGAAAGAATGGCGCCGGGTACCCCCCACACCAGCGTCCAGATCCCCAGTGCGAACAGTCCGACCAATGGGTCCGTGTTCGTGCTTTTCGCCTGGAGCTTGGGGAGCACGAGATTGTGGGCAATTTGGAAAATGGAAAGGGTGAGGACAAACACCCCGAGCGGCACGGTAATCGAATCGCTATGGAGCGCGGCAAATAGTGCGGGCACAACGCTCGCTACGAACGGTCCCACGACGGGCATGAACGCGAGAAAAAACACTGTGACTGCCCAGAATGCGGTATTGGGCAGTTCGGCAATCCGGAAGACCAGCGCGGAGATGACGGCAATCGCCAGGTTGATGGCCGTCTGAGAGATCAGATAAGCCTGTACGCCATGCACGATCTTGTTGAGAACGATGCGCTGCGAATTCGCTCTGGCCTCGCTCGTCGTGATCCGCAGTATTTTCGGCTCGGTGTTCGTCATTGCCCCAAGCAGCATGAACACGAGAAACATCAAGGTAAGAAATGCCATCGACACGGCGTTTCCCACCCAGGCGGCAAGGCTGTGCTCGAGTTTGGGGAGATCGATCAACCCGATAACGGTTGCGAGATCGAATTTCCGCCCGAAGCCCACGGCGGCAGACCGAATGAGGCGGTCGAGTTGAGCGGGGAGGTCGGGGGACTGCTGGATGAGATCGCTGATGCCCTGGAGCGTGATGATGAAGATGCTATAGGCGGTGAACCCCACAATCGCTGCGGTAGCCACCAGGATCAGCCATTTGGGCGCTCGCGGAAGGAGGCGCACGACCACGGAGACGATGCCCGAAATCAGAATTCGCAGGAGTATGGCGAGAAAGAACGGGATGAGTACCGGGCGAAGAAAATACAGGGTTGCCAGACCTGCGGCTACGCCTGTAGTTGTCTGTGCAACGGACCCGGGTGTTGTTGTCATGATGGATTTTCTTAACGGTCAAGGCAGAAAACGCGCCTCTGATCGCGCGTCTTTCGTCCGCAAGAATATCAGGCTAATTTATTTCGGGGTGATGGCATCGGCGATGCGGACAGGCGGGGGCGTGCGCGTGGCGAGGCGCACAAAAACAGGGGCCGCCTCGCTGCATCGGCAGCCGGCGGCCCCTGTCGTCACTCACATCCTTTCGCGGATGACTCCGCTCACTGGCTCGCGCTTACTTCACTTCCTCGATCTCGCCCGGCTTCCACGTCTTGTCGAACCATGCATCGAGGGGACCGTACAGTCGCAAGATCGTGAACCAGCCTTTGCCCGGCACCGTCTGCGTCCAATTGGCCTCTTTGCCTTTGGGCGCCTCGGGCCCGAAGTACAGATCGACTGACCCGTCGGCGTTGGCGATCAACTTGTCACGCTTGTTGTTCTTGCTGGGGAACGGTTGCGAGGTCTGAAGCTCGGAGCGGGTCTGCGGATCGTAGAGAACCACCGACCAGAAGTCCTTTGCCGGCACGCCATTGGGAATGCGGAGGCGGTAGTGCTTCGCGCCGTCGAGAGGCTTGCCTGCCGCATCGGTGCTGGCAATCGCATACTGCGAACCCTTGCCGACCAGTTTCGCAGCCATCGCAGGCGTGTTGACCGTGGCGACGTAGAAGAAGCTGGTACGTGCATCGAGGTCGCGGCCCGAGAGACCGTCGCCGCCCAGCCAGCGATAATCGTCGCCGATAAAGCCGGATCGCCACGCACTATTCGGATACAGCGCGGCGCGCGGATCGCGACTGCGGAAGCTGATGGCACGCGCGGTGGCGTTACCGACGGCGACCGCATCGGTGAGAATCTTCGTCATCCGCTCGTCGGGGGCGAATGTCTTGCCCTTGCGGATGCCAATCGAGGCGACCAGTCCACGCAGTTCGGGATCGATGAAACCGATAGGTTCCTTCTGGATGACGTGATCGAGTTCCTCGAAGAACGCGAAGGTGTTGGCATGCACCGTGTTGAGGGCTTGTTTCGAGGAGTTGATGAACTCCATCTTTGGCGGGTTCTTTGCGCGGCTCAGCGAGTAGACCTTGAAACCTTCGCGGAACATCTTCGACGCCGCGTCGGGTTTGCCGTCCACCAGGAATCCGCGCAGGACCACGAAGTTCACATAGGAGGGTGAGCGCGAGATGTAGTACTCGCCACCGTCCTTCACATCCTTGGGGAGTTTGCCCGTGTAGTCCGGGGGCACGATCAGGTACTTGCCGCCCTTGCCGCGATCCGGACCGGGGGCGCCCATGTCGACGACGAAGCGGAAGAACGCGTCGTTGACGGTTCCCGGACCGCTGCCCGGCGGCACCTCGACCACGGTCGGGCCGTCGGTCTGCAGATCGAGCATGGAGAAGGCGTAGACCGTGTCGGTGTTGGCGGTGAGCAGAAGCGGATTGGAGTCGGCCAGTTGATCGTAGATCGTGGCCTGGTTGCTCTTGGTCGCCCCGAGCGCAACGCTTGACCGGCGGATCGCTTCAATGCTCGCGGCAGGCATGAGATTGAGGAACACTTCCACGCCGCGCAGGAAGTCGAGGTTATCGAAGGCCAGTTTAGCCGTGTCTTCCGTCGGAATACCGTCGGCAAAGTTGAGCGTGCCAATTCGGGTCTGGACCGTATTGGGTGTCAGCACTTCCTGCGGGATGTAGGTATTGAACCCTCGCGTCGGCGCTGCTCCATCGGGAGCCTTTTGCGCGTAGGCGCCCGGGGCACATAGCGCCCCAATGAGCGTGGCGGTAACAAGGCTACGGGTACGGTTGAATATCATTCACTTCTCCAACACTAGAGTTGTTGCTAAAGAGATGCTTGTTTCGAGCTGCCGGCATTCGCGCTTGCACGAGCACGGCAAGAGCGGCTGAGGCTGCCGCTCGGTCTTGTTGGCGGCGTTCAGTTCCAGTGGCCGGGGATCCAACGCCAGTTCGCACCGAACCGGATCCAATGGCCGGGTATCCAGTGATGCCCGACTCGCACCGGTTGCCAGTGCCCGGGCTCCCAGACATACCCACCCGCCGCCCAGCGCCAATGGCCGGGGTCCCAGACATATCCCGCACGAGCCGCAGGCACGACTTCCACTCGTGCGGCGGGCGGTTCGTGGGGCGCGATGATAACCGCCTCTGCAACGGCAATGCCGCTGGCGAGCGTGAGGACTGCCGCGCCTAGCCACGCACAAAGGGACTTCCTTGTCATAACGTCTTTGTTTCCTTGTTGATTGCCGGCGGAATCGGGTTGCGCTGAATTCCGCCATCGGAGATCGCTCATACGTCGATAGCGAGTCCGATAGTGGGGCGCGAAGCCCCATCTTTCGGTGCTCTCGCGTTGACCATCGAGCGAGGGCATCCGATCGATTGGTTACTGATCAGACAAGGCCGCTTCTTCTGCGCCGCAGTTGAGTGCAGAGGCAGAACCTTGGGTTCTCGCGTTCTGAACTTCCTTGCGCGCGGCCTTCACGTCGGCAAGAAATGCCGCATTGGTATGAAGTTTGGCCACCGTGGCGGCGCCCATGGTGCGTCCCGCATCCACGTCGCTTTGCCAATGCGCATTGCAGACGACTCGGCTTTGACCGAACTCCAGGCCACGCTTGAACAGCGTATCGGCTCGCTCAGGGCTGATTTCGGTCAAGACCAGCGCCCATGCCCAGCCGGCCGCGGTGTGGCCCGACGGGTATGAGCCGTCATGGCGCAGCAACGGTTCCTGCTCCGGCATACAGGTGCCTTCGTTGTGAACCACGAAGGGGCGAGTGCGGTTGTATTTGTTCTTGACGCCATAGGTGGACATCCCCGCATCGGTCAGTACTCGCTCCATCAGGTGATACAGACGAGGGGTCTTCTTTTGATCGATGTCGACGCCCATTGCGCAGGAGAAGTTCTTGGCCGGCTGCGGAAACACGAGGTCGGCGTCGAGACGCGCGATCTCCGAGCGCGCTTTGCCGCGCAACGGCACGGTCGCTTCCCTTGCTGCTTCGTCTCGGGCCAGTGCCGCGCTGCCGTCGGCAGGCGGCGGTCCGAGCAACTCGAGACTGTTAGGTAAGTCTTTCTGCGGGAGATAGCCGGGCGCGAATTTGAAGTGCGGATCGGTGATCTTCGGATTCGGCGAGCTGTCCGAAGCGGTTGCCGTCGCACAGACAACGCTCAGGAGCGCAGCGCCGAGCACGTACGTCATCTTATGATTTTCTAGGCGCATAGAGGATGGTTCTCGTTTCAATGTGATTGAGAATTGATCGCGCATCGAGCATCCGGTATTCGCTTTTTGCGGCAATGAAAGAGGGTGGTTTATGTTGTTCTTGTGAAAAACCGGCGGCAAACCACTCAGTGGATTTCTTTATGGCAGTTGTCCCTCGACTGTACTCCGGGAGCTTTCGAGAGAAACGGGGTTGAGGGTGAAATGAGTCAAATTGGTATCAAGAATGAGACGAAATCGAGGGGTGGTCGCTGCGGCGGACAACAGACCGGGCTTCCCGAGATTTTCCGAGTGCCATCGTCAGACCGACGGTACCGCTTGCATGGCAATCAGGAATTTCGTGACCTTCGCGGTTTTCGGGTCCATCAGACATTCGAACGAAAACGTGCGCCATCCTCCGTCGTATCGCGCCTGACCGGTGCCAACCAACTTGTCGCTGCGAATCAGGCTGAGACTGTTGGGGTCATCGGTGCCGAGGAATACGCGATCCACCCCCTTGAGCTTGCCGTCAAAGGCCGCCAGCGCTTTCTGACGACAGATGAACTCGGCGACCTGCTTCGCGCGCGGCCACCCGCGGGCGACCGCACGGTCGCTCGGCGAACGTAACCCGGTGATGCTCGCATCGATCACGCGTTGCTGCGCCGGCGACACAATGGCTTCCATCGGTTGTCCGGAAGTGGTGGCATCAAGGGGCGCGCAGTAGCCCAGCGAAGCCACAACGAGTCCGCATACGCCAAGGAGTGATCGCTTGCACATGAAATCAACAGCCCTATCAAGAGAATTGAGACATCCGTGGGGACCAACCGACATGGGACGTGCGCAGGCTCCGGAGTCCGATGCCGACACCGGTGAGGAAGATGTCGCTATCGCGATCGGACCTCGACCTCACCCGTGACCCAAGCGAGCTTCGCCCCGCCATCGTTTCGAAAACGAATGAATGCGCGGGCGCGTTTTGCGAGGTGCCGCTGCTCACCACGGACGGCCCGCAGAGGGTGTGCAGCATGTGTTTTCCGTCAACCGCAGCGGGTTGCGCATGCGGCTCTGCGCGTGTCACGACATCGACTGGATAGCGAACGCCGAGCAGATACGTCGTCGTATCGATGCTTCGGTGCGTGCGCACCCAATTGACCCGAAATGTTGCCGCTCAGTGGGGCGAGAAACAGCCCTTTGAGTGATTTGACGTCTTATTGCGCGGACGGATATTTGGAAAATCGATCTCGATTTTTGATCCGTTCACCCAGTCAGCCGGAGGGCCTTTTCAATGGTTCGGAGCGCGCGGCTAAGCAGAAAATCAAATACTGGCAGCCAAGTATCAAATGCGCCGTTCATTTCCTGAAGGTATAAAGCGAATCGTCTGAACTTGCCGGATCGCGCTGACGGAAGATCCAACGAGGGGCGGGCGTGAAATATTCGGGCTGGGCTTGCTCGCGCGCTGGCGTAAGGTTCCGTGCGATGAGCGGGAGGACAAACGGTGTTTGCATTGATACTGACTGCGTCGGCGTTTCTCGACACGAACGCGTCGCCAGTTGTGGGGCCGTCAAGCGGAGACCACTCGAAAGTCGAGACGCTCGTGCGCTCGATAGTTGAAGACGGGCATTATGTCCTGACGTTTAACGTGCTCGAAAAGGCCCTGGTGGCTATCGAGAAAGGGATTCCCGACGTCGTCATCATAGATCTGAGGCGTGCGCACTGGACCTCGCTCGATCGGATCAGTGTCGTGCATCTCAGGAATCCTTCAGTTCCACTTGTGGTGATTGGCGTTCGAATGACGGATCACGAGGTCGTGATGGCCCTTGACGCCGGCGCCAGCGAATGTGTCGATGCCGCATGCGCCCCCCCGGTTTTCCTGGCACGCCTGCGTGCGCTGGTTCGCCGGTCGCTGCCGATCACAATGCGCCCCACGCGCATCAATATTGGTGCCTACGATCTATGCAGCACCTCACGTTCGGTGTTGGTGGCGGAGCAAGCTGTTGTCCTGACGGAACTTGAGTTCGATGTCGCCTGGACACTCTTTTCCCACTTCGAGAAAACCGTCTCGAGAGAAGCGCTCTTGCGAAATGTCTGGCGCCTGAATGTTGACCGGGAAACGCGGCGCATCGATGTACTGGTTGTCAGACTACGAAACAAGCTGAAACTCAGCGCAACGGGTGAGCTGCAACTTGCCGCCGTGCGTGGGCAGGGGTATCGGATTTTTCGCTCGGCCAAGCACTCCGACGAGTATCGCGAGTGGCCCCCTGCGTTGCCGAGAACGTGGCAGTGAAGGTCGATCAGCCGTGCCGATTTCGTAACGGCATGGCGGAGAACCGTCGCCCATGGACGGCTCCGCAACCGATTGCAGACGCCGGCGCGTTTTTTCTCGGCAGGGGCGCGATGCGGTGCGGAAATTCAATACCGTTCTTGTATTTGTCAAAGATAGCAGCGGGGGACATTCAATAGGCTTGCGTGACAGGAGGTGTTGGCAAACAAGTCGCAGATCCTGATCATCCATCGAGCTTATGCCAGGGGGGGACGTGCAAACGAATGTGGCGGGAAGACCTGCGTTTCCTCGGCATTGGCACCTCTGGCTCGCCATCTCTGCTGGCGTTGTTCCCATGATCGCAGCGGTCTGGCTCGCGTATTGGCATGCGAGCCGTTCTTTGGACGACGAAGTCCAACTGCAGGCGCATCGTGTCCTTGTTCACGTTGAGTGGATATTGGGCAACGCCGCAGAGGCGGCCGCCCGGGTGCGTGACGAGGCAGGGAAAAGTTGCGACGACGTGGTGCTGGACCTGCGCAAGCAGGTCAACTCGGTGCTGTTCGTCAGGTCGGTCGATTTGTTCGTCGATACCTCTGCTGTCTATTGCAGTTCCTTGTATGGCACCTATCGCCGCGAACGCGACGTCTCGGATTACGTCGACGGGCACCTGCAAATCCTTCCGCACAGCGGAACCGTTCCTGACTCCACACTCTTCCTATATCGGAGCGCAGTGCGAGGCCGTGGTGCGATTGTCGCTATCGACGGACGGCACGTTCGCGATGTGCTGGGGCTGATGGCGCGTGACGGAATTGACATGACGGTTCATGTGGGCGCGGTGTCCATCGGAAAGGATGGACTCATTTCGGTGCATTCGGACGCCCCCGCCAGCACGGTGGTTATGCGTTCCAAACGTTTCCCTGTGCTTGTCCGTGCAGAGAGTCCCCGGCTGGAGCTTGCAAGACGGGTGATCTCCGATTACGCCGGATTGCTGATCGCATTCGCGGTACTCAGCGTGTTTCTCGGGAGCGTTGTCAAGCGCGGATTAGCTGCCGTAAGTTCTCGTCGTCATGAAATGGTAAGAGCATTGCAGTTCGGTGAGTTCGTGCCCTATTTTCAGCCGCTGGTTTGCGCAGACGACGGGCGCTGGATTGGGGCGGAGATCCTCGCTCGGTGGCTCCATCCGAAAGAGGGCGAGGTGATGCCGGACAGTTTCATTCCGCTGGCCGAGTCGAGCGGGCTAATCGTGCCGATGACGCGAGCGTTGTTCCGCGCCGTAGGAGAAATGTTGGCCTCCGTGGATTTGCCGCCGAATTTCCGGCTCAGTTTCAACGTGAGCGCGCGACACATGAGTGAGCGATCGATCATCGCGGATTGCGACGCTTTGCAGGCGGTGTTGGGCAAAAGTCGCGTGCAGCTCGTGCTCGAAGTTACGGAGCGAGATCTGCTGGGCTCCGAAATCGACACCATGGAGATATTCGACGCATTGCACGCGAGAGGCATAAAGATTGCCATCGACGATTTCGGTGTCGGGCATTCGAGTCTTGGCTATCTTCGCGATTTCGATATGGACGCCGTAAAAATCGACAAGACCTTCGTGGCGAAGATTGGCGGAGGGGCGCTCTCTCAGCGAGTGCTCGACAGTATCCTCGAGATGGCAATGAAGCTCGGCCTGATTATCATCGCGGAGGGAGTCGAGACATCGCGGCAGCGAGATTACCTGTGTGAGCGCGGAGTGCCGATTCTGCAAGGCTATCTGTTTGGCCGTCCCATGCCGATTCACGTGTTTGTTCCCCGCCTGGCTGAACGGTGCCGTGCGGATGCCGGGCAGGCGGCGAGCCCATGCCCCGCCGTTTTGTAAGCAGACTTTCTCTTGCTCAGCGGAGGATGGAGACAAAAAGAACCGAATTCTGAGACGCCAGGGAGAGTCATGCTCCCCCATGTTGACGACAATGCTCTCACGATCCACGAGGCGCCATTCGGCCCGATCGATCATGTGCGCGCCTACCACTGATTCCTGAACGGTGGTGGCGTGCCGTCAGGGAAAAACGGACCTATCGGCTTTTCTATGGCGAGAGTGTCCGGCTTGTGTCAAACGGGGGACGTGCCATGCAATTGCAATCACAATCCGAGCGTTATGTGATGGTCGATGGCGGAATCGGTCACATAACGTGCATCAAGGATGGCGTGCGTTTGAGCGGCGTTAGCCTTCGCGTGGTGCGAAGTCTTACCGAAGCCCTGAGGGGCTGCGCGTCGGACGACCTGCCCGATCTGGTGCTTGTCGGTGTTCGCGATTCGAATGTCGACGCGATTTCGGGATGCCGCGAGGTGTTGCGCCAACATGACGCATCGATCATCGCGTTTGGACCTGCGCAGGCCCCGGCGCTGCGGGTGCGGTGTTTCCGTGCTGGCGCCGTCGATTACATCGACACCGATGCATCCCCCAAAGAGTTGGACTTGCGCATTGGGATGCATCTCAGGACGCGGCCTGAGTTTGCCGTTGTGCCGGCATCTCGGAATAGTCTGGACATCACGGGCTCGCGCAAGCAGGAAATCTATCATCTGGCCGTGAAGTACCTTGCTCAAACCGAGATCGGCAACATCTCGCAACAGGTGCTGGCCTCGCGTATCGGCGTGTCGGTGGGGCACCTCGATGCCGCTTTTCGAAGTGTTCTGGGCTGCAGCATCGTACGGTTTCTCAAGCGGCGCCGGATCGATCTTGCCACCGTGTTGCTCAAGGGAAGCGATATGAGCGTGACGGCCATCGCCGAACTTCTGGGGTTTTGCGATGGCGCCAACTTCGCGACGGCGTTCAGACAGGACGTCGGGCAGTCGCCATCCGAATACCGATATGCTTCGAGCGACGAATGCCGGAGCGGGAGCGGCCTGCGCGCGCAGGATTGGCGCACAGAGACGTGCGCACCGCAAGGGAGGACGCTTGGGTATGCCGGGGCGACGTCATGACGAGCCCGTCAGCCCCTTCCGGGCCGCATGCGTCGCAAGGTGAGGGGGGCGGGTTCTCCGCCAATACAGCAATTCGTTCCACCCTCTGGCTCCTGACTGAGCGCCCTGCAGCGTTTGCCGACGTGGTTGACGAACTGCGCGCTCAGCTTTTCGACGTGCGGGAGGTGTGCGACGGCTGGACGAGCTACTACGAGGCGCTGGTTTCTCCGCCGACGGCCTTCGTCGTCGACGGCGCCCTCCGCGCGATGGATGCCAGGGCATTTTGTTGCCTGATGGGCGGTGCGCCGCGCCTTCGTGGCGTACCCGTCATCTATGTCGATGCCGAAGCGGCCAGCGAGGCTCGCAGCCGCGCGCTGGCTTCCGGTGCATCTGACTGCATTGTCTTTCCCTTCATGCCCGAGGAATTGATTGCGCGATTGCGTGTGCAACTGCGAATTGGGCGCGGTGTTACCGATCCGGTCGAACGCGAACGGGTCGATCGCGCGTCGCGAAGCACGCGTACGGTGATGACACTGATCAACGGCGGCCGGATCGCTGACATGAGTGCGAAGGCGTTGGCGAGCGCCGTTGGTGCAAGCGATCGTCGCTTATCGCGAGACTTCAAGGATAAGTTGGGCGTTTCGGTGTCCGAGTATCTGCGGCGGGAAAAACTGGCGCGCGCGGCGTGGCTGCTGCAGCACTCGGGCATCTCGGTGACGGATGTTGCGCACGAGGTCGGCTTTCGGAGTCCGTGCAATTTCAGCGTCGCATTCAAGAAGCACACTGGCTTGACACCCTCAAAATTCCGCGCGCTTCGGCAGTGCCGGGCCGCGGATAAAGATGAGGACGGCAGCTCACCGTCTTCCGATAACTGAGCGGAGCCACTTACGTCCGACGCCGGAGCCCTCCCGAAGGGGGCCGAAGCCGTCTGTGTGCCCTGTCAATACCCCCCCGGCGAGACGGCATCGACCGAATCGCATTCTCTCGCTTGCCGTGTTAAATTCCGCATAATACGCATGCGTAGCTGTAATACGACGCTGGCCGCAATGGCTCGGCCGATGGGCATAAGCGCGGCGATTCGGGGCTTGCCCGAAGATGATAGGGTGCGATCCGAAGCATCAGGCGTTGGCCTCGAGACTTAGCGGGTCAAATTGCATGGTGTTTGCCCCAGTTGCCAGCGAAGCGGCTTCCCATGTGGACACTTCGAAAATGACGTCTTCTTGCTCGGCATATTGGGCGTCGGCATTAAGGAAACCAAGGCATGCCCACCAACTCCGGAGCGGACGCATTCGGCTTGCAGTCGACCGACGGCGTTACGTTTTCCACGGCCTATCTCCCTCCCGAGGATCGTGACGAGGCTTGCCGCCTGCTCATCAGCCCTTTTTTCGACGCCCGTCATGTCAAAAGTGAAAAAGGGGGCAGCCTTGAAGGGGCGCTGACATCGACACATGTCGGCAGGTTGCTGATAGGTGAGACGGCGTTCAATTCGCAGCGGCATGAACGGAGTCGGAAGCTGACATTGAGCAGCAGTCTCGATCAGTACCTGATCCAACTGTTCATTTCCGGTTCGCTCGATGGCGATTTCGAAGGGGTGCCCGTTGCGGTGCGTCCGGGCGATATTCTCGCCATGGATCTTTCGCGCGTTGTCAACACACAGGTTAGCCCAGGCGCGACGGTGTCTCTGGTGATCCCGCGCGAGGCAATCGACAAATCCACTGGCGGGCGCAGCATCCACGGTACCGTTCTCAAGGCTGAATACGCTGTCACCCGTTTGCTCGCCGGATTCCTCACCAGCCTGTCGGACGTGGCCGCCGAGATTGACAGCGAGGAAGCACCCGGTGTGGAGAGTGGCGCGTTGAATCTGCTTGCCGAGATCCTCGCCAAGAAGTCGGAATCGACGTGGTTCAACGAAGACTCGGCGCTCTCGCGCGTGCTGCGCAGTCAAGTGCTTTCATACATCAATGCCAATCTCACGTCGCCTTCCCTGGGGCTGGATGCCATCATCATGCGCTTTCGTGTCTCACGTGCGCATCTCTATCGCATTTTCGCGGCTGACGGCGGCATCGCGACGGTGATCCGTAACAAGCGGCTGGATGCCGCTTATCGCGCATTGACGCTCGGGAACGGACGGGGTGCGCTGTCCATTACCCGTCTCGCGCATGACCTGGCATTCTCGGGGAGTAACCATTTTCTACGGGCGTTCCGGGCACGTTTCGGGGTGACGCCGAGCGAGGCGCGAGAACTGGCTTTCTCATTCGAGCTTGCCGACCAGAGCGTTGCGGGCTTGTATACCCACCTGTTGAATTACGCAAACCCCGCATCGGAGCATCTGGCCCAGCAAACCGCTGAGGCCTCGGTACGATTGAAGAAGCTGAAACCCTTTCCCGATGATTTTCAGGGTGCCGGGGGGAGTGCCTTCATGACACCGGATTGATGCCGGCTACTCGTGGCGCGCGGGCCCACCTGCCGCAACGTCGATGGCAAGCAGACCGTCTTGCGACAGTGAAAGACCGATTCGCTGCGCTGCCTCTCCCGAGGTACGCCTGACCAGAATCTCCCGGGCAATCGTGGGCAAGACTTGTTGATTGATGTGGGCGTCGATGCCGCGCGCGCCGGTATCTCGTGCGAGACACTGCTGCGTCAACGTCGTCACCAGCGATTCGGCTACGGATAACGTCATCCCGTGCTTCCCTTTCAGGTGCTCCGCGACCTTTGCGAATTTCATTTGAGCGACCTCCCGGAGGGCTGACCCATCCAAAGGACGGTACACAAGAGGTTGCACGCGTTCGAGAAGGGCGGAGGAGAAGTGTGTTGACAACACCGGTCGAACCGCGTCGAGCAGTATGTCGTGGGGCGCGTCCGCTTGTTCGGCGGTGATCGACTCGATCGTTTCGCCCCCGACACTGGACGTCATCAGGAAGACGCAGTTGCGGAAGTCGATCGTGCGTCCCTGCGCGTCGTGAGTCACGCGCCCATCGACCACTCGGCAGAGTATGTCCAACACCTCGCGATGGGCATTCTCCAGCCCATCAAGCAGGACAACGCTGTACGGCCGTTGACGCACCGCTTCGGTCAGCACACCCTCCCGGCCATATCCGGCATCGCCCGGCAGTGGTCCCGTCAAGCGGGAGGCGGTGCGGGCTTCGTGGTATTCGGACATGTCGAGGACGATAAGCGCGGCCTGACTGCCGAACAGGATGTCCGCCAGTGCCAATGCCGTCTCGGTCTTTCCCACCCCGGATGGCCCGGTCAGCAGAAAGACCGCTGACGGGGCACGCTCCGGCTTGAATCCGGCATTGGCGGTCCGAAGGTTTTCGGCGAGCACCCGCAGCGCGTCGTGCTGTCCCGCTATCCGTGATCTCAATGGCGTGTCCAGCGCGAGGAGATCATGTGACTCGTCCATTGCCAAATTGCCGACAGGAATCCCCGTCCACTCGGCGACCACCTGAGCGACTACCTGTGCGTCAACGTCAGCGGACACGAGCGGGGTCGTGTCCTGAGCCTGCGCTTGTGCCAGCGCTTCGCAAGCGAGCGCCAACGCGTTGGCGTTGCGCATCTGAGGCGCTGCGTCGCGCTGCGCCCGTATGGCATCGGCAAGCTCGCGCTCGGTAGCGCAACGGGCTCGAACGTCATTCACCTCAGCCCTTGCCGCATGAAGGGAGATTTCGATGTCCTTCAACCGTTTGGACGCGCCGGCTCCCGCTTCGGCAATATCGAATTCAAGTGTCGCCTGCTCGATTTCTAGTGCACTGACTGTTGCCGAGGCTCGCTGAAGGGCCGCCGGTGCGATGTCGAGCGCCATCCTCACGCGCGCGGCCGCGGTATCGAGCAGATCAAAGGCCTTTTCCGGCAACTTCCGCGTTGGAATATAGCGACGCGCGAGCCTGACTGCTGCCACCAGCGCGTCGTCCCGCACATGGACTCGGTGGAACGTTGCGTAGTGCCACTTGAGTCCGCGCAACATCAGGCATGCGTCGTCGTCGTCCGGCTCGTCGACCCGAATGATCTGACAGCGGCGCGCCAAGGCGGCATCGTGTTCGAAGATCGCTTTGTATTCCGCCCACGTCACCACGACAATGGTTCGTATGTCGCAACGTGCCAGTGCGCGCCTCAATAGATCGATTGCGTCTGCTTCATTTGTCGAATTACAGGATCTCGATAGCGTGTGGACTTCGTCGATAAACAAAATCACAGGCTCGGCGCTCGCCCGCGCCGCGTCGATTACGGCGTCAAACCGCTGCCCGAATCCGGTGTCTCCTTCGATACCCGGCAGCAACGACCCGAGGGAAAGCGTCAGAATACGCACGTCGCGAATGACATTCGGCACGTTGCCGCTCGCCACGCGTAACGCCAGCCCATCGACCAAGGCCGTTTTTCCCACCCCGGGATCTCCCACCAAAATCAGATTGTTTTTTCGGCTCTTGGCGAGGACCTCGATCATTTGCTGGATCTCTCGATCACGCCCGAAGACGGGATCGAGTTCCCGGTTTCTCGCTCTCTTCGTCAGATCGGTGGTGTGACGTGCCAGCGGGTCCGCCGATGCCAAGCCCATGCCGTAGGCCGCTGCCGGCATGTATGACTGCGCCATGGACGCCATGTCCTGCCCGAATGTCGTTTGAAGCATTGAGTCGACTATCGCTGAGGGCGCGCTGAGGGGCGACGGCGTTTCGCACGTGTGGGCGCCGAGCTGCGAGAGAAGTTTGTCGATTTGAGCGCTGTTGAAGCTCAATAGCGGCCAGAGCGAGGGGGCACGCAGCACGTGTGGTGCATCAACGATGACCTGGAGCAAATGGGCGGAGCGGATAGGCCATTGGGCATTGTCCACGCAGGCGTGCAGCAGGCTCACGAGTTGCGACGACAGGCCAGGATCTTTTCGCAGATTGCGCGGCAGGCGGTCGATGGTGGACATCAGCACATCCCAGAGAACATCCACGTCGATGCCGTAGTGGCCCATGATGGCGGGGATATCGCCGTCACCCGCCTCAAGGAGCGCGAGCAACCAGTGCTCGACGGTGATTTCGTCTGAAAGTCGCAGCTTGCACAGACTCGCGGCCGCCTCGAGCGCCATCGCACAGTGAGTATTGAGGCGTTGCAGCACGAGAGTGGTATCGCGAGATGTCATGTCAGGCATGCAAGAATTTCGGGGGAGGGCGAGAGACTCCACAAGCTTACGAAGCGAGCCTAAGAGACGCGTCGGCAAACCAAACAGCTCCCGCCGGAAAAAACGTTACCCCGACGTGCATCGCGCTTAGTGGGCGCTTTCGGCTCGGAATGGGTCAAACGCCATAGTTCACCTTAGCAACGCTGGTTACACCATGCCTTTGAACTTTTGCAAAGGTTGTTTGATCTCGATCTCTATCGTGATCTGCTCGAATTCCGCTAAGGAAAATCGGACGTAAGTCCTTCGTGTGACAGTCTTGACGGGGGAGGGACGTCAGTGGCATCGCTTCTGTCCAGTTGGTGGTGGACGTATCGGCCGTATCGACGGGCGCCGGCGTTTGATATGCCTGAGATGACGGTTGACTTGCGTTGAGCGGGAGGGCAAACCGTGACTTGGGCTGTGGCTGCGAACACAGCGTTGCGCTGAACCGTTCACCGATTCTTGCGCGGGCAGGGGGGGAGCGTTTCGAGACTGGTGACGCGTCGGCGCATGTGCGCGCGAGCGATAACCACGCTGTGAGGCCAGAGGTTCGCGGGCTCACGACAGAGCCCGCGACCCCGATTGGGCCATACGGGGCGAATGCGCAAATCGCGGTGATGCCGAGTGGCAAGATCGCCGACATTTGCGCAGGGCCCAGGCACGGCACCGAAGCGCATACGCTTGCTGTAGCGTCAGAGCTTGAGCTTCGTGACCTTCGTTCCGTTGATCGACACGTCGCCCATCAGGCCAGTGTTGGTCATCACAACAACCTGAACCGGTGCGGTGGCCGTGGTTGTGTCGACTGCGCCGTTTGCACCCACCTTCACGAGCGCGACAGACGCGCCTGCGCCGGCGGCCCAGCCGTCCGAATGGCGGAACTCGTCGAGCGCGCTCTGCGTCATGAACAGGAAGACGATCGCCTTCGACTGCGCGCCGGCCTGAAGACCGACCGACAGCGACGACGTGTTGTAGTAACCGACGGTATCGCCGCCAATGCGCAGGGCGCCGTTACCGGATTGCGCACCGACGATGAAGCCCGCCTGGATCACTTCCGGGAAGACCAGCACGCCGCGCGACTTCGAGACAAGTTCACGTGAGCCCTTGACGGTGGAATAGAGGCGCGTCAGCGTTGCATCGACGCTCGCGTCGATCGCCGAACCTTTGGATGCGCTGGTCGCGGCGGTATCGGGCTTGTCGCCGGTGGTGGTGCAACCGGCAAGCGCTAAGCTGCCGACGACAAGCGCTGCCGCGACCATCAGCATGGATTTCCGTTTTTGCATCGTTATTCCCTATCAGTTGTGATATGCAATCGGTTGGTCTTCACCGCGAAGACTGAAAATGTGAACGAGGTGATCGGGAGTCCATCGCAATCGTTGGCAAGATTGCGCATCACCCATTCGTTCATAAAAAATACGGAGAAATCGTGTTTCACAACGATTCATCCTAAGCGACAGGTGACTGGCGATTTGAATGCGGCGTTCAGTCACTTGGACCACTGGCCCACGAGCCTTTTTGCTGCTCTGCCATCAGCGCGTCTTATTCTGTCACGCGGCCCCTGCGGCACAAGATCTCACCGTCTCATTTTCCTCTCGAATTTGTCTCGTCAGACCGCCTGGTGCTTGTTTTTACACACAATTTGACACATTCTGATCCGACGTTTCCCGTGTGTAGCCTTGATCTGAGTGCCTCGTTTGCCGTGTGCGTGCTCGCCTTTGATTTGGCTCGAGCGTCATCGTCTATCGCGCGGGCACGAGAGGTTTTTTGTTTCAAGCGATTGGGCTATAGTTGAGATTCAAACAAGAATGACATTTATTCAAATGCGGGCCTTTCGTACTTCGTCTATTTTTCTCGCACGAAAAGGCAGGTGTCTCAATTGACGGCAATCGATGTGTTCGCGCGGATCGCAACAGGGCAATTGCGGCCGGCTTTGAGACAGTATTAATACGCTTGCCACGGATTCGGCAGCGCGACATCGCCCGTTTCAGGCAAGCCTGCGCTGGCAGCCTTCAGCTTGATGCCGACCCCCTCCATTTCCATGAATTTTCGACCAACGCCAGGCAAACGCCCGGCCTTGATGCATGAGGACTTTCTCGTGATGCCACAACGTCTGTTTCGCCGGATTTCACCAAAGGCGGCCTCGCTCCGGCGGCCAGCTTTCGCGCTTGGCGCCGCGGTGTCCATGTTGGGCGCAGCCACTCACGCTCACGCCACAGAGGGCGCGCTGGGGCGCCCGATCACGGGCACTGCCGTGCAGCCCAGCATCGGGATCGTGTCGCCCCAGCCGATCTGGATCGCGAATCTCTCCCAGATCTATTTCGACGGGAGTATCGGCGGAAACCGGCAGGTACCGGTGGCGGGCAAGACTTCGCTCGGGCTTGACGCGCAGGTTGCCCTCACGCTCGCCACGCTCATGAAGACCTGGGACACCGGCACGGGGGCATGGAATTTCGCATCGAGTTTCACGTTGCCGTATATGTGGACCAGTGTCACGGCATCGCTCGGGGTGGGCGGACGCAACGCGGCTGCCTCGCAGCGTGCGTCCAACCTGTTCGATATCAGCTTTGCGCCGATCATCGCCGGCTACCATTTCTCGCAGACCGATCATATTGCGCTCTCGCTCAACGTCTGGGCGCCGACCGGGCGCTATGACTCGAACGCGCTGGCCAATACGGGCCTGAACAATTGGACCTTCATTCCGCAGGTGGCCTATACGAAGTTAGTGCCGTCATATGGGCTGGAGTTCGATGTGGTTGCCGGCGTGCAGTTTTATACGCGCAATAACGCCACCGGTTATCAAAACGCGCCATTGTTCACGCTTGATGTGATGGGGATGAAGAAGTTCTCGAATGGTCTCGGCGTCGGCCTTGTCGTGGGCACGACACAGCAGCTTGGCAACGACACCGGTTCCACCGCCGATCGCCTGGGTGGCTTTCGTGGTCAGGACGTGGCACTCGGGCCGATCGTGACCTACGACACCAAGATCGACGGCAAGCTACCGCTCTCGTTCTCGGCTCGCTGGGTGCCGACCATTTCGAGTACTAACCGCTTCAAGAGCACGCAGACGTTCATGGCAACGGGCACGCTCATCTTCTAGTAACAGGAAATTCTCATGAGATTTGTGATATTGGCGTTGGGTCTGACGCTTGCGGCCTCCGCATTCGGCCAGAAGCCCTCCGTCTATCCGGGCCACGGTCAGAGTCCTGAGCGGCAGGCGAGTGACGATGGCGCATGCTACGGATGGGCCAGGCAGAACACTGGGATCGATCCGGCAGTGGTCGCGGCGCAGGCGGCGCCTCCGCCGGTACCGGTGGGCGGCCACGTAAGGGGGGCTGCCCGTGGGGCGGCGGCGGGTGCTGTCGTGGGTGAACTTGGGCACAACGACGTGGGGCATGCTGCGGCGGTCGGGGCAACCGTGGGTGCCGTTGCCGGCGGTGCGCGAGCGCGTGGCCGCTATGCCGCCGAAACCCGGATGGAGCAAAACGCCAAGGTGTCGCAGATGGATACGTACTGGCGTGCCTACGGGGCGTGTATGGAGGGGCGTGGCTACACGGTTAGGTGATGCTGCGAGGTTCTAACTTACGGAAGGGGTGCCCGCCACCACCGGCAACTATTGGCCGGTTTTCGTCAAGTTTGCGTTGCCGAAAAATTGGTGGTGCATCTTTGCGAACGCAGTGGGAGCCGGTCGGCGCTGTAACCATTCCAGTACGGACTGACCGCAATCGAGTACGCTCGAAGACGACGTGTCTACGACGTGATCATAGTGCCGGTTAGCGTGAATCGAGTCGAATTGAGACTTGGCCAAGCCGATCTTGCGGTTACCACGCTTAAGTTCGCGCTCGGTCAATATTTCGAGCGAACAAAAGACGCCGACTGTAAGGACCGGGAGACCGGTCAAGTCCTCTAGCATGTAGTGCCACGCATCGGATGAAAGGACGTGATCGACGATCACAGCCTGACCATGCATGGAGAAGGTCGCGGCCGTGGCATTGATGGCTCTACAGAGCGCGGCCGCGCGAACCTGTGTCACCTGCTTCTCGACATCCCAATAGTTAGCCGGCTCCATGTTTCGGAACGCGTCCAGCTCGATGTGCAAATGATGTTCGGCCAAGTTCTCACACAAATACCTGGACAGGGTGCTTTTGCCGGCACTGCTCGGACCGTTGAGCACAATGATGGTCCCATAGGGGGGATGCAGCATTTCCGTGATCGGCATTGACGTATCCATCGGTGGCCTGCGAACGCAGGCGGCGGTTCAAGTGTCGACGAACCGGATCGCGGTGTCGACCGGTTGAATCCGCCCCCAGCCAGAACGGACGCTCAGCAAACTGAGGCAGCAGGGAGATAGCAGTGGACGAAGCCTTCGAGGTGGTTACAGACATCGCGGACATCTCGCGACTGAACGAGCAACTTGCGAAGCAATTGCGTGCGACCCTCCAATACAAGGAGAGCCGCGAGATATCCTACCCGGCCGGTCACCACACCGGCACGGTGTACTTCGAGGCGCGGGCAGGCACCAGCGTACGAGCTTGGTCACCGCATGTCGCGCCGGACAAACTGCTTAACCTCGTGCTTTTTGCAGAACCCGGAAGTCCGAAGTGGATCGAGATCGCCGTCCAGTTGAACTTTCCGGCTGGCACCTATAACCGGCGTACGGCTGGTGCCTTTGTCAAGGATGGCCGGGGCGACATCTTCGTGGCGCATCGGGGCAAGCTGACAAAGGGCAATGCGGGGACTCCAAAGGACAAGGTCTTCCGCGAGTTCGCCGCCTCCACCGTCGAGGCTGCGGACAACGGCAAGACCTCCAGGGTCATCCTGATTGGCGGGTTGAAAGCGCCAGACCTTGCCGACCGGCTGTGGGCGTTCGCTGAGGAGGCCCGAGAGGTTGCGGCCCGGCCGAGTGATGCGCGGCATGGCGATGGGCAGAGTCGGTCGACAGGCGAAATCGTCGTTGGTGGTTCTGGTGGGGCAAGTGAGGCCGATGCAGGCGGCCAGCGGGCTGCGTCACCCGCGGAGCGCCTTCTGATGTCGCGGGGCTACTTCCGAGTATTTTGGTGAGGGCGCAATAGAAGGGCATGGAGGCGGCAGGCGAACCGTAGTCCATGGTGCGGTTGTCCGGGCCATGGCGCTTTTTACGCGCAACGCCTGGCTACCCGTTACAAAAACTCCCGCACCATGACTGAGATACACTGACTCGGACTTACATTGAGAAATTGCCTTGGGCAACAAGGAGAGTGCGCTCCATGCGATTGACATTTGCTCCCACCAAGGACTCCGATGCCGAGACATTGGTGCGGATTCGCATTAGCGCCATGCAGGAAAGTCTCGAGCGAGTCGGACGGTTCGACCCGCAACGGGCGCGAGACCGCTTCCTTTCAAGTTTTGAGCCGTCGCAATGCAAGTTCATTATTGTTGACGGCCAGCAGGTCGGCTTCGTATCGATAACCCTCGCCCCCGACCATATAGCGCTAGACCATCTCTACATCACACCCGGCAATCAACGAAAGGGCATAGGCGCCCTGGTCTTGGCGTCGATCTTTCGGCAAGCTGACGAAAAGTCTTTACCCCTCACTGTAGGGGCTCTCAGAGACAGTGACTCCATTCGCTTTTATATGCGGCATGGCTTCACGAGGACAGGAGAATCCGACTGGGACATATATTTCATTCGGATTCCAATCGACAATAAGCCAGAAAGTCTGCGCTGAGGCTTAGTATCGGGGGCCGCTGTGGCGCAGCCCCCTCAATGCGCAACACGGACCTGATGCGCGGATTTCTGACATTGACCCAGGCGATTAGTGTCCTGATCAATGGTGTCTCCCCCAGGGCATTTATTCAAACGTCTCGCAATGGCATTGAGTGTCGCTTGCGAGTACATCGAGAGCGGGGGAGTCCAGATCATCATTCGATCGAGCCCCACTTCTTACTGGAGAGAGGGAGCATTCGTTCCATGACGCCGTCCCGCAGAATCAAACGGTGATACAGAGCGGCGAGAACATGAGTCCCGACGATTCCAAGCAGAATGTACGATCCATAGACATGAATGTCGCCCATCGCATGACCAAGCGTCGAGCCTTCTGTCGATAATGAAGGCAACGTTACGGCACCGAACAGGTGAACCGCATAACCGCGCGACGAAGCGTTGATCCAGCCCATAATGGGAACGGCAAACAGCAAGACGTAGATCGCCGCATGCCCGGCTCCGGCAAGTGCGTTCAATAGTGGCGTGTTTGCCGCACTCTGTACCGGGTGAGTCATTCGCCACAGTAATCGCGCCAACACCAGTGCAAGCAGGGCAGTCCCAATAGACAGATGCCATCCGACCAAGCCGACGGGTAGGGTTCCCCGGTGGATATCCGGCATCGTCCACGCCACCGTATATTGGGCTATGAGCAACAGCACCATGACCCAATGAAATGCTCGGGCAACAACGCCGAATGAAGTTCGCTTATTCACTATTCAACCTTCAGTTTGAGTGGGTAGTGAATTATGCATTTATTAAGCTTAGTGAAGAATTAGGTCGTTCAAGAAATTTGCTTTTTGTAATTGTGCATAGGAACGATTATCAGTACCAAAAACGTTTTAATATCATGTGCTTGAAAAATTCGTGACTTTAAAATATCGTTCGCTTCGCCGGGAAAAAGCCACTGTCCACCCAACCCCGTGCGAAGGGAAATTATGGATCGTCACGATGCAGCAACACGCAGCACGCTAGTCAGCGTTTGGGTCAATCTTGTTTTGTCGATCGCCCAAGTGGCTATCGGGCTGCTGGCCAGGTCTCAGGCGCTTGTAGCTGACGGCATTCACTCTCTTTCCGATCTGATTTCGGACTTCCTTGTGATCGCGGCCAACCGCCAAAGCAGGCTGGCCCCTGACGCCAATCATCCCTACGGCCACCACCGATTCGAGACGGCAGCTTCGTTGCTTCTTGGTGTGCTCATGCTTGGCGTTGCGGCTGGTATCGGATGGACGGCGGTGACCCGCTTGCTCAGTCCGGCTTCCATTCCTGTGGTTCACGCGTCGGCTATCTGGGCTGCCGCTCTCGCGTTGCTCGCGAAGGAGTTGCTGTTCCGTTACATGCTCACGGTTGGCCGGCGTGTCGACTCGAAAATGCTGATTGCGAATGCGTGGCATGCAAGATCCGATGCGGCTTCGTCGCTCGTGGTGCTGGCCGGCATTCTTGCGAACGCATTCGGATTTCCCTTGGGGGACCCGATCGCTTCCTTGATTGTCGCGGCAATGGTCGCGCGAATGGGGGGGCAGATTGGGTGGGCCGCGATGAGCGACCTCATGGATCACTCAGCCGCCGATGAAGCAATATTGGCAATCGAACATGCGGTTGCCGGCGTGAGTGGCGTGCGCGGATTTCACGATCTTCGTACGCGCACCGTGGGCGATTTTGTCCTCGTCGACATTCACATCGAGGTGGACGAATTCCTGTCGGTGCGAGATGGCCACCAGATCGCAGAATCCGTGCATCACCGACTCAAAGCGATACCCAAAGTCCTGGACGTCATGACGCACGTGGATCCGGTGCCGGCAGCGCGGCTTTGATCTGCACGCCATACGTGCGAGCTAGGCGCGTTTCCAGCAATTGAATCACAGCGATAGATCCCAACGGAGACAACGTCATGAAATGCGCCACGATGCTCGCCGCGTCACTCAGGCAAATCTGGCCATTGCTAGCCGTTCGTTTGCGACTTAGCCTGCGCGTTGCTTGTCGCGGGGCCTTGGTGATGCAGATCGCGGCACTTGTCGCGATTTTTGTGTTTCAGGTGCCGGAGGATAGTTTCACAAACGACAGCTTTCGGGCTTGGGCGGCCATTGTCCTAATCACCTCGGTCGCCTTCTTCAATGTTGTCGGTTAGCCGTGTGACACTCAAAATCGGCTTGGCGTGTGTGTTCGATCCCGGCCGGCTTTGGCCGGGGGAGGGGGGCAGACGCCCTCTTTCAAGCAACCCGCTGTGTGCCCACACGTTGCATCAATCGAGTCGACTGGACGGAATCTGTGTGGCAAGCGCTTCAATCGCAAACCGCGTCTTCGATGGCAGATACGGTGTGTCCGGCCAGACCACGTGAATGTCCAGTGGCCGTGCGGCGCAACGCTCGCGCACGGCAACCAGTTCGCCCGTGGTGACGTAGTGCGACAACAACCAACAGGGCAACTGCACGAGCCCCAAACCGTCGCGCCCCGCGTCGGCGATGGCCTGCACGTCGTCCATGCTGAGTTGCCCGCAAATTGGCAACGCCTTCGCCATTCCATCCGGTTCGAGCACGGTCCAGGGCATCACCGCGCCCGCACGCGCATACGTGACACCGACGTGGCGGGCAAAGTCTTCCACTGCCACCGGCGCGCCGTGCTGGGCAAGGTACGACGGCGCCGCTCCGATGCTCTGGTTCTGGACACCGATGCGACGAGAAGCCAGTCGCCCTGCGCCGCCCACATCGCCAATGCGTACGGCCAGATCGAATCCCTCCTCGACCAGATCCACCGCGCGATCTGAAAACGAAATGTGGACCTGTAGCTCAGGGTGCTTTCTAGTCAGGGCGAACAACACGGGGGCGACGCAGCGGTGACCAAAGGCAGTGGGTGCGCTCACGCGCAACCGGCCACGCGGCTCACTCGCGCCGCTCTCGAGTTCCGCCTCGCCAGCATGAAGCTCCGCTAGTGCCCGAACGCATCGGTCGTAATAGGCCCGTCCCGCCTCCGTTAACGCCTGGTTGCGCGTCGTGCGATGAAGCAGCCGTGTGCCCAGTCGCGCCTCAAGCCTGGTCACGACCTTGCCGACCGCGGAGCGCGTGATATGCAGCCGTTCGGCCGCCTCCGTAAAGCTGCCAGCTTCGACCACTTGGACGAAGACATCGACGCCATCGAGTTTGCCAATCAATTGGGGCCTCCATAGCCTCATTGCTGGGAAAAAACTTCAGCAATGGGGAATTTATCTCCCGATATAGTACCTGTAACCTCCGGCGTTGGTTGCTTGTCAGCCGCTCGCTGCTCCGCCTCGCACGGCCGCTATCGCCCTGCGGGTCAATCTAATCCCGACGGCTCTGATGAAACATTCCCTAAACAACAAATTGGCCCTCGCGGCGGTCTGTCTCACGGCGCTGATGTTCGGCTTGGAAATTTCCAGCGTTCCTGCCGTACTGCCGACCCTGGCCGCCGACCTGCATGCCGACTTCAAGGCGCTCCAATGGATCATGAATGCCTACACGCTGGCCTGCACTACCGTGCTGATGGCGACTGGCTCGCTGGCGGATCGATTCGGCCGCAAACGCGTCTACGCGATCAGCATCGTGCTGTTCGCGATCACGTCGCTGGCGTGCGGCCTTGCTCAGACCACCTCGGTGTTGATCGTCAGCCGCTTCCTGCAAGGGGTGGCCGGTGGAGCCATGCTGATCTGTCAGGTGGCGATCCTGTCCCACCAGTTTCGAGAAGGACGCGAGCGCAGCCGGGCGTTCGGTGTATGGGGCATCATCTTCGGCATCGGTCTCGGCTTCGGCCCGATGGTCGGTGGCGCAATCGTTGCGCTTACCGATTGGCCCTGGGTCTTCCTCGTACATGTGCTGATCTCGATGGTCGCGCTCTGGCTCACGGTGTCAGGCGTGCAGGAGTCGCGCGATCCGCATGCGCAAACGCTCGACATCGGCGGGATCCTCACATTGTCGATCTCGAGCTTTTGCCTCGTGTACTTCATTACCCAAGGCGCGGTTCTTGGCTGGGGAAGTCGGCCCGCGCTGAGCATGCTGCTATCAGCGCTCGTCAGCTTCGTCATGTTCGTTGTCATCGAGATGCGCACCGAGCGCCCAGCGTTCGATTTTTCGGTGTTCCGGATCCGCGCATTCTCGGGCGCTATGTTCGGCTCGATGGGAATGAACTTCAGCTACTGGCCGTTCATGATCTATCTGCCGATCTACTTTCACGGTGTGCTGGGTTACGACGGCCTGGCGGCCGGACTAGCCTTGCTGAGCTATACATTGCCGACGTTGGTGGTGCCGCCGCTCGCCGAACGCCTCGCCGCGAAATACGATGCGAAGCGTGTCATTCCGCTCGGCATGTTCACCATCGGTCTTGGCTTCCTACTGATGAAACTCGGAACTGGCGCTCCCCTCGCGGGCTGGCTGGCGATGCTGCCAGGGTGCGTCCTGTGCGGCACCGGCCTTGGTCTAACGAATACGCCGGTCACGAACACGGCGACGGGGGCCGTTTCGCCGAATCGTGCGGGCATGGCATCCGGTATCGACATGAGCGCACGCCTGATCAGCCTGGCGATCAACATCGCCGTGATGGGATTCCTGCTTCTCGAAGGTGTTCACAGCGGGCTTGCCCGGGCATTGCCGAAGGAGTGGGATGCCGCAACCTCGCAGCGGCTCGCTGAGCAGGTTGCAGCCGGTGAATTTGCAGGGCTCACGACCAGCACGGATCTTGCAATGGCACACGCAGCGCTCGTCCACGGTTTCGAGTGGGTGATGCTCTACGGCATGGCTGGTGCCTGGCTTCTGGCACTGCTCAGCCGAGTCGCCTTCGGAGTGAGCCCCAAGATGTCGGCTCAACGCGTTGAGCCTTGAGGCCTCGCCAAACTATCACTTGCCGGGGAGATGGGGTATCTCTCCCGGCGCCTTGGCTTTGCAATCCAAGATGGGCTATTCATCACGGTCGGCCAAGGCTGCGATGTCAGGCGAACGCCGGCTGGTTCTTGACGCTCGGGCGTTCCAGCATTCTCGTGTACCAAGCGAGAAGGGCTTCGCACTCCGCAGGCACGGACAGCTTCACGATCGACGCAAAGACCAGAGCGCCAATGAGGGTGATATCGGCCATCGAGAAGGCATCCCCGGCGACAAACATTTGCTTTTTCAGAATGCCATTGAAGTAGCGCATGCCCCTCAGGGCTTTGTCGCGCTGACGCCCCCCCCATTCGGGGTTCTGATAGCGTTCGACGTCGGGCCCAAGCCCTGGCGTGGCATGGTGGAAATAGACACTGATGGCATCGAGCACCTCCAGCTCGGCGCGCTTACTCATCATGTGGATCACGCCCTTTTCAAGCGGTGTCTTGCCGGTTAGCGTGGGTGCGCCATCGAGCGTATCGAGATATTCGGTAATGGCGGTGCATTCGGCGATGCAGGCGCCGTCGTTGAGTTCGAGGACCGGCAGCGTGCCCGAGTAGTTTTTCTCGGCGATGAACTCGGGTCTTTTGTGTTCCCCCTTGTAAAGATCGACCATCACGAACTCGACGCGCGATTGCAGATTTTTCTCGGCTAGGGCGATACGCACGCGTGTCGGATAAGGCCCTTTTGGAAAATCGTAAATCGTCATGATCGGGAGCGTGGTTACGTCAAAATTGGTGGTGCCGGAAGTCATATTTGCCTCGCTGTGCGCTCTGTTACGCGGGATTGGACAATATGGGGAGGTCATTGTCCGTGATGTCTACCTAACGTTCGTTAGGTTAACGGTAGCGGCTATACTCTCCTGCGTCAACAGTCATTCCAGTTTGTGGAGGCGGTAGTAGTGAAGAACAATTCAGGCTTGAACTCCAGGGAGCGAATCCTGGTGGCTGCCACAAAGATTGCGCAGGCGCACGGCTACAGCGGCTTGAATTATCGTGAGCTCGCTGAGGATATCGGCATCAAGCCCGCGAGCATCTACCATCACTTCGCAAGCAAGGCCGATCTCGGCGTAGCGGTGGCGAGGCGTTATTGGGAGAGTTCAGCCGCGACCCTGGATGCGCTTTTGGCCGAATCCGCAGATCCGATCGACTGCCTGCGCCACTATCCCGATACCTTTCGCAAGGCGCTTGAGAGTGGCAATCGCATGTGCCTTTGCAGCTTCATGGCTGCGGAATCTGATGACCTGCCGGAAATGGTGATGAAAGAGGTCCAGACCTTTGCCGATGTGAATGTGGCGTGGCTGAGCCGGGTGCTATCCGCCGCGGCCGTGGTCAGCGCTGAGGATAGTGAACGGCGTGCTCGCGCCATCTTCGCAGCCGTCGCTGGCGCTCAGCTCATCGCCAGGAGCCGCTCGGATATTTCTGTCTACGACGGGCTAATTGAAAGCTATCGCGTTGCTGGTCTTCTGCCGGCATAGCAGTCGCGATGCCGTAGCCGGATATCGTCCGAAGGTTCACTTCGCTATTGAAGGACGCCGCCGCCACATGAGAAAACTCCTGGGCCGGCGCTGACGGCAAGCACGGTCTGTACGAGTACACGCACACGCTCTCGCTTCCAGCCTGATGCGGCCGGAGCGGCAATCATCTTCCCGGTTTCGCCGAACGCGATCAGCGACACGTCGTCATCTTCGACTTGGCCTCGCAGATACCGAGTTTCCCTATTCCTCGCAAGACGCGGTGTAGCTCGAACACCGCGCGTCAGCTCGAGCGTGACCTTCCCCATTTTCGCCGTATTACTTTTCCAGTGGCGTCCCGGTGAACGGAGATTTCATCCGGGAAACAATGTAAGTAATTGATTGTTATTGAAATTGTTTGCGTGCTTCCGCTCGGTGAAATGACGTCCCGCGACGAATTTTTAGCGACTTATATTGGCCCTGTCGGGTGCATGGGGCGCAATCAAAGCGCGCTCGAAAACCGTCAAATTTTCCACACACGGTACATCGCTATGTTCAATAAACAAAATGAAGTGCGTTCCTGTCGAAGCCTCGCCCGACGTTTGACGCAGGCGTTCATCCTGGGGCTTACCGGGATGGCCGTGGTTTCCGCTTCGGCGTTTGCTGCAGAGAAGGCCGCGATTCTGTTGCCCGGTAGTATCAACGACCAGAGCTGGAACGCGCAGGGTTACGCGGGGGTGAAGCAACTCAAGGCCATGGGTTGGGACGTCGCTTACTCGGAGAACGTCCAGCCTGCGGACATGGCGCAGGCCATGCGCGACTACGCACGTCAGGGCTATAGCCTGGTCATCGGTCATACCGGGCGCTTTCAGTCGGCGGCGCAAGCCGTTGGCCCGCGCTTTCCGAAGACGTTGTTCGTGGTGGGCTCCGGCTCGGCCGGATCTGGCAAAAACGTGACTTCGGTCGACTTCGACAACACACAGTTCGGCTATCTGGAAGGTGTACTGGCGGCACGAATGAGCAAGACCGGCAAGATCGGGTCGGTGAACGGCCTTGAGGGCCTGCCTAATGTGGTCGCTCAGGTCGGTGCATTCCGTAAAGGGGCCAAGAGCGTGCGGCCGGACATTCAGGTCAAGGTGATCTATGTCCAGGATATGGAGGACGCCGGCGCGGCCAAGGAAGCGGCACTGTCGCTGATCGCGTGGGGAGCCGACTTTGTCACTGGCAAGTTGAATGCGGGTCAGTCCGGGATCATTGCCGCGGCGAAGGAGAAAAATGTCTACGCCGCCGGCCGTTCGGTGGCTGACACGGTGCTCGCGCCGAAGAATGTGCTGACGAATATCGTCGAGCAATGGGGCGATATGTACGCCGCTGTTGCCGATTCGGCAGCGCACGGCCCGAAGGGCGGGGAATATCGCTTGTACGGCCTGAATAGTAAAGGAAGCACGGGCGCGCAACTCGCCTACCAACCGGGACAGCAGTTCAACCCCGTGGTACCGGCTGCCATCTCGCAGGAGTTGGGCGACGTCGAGAAAAAGTTCGCTTCCGGCAATCTGAAGGTTACCGTGACGCCGCAAGACGCGCGCGGCGGACTGTAACGATGACGAGCGTGCAGAGCACGGCGGGCAACCCGCCGTTGCGGCCCATTCTCGAGCTGCAGAAGATATGTAAGCGGTTTGGCGCTGTCGTGGCCAATGACAGCGTCGATCTGGTCGTGCCTCGCGGGCGCATCGTTGCACTGCTCGGCGAGAATGGGTCGGGAAAGAGCACGCTGATGAAGCTGGTGTTTGGCATCACCCGTCCTGACAGCGGGGTGATTCTATTCAAAGGGCGAGAGCTCGCGGGGCATGACCCGCGCGATGCGATTGCCGTGGGCATCGGCATGATTCATCAGCATTTCATGCTCGTCGAGTCGATGGCCGTCGTGGACAACGTCATGCTCGGATGGCCCGCATCCGGACGCTGGCTACGCCGCGCAAAGATGGCGGAATTGGTCAGGAAGGCCAGTGCCCGCTACGGTCTGGAACTGGACCCCGAGAGTCTCGTCTCGGACCTCTCTTTTGGCCAGCGTCAGCGTGTCGAGATCGTCAAGGCGATCCTGCGCGGCGCGGATCTGCTTATCCTGGACGAACCCACCTCCAACCTGAGCGCACCTGAGGTGAAGAGCCTCACCAAGATCATGCACGTGTTCAAGGAGGAGGGGCGGTCGGTCATTTTCATCACCCACAAACTCGGGGAAGTGATGGAAGCCTGCGACGAGGGCATTGTTTTGCGCTCAGGCAGGGTGGCGAGCAAGTTTGTCGTAGCTCACACTCATCGATCCGAGCTTGCCCGTCTAATGGTCGATCGCGATATCGACGAGCCGACGCGTCGCGCCGAATTTGGCAATCGCGAAACCGTGCTTCAGGTTCGCGGACTCACCGTCGCGGACAAGCTCGGCCAACCGCGGATCAACGACGTGAATTTCGAGTTGCGCCGCGGCGAGATTCTGGCGATTGCCGGCGTCGATGGAAACGGTCAGACGGAACTCGCCGAGGCGCTTGCCGGACTGCGCCGGAGGAGGCGCGGTTCGATCACGCTCGATGGCGTCGACATCTCCGATATGGGGGCACGCGGCCGCCTCGCGGCAGGTATTGCTTATGTGCCAGTCGATCGTGCTCACACGAGCCTGATTCCTGCAATGACAGTCGAAGACAACCTCGCGATTCGAGATTTCTCCCGAAAGCCATTCAGCAAGGGGGCAATGCTCAATCGCAAGGCGTTTCGCCGTCGTGCTCAAGAACAGATCGCGGCGTTCCGGATTGCCTGCCCGGGGCCCGAGGGCATTGCCGGCGCGTTGTCCGGCGGCAATCAGCAGAAGATCGTGCTGGCGCGAGAGATAGGGCGAGAGCCACGTGTGCTGATCGCGATGCAGCCGACATGGGGCCTCGATCCGGGGGCGACGAGGTTCGTCGTGGACCGGATTCTGGCGCTTCGCGATGCCGGCGCGGCCGTCATCTACATTTCGGCAGAACTGGAAGAGGTGCTGATGCTGGGAGATCGCATCGGTGTATTGAGCGCGGGGCAATTGAAGGGCGTCGTCGCTCGCGAGCACGTCGATCTGACGCAGATCGGCATGCTGATGGCCGGGGCAGACGAGATGCCGGAACGTTCGAAAGCCATGGAGGGTTCGTTGACGTGATGAGCACCGAAGAGCCTACGATGGCAATTACCCGGCCAGAACCGCTGATCGACCGCATCTTGCAGCACCTCACGCTGGCTCGCGCCCTTAGAGACGCGATCCTTGCCGTTCTCCTCGCGTTCGGCCTGACGGCGATCTTCATCATGATGTCGGGGCACAACCCGGCGGTCGCATTCTGGCATATGGCGATCGGTGCATTTGGGTCGGCCGATGCAGTGGCCTTCGCCTTGAACAAGAGCGCGCCATACATCCTCGCGGCTGCCGGTATCGCCTTGTGTTTCCGCGCCCGCATCATCAGCATCGGTGCAGAAGGACAAATTGCCGTCGGCGGGATCTGCGCGACATGGGCGGCATTGCATACCGGCGATCTGTCCGGCCCGTTACCGCTTCTGATGTCACTGCTGAGTGCGGCCATCGGGGGAGCACTCTGGGCTTTCCTCGCGGCAGCGCTGCGAATTTGGCGAGGTGTCAATGAGGTCATCTCGACACTGATGCTCAATTTCGTGGGCCTTCTGCTGGTGGGTGAGGTGCTCAATGGTCCAATGGGCGAGCCGGGGGCCGGGTTTCCCCAATCCCCGGTGGTTCCGGATAGCACGTTCTTGCCGCTGCTGATTTCGAATACCGATCTGACGATTGGCATTCTGCTGGCAATCTTCGCCTGCCTGGCCGTAGCCTTTCTGCTGTGGAGGACCCCCTTCGGATTCGGCGCTCGCATGCTCGGTGCGAGTCCGTCGGCCGCTCGCTACTCGGGGGTGTCGCAGACACATGTCGTCATCGTTGCAATGTTGATCGCCGGCGGATTGGCCGGTGTCGCGGGGGCGATCGAAGTGCTCGGCGTGCAATCTCGCCTGATTGAAGGCTTTTCCGTCGGCTTCGGTTTCAAGGGGGTCGCTGTGGCGCTGCTGGCCGGACTGGACCCGCTGGCGGTCATTCCGGCGGGGCTGTTCTTTGGCTTCGTCGAGGCTGGCGCCCTCGCAATGCAGCGAGACATTGGCGTGCCGTCGTCACTTGTTTATGTGCTTCAAGGACTGACGATGGTGTTTGTGCTTTGCGCACGCGGGCTGGACCGGAGGCATAAGCGCGTATGAACCTCTTTCTCGACACGAACGTTGCGGCCGGACTGATTGCTTCCACGGTTCGCATTGCCACGCCGCTGATGTTCGCCGCGCTTGGCGCGACACTTTGCGAGGCCGCGGGAACCTTCGGCGTCTGCGTGGAAGGCATGATGTTGATGGGCGCGTTCTCGGGCGCGGTTGTCGAATACCTCAGCGGAAACTACATGGCCGGCCTTCTGTTCAGTGCATTGGGCGGTGCAGCCATTGGATTGATCATGACCGTCGTCACCGGCAGGTTCCGAACCGATCACATGGTCACGGGGCTATCGGTCAATATCCTGGTTGCAGGTGTGACGAGCTTTGCGCTTCGCGCCCTCTTTGGTGGACGTGCACCGAATCTGCAACTTCCTACGCCTGGCCCGGTGTTGATTCCCGGCTTATCGAAGCTGCCCGTCATCGGCCCCGGCCTGTTCCATCAGACATTGCTGACCTATGTCGCCTTTGCCTGTCCCTTCCTGCTTCACCTTCTGATGCGACGCACACAAACCGGGTTGTTGGTTCGTGCCACGGGCGAAAACCCGTCGGCGGTCTTCGCTGCCGGGTCCAACCCAGCCGCCGTGCGGGGTTGGGCGCTCATTGCCGCCGGGGCATTTGCCGGTGTGGGCGGCGCGGCGTTGGCGCTGGATCAATTGGGCACCTTCACCGACGGGATGACCAACGGCCGGGGATTCATTGCGCTCGCCGCCGTGTTGATCGGCCGCTGGCGGCCGGTGCCCGTCATGCTCGCCTGTCTGCTGTTCGGCGCGAGCAATGCCGTCGGTCTCAATATGCAGGGTTGGGGGCTGTCGACGAGTTCCTATGTGATCCAGATGGCCCCGTATCTGATGGCGCTCGCCGTCCTGTGTTTCTTCGGCCGTGCTACGCGCATGCCGTCTGCATTGGGCACGGCGATTGTCCGTCATTGATCGTCCATCGTCAGATATCGATAGACCGCCCGTCTTCACCGTTGATGCCTCGATGTCGTATTGGGAGAGGTTGGGCGCCACATCCGACGTATTTCGTATTCCGTAATCCGATGAAATTCATATCGATCTTTTAGGAACCTCTGATGAAGATCCATCTGCATAAAATTCCCATGATGTCGCCGAGCGATACGTCGGTGTTGGAACGCCTGATCGATAGCGGCGATATCGATCCGTCCACGATCGTTGCTGTCATTGGCAAAACTGAGGGCAATGGCGGCGCTAACGATTTCACGCGAGGGTTTGCCACGCAGTCATTTCAACTGCTGATTGCGAGCAAAATGGGCGTTTCGCGCGACGCCATCGCGAGCCGGATTTGCTTTGTCTGGTCGGGCGGCACGGAAGGGGTGCTATCGCCTCACGCAACCGTCTTCACGCGAGTCGATGACGATGGCGCTACAAGTTCCAACGGTGCGGCACGACTCGTTCTGGGTGTCACCGTAACCCGAGATCTTCTGCCCGAGGAAATCGGCACGCTCAGGCAAGTCGAGCTGGTTGCGGAAGCGGTACGTGGCGCGATGCTTCAGGCCTGCATTTCGGATCCCAGGGACGTCCATTACGTGCAGGTCAAAGGACCGTTGCTGACGCCGGCCCTCATCGCCGATGCAGACAAGCGTGGTAAGCCGATCGTCACCCGCGACGCGAATGCATCGAAGCCGTATGCGCGGGGCGCAACCGCGCTGGGGGTTGCCATCGCGCTCGACGAAGTGGATGCCTCCGGCGTGTCGAACGAAGCGATTGCGAAACGGCTCGAGCTGTACTCGTCGGTCGCGTCGACATCGGCGGGCGGGGAGCTGAGAAATTGCGAGGTACTCCTTTTCGGCAATTCACCACGGTCGACGAGCGATTTCTCGATTCGTCATCGTGTGTTGAATGACGTCATCGACGCGAATACGGTCCGGGATCTGATTGGCGATGCGCCAGGCGGCGCCGTTGCCGCGATCTTCGCAAAGGCCGACGCGAGTCCTGACGGCCGGATACGCGGATGGAGAACCACGATGCTGACCGACGCCGATATCAACTATGAGCGCCACGCGCGTGCCGCGCTAGGGGCTGTAATCGGATCGATCACGAGCGACCCGGCGATCTTCGTTTCGGGCGGGACGGAGCATCAATGCGCGCCGGGAGAAATGCCGATTGCCGCCATCATTCGTCACTAAGTCGGGGATCCCTTTGCCGAAAGACGATCAGTTGTGGACCTATTCCGCCAGCGAACTGGCGACGGGGTTCGGGCGAGGCGAATACACGCCGATCGACGTTCTGGAGAGTGTCATCACTCGCATGGAGGGCATCAATCCACGCATCAACGCGGTGGTTACGACGGATCTTGATACCGCGCGCATCGCTGCGAAGGCGAGCGCGCAGCGATGGCGCAATGGCTGTCCGTCAGGCGCGCTGGATGGGGTTCCGATGACCGTCAAAGACAATGTCCCCGTGGCGGGAATGCGTGCGACGTGGGGGAGCGAACTTTTCGGCACCTACGTTCCGAGCGAGGATGAGTTGTGCGTGGCGCGTTTGCGTGCGGCGGGAGCCGTCATTGTGGGGAAGACGAATTGCCCCGAACTCACCGTGCAGGGATATACGGACAATGCGATTTTCGGGCTCACCCGGAATCCCTTCGACCTGGATCTGACGCCGGGCGGCTCGAGCGGCGGGGCCGTGGCTGCGGTCGCCGCAGGCATCTGCCCGATTGCGATCGCGACGGATGGCGGAGGATCGATTCGCCGGCCTGCGTCGTATACGGGACTCATCGGTATGAAGCCCTCGCGGGGCCGGGTTGCCCGTGCGGACGGCTTTGCCGCCATTCTTCATGACTGCGAGGTGGTCGGCCCCATTGCCCGTACCGTAGCGGACGTGCGCCGCGTGATGGAAATCATCGGCCGCCCCCATTTTCGCGATCCGCTGTCTGTGCTCCTCGCCGATGATGCTTACGAAGCGGCCTGCCCGAAGCCATGTCGAATTCTCTACTTGCCGGAGTTCGGTTCATCGCCGGTCGACCGTCAGATTGCCGATAGCGTGGCACAGGCCGCAGATCTGTTGTCGTCGCTGGGACATCGCGTCGAAGCCGGGGCGGTGCCATTCGACATCGACGCGCTCGGAATGGCATGGACGACCATCAGCCAGACCGGTCTGACGTGGTTGCTGAAGCGACATTCCAGCGGGGGAAATCGCGTGGGCGCTGATATTCAGGCAATGTACGAGGCCGGTAGCCGCTTACGGGCCGAGCAGTACTACGAGGCACTGGCGATGCTGGCGGAACTCAAATCCACACTCGCCGAGCTTTACGAGGCCTATGACCTGATCATGTCCCCCTCTGCCGCCGCAATGCCATGGCCTGCCGGCGAAGCGTTCCCAAACATCATCGACGATCAGCCTGTGGGGCCGCGCGGGCACGCGATCTTTACGGGGTTCGTCAACATGTCAGGTTGCGCGGCAATCAATTTGCCCTCGGCACCCAATGCGCGAGGCGTGCCGATCGGCTTTCAGCTCGTCGGCCCGGTGGGCGCCGACAAGCTGCTTTGCGACATCGGCGAGCAATACGAAAGTGCATTTCGTCCGCCACGTATTTGGCCTTTGCGCTAGGTCCGCTTGCCGTTATCGGGTGTCGGTGTCTCGGGCAAGGCCATCAACTGCATGTGACAGTCGACATGCGGGCGGAAATGATGGCCTTGACCTCGGCAGGCAGACGGCCTCCGATGGCGGCCGTGACTTCGGCGGCAGCTACCATCACCGATTTGCTCAAACCGTCCAGGCGTTCGAGCGTGACGCGAAGCGTCGGGCCGACTACGGAGATCGCGGCGATGGGCAGCGAGAACTCGTTGAAGACTGGTGCCGCAATGCACCTTAACCCGATAGCCACCTCTTCGTTGTCGACGGCATATCCCGTCTGGCGAATTTCCCGCAGCGCTGAGTGAAGCGCAGTGCCACGATTAATCGATTGCGGTGTCAGACGCGGGAGGCCTTGCTGGACCAATTGCGTGACGCGCTCCGGGGGCAACCACGCAAGAATCGACTTTCCCATGGCCGTGTTCGCGAGCGGTGAGCGCTGCCCCGGACGACAGATGGCGCGCATCGTCTGCTTGCTCTCGATCTGATGCAACAGCAGGATTTCGTCCTGATCGAGTCCTCCGACATTCACCGTCTCTCCGACGATATCGCGCAGACGCCGCAGCATAGGCGTTGCGATGGCGACCATGTCGCGGCGCTGCATGAACGCCGACCCGACGGCAAAACACTGCGGGCCGATTCTCCACAGATTTTTCTCCGATTCGAACACCACGAAGCGTCGCTGCTGAAGCGTTGTGAGCAGTCGATGAATCGTCGGGGCGGGCAGGCCGCTGCGCTCGGCAAGATCGACGAGCCGGTAGCCGTCGTCATCTTCCGAAAGGATTTCCAGCACGGTGAGCGCTCTCGATAGCGCCTGAACGGAGGACTTATCTTCGCGCAGGATGGGTTCCACCTTGCGCGATGCGTCGTTGCGAGACTTTCCGGGGAGCAGTGCCATACGCGTTATACCGAAAGTTGCCGCGCGCGATCCCGAAGCGCAGGCGATACCGCGTACGGTCGGTGAGGGGGCGACGGGGTTTGACAGCTATCGGGGAAAAGCAAGCAAACAACGTGCCTTCGTATTTCCGTGAAAAAGCCGTCGATTTGCACCACGGCAGTGGCGTGTGCGTTGTCATTGACCCGTTACAGGGAACGGGATGCACCACAAGCGAACATGGTGTCGGGCGGCACGTGGCGTCCAACGCATTTTTTCTCTAACTATATGAAGTGGCGAGGTTTTTTCGGCGGACTTCCATCCTGCGAAATGTCGAATGTGTCGTGATTCTGGCTCGTTAATTTACAGCGGGTCCTTTGACAGTCGAACTGCTGACAGAGGGGTCAACAATCACACAGAGCAGACCAACTCAATCATGAATGTCAAATCGGAAGCCACGCTTCGCCGCACCATGTTTCCTTGGCTCGCAACGGCATTGATCGTCGCGCCGACGCTCGCGTCGGCGCAGGTGCTGGAAACATGGCAGCCTCCGGAAGCCAGCAGTCTTGCGGGACTCTTCACGCAAGGCCATGTCTCGGGGGATGTGCGCGCGTTCTACTACGGCGCGCACAATGCGTTCTATAACAAGGGACTCAACCAGAACACGATCAATTACGGCGGTGGCTTGACGTTGCAATCGGCGTCGCTCTACGGCATTTCCTTTGGCGTGAGCGCATACGCTTCGCGTCCCTTGCTTCACCCGTCAGACCCGTCTCGCGTAGATGGCAGTCTTGGGCCGTCATTCACGACACTCGGCGAGGCCTATGTCCAGTACCGGAAGTCGCTATTTACGGCGACGGCGGGGAATCAGTCGTTCGACGTGCCGTTCATCTCACCGTACGACTACCGCATTGCGCCGCAACTGTTTCAGGGGGTCTCGGGCAGATACGGCACGAAGGACAATTACATCGAGGCCTTCCGGATGTTCCGTTGGAAATCGTGGACCAGCGACTCTTTCACCGACAGAACGGCTTACAACTCGGACTTCGATGGCGGCTCGACGATTGGCATGAAGGGCACGCCGGGCTTTTACGGTGCTGGCGGTGCCGGTAAGCAATCGTTTGGCGCTTACGGTGTGGACGGACAGGCGTGGTACGTGAACTACATGAACTATGCGCGAATGTTCTATGCAGACGGCCATGTGTCGCTGAACGAGGGTGTGCTTCAACCGTATGCGGGCATTCAGGTCGCGTATGAGAACGGTGGTGATAGCAATCTTCTGGGGCGCATTCGCAGTCAGGTCTACGGCTTTCAAGCCGGCGTGAAGCACAATTCGTTGAATGTCTCGCTGGGCTACGACTACACAAGGCCAGACGCCAACGCCTACCAGAATGGCTCGCTGGTGACGCCCTATGCCCATAACATGTCATCGGGACCGTTCTTTGCCCAGCCGTTCATCACCAGCACGCAGGATTTGGGCGCTGGCAGGGCTTATGGGCTGTCGATCAGTGGCAAGCCTGTGGACAACCTGACGCTAGGCACCCAGTACTCGTTCATGGATCTCGTGAGCACCCCTGGGGCGCCGAGTCTGAATCAGTCCGAGTACCTGGTGTACGTCATGTACAACTTTCAGGGAAAGCTGAAGGGCTTCAGTATCGTCGACTTCTTTGCCTATCAGTCGTCACCGGCCAAGCCCGCAAAGTTCTTCCAGAATCGCTTGCAGCTTCAGTATGCATGGGGCCAATAATGAGTTCACCCGGCAGACGATAGTCTGCCGGGGCGTTAATAGCCCGATGCGCCGGGACTCAGGCGGGGGCGTGAGGCCGGAAAGTGCCTTGATGCCGACGGCTGTCCAGACCGGGACGCCTGGGCGGCTCAGTCATCAAACACCGCATTTGCTCATCATCCCGGCGACTTCCCTCGTAAGCTGCGCCTCCCAGCGTTGCAAGATATAGACGCACACGGCCGACGAGTGGATGCCTTCGCATGGCCAATTCAGTGGCAGCGTGTCCGTCTTTGCCTTCTGGATGCTGTTGCCGCCACCGTCGGTCTGGTTGGCCGTCTGCGCGGCCTGATTGGCGGCGTCGTCGAGTTCCGCAATGCGTTGGTTGACGGTCACCATCGTGACGCCTTTGCGACGCATGTCCGCCAGCGTCTCCGGTACGGAGGTTGTGAGGATCGCCTGCCGCGCCTGTGCCAGATCGCTATTTGTGTAAGCCCGCAGGTTCGGTGCCAGATAGCTGAAGTCGCCGCGACATTCCGCAGATGCGCTCCCACCCTTGGCCGCGCCGGATGCCGCAGCACTTGTCTTGAGCATCGCGCCGGGCGTTGTCGCCGCGGCATCTGCCCGCACTGCCCGCCGTACGGGCAATTTGCTCTGAGGTACCTGCACCAGACTGCTGTCTTGCAACGTAATCGATGCGTTACGAAGTTCGAGAAAGTCCTCGTCGACGACGCCCAACTGGCCCTTGACGTTCAGCGATGTCATGCCGTCCAGCCGCCGGGCCTGCGCGCTGGGCATCGGCACACCGATCGGCACGCCCTGATAGGTGCCGGAGAAATAGCTACCGTCCGCGTTGTAATCGCGCACGGCAACTTCCATCTCGAAGGGCTGCGCGAGTTTCGCGACGCGATTGCGGTACTCGGCCGTCGTTTCGTATTTGTCTTTCTGGAGCGACTTCAGGAACGTGGCGTACGCATCGCCTTTGCCGTTTGCGCTCGATTGCGCGAAGCGCGTGATCCGGATCGGTTTGACCTTGTTCCATTCACCTGCCTCGGCCAGCGTGTAGGCCACTGTTGATCCGCGCAGCCGTCCAGCCGGCTGTTGCACCAATTGGCCAGTCTTGCTATCGAACACCTGCGCAAAATCGTCATCGCGGTCATCGCCGTAAGCCGGGTTGCCAACGATCACGTACTGGCTGCCCGGGGCTGTGGGTCGCGCGCTTACGTAGTCGCCGCGTACCTTCGTCGTCACTGTCCTGCGGACCTGCAGCGTATCGGGATCGAGCAGCGTCAACTGCCCCGACTTGCCGTCCATTACCGCCGCGAAATCGCCGTCGCGAAAGAACCGGCCCGGAATATTGAGTGCCTGCAACCGGCAGTTCGGCACGTCGACACTTGCCGGCGGCGTACTGATGCTGACACGCCCTTGTTTGTCGGCGCTGAGCCAGCCGTCGTTGCGCGGCAACTCGCACAGCAACTTGTTGGCGCGCACATCCCAGACCCTGAACGGCATCGTCTTTTCAGGCTCGCCGCCGTTTAGCCAGGAGACCGCGTAGCGTCCGTCTTCGACGACGACGTACACCGCTGAGGCATATTCGCTGCCCTTGCGGCCATCGCCCGAAAACGACGCTGTCTGCTGGCTGTTGACGTAAATCGACACCTCATTGCCACGCTGTACGATGACCTGGAACTTGCCGTCTTTCGTCAGGCGAGGGTCGCAGCGATTGGCCGCCTGTCCGCTGAGATCCATCTGGGCGATCGGCTTGCCGCTGGTGTCGTAGAGTGCGACCTGATGACAGACGTTCGGCGAGAAAGTTTGGTGACTGCCGTAAATGCGGTTTTCATACGCATATACCGACCATCCTTTCGGCCACGACATCAGCACACGCCCCTGGAGATCGACCAGTTCGACGCCGATGGTCATGCCGGAAATGCCAGTGATGAGAAGGGATTGATTCCCTGCGAAAGAGAGGACGACGGATGAATCCGGTTTGGGCAAGGTGTAGACGACACGCTCCGCGCCACCTGCGAATGGCCGCACGACGACCTGATTCGATGTGTTGACGTACGCCAGAAGACTACTGTCCTGTGAAACGGCAGGTGACATACGGGACATGATGCCCACCTCGCCGCCGCTCGAAGCCGGGTTACGCTCGAGCAGCTTGCGATTGATGACCAGATGGCTTGCCCATTCCGGCGGCGGCGCGAGCGCGGCGAGTTCCTGGGACGAGGCTTGCGCACGGGCCGCCGCAGCGCGCTGACGCTGATCGTCCTCTTGCTGCTTTTTCTGGGCATCAGCGGCGTCGCGCCGTGCTTGCTCGGCCGCTGCCTGTGCCCGGCGGTTCGCATTGTCACGATCATTCTGGTCAAGCACAGTCTGCAATTGCTGCAAACTGCGCATGACCGCGCCGACATCGGCTGCCAGCGCAGCGGATGAGCCGAGTGCGAACACAGCAGCGAGGCCAACCACATTGGCCGCGATTCGTTTCGTTTTCATTGATATTCTCCTGTCGCGTACGCTGCGCGATCACCTTGGCAGCCGAAGCCTACGCTATGCGATTATCTCGTCGCGCGACGCCTGTTGTACTCATCCATTTGAAGGATGCGAAGGTATCGCGCTGCGCGCCCACACCTGCCCCCGATGCTATATAAGCAAGCTTTATCTTGGGTATCGGATCGGAAGCCGCCGCTGTGGTTTACGCACAAACCCTGATCGGCAAGTGACTTGACAGCGTAAATTTGTCCATCGATGGTATACAGAATACTGAATTGGGTGTTCCATGATGACAAATTCCACGGCCGCCGCGCGCGCTCCCGGTGAAGCTTCGGGGTCGACGCCATCCGCTGTCAACTGGCATTACGCGACGATTTCCGCGGCTCAGGAGGCCCTGCGACGAGGGGAAACCACGTCGACGGATCTCGTGGCTGCGTGTGAGACCGTCTGGCGCCAGTCCAATCCGCAACTGAACGCGGTTGTCGTGAGCGATTTCGATCAGGCCTATGCGGTGGCGCAGGCGCGTGATGCGGAACTGCGTGCGGGCAGGGTCCGAGGCCCTTTGCACGGGGTGCCGTTCACGATCAAGGAGTCGTTCGACGTCAAGGATTGGCCGACCAGCGTTGGTGATCCGGCATTCGCGGACAACATCGCGGTGCGTCACGCCAGCGTTGTTCAGCGGTTGACAGACGCCGGGGCCGTCCTGCTCGGTAAAACCAACGTGCCGATCTGGCTGCGTGACTGGCAAAGCTACAACGATGTTTACGGCACGACGCGCAACCCGCACGATACCTCGCGCACACCGGGTGGGTCGTCCGGTGGCAGTGCCGCCGCCGTCTGCTCGGGCATGGCTTTCTTCGACGTGGGCTCGGATATTGGTTCATCGGTCCGCAACCCCGCCCATTACTGTGGCATCTTTTCGCACAAGAGCACCCACGGTCTGGTGCCTCTTGACGGTCACGGGCTGCCGGGCGGAATGACATTTCCCGACATTAACGTTGCCGGGCCGCTCGCACGAAGCGCTAACGACCTCGAGTTGGTGCTCTCGGCCATTGCCGGCCCGACCGCCGACGCTGCCTGCGCCGTCCGTTTCGAGTTGCCTCGGTGCGACGCCAGCGATCTGAGCCAGATCCGCTTCGGCATTCTGCCCAACCATCCGATTGCCGAAGTCGATGCACAGGTGGAGCAGTGCATCGTGGCGCTCGGAAAAGACCTCGAGCGACGCGGAGCGACCGTGGTGTGGAATGCGCGTCCGTCGCTGGACGCTGGCGAGTTGCTACGCGTCTACATACTGATGCTGCGCGCGGCCACCTGCGGCTATCTCGGAGACGACGCCTTCGCGGCCGCCGTCTCCGCCGCCGCCGAGGTGCCGGAGGACGACATGCGTTATGCATCGCTCCAATATGTCGGGGCCGTCATGCGGCATCGCGACTGGCTCAAGCTGCAACCGCTGCGCGAGCGCTTTGCCGCCGCCTGGCGCGCGCTATTCGAGCAGGTCGACGTGCTGTTGTGCCCCGTGGCCGCTACGCCGGCGTTCACGTTGAACGAGACGGGCGCACCGTGGCAACGCACGCTGGACGTCAACGGACAGGCGCAGCCACTCACCACACAGATTTTCTGGGCCGGTCACTCCGGCCTGTGCGGCTTGCCCTCGAGCGTCGCCCCGGCAGGGCGCACTGTCGACGGGCTGCCCGTGGGCGTTCAGATCGTGGCCCCGCTGTATCACGACCTGCGCTCGATCCATGTAGCCAGACTGCTGGAAGCCGCCGGCTACGCCTTTGTACCTCCCGCCTGACACCCCGGAAATCCCCAATCCCCACAACACCACGACAACCTAAGGAGGACACCTTCATGTCCTGGCTCAACTCACTGTCGAAAAACGAGAAGCGCGCTTTTGCCGGCACTTTCATCGGCCATACGGTCGACGTCTACGACTTCATGATCTATTCCTTTCTCATCCCGGTGCTGTTGACGACCTGGAGCATGAGCAAGGCAACTGCCGGCAGCATCGTCACCTACACACTGATTGCGTCGCTCGTAGGCGCCATCGGGGCAGGCCTGCTGGCCGACCGCTACGGACGCGTGCGCATTCTTCGCTGGACCATCGCACTGTTCGCGCTGGCGTGTTTCGCCTGCGGTCTCGCCAACTCGCCAACGCAACTGGCCGTGCTGCGAATTATCCAGGGGCTGGGTTTCGGCGGAGAGTCGTCGCTGTGCATGGTGCTCGTGATGGAGACGATTCGTAATCCCGCGCATCGCGGCAAGTTCTCGGGCTTCACCGCCAGCAGCTACTCGTTCGGCTGGGCGCTGGCGGCACTGGCCTACAGTGTGATCTTCAGCTGGCTGCCGCCTGACTGGGCGTGGCGGGTTTGCCTGTTCATCGGTGTGGCGCCTGCGTTGATGGTGTTCTGGCTGCGACGCAATCTCGAGGAGCCGGAGGCTTTCACGCGCACGCTGGCCGAACGAAGCCAGACGAGCCCGCTCAAGACGATCCGCAGCGTATTCAGCGGGCGTCTTGCTGCGCGCACGTTCCTGTGCAGCCTGCTCTCGGGCGGCATGCTGGGCGCCTACTATGCCATTGCGACGTGGATGCCTACCTGGCTCAAGACCGAGCGAGGGCTCTCTGTCACAGGCACCGGCTTGTGGCTGGCGATCACGATCTGCGGATCGATTGTCGGCTACGCCATAGGCGCGTGGAGCACCGACCGGCTGGGGCGTCGTCCGACGTACATCCTGTTCGCACTCGGGGCGTTCGTCATGAGCATTGCGTACATGCTGATTCCCGCGCCCATGCCCGTCATGATGGTGCTGGGTTTCCTCATGGGCGTGCTGATGCAAGGCACCTTCGCGGGCGTGGCGGCGACAATCTCGGAGACTTACCCGCACGAGATTCGCGCGACCGGCTACGGTGTGGCCTATAACGCAGGCCGCGTCATCGGTTCTGTCTTCCCGTTCATGGCAGGCTGGCTGGCCAGCGGTCACACGACACTCACGCTCGCGATTCCCATCGTTGCCGCTGTCGGGTACGGTTTTGTCATCGTCGCAGCCTTGATGTTGCCCGAGACGAACGGCATCGAGCTGGACGCCATCGACCCCGTCAAACCCAGCGCAAACCCGGCACCCACCGTTGAGCATCCGATGTCGCACGCCGTTCGCAACGCGGCCGACTGATGATTTTCTTCACGCCTCACCGGAGCACCGCACTCAGGAATTTGTTGTATTGGCATTTTCGTTAAAACTGTATACAGTGTACAAAAATGCAGATCGAGACCCGGCGTCCATGAACGCAGCGGGTTATCCACCTGAAATCAAGGAGTAAGACATGGCAGAACTGATGGATCGCGAGACCTTCCGCGCAGCACTCGAAGAGGCAATCAAGGGCAAGAGCGCGAACAAGGCACCGTTCAGCATTGCATGGGCAAGCGGCAAGCTGTCGCGCGCGCACCTGGCTCGTTGGGCTGAGAATCACTATCACTACGTGGGCCCGTTCGCCGATTACCTCGGCTATCTCTACGCCCGTACGCCGGACCACATGACCGAAGCGAAGGATTTTCTGCTCGCGAACATGTACGAGGAGGAAATCGGGGGAGACCGCCACACCGATCTGCTGATTCGCTTCGCCGAAGCGTGCGGCACGACGCGTGAGCGTGTGGTCGACCCTGACAACATGTCGCCGACCACGCGCGGCTTGCAAAGCTGGTGTTATGCGGTGGCGATGCGTGAAGACCCGGTGGTCGCCGTTGCAGGCCTTGTCGTCGGCCTTGAGTCGCAGGTGCCGTCGATCTATCGCAAACAGACGCCCACGTTGCGCGACACGTACAAGTTCACCGACGAGGAGGTCGAGTTCTTCGATCTGCACATCGTGTCGGATGAGATCCACGGCGAACGCGGCTACCAGATCGTGCTGGAGAACGCGAATACGCCGGAACTGCAGCAGCGTTGCCTGAAGATTTGCGAGATCGGCGCACAAATGCGTCTGCTCTATACGACGGCGCTCTACTACGACTATGTCGAAAAGGAAGTCCCGCTGCCCGAGCTGGGTCTCGCGGCCTGAGCGACGCCCGGCAGCCCCGTGCCCCTGCGCGGCCCCCTCCGGGAGGAGGGGGAAGCGATGGGGGCGCGGGTCTTCAAGCCTCTTTGCAGGATTGCTGCACTCATGACAACCGTTCCAACGTTCTTGAATTACATCGACGGCGAGTGGTGCCCGAGCCGATCGGGCGCCACCTTTGAAAACGTCAATCCAGCCGATACCCGTGACGTGGTCGGTCATTTCCAGGCATCGGGCGAGGCTGACGCACAAGCCGCTGTGCGTGCAGCCGCATCGGCGTTCGCCGACTGGAAACGCCTCTCGACGAGCGCTCGTGCGAAGCTCCTGCTGAGCGCCGCCGCCTATCTGGAAAGTCATGCCAAGCGTTTCGGTGAAGAACTCACACGCGAGGAGGGCAAACAAGTGGGCCTCGCGACAGACGAGTTCATGCGCGCCGCACAGACGCTTCGTTATTACGCGATCGAAGCCCAATCGTATGGCGGGGAAACCTTCCCGAACGACGACGCCGGCATGACGGTGTATACCGTGCGCGAACCGCTGGGTGTCGTGACGGTCATTTCGCCGTGGAACTTCCCCGTTTCGATTCCCGCCCGCAAGATCGCGCCTGCGCTCATCTGCGGGAACACCGTGGTGTTCAAGCCCGCATCGGATGCGCCGCTGAGCGGACTGCGTCTGACCGAAGCGTTTGTGCAAGCCGGGATTCCCAGAGGCGTGTTGAACTTTGTCACGGGAAGCGCTTCGGCGGTCGGCCCGGTATTGACTGGCGCGCGCGAAGTGAAGGCGATCTCGTTCACCGGATCGACGGCTGCCGGCGAGCAGATCCATCGGGCAGCCTCGCTTTCCACGCGCACGCAAATGGAACTCGGCGGTAAGAACCCGTTGATCGTGCTCGACGCAAAGGACATCGATCGCGCCGTCGACCTCACGATCAAGGGGGGCTTTTCGCTGACCGGGCAGGCGTGCACCGGCACAAGCCGCGTGCTGGTCGCTCGCGAGATCCGCGCGGCCTTCGTCGAACGCCTCGCGGCCAAGGCGCAAACACTCAAGGTTGGCAACGGTCTGGTGTCCGGCATGGATCTCGGCCCGCTCGCGACGGCGGGACAACTGCGCACCGTGCTCGATTACATCGAGATCGGCAAGCGTGAAGCCACCTTGGTCTGCGGCGGTCAGCAACTCACCCACGACGGGTACGCGCATGGCTATTTCGTCACGCCGGCCATCTTCGCCGACGTGCCGCGCGATGCGCGTATCGCGCGGGAGGAGATTTTCGGTCCGGTGATTGCCGTGATCGATGTCGACGGCTACGACGATGCCATCGCCGTCGCGAACGACAGCGACTACGGTCTCGCGGCCTCGCTCGTCACGCAGGACGCCGGCCTGATGCACCGCTTCGCGAATGACATCGAAGCCGGTACGGTCAAGATCAATCGCACGACCACCGGCAATCTGGTCAATGCACCGTTCGGCGGCATCAAGCAATCGAGCACGGCCACGTTCCGCGAGTCCGGACGCGACGGGCTCGAGTTCTATCTGCAAATCAAGACCGTCTATCGCGGCGTCTGACGAGCGTTTTCCACGACATCTCTTATTAGCCATGAAGCCATTTCTCAAACTCGAACTTGCCGAAGCCCGGCACATGATTGCGGCAGCCGTTGCCCGCTCGCAGGAGATCGGCGTCCTCGAATCGATCTGTGTGGTCGACGAAGGCGGCTTTCCGCTCGCGCTGGAGCGCATGGATGGTGGCCGCGTCACCGGGCCGCAGATCGCCTGGAACAAGGCCTTCACGGCCGCAGGTCACAAGCGCTCGACGCATTTGTTCACCACGCCCCCCAACGGCCCGGCGCTGCCAGGCAACGAGGCCTTCGGCATTCAGTGGAGCTTTGAAGGGCGCTTTGCAGCCTTCGTCGGGGGGTTCCCCATCGTGGTCGACAATCAGGTGGTCGGCGGCATCGGCCTGTCGGGCGGCAACGGCGAGCAGGACACACAGGCCGGGCTCGCGGGTCTTGCTGCGTTGCAAGACCTGCTGCGTCAGAGCGGACGCGAGGTGCTGGTTCAGGCCGACATCAAGCTCTGACCCCGACGCGAGGTGCTCGTGAACTATCGGATCACATGGATCGAAGCCGAGTGCAGCTTCGAGGCCGCTTCTGACGAAACGGTGCTCGAAGCCGCTCGGCGAGCGGGCGTAGTACTGCCATCGGAGTGCGAATTCGGCGGTTGCGGAACCTGCCGGGTGAAGGTGCAGCAGGGCCGCGTGCAGTACGAGGAACTGCCACCCGCGCTGTCGCAGGAGGAGGTGGACGCCGGCTACGCCCTGTTATGTCAGGCGTACCCGGCCTCGGATCTCGCCGTCAGTACCGAGCGCACGCTCGCCGCGCCAGCACCGGCGCGGCGTCGTAAGGCCAAGGTCATGAGCACCGCACCGCTGAGTGCCGACGTCACCCGCCTTGTGCTCGCTTTCGCCGACGATGAACCGTGGGCATTCCGTCCGGGACAGTACGTCAACATTCTTCCGGGCGATGCCGGCCCGCGTAGTTTCTCGATTGCGTCGAAGTCCGAGGCTTTGGACGCACCGTCCCGGTTTGAGCTTCATATTCGCCGGATCGATGGGGGGTACTTCACACAGACGCGCCTGAGTGCGCTGCGCGCAGGCGACATGCTCGACGTGGAAGCCCCGCTGGGCGGATTCGGCTATCACGAGGACGACTACCGGCCAATCGTGATGGTGGCGACAGGCACGGGGATCGCGCCGCTGCGCAGTATGCTCGCCGAGATGCTCGCCAGTGGTGATACACCGCCGATCGATTTGTACTGGGGAGGCCGCACGCAGCACGCTCTCTATCTGCACGACGAATTGACCCGACTCGCGGCGCAGTACGAGGATTTCCGCTACGTGCCCGTACTCTCGCGGCCGGATGCCGCGTGGCCCGGAGCCCGTGGATACGTGCAGGATGCCGTGCTGGCGGACCATCCCGATCTGTCTGAGCACGCGCTTTACCTGTGCGGCTCGCCGGTCATGATCGCCGATGCCAGCCGTGCTTTCGTCGCCAATGGCGCCAGTGTGCGCTATTTGTATGTCGACAGCTTCACGTTCGGGCATTCGTCAACGGTGGAAGCTGCCGCCTGAACGGGGAAGGGCAGGGGAAGACAGACGCCAAGGGGCAGGCGATGCCTGCCCCGCTTCTCAATCCGATCGATCCGATTGATCTGACACGCCGGCGAAGTCAGATACTGCGGTCCATGAACGTCTTGTACGCCAGTGCTGCGAGCGCCACGTCCTGCAAGCCGAATCCGACCGCCTTATAGACAATGATCTCGTCGTCGCTCTGGCGACCCGGCGCTTTGCCTTCGAGAACATCCCCCAGTTCGTCGAGGCTGTCCCAATTCACCAGCCCCGGCGCTGCCAGCACCAGATCGCCAGCCTCCTCACGCGCCTGATCGCGCAGCTCGACCACAATGCGACTGGCGCGCTCAAGCGTGGCATCGTCGGTCTCCCGTGAGTGCGGCAGGCTCGATCCTATGGCCGCGACGAGTGTGCCCGGCGTCAAGGCCCGGCCGTCGAAGAGCGGGGTTGTCGAGCGGGTTGCCGTGACGATCACGTCGGCACCTTCGATCGCCTGAGTGGCCTCGACGGCGTGCGCGGTCAAGCCACGCTCGCCATAAGCCTCGTTGAGTGTGTTGGCAAGTGCTGCATCACCTTCGATGCCCACGATGCGAAGCGACCTGATGTCCGTGAATTGTGCCAGCGCGTGCGCATGGGCGCTGCCTTGCACACCGGTGCCGAAGATCGTCGCTGTTTGCGCACCGTCTCGAGCGAGTGCTCGCACGGCAAGCAGGGTAGTGGCCGCTGTGCGCAAGCGCGTGATCGCATTCGCATCCAGCGTGGCCAGGCACCGACCGTCGGACGCGCGGAACAGCACGATGACGAAATTGAATTGACCGCGGATCGTGGTGTAGATCTTTGCGCCAGCCACGTCGGCGCCGCTCAGCACTGCGCCGAGCGTGCTGAGCTTGGTCCCCCCGGCCTCGGTACGTATCCGACGCTGGACGGCGGCAGTGCCGCGAGCCAGTTCGCGAAAGGCACTCTCCAGTGCGGGAATTGCCTGCTTGAAGCCGATGAGTTCGTCAATCTGTGAATCGGTGAGATGGATCATGACGTGAGGTCCGGTGGATTGGATAAGACGCGACTTAGAATACAGTATACATAAATTCAAACTCTCTCGAATTTTCCCGAAGCTCGGCATTCGGAATAACCCGCGAATACGGGAATTTCGCACAGAGATGCGCGCGTTGAATTTATTTTGGTATACAGTATCCACAAATGCGCTACACTTTCGCCAAAAGCCTTACTGCGTTGAGGCCGGGGCGTTTCAGGTAACAGGAGGAAGCATGCCAGTCGTCGTATTTCGCAGGAGCGGGCAGACGTACCGGGAAGAAGTGAAGGCCAACACCAATCTGGTGGTTCGCGCGGGCATCAAGCAGTTCCCGTTCCCGCATTTGCGGTACGAGTGCGGCATGGGCAAATGCGCGCATTGCGCATGCCGGGTGTTGGCGGGGCAGGAACATCTGCCGGCCCCCAACTGGAAGGAGAAGAAGCAACTGGGTGACCGGCTTGACGCGGGTTATCGGCTGGTCTGCCAGTTGTGGATCGAACACGATATTGAACTGGAGCAGGGGGACGATCTGCCGGCGGCGCGCTGAGCGGCATCGGAAATCAGGCTACCCGCAATAAGGAAAGGGCATGTACATCGTACTTACGAGCCGGCCAGGCGAGTATCGCAGCGAGCCGACCCCGGGCATTACCCCCGTAGAAACTCACGACTACTACTACGGCACGCGCCATGTCGCTGCGTTTGTCGTCGCAAAACTGGACGCTCAGGCAAGGGTGCGGATCGTCGAAGAGGCGGCACCGCAAGGCGTGAATCTGGTGCCGACAAAGTTCTACGAGACATTCGAAAGTGTGTCCGAGGCGGTTGCCTCTCTGGAGGCGTTGGTCGGGCACGAGCACGCACAGGCACGCCTTAGCCGCCGTAATACCGAACCACCGGTTGCGGCAATGATCCGGATTACATTTCTGAACAACGGCGGCAAGACGGTCGAGGCGCAGCCGAACAGCAATTTGCTGCGCGTTTCCTTGCGTGAAAAGGGGGGGATTCCGTTTAAATGTGGCGGCGGATTGTGCGGCACCTGCCGTTGCAGGGTGGAAGCCGGCCGTGAACATACCGACGAGGTTAAGCAGAAGGAACGGCGTCACCTGAGTCCCGAAGAAATACAGAACGGGTATCGGATGGCTTGCCAGACCTTTATCAACGGCAATGTGAGCGTGTCATGGTGAGCCATTCAAGTGTCGCGATGGCCCCGTTCGGGGCACTCTCACCCGAGCAGCAACGCCAGATGCTCGCCCTCGGCCCGCGCTGGAATGACGACATCATCGCCCACCGCAAAGCGGTTATCGACTGCTACACGCCACTTCTGGCGAGCGCCGAGAAGAGTCCCCATGTCGAGCGCGATCTGGCCTACGGCATGAACGCGCGTCAGGTACTCGACGTTTTCGAGCCGGTAGATGCAGGTCAGGCGGGCAGGGCGGATGAATTGCGCGAGGCTGTCCTGTTCGTGCATGGTGGCGCGTTCGTGCGCGGCAACAAGAGCGTCAACGGGGAGGTCTATGACAATGTCTGCCACTGGTTCGCGCGGCAGGGTTTCGTCGCGATCAACGTGGAGTACCGTCTGGCCGACGAAGCGCCGTGGCCGGGCGGTGCGCATGACGTTGCCCAGGCCATTGCCTGGGTACATCAGCACGCCGCGCATTGGCGAATCGATCCGTCCCGCATCTTCCTGATTGGCCATTCGGCGGGGGGGACGCACGCGGCGAGCTGCCTGTTCGACCCCGTGGTGACACAGACGCGCGACAAGCTGTCCGGCGACGTGGCAGGGCTCGTGCTGATCAGTGCACGTCTGTTCGCCGACGTCGATCCGCGCAACCCGAACGCGGGGCCGGTGCGCACCTATTTCGGCACGGACGAGGCACGTTATGCCGAGCGCTCCCCACTTACGCACGCCGCGTGCCATCCGGTGCCGGCGATGATCGCGATTGCCGAATACGAGAACCGGTTTCTCGACGATTATGGCGCGGCGTTTTTCCAGCGCTTGCTGCGACAACGTGGCGTTGCGCCCCGTTTCGTGCAGATGCGCGGGCATAACCATACCTCGATCGTTGCGCACTTCAACTCGGGCGAAGAGTGGTTGGGACGGGAGATTCTGGCCTTTATGGCGTCGGTGCCACGCCATTCCTGATTGGGAGGGGCGGTCGGGTAAGTTGATGTCGCACAACAGGTGTCACTTTAAGCGCCGTGTACAGTCTACAAAATGCCGTGCGCTGCTAGAATGCGCTGATGAATAAAACGCCGTGATCTGGCGCGTCATGCGTCGATCAGCGCCATCAAAGGTTTGTGGAGATTGGAAATATGGTGCGGGGAGCCACAGGGGCAAACGGGCGCGAGCCGATCATGCACCAGCAGCTTTCGGATCTGGTGATTGCCCGCTTGCGCGAGTCGATCACGTCGGGCCAGTACAAGCCGGGCGACCGGCTCGTCGAGGGCCGGATTGCCGATGAGCTGGATGTATCGCGCGTGCCTGTGCGAGAGGCGCTGCGGGCGCTGGCCGTCGAAGGGTTGGTAGAAGTGCGCCCGCGCCACGGCGCCGTGGTAGCGTCGTTCGACCCGGCGTCGGCCCGCGAGATGGTGCAGATTCGCGCCACGCTCGAGGGGCTTAACGCGCGTCTGGCTGCCGAGCGTTGCACGCCGGAATTGGTCAAGCGTATTGAAAAAGTCCTGCAAGAAGGCAACGCCAAGGTCGCCGCAGGGGAGACGGCGGGGTTGCTCGAACTCAACGCGCGTTTTCACGATCTGCTTTACACCGCAGGCGCCAACTCGATGCTTGCCGAGCTTATGCGCTCGCTGCGCGATCGCTCTCGCATGCTCTTCGTCAATACGAACGACGAAGAAGTTCGCCTCACATGGGAAGAGCACGCGGCGATCCTGCGCGCAGTTCAATCCGGTGACGCAGCGTTCGCTGCACTCCTCGCCGAACGTCACGTCACCCGCGCGGCTCAGTACTATCTCGATCATCTGGCACGTTGATGCGTTGCAGTGCGTCGGTCGTCGGTTGACGCACCTTGAATTTCTTGTGCCTGTTCCGTATTGAGGGGCGCGCTAAGAGTAGTGTCTGCGGCCCCAATGATGTACTACAAAACAGTTGCCGGCGACCGGAATCAGGATGGCGCACGCCATCCTGAGGTGTATGACGCCGGCAATGAGACGAACGTACTAAGGCCGGCAACGTGAGGCAGATTGAACGGCGTGCCGGCAGCACGGGATTGAACCGACCGACGCATGAGTACGCACGAGGAATACTGCCGTGAAAAGTTGCTTTTGCCGCTGGGTGCTCTCCATGTCAGTTGTCGCGAGCCTCTTGGAGCCACTCGCCAGTCACGCCGCAAGCTTTGATTGCACCAAGGCTGCGTCAGCCACGGAGAAGGCTATCTGCGCCGACGCCAAATTGTCGAAGCTGGATAGCGACCTCGCCGTCGTCTGGAAAAGCGTCTCCCGCGCGTCAGGCACGCCATCCTTGATGGCGTCCCAACGGCAGTGGCTAAAGCGTCGCGATACCTGCGGCGCTGATGTAGCATGCCTCAGCGCACGTTATAACGAACGTTTAGCCGCACTCGCAGGTAACCCTGATACGTCAGTCAATCGCTGGGCCCAGACGTGGCATCTGGATAGCCATTACCCCGGTGTCGGTGGAACCCTGACCTTCACAGGTCAGCTCCCGCGTCTGCATTTTGAAATCGCCGGCTACAACGGCGGACACGCCGGAGGGTATGACGGAGACGTTGTTGTCCAGGGAGAGGGCGCGAGCTATCAGGCGAATGGGTGCGGCCTTAACTTCAAGCGCTCAAGCGATCACGTCGTAGTCACGCAGGAGGGTGATCCCATGGCTTGCGGGCAAGCCATGGGCGTTGACTACAGTGGGACGTACATCACCACTTCGCGGCTCGCTAACGAGCCGGAAGCGGATCTATTGTCCCTTAAGGTATTGGATAACCCTCGCCAGAACGTCGCGGCGCGCGCGCTACTGAGGAATGACTATCAATCGCTTGTCGACACCATCAACATGAGCGAGGGAGAGCGTCCCGACTTGGACCATCTCGGTGCAAAGGTAGACAGTTTCTTTGTACGTGGACTGGCCCCGACTAACGCCTCCATTGTCATGAGTCGAGGCGAAGAACTGTGGATCGGTCTGCTCGCCTTCGATGCCAATGGCAGGACGCGCATGCGTTATTACACCAACGTGGCGGCGTGGAAGACGATGGTGCCCAAGACGATTCAGCGGTGGCACGACACCATCGATACGGCTATACCCATCGACCGGATGCCATGAGGGCGCCGCCTGGCAGCATCTGGGATCCGCCGTCGAGCGTGGCGCGCGTAGCCTCCAGGGCACTGTGAATCTCTCACGCAGCGCTCGTTGCCTCGGAAAGACGGAACTCCTGCTGCAGCCATTCCGAAATCATCCGAACAGTTGCTCGACGCGAACTCCGTCGAGACATCGCGATCCACGTCGATTCCCTCGCCGGGATAGATAGGTGCGGGAAAGTCACCACACCTTGAGCGTGCTCAAGATAGGACTGCCTCACCAGGCCGATGCCCAAGCCTGCCTTCACTGCCTCAAAAACCAAGCTGCTGTCGGGAAACTGCCGAACGTTCAGAGTGCTCGCATCCGCATTGTTGTCCTTGAAGTGCTCGCACCACTCCGCCCACCCGTGCTCCCAGTTTTCCTGCAAGGCAGTGACTCCGGAGAGCGAACGAAAGTCACGGTTTGCAAGCATGTCGGCACCGATAGAGCCCTTCGCAGCGACGGGCACCATGCTGTCGTGGCAGACCTCGAGGGACACGAGACCTTCGAGGTGCTTATTTCCGTGTCGAACAGCGACATCCGCTTCGCCGGCATCCAGATCACGATATGCATAGGACATATCGACGTGAATACGGACTTCTGGAAAAACGGCCTTCAGTTTCTCCAGTCGGGGCAACAGCCATCGAGTCGCGAAAGCCGGGCTGACGGTCACGATTACATCGTTTGCCGATTCCGCTCTTGTGAGCGCTCGCGTCGCCTGGCGAACCGATGAAAAAGCGGCGATGACTTGCATTGCATAGGCTTGACCAGAAGGTGTCAGTGCGATACGGCGTCCGTCGCGAGTGGTGAGCTTGACGCCGAGGAATTCCTCGAGCTGCTTCAAGTGCTTCGATATCACCGTGTGGGTAACGTATAACTCCGCCGCCGCGGCGGTAACGCCACCTAAGCGTGCGACTGCCTCAAAGGCACGAAGGGGCAACATCGGGGGGAGCGTTGTATGGTTTTCCTTCATGGTGCTTCCTGGCGCGAGCGCGATGGCAGACCAAACGTCGTGGACGACATGACTACGGCAAAAAAGTCCGCTAGTGGATTTATGCGAACTTTACAGTCCCTCGACCATTGCGCACAACAACATGTGCGCCAGATGCACATGTTGCGGTAAAAAATCAACTATTTGCCATCAATTTGCCATGCTACTTTGGCCGCACTCGAAAGGCGGCTCGCAGGCAAGCTGTCCGCGCAAGCCTTCATCGACTCCGTAGTCAGAACGGGGCGGTGCATCCCAGTTGAATTGCTTACTACAAGACCATGTATCTCGACACAACTCAAACACGAGAGACGACGCATTCAAAGTCGAAAACGCGAGAAATCGTGGCAGCAACCATCGGCACGTTCTTCGAATGGTACGACCTGCTCCTGTATGCCAGCTTCGCTGTAGTGCTATCGAAACTGTTTTTCCCTATGCAGGATCCATCAGTCTCGATGGTGCTGACGCTACTGACGTTCGCGTCGTCTTACCTCATAAGGCCTCTGGGGGCAATCGTTATTGGCGGATACGCTGATCGGGCAGGGCGTCGAGCCGCATTGGTACTCTCCTCGATACTCATGGCTATCGGCACCTTCATGACAGCAGTACTTCCGACCTATTCACAGATCGGGATTGCTGCCCCGGTTATGCTGGTCATCGCGCGGCTTATCCAGGGCTTTTCCGCAGGCGGCGAGTTCGGCAGTGCCAACACGTATCTGACCGAGCAGAATTCAACGAAGCGGGCGTTCTTTGCCAGCTTCCAGTTTGCAAGCACCGGTGCCGCCATCGTTGCAGCGTCATTATTCGCGTATGTCCTGAACAATCACTTGGATCGTGTTGCCCTTGAGGGCTGGGGCTGGCGAATTCCTTTCTTGATCGGCTTGCTCATTGCGCCCGTCGCATACTACATCCGGCGCAACGTGGAGGAATCGCCGGAATTCGAGGCGGTCTCACCGAGCCGTAATCCTTTATCCGAGACCCTTCGTAGCGATAAATGGCGCTTGATCGTTGGGGCAGGCATCGTTTGCAGTGGAAATGTTGCGAGCTACGTCAACATCTACATGCCGACCTATGCGATTACTCAACTCCACTTGCCTGCCACGTCAGCATTCATCGGCGGAATCGGCGGGGGCATGGTCAGCGCCATATTTCCCCTGCTCGGTGGACATCTGGCTGATCGCTTCGGCGCGATTCGCGTCATGGCGATCGCACTGACGGTTGGCGCGTGCGGCATCTACCCCGCTTTCCTGTGGCTTACAGCGCACCCGTCGGTCGGCGCTTTGGTACTGGTACAAGCTGCGATGAGCCTTGTCTTCTATAGCTTCTACTACGCGCCAGCCGGTTCTGTGCTTAGTCAGCTTTTCCCCGTCTCTCGCAGAACCACAGGCGTTTCGATAAGTTACGTCGCGTCGCAGACGCTATTCGGCGGCATCACACCGCTGATTGTCAACCTGCTAATCAGCAAGACCGAAAACCCCATGATGCCGGCGGCGTATCTATGTGCCATCGCGCTCATAAGCGGCTTCGCCCTGCTTGCGGCGAAGCGCTTGAAAATCGACTAAATCCACTGTTTATCCTCGAGACAATATGAAACCAATCAGTTTGGACAGACTTCTCAAGATCGAGACCGCACGAATGCCGGCGACGGTTAGCTATCCTGCCGACGACATGCGCATCAATGGAACGCCCAGGCGAGCAAGCACCCCTGTGATCGACTTCCAGGCTGGATCCGCCGGCGTCGGGTTCTGGGAAGCGGAGTTCGGTGCCTGGAAATTCGCATATCCATTGGATCGCAGCGAAGTTTTTCACGTCTTGAAGGGCACCTTCTCGCTTGAAGGCGAGAACGCGCCACGCCAAGAGTTCACTGCCGGAGATACAGGCGTTATCCCCGCAGGATTTGTCGGCACGCTTAGCGTGTTGGAAGCCGTTCGAAAGATGTACGTTCTTCTTCCCCGCGCCGCTCGCTAAGCCTCGGTGCGTTAATCGCACGATGTCTTCGGAAGAGGGCGAGGCAGGTTTTCAACACGCGTGGCAAATCCACTCAACGAACAACAGGATCGACACATCATTTCGATGTTTTTGTCGTGAATAGAGAATGACGTCACTTATCGGTAGTTTTCCATCCGACCCAACCCTTCCTCAATCGTCCGATGTCGTCGTCATCGGCGCAGGTATTGTCGGCCTTTCTACGGCCCTTGAGTTGGCGAGAAAGGGGCTCAAAGTCGCAGTGGTGGAGAAGGGACTCGTCGGCGCGGAGCAATCGAGCCGAAACTGGGGGTGGGTGCGGCAATTGAATCGCGACTTTCGGGAATTGCCGTTGATGAGAGCAAGCAAAGACCTTTGGGAGGGCTTTGCGGCAACTACAGGGCATGACACCGGGTTCCGTCGAACGGGGCTGCTATTTGCCGCATCCGACGAAAAGTCGTTGAGTGAGTATCAACATTGGGTGGATGGCGCGAAAGACCGAGGTGTCCACGCTGACCTGCTCACACCCGCCCAAACCAAGGCCGCGCTCTCCAGCACCAACCAGTCCTGGCGGGGTGCCATCTATTGCAAGGAAGATGGCATGGCCGAGCCGTCGATGGCGCCGCTTGCCATTGCGAAAGCCGCGCGCGACCTGGGCGTCTCGTTCCATCAGGAGTGTGCAGCCCGCGGCATGGAGAAATCTGCCGGAAGGGTCTCAGCGGTAGTGACCGAGCGAGGTGTTATCAAGACCGGCGCCGTGGTCGTCGCAGGCGGGGCATGGTCTTCCATGTTTTGCGCTTCGCTGGGACTGCGACTCCCGCAGGCATCCGTGAACGCGACGGCGATGCGAGTGACATCCGAAACCAGAATGGTTGACTGCCCAATTGCGACCTCCACATTCTGCTTGCGGCCGAGATCCGACGGCGGATACACGCTGGCCTTATCGGGCCGGGGAACGCTCGATCTGGCGCCTCGCGGGCTCTTGTACGCGCGACAGTTTCTGCCCACTTACCTGCGCCGTCGAAAAGGGCTCAAGGTTCGCATCGGGTCGGCTTTTTTTCGCGGGCCAGGCGCGTTTGGCCGTTGGTCCCTCGACAGAGCGTCGCCGTTCGAAAGCATGCGCATTCTGGATCCCGGCCCCGATACGACACTGATTAGCGCCGCGCTCGCCTCCTTGATCGACGCTTACCCAGCCGTCAAAGGCGTGCGTATCGCCAACGCATGGGGAGGCGTGATCGATAGTACGCCCGACGCCATTCCCGTCATCTCCAGCGTTTCGAAAATTCCGGGGCTGTTTCTTTCCACTGGATACAGCGGCCACGGATTCGGGCTGGGACTCGGGGCAGGGCGACTGACGGCAGATCTTGTCGCGAACGACACGCCCATCGTCGATCCATATGCATTCCGGTACTCACGCTTTTTTGATGGCACCGCACTTGGCGGGCCCAGCGGAATGTGATTTCCCTGAAACCATCTATGGACGAGACACGCGTCCTCCTTATTAACAAACGGATGCTCGCGTGCACGCGGTGCCCGCCGTTGTGAGACAGCGTAAATACAGGGGTGTGACATGAGCTACATCGATACGAAATTATTCATCGACGGTCAATGGTGTGATGCACTTGACGGTGCGACGATCGCCGTGACAAGCCCTTCGACAGGCGAGACGATCGGCTTTGTCGCACGGGCGACGAAAGACGATCTCGAGCGGGCGGTCTCTGCCGCCGCCAGAGGTTTCGCCGAATGGCGCAACGTTCCCGCCATCGAGCGTGCGAAGATTATGCGACGTGCGGCAGCGCTCTTGAGGGAGCGTCGCGACGACATTGCCCGATTGCTAACGCAAGAGCAAGGTAAGCCGATCGGAGAGGCCCGTGTCGAGATTTCTTTCGCATCCGACATCATCGAATGGTTTGCGGATGAGGGATTGCGGATTTATGGAAGGATCGTCCCGCCGCGAAGTGCAAACGTTCAGCAAACTGTCCAGAAAGAACCGGTTGGCCCCGTCGCGGCATTTACCCCTTGGAATTTCCCGGTCAATCAGATCACCAGAAAGCTGTCCGCCGCGCTGACGACCGGCTGTTCGTTCATCGTGAAGGCTCCCGAGGAAACACCGGCGTCTGCGGCAGCACTCATCGGCGCATTCGCTGACGCCGGAGTGCCCGATGGCGCCATCGGGCTGGTATTCGGCGATCCGGGCGAAGTGTCGCAGTTTCTGATTTCCCACCCAATCATTCGCAAGATCACATTCACCGGCTCCACCGAAGTCGGCAAACATCTGGCCGGCCTCGCTGGCCGGCATATGAAGCGCGCGACAATGGAGCTAGGCGGTCATGCGCCCGTTATCATTGCTGCGGACGCAGACGTCGATGAGGCGGTGCGGGTTCTGGGCGCGTCGAAGTTTCGCAACGCCGGCCAAGTATGTATTTCGCCGACGCGGTTTCTGGTGCATAACAGTTTGCGCAGCGATTTCACGGCGGCGCTCGTTCGATACGCCGATCAGTTGCAGCTTGGCGACGGTCTTTCCGAGGGGACGTCGCTAGGCCCCTTGGCGAACGAACGGCGGTTATCTGCTATGAAAGCCATCGTTGACGACGCTCGTCGCGTTGGCGCGACCGTCGCAACCGGCGGCTATCAAGTCGGGACGCGCGGGAATTTTTTCGCGCCGACGGTGCTTGCCGACGTTCCGTTGGCGGCATCGGTGCTGAATGATGAACCGTTTGGCCCTATTGCAGCCGTCCGAGGTTTCGAGACATTGGACGAGGCAATCGCCGAAGCCAACCGATTGCCTTTTGGTTTGGCGGGATACGCCTTCGCTCAGCGCTTGAAAGATATTCAGAAAATCTCCAAGGATCTGAACGTCGGCATGCTGTGGATCAATCAAGCCGCGACGCCTTGGCCGGAGATGCCGTTCGGGGGCGTAATGGATTCGGGCTACGGCTCCGAAGGCGGCTCGGAAGCGTTAGAGCCGTATCTGGTTTCGAAGGCGGTTACGGTCAAATGGTGACGCTGATGGCTTACACCGTGCGGAGCGGGCAAAGCATGCCGTCACATTGAAAAATCGATGGGCTACCCGGTGGTATCGACGACGCCAGAAGGACACGAAGGTCCTCTGGCGCGTCTGAGAGATTTACGGTGATGTGCCGTCTTACGATGCTCGCGTCAACTCGCTCGCAGGCGAGCCCACCGTTGGCGCAACGGGTGTCGTTGTCGCCAGGGCTTTAGCTGCGAGTTGGGCGACGTGCATTGGCGTTTTTCCTGTGCCGTGTGCTATCTGCTCGCGACAACTGAATCCGTTGGTCAGAATGACGGTGTCTGCCGGCGCGTTGCGCACCAAGGGAAGCAGCTTGCTTTCAGCGATTTTCATCGATAGATCATAGTGTTTCGCACTAAATCCGAACGATCCCGCCATTCCGCAGCATCCCGTGTCGAGCAGTTCCCACGTCACGCCGAGCTTGTCCAGCAACGTTGTGTCTCCTTTCATGCCGAACAGTGACGTTTGGTGGCAGTGCCCATGCACGACCACTTTAGCGTCGAGCTTCGGCCAGTCGAAGTCTGCGCGGGCCACAAAATCCGAGAAAAGGAATGTCTGCTCCGATAGCATCTTTGCCATCGTGTCATCGGGCAATTGCTTGAGCAATTCGTCCTTAAAGACGGACAGGCAGCCGGGCTCCAGCCCGATGACGGGCACACCTGCCCGGACATCGCTTGCCAGTTCATCGACGGCGCTGCGCAGCAGTGACTTCGCCGCGTCCAGAAGTCCGTAGTCGTAAAGCGGACGGCCGCAGCACAACCGCTTGCGTGGTACTACCACTTCATAGCCGATCCGGGTCAAGACATCGTGTGCGGCCGTAGCGATCTCCGGAGAAAAGTGATCGTTGAACGTATCGATCCATAAAATGACCCGCTTGGACGGGTTCGAAACGTTGCGGCCTCTCGCCGCGCCTCGACGGCTCGCCAGCGCCCTGAACGTACGTGGTGCAAATGCAGGCAGATTGCGCTGGGGCGCGACGCCGGCAAACCATTTGCCGATACGAGCAAAGGGGGGACTTGAAATCAGGAAGTTCGTCAATCGCGGAAGACGACTTGCCAGGGGCGCCCATTGCCCGATTCTCCCCATGACCATCGCCTGCCTCGGACGCCGATGGTTTTCGTAGTAGTGTGAAAGGAACTCCGCCTTGTATGACGCCATGTCCGTATGCGTCGGACATTCCGACCGGCATCCCTTGCAGGCAAGACAGCCGTCGAGCGCTTCCTTCACTTCCCGGCTGTTCCATCCGTCCGTAATGACTTCGCCCTGGAGCATTTCCCAGAGCAGATGCGCGCGACCACGTGTGGAGTACATCTCCTCTCTCGTGGCGCGGAAGCTGGGGCACATCGTGCCGCTATCGAGCGACCGGCATTTTCCCATCCCGATGCACCGCTCGACTGCGCGTTGAAGGCCGTCTCCTTCCGGGCTGGTGAAGTTCAGTTTGGTCGTCAAAGTGACTGGCTTGTAAGACGGCCCCATCCGCAGATTCTCGTCGGCACGATAGGCGTTCACGACCTTACCCGGATTCAACCGGTTTGCCGGATCCCAGATAGCTTTGAATTCCTCCATCGCCCGCATGATTTCCGGGCCGTACATAATGGGCAGAAATTCGGCTTTTGCCTGACCATCGCCATGCTCGCCGGATAATGAGCCTCCAAAGTCGACAACGAGCTGCGCTGCCTCCCGCAGGAAACTTCGCCACGTCAACACGCCTTGCGCGGAGCGCACGTCGAAGCTAATGCGCGCATGAACACAGCCGTCGCCGAAGTGGCCGTAGAGAGAGGTTTCGTAGCCATAGCGGTCGACAAGCGCCTGAAACTGCCGAAGATAATCGCCAAGTCGCAACGGGTCGACCGCCGCATCTTCCCAACCGATCATCGGATCTGGCGTCGACGGGTCGATCGACAATGCCACAGCAGAAGCGCCGGTCTCCCGGATCGACCAAATCTTCTGTTGCTTCGCCCTTTCCTCGACGACGAACCCGGTGACGCCGGGGCCACCCCGGCCGGCCGAAAAGTACGCGTGGGCGTCGTTGGCCTGCCTGACGGCATCGGGCAACGTGTCTGCGCCGAACTCCAGCACAACCCATGCATCCCCTGGCGGCAACAACGCTATTTCGTCGGTCTTCAGCGAGCGCGCCTGCAGTCCGCGGATGATAGCCCGGTCGAGCCCTTCGATGGCTATCGGGGAGAAGCGATTGAAATGAACCACGGCGTCGGCCGCCGTATAGATATCGTGGAACCCGAGAACGAGCAGTACACGACATGACGGGCTATGCACGAGACGAACTTTCGCCCGAAGCGTGACCGCGCAAGTTCCCTCCGTGCCAACCAGCGCGCGCGCGACATTGAACCCATTCTCAGGCAGAAGCTGGTCGAGATTGAAGCCCGACACTCGTCGCTTTATCTGCGGGAACTCGGCGCGAATGCGCTTCGCGTACCGGTCTCGAAGATCGCGAAGCTTGCGGTAGATATCGCCGCGCCGTCCACCTTGCAAGATGATGTCCTCGAGTTGGGCTTCGGTCGTAGGCCCAACCCAGAACCGCGCGCCATCGTAAGTGGCAATTTCGAGCGCCTCGACGTTCTCGACCGTCTTGCCCGCCATTACGCTATGCGCGCCGCACGAGTTGTTCGCAATCATTCCGCCAAGCGTGCAGCGACTGTGGGTCGCCGGATCCGGCGCGAACGTGAGGCCGTGTGCCTCTGCCGCGTCGCGCAGGGTGTCGCAGACGACGCCAGGCTCAACGATTGCCGATCGACTCTCGGGGTCGACTGAGACGACCCGGTTCACGTACTTGCTTGCGTCCGCCACGACCGCCACATTCACGCACTGCCCGTTCTGCGACGTGCCGCCGCCGCGTGTCAGAAATGGAACATCCATTCTGCGACACACATCCAGTGCCGCTGCGAGGTCATCGACATCTGCGGGAACGACAACGCCAAGAGGAATCTGGCGATAGTTCGATGCGTCAGACGCGTAGGCGGCCTTTGACCCGGCATCGAAACGGACTTCGCCTCGAATCGCCGTCCGAAGCTCGGCTTCAACTGTCTGAAGCAAGCGCTTGCTTGCTTGAAAAGGAGTGGCTTCTTTCACGTCACTTGGCGCCGTTGGCGGTCATCTTGAAGATGCCGGTTGCATTGCCGGCATCGAAGCGCAGGTCGGTCTTCCAGGCTCGTTCTGCTTTGTCGAATTCGCGTTTGCGCGTGATGAATTCATAGAACGAACCTGGCACGTCCCGCGTTACGGTTTTACCGTCGGCGGACTTGAATTCGCGCTTTATCGTGTCTGCGCGATAGGCCGTTTGGAAAACCCGCCCCGAGCGGGACTGCTCAACATCCGGCTTCATCGGACGGCCCTTCGCCTTCTCGGCATCCGATAACGCGAACACGTCGTCTACGCGATCGGTGGCATGATTGAAGGCGTTTCCTTCCGTCGCGATCCACGCCATCTCGGCCGACTCTCGCAATAGCGTCTCATAGTCCACTTCGCTGGGATTGTCGTGCTGGCGGGCGAACGCGCCGACGATCACAGGCAACAGCGCCTGCGCCGTCGCAAGCGGCAGCGAGCCGTCGCGTTCGAGCTCCGACAGTTGCGAAACGGCAATTGGCGTCAGTGGGTCCTTCGATGATTCGAGAACGTTGGTCACCGCGGCTTGGAACGCCGGCGAGAATCGCTCGGGGTGCAACTCGCTGACGAAAAACTGCGCGATCTCATCGGGCGCATCTTCGTGCGCGTAAGCTCGGCCTGTCATCCCAAGTTTGTCCAGCGGATAGCGCCCATTGAGCCGGAATCCCAGCGGACGCAGAATTCTCGTGAAAGCCGCTTCCCCCGGCGGCAACGCTCCGTGATGCGGCCAGCGAACAGTGCGCAACGCACCGTGATCGAAATACACCGAGCCACCGTTCGCCACGGCTTCTGTCGTGTAGGCGTATCCGTTCGGCGAGCGTTGCAGCAGGTCGTCAAACAGTGCCATGTTCATGGCCTGAGCGAGTTCGGCGCGCGTGACCGTGCCAGCTTCCCAGTCTTGTATGGCGGACGGCATGTTGAGCGTTGAGAACAGGCGCTCGGTTTTCTCGAGGCCGAGGAGCTCCAGTAACAGCCGTTCTACGTTTGCATTGCGCATGACTACATTTCTCTCTGAAGAAACGCCGCACCGGGGCGAAGATGGGGTATCGGCGAGCCGTCGAGACCGAAGCGATCGCCACGCTTTCAATGATTGAACTTCGACACGCCTCACAAATCGATGCGAAATGTGACGCCATTTGGACGAGCGTTTATCCGGCGCTGCGACATCTGGGTGAATTTATATATTTAGGGTTCCGATATTTTTTGAAATCAGGTGATTTCCTCTCGGGTGTGCGAAAAATAGCACGGAGAAATCAAGTCATAAAGTGCAATTTTGTCGAGCATTTGTGCATTATTTGCACGTGTTTTTCTTGCGCGACGAACGTACAGTGACACCGTTCTAGCGCGGCTCTCTGATGATATTGTCTCGGGCCGGGGCGCGTGCTGACGGCGGCATGTCAACGCCGTTGGCGTGCTCCAGCCACAGGCTGCTGATTGACGATCACGATGACGCACGACATTGCCAGTCGTAGATGTTGGGGGGGAGTGCTCCGAATCGGATTCCGTCACGCCGTTTGGCATGTCGCCGCACGCACGCTATGCCTTGCGTCGACGGTGCCCGTAGTGAAGGTCGACGACGCCCCGAATGTGATAAATCATCTCTGCAACACCGATTGTCTCGTCGCGTCGCTCGAGTGCACTAAGCACACGAGAATGCTCGTCGATCGAATATTCGATCCAGTTCGGTGCACCGTATTCACGGCCGCGTGTCAGGCAACTCTTTTCATGTATGACCGTCAATTGCTGTAGCAGAAGTGCATTGCCCGCGCCCTCCGCGATTGTCAGATGGAACGCCGTATCAAGCGCCGAGAACCGCTGCAGATCGGCGCTTTTGAAGGCCTCGTTCTGTTCGGCAATCAGTTTTCGCAGCCGATCAATGAGGGAGTCGTCAGCGCGTTCTACGCATAGCCGCACGGCAGTCGCTTCCAGGCTCTCGCGTACTTCATAGAGGTCGCGGATATCGCTGGGCGTCAGCTCCTTCACTTGATAGAAGCGGCCATCGCGTTCGATGAGGCCATCATCGAGCAACTGGCGGAGTGCTTCGCGCACCGGCGTGCGGCTAACACCGTAATTTGACGCCAGTTCGACCTCCTGCACTGGAGTACCCGCCAGCAATCGCATTTCCAAGATGTCTTTTTTGATGCTCGTGTAAACGTTGCCGCCTAGCGGCCGCTGCCCCACAACTTCCGGGATCACGCCATTTTCAGACATTGCTTCCCTCGCTATAACCATTGGTCGGTCCATTCTTGCACATTGCGTGTATACCGAAAATATACAAGCAGCGTAAACGAGTAATTAAAACGCATTATTTTCGCTTGTTTTCTTTTTTCTTATTTGTAATTGTATACCCAGCGCGTTTGGAATACGCGCCGTCTCTGACAAAAAGGCCGACCATCAGTTAGGCAATCAGGGCTGCCGATATACATTGCTTGCATGCCGACCATGCCTTCGATTGCTTCGGAGTTCTATCGCCAATTGGCACGTTCGGTCACGCCTGATTGCTTCCCGACGGCGTGTCCTCGCCGCTCGCGCGATAGGCGTTTGCACTAACGACTCTGAAGAAGGACTTTGGAAATGAAAAAGCTGAGCAAGTTTTTGGTGGGCATCGCTCTGGTCGCGGGGGGTATCTCGAGCGGCGCCGCTAGCGCCGAGACATTGAAGGTGGGCTCAACGCCCACCGGGGTACCGTTCACCTTCCTCGACACGTCGACTGAAAAAATTACCGGCGTTATGGTCGATATCATGGCCGCGGTTGCCAAGGAGGCTGGTTACGACGTCACGACCGTGCCGCTTGCGTGGTCGGCGCTCATTCCCTCGCTTACGACGGGCAAGATCGACGTGATTGCTGCGGCGATGTTCATTACGCCAGATCGTGCCAAGGCTGTCGATTTCACCGACCCCGTTTATCAGTATGGCGAAGGGGTGATCGTGCCGAAGTCGGACACGAAGAACTATGTCAGTCTGGCCGATCTGAAGGGAAAGGTGGTCGGTGCGCAAATTGGGACACCGTTTCTGAAAGCGCTTCAAGATTCGGGGCTGTTCGCTGAAGTCAGGGTCTACGAGACGCTTCAGGATCTGATGCGCGACGTCAATACCGGCCGCCTGGATGCTGGCGTTGCCGACTTTCCGATTGTTGCCTATCAACTCTCGCACGGCGGCTTCTCCAACACGCGGCTCGTCACGAGCTATAAGGCTGTCATGCCCGGTCAAGTCGGTATCGCAGTTGCAAAGGGACACCCGGAACGCATCGCGAGGCTCAACGTCGCTATTGCCAAGGTCAAAGCCGATGGCCGGATCTACGCCATCGTGAAGAAGTGGGGATTCTGACATCCGGCTCGCCGGCGCGATTTTCGCGTCGGCCTTTGGGCCGGTTTGTTACGGGCACATTCCTGCGAGCTTCGGCAATAGGACCTTGATTCATGCAAAATTTTTTCCATTATTCAGTTGAATTCCTCCCGATTCTTCTGCGGGGGGTGAAGCTGACGATCGCCGTCACGGTCGGCTCGCTCATCCTCTCGACCCTGCTTGGCATGGTATGGGCGTTGATGCGCGTATCCGGGGTGCGCACGCTTGATCTCATCGCACGCTGCGTCATCAATTTTCTGCGTGGCGTGCCGATCATTGTCCAACTCTTCGTGATCTATTTCGTTCTGCCGGAGCTTGGCATATCGCTAAGCGCGCTGAATGCGGCGATCTTCGGGTTGGGTATAGCCTATTCGGCATATCAGGCCGAGAATTTCCGCGCGGGCATTCAAGCGATCGATAGGGGGCAGTTGGAAGCCGCTCAGTCGATCGGCATGCGCCACACGATGACGATGCGCCGTGTGATCCTGCCGCAGGCGTTCCGCATTGCGTTGCCGCCCTACGGCAACACCATGATCATGATGCTCAAGGATAGCTCGCAAGCGTCGACCATCACCGTCGCCGAGCTGGCAATGCAAGGCAAATTGATTGCCACTTCCACTTTTCAGAACGCGACAGTCTTCACGTTGGTCGCGGCACTCTATCTGGTGATGTGTATTCCACTGTTCCTGCTCGTCGGTCGGATGGAAAAGAAGCTCGGGAGCGGACGCAAATGATTGAGCTACAGGAAGTTCATAAGAGTTACGGCGCACTTCAGGTCATCAAGGGCGTGTCCGCCTCGGTATCAAAGGGTGAGGTTGTCTGCCTGATTGGGCCGTCCGGATCGGGCAAGTCGACTATCCTCCGCTGCATCAATGGCCTTGAGACATATCAGAGCGGCACGATTGAGATCGAGGGGCGCAGGATTGACGCGGCGCACCGGTCGATCGCGGAAATTCGCACGAACGTATCGATGGTATTTCAGCGATTCAACCTGTTCCCGCACCGAACTGTGCTTGAAAACGTCATCGAGGGGCCGGTATTTGTCAAAGGCGAGCCGAAGAAGGAAGCGATCGAGCGCGGACGTAGTCTGCTCGACCGTGTGGGCTTGTCCGCCAAGGAAAACGTATATCCGACGCAGTTATCGGGCGGTCAGCAGCAACGTGTGGCCATTGCACGGGCCCTTGCCATGCAACCCAAGGCGATCCTCTTCGACGAGCCAACCTCGGCACTGGATCCCGAACTCGTCGGCGAAGTCCTTGCGGTCATGCGACGCCTCGCCGACGAACAAATGACCATGATCGTGGTAACGCACGAGATGGGTTTTGCGCGCGACGTTGCGGATCGTGTGCTGTTCCTCGACGGGGGCATGATCGTGGAGCAGGGGACGGCCAAAGAAGTGCTGGGCAACCCGCAACATCCGCGTACTCAGGACTTTCTCAAACGAGTGATCGAGCATGTCTAATTTCAAGACGTCAAGCGTAGACGACCGAAGTCAGCTCGCTTCTCAGTATTCTGGATCCGGGACGTCCGGCAACCTTTTTCCCTTGGCTCCAGCATTGTGGGCCGATACGGCGGTGCCTGCCGTCTCCACGCCTGCGCTCGGCGAAAGCACAACGGCCGACGTTGCGATCATTGGTGCCGGCTACGCGGGCTTGTCGGCCGCCTACCATCTCGCCAAGCACGGCGTGAGCGTTGTCGTGCTGGAATCTCGCGAGCCTGGCTGGGGTGGTTCCGGGCGCAACGGCGGGCAGATTATTCCTGGCCTCAAGTACGATCCGGACGAACTGGAGGCAAAGTTCGGCGGTGAGGCTGGGCGCGCGGTGGTCGCTTTCGCGGGATCGACGACGGAACATGTGTTCAGGCTGATCGAGACCGAGAAGCTGGCGGTGCCGCACGTTCGCAACGGCTGGGTTCAGGGAGCCCACAATGAAAAGGCAATGAAAACGGTCGAAACGCGCATGAGTCAGTGGACACGGCGGGGTATGACGGGAGCCCGCCTTCTCGATGCCGCGGGCGTCCAGCGACTGCTGGGCACGAACGCTTACAAGGGGGGCTGGCTGAATCCCCATGGCGGCGGACTGCAGCCGTTGAGCTACGCGCGAGAGCTGGCCCGCGTGGCGATCGGCGCTGGCGCGAAGGTCCATGGCCTGACCCACGTGACCGGCTGGCGGCGTGAAGGCAGTGCGTGGAAGGTCGACACGAAGCAAGGGGCTCACGTGCTAGCAAAGACCGTGATGGTATGCACCAACGCCTACACGCGCGAGCTCTCCCCGCAATTGGCCAGCACGGTAATCACGCCGAACTCTTACCAGCTCTCCACGGTTCCGCTGACGGCGGAGCAGGCAGCGAGCGTGCTACCCGAAGGGCATGTATCGTCGGACACTCGCAATCTGCTGCTGTATTTCCGCAAGGATCATACGGGCCGCTTGCTCATGGGCGGACGAGGCCCGTTCCGTCAGCCCAGGTTGAAAAGCGATTGGGCGCATCTCGAACGCGCTGTCTGGAAGATGTTTCCGCAGTTGCAGGGAATTGCGTTTGACCATAGATGGTGCGGCCATGTGTCGATAACACGCGATTTCATACCACATCTGCATGAATCGGAACCAGGTTTGATCGTCAATATTGGCTGCATGGGCCGTGGCGTGGCGCTCGAAACGGCCATGGGAGCGGCGCTGGCTCGCTACTATGTCACTCGCGACGAGAGGGCGTTGCCCTTTCCCCTGACCCGGATCTCGCGGATACCACTCCATGGCCTGCAGCAGCTGTATCTTGCTGCGGTTGTCAGTTGGTATCGCATGCGCGATGCGGGGCTGATCTGAGTGCACGTCGCGGCAAGCTGACTTTTTTCGGTTCACCATCCCGTTCGGGAAGGGGACTCAGCCGCTGGGTGCCGAACCGGTCAGCGTTTCATAGACCCTTGTTAGCCGCGGATAGTCGCTAACAAAACCACATCATCGCCAGGACGGCTCGCCGAGGCATCGAGAAGAACGATCGACTTGGCGGGCGTCGTTGGGTTGTTGAGCGCGCACATGCCGGGCCAGACCCATCTCGCTTTGCTCTGTCTTGGTTGTCCCCTCATCCGCGCTCGACGTGTCGATGGGCTTTGTTTGCGGAGCCTGGCGCCGTAGCCTCGGCGCCGCTTCACATCCGCCACCCGCGACCTATACTTTTTGAATGATTTCGTTCGCGGAAAGGAGGCGCAACGGTGCTCAACGGACTTCGCGGAACATTGCGCGCAGTCATCCACACAAACCCTGCCTATTTCTTTTCGTACGAGGAGAAAATCATGGCTCGCAAATACATCGATTGCCGGGAATTCCCGAGCGAAACGAACTGCTCCGTCGCGCTGAGCGCCGATTCCGAAAGCGAGTTGCTGGAAGCGGCCGTGCAGCATGCGGTTACAGTTCACAAGCATGCCGATTCGCCGGAGTTGCGTTCACAACTGAAGACGCTTTTCCATGACGGCACCCCACCAGTAGAAGCGCCGCGTCGCGGGTAAAGCGCTCGCTGTCCGATTGACGAGCGTTCACATGACTCCCTCAATTGCCAACGCCTGATCCTCGTTGACCATAGCCGCCTATCGTCGCCGTGGCGACAATGCCTTCTTCACAGATTAGCGACGCAGAGTCACCGATGGCGACGCGTATTGTCGTCCTCTTTTGACGCGGGCAAAGCCTTCGAGATTTGTCGAGTCTCCCTGTGATTGCCTCGGATATGGTTCACACGGCATGAGGTGTTTCATGGCCAAGCTATCCAACAATGCAATCGAAGCACTAAGCGCGGCGACCAGAGGCCAGGTGTTGCGGCCGGGGGACGTCGATTTCGATCAGTCGCGACGTCTCTGGAATGCCATGATCGACCGCCGCCCAGCGGTGATCGTGCGCTGTGCCGGCGTTGCTGACGTTCGCCGCGCGGTGGCCTTCGCGCGCGATAACAACTTGCCGCTTGCCGTGCGCGGAGGCGCGCACAACATCGCCGGTACGGCGGTCTGCGACGACGGACTGATGATCGACCTGTCGCCGATGAAATCGGTGCGTGTCGATCCGGCTGCGCGTCGCGCCTACGTTGAACCAGGAGCCACGCTTCGCGATTTCGACCACGAAGCACAGGCGTTCGGGTTGGCGACACCGCTCGGTATCAACTCGACTACCGGCGTGTCGGGCTTGACGCTCGGCGGCGGGTTCGGTTGGCTCAGTCGTAAATACGGAATGACGGTCGACAATCTCATCTCGGCGGATGTCGTCACCGCCGACGGGGAACTGGTTCACGCCGCTGCCGACACGCATGAAGACCTCTTCTGGGCGATTCGCGGTGGTGGAGGCAATTTCGGCGTCGTCACGATGTTCGAATTCCGGCTGCACCCCGTGGGTCCGGAGGTGTTCGGTGGCCTTGTCGTACTGCCGATGGAGCAGGCGAAAGAGGCGCTCAAGAAATATCGCGTTGCCGCGAACGAAATGCCGGACACACTCTCCGTATGGGCTGTGCTGCGCCTTGCACCGCCGCTACCGTTCCTGCCGGAAGATGTCCATGGAAAACCGGTTGTCGCTTTTGCAAGCTGTTACACCGGCGCTCTCGAAGACGGCCCGGCAGCGTTAGAGGTCGTGCGCCGCTTCGGTACCCCATACGGAGAACATCTCGGCCCGATGCCGTATGCGATGTGGCAACAGGCGTTCGATCCGCTGTTGACCCCCGGCGCCCGAAATTACTGGAAATCGCACAATCTCGCCGAATTGCCGGATGGGTTGCTGGACGTGCTGATCGATGCCATTGGCAAGCTACCGTCGCCGCAATGCGAAATCTTCTTTGGGCAGATCGGGGGGCAGACAGCTCGCTATCCGGTGGATGCTACGGCCTATCCGAGCCGCGATACACAATATGTCATGAACGTGCACGGACGATGGGACGACGCGAACGACGATGCGCGATGTATCGCATGGGCGCGCGCATTTTTCGAAGCGGCCGCGCCCTTTGCGCTAGGTAGCGCGTACGTCAACTTCCTGACGCAGGACGAAGCGGAGCGTATCGGTGCCGCCTATGGTCCGAACTACGAGCGTCTCGTCGCAGCGAAAACCCGATATGACCCGCACAACCTGTTCCGTCACAACCAGAACATCAAGCCTTCCCATCGCTGACGTCGACGCGCCAGACGCATTGGGTGCGTCGATTACGCGCTACCGTTCTTTTTTTGGGGGGGCTATCTCCAGCGGCCAACGCTTCCCCCCCCCCACTTGCGAAACCGTATGTCAACGTCTCAGGAAAAGATCGCCTCGATATCCGGCGAAGCCTCCTTAATCACCCCGAAGTTCAACGTCGCCTCGATATGCTGCAGATGTTCAAGCATGCACGCGGCCGCGCGTGCTCCGTCGTGCGCTTCGATCGCGTCGATCAGATCGTCGTGCTCGTGATGCGGACAGGCCGGTGCGTTCGGTTTGTCATAGAGGGTGATCACCAGGCACGTGAGCGGCGCGAGTTCGCGCATCATGCGTACCAGAATCTCATTGCCGACCATCTCGGCGACCAATACGTGGAATTCCCCCGACAGCCGGATGATCGCCGGCCTGTCGTTGCGCTTGCGTGCGTCGCCTTCGAGCTTGACGTGTTTGCGTAGCGCCCGGACCTGTGCGGGCGTTGCCCGTTCGCTAAGGAGACGTGCCATCTCCGGCTCGATCATGCGGCGTGTGACGAACACGTCACGCGCCTGTTCGACGCTCGGGCTCGCGATAAACGCGCCGCGATTCGGCACCAGTGTGACGAGCCCCTCATGGGCGAGCTTGTTCAATACCTCACGTATCTTTGTGCGGCTCACGCCGGAAACTTCCGCAAGCCTTTCTTCGATCAGTTTGGTGCCGGGCGCGAGCCGATGTTCTAGCACCGCCTTCTGGATGCGCGCGTAAATCTCCTCGTTCGAATAAGGCGTTCGAGGTTCGGTGCTTCTGCTGGCGGGTGGCGTAGATGTGCGGGGCAAGATAGGTCTCGTCACTGGATGTCTGGGGCAATGATAGAACAATCGGCGATATTTTTGTGTACATAAGGACGTCTGACCATGACGGTACTCGCGGTCGCTTTGCCCCAACCTGGGAAGCGTGCACCGCGATGCAGCACCAGGCGCACCACCGCGAAACACTGCGGATGGAAGTGCCGCCACTTGCTCGGTCAGTGAACGCTTATTCGACTACGGCTCGTGCCGGGCATTTCGCAAAGCCTGCAAAGCGAATACATAGTCAATAAATTTTGCATACAAAACGTCATAATATTGTTGGCACAAATATTGCGTATGACTTCGGCACGCCACCCGGCGGACATATTCGAGGAGAAGCACCCATGTTTCGTCAAGCATTGCTCGTTGCCGCGTTTGTCGGCCTCGCCATCACGTCACCGGTTCATGCGCAGTCCAGCGGTGCGGCGCCGGAAGTGAAACTCGGTTTTGCGAAATGCGCGCAGTGTCTGTCGATGGCGCTGGTGCCGCAGTTCACGAAAACCGTGAAGATCGACGCCATCAACTTCACTTCCGGCAATGACGTGCTGACCGCGCTCGTCTCTCGCAGCGTCGACATCGCACAGGTCACGTATCTGCATTTCGTCACCGCGCTGGATCGCGGGCTCGACGTGGTCGCGGTATCGGGTCAAGTGAACGGCGGCTCTGCGATCGTGATGCGCAACGGGCTCAACCTGAAGCAGGACGACTGGGCAGGCTTGAAAAAACTTGTCGACGATGCCAAGGCGAAGGGCACGCCGTTGAAGATCGCCGCCTCGCGCGGCAACGCACAAGACCTGCACATGCGCGGCGAATTGCAGATGCACGGTATCGATCCGAACAAGGACGTGCAGTTCATTAACATCCCGAATCCGGCCGACCACGTGGGCGCATTGCAGCGCGGCGAGATCGATCTGGTCTGCTCGGTTGAACCGTTCGCGTCGCAGATTCGTTTGTCCGGCGCGGGCAAGCTCTTCAACTTCCCGTACGAGCAGGCCGCCGGCAAGCTCAGCAATCTGATCGTCACGCGCTCGGACATGATTAAGGATCACCCGGAAGAGGTGAGGGCGACGGTCGCTGCGGTGGTCAAGATGGTCGACAGTCTGAAGACCGATAAAACGGCCTGGCTCGATTCGATCAAGAAGTACACCGCGCTCGATAAAACGGTGGCCATCGAGTCGCTGAAGAACGCCTATCCGGACTACCACATGTACCGCACACAGACGGTCGCCATCGCGAAGATGATGAAGGATCTGCGCTACGTCTCGACGGATGTGACGGGCGGCATCGAAAAGAACATGAACTACACCTTTCTAAGCGAAGCAACCGGTCAGCCGAAGACGGCGTTGGGCTACTAAGTCAGGAGGACACTCATGTCTCGAGTTTCTGCCACGGGCGCATCCGCAAAGCCTGCTGACGCAGCCTTCGCCAACCGGAGAACCCAATTGGCGCTTACGTTCGCGAAGTCGGGCGCACAGGCGCGCGCCGGCTTCATCAGGTGCTTCGTGCCGGTCGTTCTGATCGTGTTCTGGGAAGTGTTTTCGCGCTCCGGAATCATTCCGGCCTCGTTACTGCCGGCGCCGTCGCGTGTGATCGTCACCTGGGCCGACTGGCTGTTTGCGACCGACGGGTCATCACAATCCTACAGCGGACGTTGGTTCTTCGACGCCGCAGCGAGCCTCACGCGCGTGTTGTCGGGCTACGCGATCGCCGCCGTGTCCGGCATCCTGCTTGGCATTGCGATCGGCTGGTGGCGCTGGGTCGAACAGGCCGTGGAGCCGACGCTGCAGATGCTGCGGCCGATTCCGCCAGTCTCGTGGATTCCGCTCGCGATCATCTGGTTCGGTATCGCCAACAAGCCGGCGATTTTCCTTGTGTTTCTCGGTGCGTTCTTCCCCATTCTGATGAACACGATCCACGGCGTGAAAGCCGCCGATCGCAACCTGATCCGAGCGGCCGCGATGATGGGTTCGACGCAACTGCAATTGCTGCGCTTCATCATCCTGCCGGCTGCGCTGCCGAGCATCTTCGCCGGCTTGCGCATCGCGATCGGCTCGGCATGGATGCTGACGGTGACCGCCGAAATGGTCGCGGTGAAGAGCGGACTCGGCTACGCGCTGTGGGACTCGTATTACTTCCTGCGTTACGACCTCGTGATCGCGGCGATGGTGAGCATCGGCCTGCTGGGCTACCTGTCCGATCTCGGCATGAAGCGCCTGATGGGCGCCGTGCTGCACTGGCAACACCGCGGCGCTAACGCCGGCCATCGCTGAACGCGAGCAATCGAAGGAGTCTGATCATGTCCTACGTCGAATTCGACGATATCACCAAGGTTTTCGCCGATGCGAAGCGTGGTACGAACCTCGTCACGCTCGATCACGTTTCGTTGAGTCTGGAGAAAGAGGCGTTGCTGTGCCTGCTGGGCCCGTCGGGTTGCGGGAAGTCGACCTTGCTCAATATGATCGCCGGTTTCGAGAAGCCCACCAGCGGCACGGTGCGCGTCGCCGGCCGCGCGGTGGATGCGCCCGGTGCCGATCGCGGCATGGTTTTCCAGCAGGCCACGCTGATGCCGTGGTTGCCGGTGTGGGAGAACGTCGCGTTCTATCACAAACTGCAGGGCCGCTCGAAGAAAGAGCGATACGCGCTCGCCCAGCCGTATATCGACCTCGTCGGCTTGACGGGCTTCGAGCATCACTATCCGGCGGAGCTGTCGGGCGGGATGAGTCAGCGCGTCGGCATCGCGCGCGCGTTGCTGCTCAATCCTGGCGTGATTCTGATGGACGAGCCGTTTGCCGCGCTCGACGCGCAGACCAAGTCGGAGATTCAGGAAGAACTCGTCACGATCTGGCAGAAGTCGCGTTCGACGATCGTGTTCGTCACTCACAGCGTCGATGAGGCCTTGCTGCTCGGCACCCAGGTCGCCGTGATGACGCATCGGCCCGGCCGTATCCGCGAGCTGATTCCGGTGGACTTGCCGCGGCCGCGCGATATCACGTCGCCGCGTTTCAACGATCTCAAGCGACACGTGCTGGCGCTGATCCGCGAAGAAGCCGCAGCGGCCAACCGGCTCGCGCGGGAGGCCGCCTGACCCGGATCGCTGGTCGCCTGTTCCAATAATCGAGACCATCAATCATTTGCATCGATCAACATGACTGCACGCATTCTGCTTGGCATGCTCACGCCGTCGTCGAATACGACGCTTGAGCCCGTTACCTCCTCCATGCTCGACGGGCTGCCCGAAGCGAGCGCCCATTTCGGTCGCTTTCGTGTCACGGAGATTGCATTATCGCAACAGGCGCTCTCGCAGTTCGACGACAGCGAAATTCTCGCGGCCGCCGAATTGCTGTCTCACGCGAAGCTCGATGTGATCGGCTGGAATGGCACCTCGTCCGGCTGGCTCGGTTTCGACGCCGACGAACGGCTATGTGAGCGCATCACTGAGCGCACCGGTATTCCGGCTTGCACCTCGGTGCTCGCGCTGAACGAAATCTTCACGATGACCGGCGTGCGCCGTTTCGGTCTCGTCACGCCGTATCTCGACGATGTGCAGGAGCGCATTATCTCGAACTACGCGACGAGCGGCTTCGAGTGCGTGGCGGAGCGGCACTTGCGCAAGCAGGACAACTTCTCGTTCTCCGAGGTGAGCGACGACGAAATCCGCCGCATGGTGCGCGAGGTCGCCGAGGCGAAGCCGGATGCGATCACGATCTTCTGCACCAACCTGCGGGGCGCACCGCTCGTCGAGGAACTGGAGCAGTCACTTGGCATTCCGGTGTACGACACGATTGCAACCGTGGTCTGGAAGGCGCTGCGCCTGACGGGCACGGATCCGTCGCGCGTGCGCGGTTGGGGGCGGTTGTTTACGGAGGTCGCATGAGCGATGACGTGTGCCTCGACCTCGTCGTGCGCAACGCCCGCATCGCGACGGGCTCCGACGTGTTCAACGCCGACATCGGCATCGCCAACGGCGTGATCGTCATGCTCGGCGCGCAGTTGCCACGCGGCGCGCGCGAGATCGACGCGGCAGGGCGATGGGTGCTGCCGGGCGGCGTCGACGCGCATTGCCATCTCGACCAGCCGACCGGAGACGGCTCTGTGATGGCCGACGACTTCGCAAGCGGCACGCGTTCGGCCGCCTGCGGCGGTACGACGACGGTGATTCCATTTGCCTGTCAGCAGCGTGGCGGCACCTTGCAGGCGGCCGTCGACGATTATCATCGGCGCGCGCAAGCGCTTGCGCTGATCGATTACGCGTTTCATCTGATCGTTACCGATCCTACGCCGGATGTGTTGGAGCGCGAACTGCCCGCCCTGATCGCGCGTGGCTATACGTCGTTCAAGATCTATATGACATACGACGCGCTCAAACTGAACGACCGGCAGATCCTCGATCTTTTGGCGATCGCGCGACGCGAGCGGGCGATGACGATGATCCATGCCGAGAACGCCGACTGCATCGCCTGGCTGACGGAGCGCATGCTGGCGCGGGGCCTGACGGCGCCGTCGTATCACGCGCTCTCGCGTGTGCCGGTGGTCGAGCGCGAGGCGACGCACCGGGCGATTTCCCTATCGGAAATGCTCGATACGCCTGTGTTGATTGTGCACGTATCCGGACGCGAGGCGATCGAGCAGATCCAGCAGGCGCAGTGGCGCGGTGCGCCGATCTACGCCGAAACCTGCCCGCAGTATCTGTTCCTGACCGAAGACGATCTCGCCCTTGAAGGCTTCGAAGGCGCGAAGTGCATTTGCAGTCCGCCGCCGCGCGATGCGGCGAACCAGGACGCCGTATGGCGCGCACTCGATCATGGTGTGTTCAGCGTTTTTTCATCGGACCACGCGCCGTTTCGTTTCGATGGCCCGCATGGCAAGAAGGCGTACGGCGAGCAAGCCACATTCGACAAGGTGCCGAACGGCATCCCCGGTCTGGAGACGAGGCTCGCGCTGCTGTTTTCCGAGGGCGTGCTGGCGGGGCGTATCGATGTGAACCGGTTTGTCGAGATGACATCGACCGGGCCGGCCAAGCTGTATGGCCTGCACCCGCGCAAAGGCACGATCGCCATTGGCTCAGACGCCGATCTGGTGATTTGGGACACGTTCGAGCCGCGTCCTATCCGCAATGCGGATCTTCATCATAACGTTGACTACACGCCGTATGAGGGGCGTCTGGTGCGCGCGTGGCCGGGCATCACGATTTCGCGCGGCGATGCCGTGTGGCAGCGCGATACCGGATTCGTTGCCGATGTGCCAGGGCGCGGTCAGTTTTTGCCGTGTGAACGGCCGGTGGCGTTACACCGGTCGCGACGTGAGCGGAAGACTGGGGGAAGCGTATTTCCGTGGCTTGAGGCGTTGGGGATGTAGGGGCCTTGGTCGTCCATCGCCGGCCATCATCGAAAATCACAGAAGACTGCGACCGTCGGGTATGGCCGGTACAGTTGTCAATTCGAATCGTCGAGTGATGGATGGTTTCGGGGCGGCCAGAACCGTCTGCGTTGGGCACTTATCGGCCAGTTTGAGACATTCGACACCGCCTCCTGAATCGTTGACAATCGACGGTGGTCCCGAGAGGTTGGTCGGTCTTGCGTCGCCCGTATAGGACGTTCGACATGCCGTCCCCGGTCTGGCATCGCAATCAACGTCAACGCATCTATGGAAAGCAAGCATCCTGTCGCCCTTGTCACCGGCTCGACCTCCGGTATCGGCGCCGCTATTGCCCGCCGCCTCTCGATGGACGGGGTTCTCGGTCGTCCTGCATTCGCGGAGTTCTTCGGCCGGGCACGCATTCGCCCGTGAACTTGGGGCGGCGGCCTACGTGCAAGCCGGTCTGGCCAATGACACGGACAGGGTCAAGCTGATCCACGACGCGATTGGCGTATGGGGGCGACTCGACGTTCTGGTCAATAACGCTGGCATCAGTCGAGTTATTCCTCATAACGATCTGGCGGCGGCCACGCCAGACGTCTGGCAGCAGTTACATGAAGTCAATGTTGTCGCGCCATTTCGCCTGGTAACCGAAGCACAATCGGCGCTGCGTGAAGCTGCCGCACGAGGAAGGCCGGGTTGTGTCGTCAACATAAGCTCGCACGCCAGAGTCCGGCCTAAGGGGGCGTCCATTCCTTACGCGGCGACCAAAGCAGCGTTAAACCACGTGACCCGCTTGCTCGCGCTTTCGCTTGCTCCAGACATCCGCGTGAATGCCGTCGCGCCCGGACTGGTCAAGACGCCGCTCACAGCGCAGTGGACGCAGGCGCAACAGCTATGGAAAGAACGTTCCCCTATGCGGCGGGCCGCTAGCCCCGAGGACATTGCTCAAGCAGTTTCTTTATTGGTTGCTCCGGATTATCTGACGGGGGAGATTCTGCTCTCGGATGGAGGATTGAACCTCACGTAGCCAAGTGTGTCGACCCACCAACTGCCTACCGGGCAAGTGGTTCGTCCACAAAGCGACGACCTGAGCCGAACGCCATCGGCTCGGTGCGCCGAAGCTGTGCCAGGAAAGGCTACGAGGGGTTCTGTCAAAATACCAGCCTAATCCTTCTGACCGATCACGGAATGGAACTCAGACAACTACGCTATTTTCTCAGTGTCGTGGAACACGGAAGCATGGGCAAGGCAGCGCTGGAACTCGGCGTGGTGACCTCGGCATTGAGTCAGCAGATCAGCCGTCTCGAAGGCGAATTGTCCACGCGTCTGCTGCAACGCACCTCAGGCGGCGTTGTTCCGACCGATGCAGGTTTGGCGTTCTGGCGTCAGGCGCAACTCGCACTGCGTCATGTCGACGATGCCGCGCTCGCTGCGCGCTCTGCCCGTCTGTCGGGCCACGTCAGCGTTGGCATGGCGCCGAGCACTGCGAGCGTGCTAGGTGTCGCATTCATGCAGGCCATGCGCTCGCGCTATCCCGATGTGCGGCTGCGCATGGTCGAAAGTCTCTCCGGCTATCTTGCGTCCATGTTGAGCTCGCGTCAGATCGATCTCGCCGTGCTGTTCCGTGAGGAGCCCGCGCAACGCTGGAGCGTGCTGCCGCTGCTGGACGAGCGGCTGTTCCTGATCGGCGCGGGCGATCTCGATGGCATGCCGGCGAGCGCGTCCGTCCGGCTGAAAAATCTCGGCGGGCTTCCGCTGATTCTCCCCAGCGGCACGCACGGGCTGCGCTCACTGTTGTTATCAGCGTTCAGGCGTGCCGAGTACGTGCCTAACATTGTTGCCGAAGTCGACGGCCTTGCGCTCTTGATGGACGTCGTTCGCGCCGGCATCGGCGCGACGATACAGCCGGGCGCGGCGCTCGCAAGGCCCGAGAACGTGGTACTGACGAGCGTGCCCGTCGCGGAGAAATACGCCACGCGGCCCAATATGCTCGCCAGCATCTCCGACGACGAGCTGTCTCCCGCGGGTCTCGCTGCGCGCGTGGTGCTCGCCGATGTCGCCCGCCACCTGGTGCAGGAAGGCCGCTGGCCCGGTGCGCGGCTGCGGGAGCCTCGGCCTTCACAAAAAGTGAAGACCCATTGATGGCTGGCTGGTAGCGACGCGGGCACGAGACCTTTACGATTTGTCCAAAAGGAGACAAGTCTGATGGTCGATGTGCTCGTAATCGGAGGAGGTAATGCCGCGCTGTGTGCCGCATTGATGGCGCGCGAGGCGGGCGCCTCGGTCCTGCTTCTCGAATCTGCGCCGCGCGAATGGCGCGGCGGCAACTCGCAACACACGCGCAATCTGCGCTGCATGCACGATGTACCGCAAGACGTTCTCGTCGACGCCTATCCGGAAGAGGAATTCTGGCAGGACCTGTTGAAAGTCACCGGCGGCATCACGAACGAGCATCTCGCGCGGCTGACGATCCGCGCGTCGTCGTCGTGCCGGCCATGGATGCGAAAGCACGGCGTGCGCTTCCAGCCGCCGCTGTCCGGTGCGCTGCACGTGGCACGCACCAACGCGTTCTTCATGGGGGGCGGCAAGGCGCTCGTCAACGCGTATTACCGCAGCGCCGAAGCGCTCGGCGTCGATATCCGCTATGAAACGCCCGTCGATTCGCTTGAACTTGATGGCAGCCTCTTCGTCGCGGCGCGCAGCGGCAGCCAGCGGTTCGAGGCGCGCGCCTGCGTGCTGGCGGCAGGCGGCTTTGAATCAAATCGCGAATGGCTGCGCGAAGCGTGGGGGCAAAACGAGCGCGGCGAATGGCCCGCCGACAACTTCCTGATTCGCGGCACGCGCTTCAACAAGGGCGTGCTCATCAAGCATATGGCCGACGCCGGTGCGGACATGATCGGCGACCCGTCTCAGTCCCACTGCGTCGCCATCGATGCGCGCGCGCCGCTGTATGACGGCGGCATCTGCACACGCATTGATTGCGTGTCGCTGGGCGTCGTGATGAATCGTGACGCCGAGCGCTTCTACGACGAAGGTGAGGATTTCTGGCCGAAGCGCTATGCAATCTGGGGACGGCTCGTTGCGTATCAGCCGGGGCAGATCGGCTATTCGATCATCGACGCGAAAGCAATCGGCCGCTTCATGCCGCCGGTGTTTCCGGGCGAAACGGCCGACACGCTGCCGGAACTCGCACGCAAGCTCGGGCTGCCGGAAGCGCGCTTCATGGAAACGCTCTCGCGCTATAACGATTCGTGCCGCGACGGCACCTTCGACCACACCGCGCTCGACGACTGCCACACCGAAGGCCTCGCGCCACCCAAGACGCACTGGGCGCGCCGCATCGAGACGCCGCCGTTCTACGGTTTTGCGTTGCGGCCAGGCATCACGTTCACGTATCTCGGACTAAAGACCAATGACCGCGCGCAGGTTCACTTCGGCGGCAAAGCCAGTGAAAACCTGTTCGTGGCCGGCGAAATGATGGCCGGGAATGTGCTCGGTAAGGGCTATACGGCGGGCGTCGGCATGTCGATCGGCACGGCCTTCGGGCGTATTGCCGGGACGCAAGCCGCGCGCGCCGCACGCAAATCAACGGAGGCAACCAGTGCAGCAGTCTGACCCGCTCGCGCCCGAACGCACGCGCACGGCGTTATCGGTCGATACGAAAAAAACTTCACACGGCAGCGCGGCGCGCGTGATCCCCATTGTGCAGATGAGCGCCAGCGAAACCGAAGTGGCACGGCAGATGCGGATCTGCAACGCCTGCCGCTACTGCGAAGGCTTCTGCGCCGTGTTCCCGGCCATGACGCGCCGCCTGGAATTCGGCAAGGCGGACGTCAACTATCTGGCGAATCTCTGCCACAACTGCGGCGCGTGCTATCACGCGTGCCAATACGCGCCGCCGCATGAATTCGGCGTGAACGTGCCGAAAGCGATGGCCGAAGTCCGGCTCGACACCTACACCGAATACGCGTTTCCCGCGTCGTTCGGCGCGCTGTACAAGCGAAACGGCCTGACGTTGTCGGTTGCCCTGGCGGCCGGGCTCGCGCTGTTTCTGCTGCTCGGTACGGCATTGCACGGCGGCTTGTCGGGCGATGTCGCGCCAGCGAACTTCTACGCAATCTTCCCGCACAACCTGCTCGCGGCGATGTTCGGCATCGTCTTCCTGTTCGCTATTCTCGCGCTCGGTCTGGGCGCCACGCGCTTCTGGCGCGACGTGTCGGCAGGAACGGCGAGCGCGCCAGCCGTCGCGGAAGCGGCCAGGAACGCGCTGACGCTCAAGTACCTGGACGGAGGCCACGGCGATGGCTGCAACGAAGAGAACGATGCCTTCACGCTGGCGCGGCGCCGTTTCCATCACCTGACGTTCTACGGTTTCATGCTGTGCTTTGCGGCAACCGCAGTCGCGACGTTCTATCACTATGCATTCGGTCTGGAAGCGCCGTATCCGTTTCTGAGCGTGCCGGTGCTGCTGGGAACGGCGGGCGGCGTCGGACTGATGGCGGGGCCGGCGGGACTGCTGTGGCTGAACCTGAAACGCGCTCCGGCGCGGGGCGATGCCCGTCAGCGTCCGATGGACCGCGGCTTCATCGCGCTCCTGCTTCTGACGAGCGTATCCGGTCTCGCGCTGCTCGCGCTTCGCACGACCTCGGCGATGCCGTTGCTGCTCGCGATTCATCTCGGCATCGTGATGGCGCTGTTCGCGACGCTGCCTTACGGCAAGTTCGCGCACGGCATCTTCCGCTCGGTGGCGTTGCTCAAATCGTCGATAGAGAAGCGGCAACGCGACACACTGGGCCTCAGTTCGGATTAGCAGTCACTCGGGCGCGTGGGCGCCCATCACCAAAGATAAGAATCAGGAGACGCAATGAACCGCACAGAACCGATCGCTGCCACATCCAGCGTTTCGCCCATGACGAGGGCTGCCGCCGTGTTGCGCGTGACCAGCGGCAATTTCATCGAACAGTTCGATTTCTTCCTGTTCGGTTTCTACGCGACATCGATCTCAAAGATATTTTTCCCGTCCACCAGCGAGTTCGCCTCGCTGATGCTCACCTTCGCCGTGTTTGGCGCGGGTTTTCTGATGCGTCCGCTCGGCGCGATCTTTCTCGGCACGTACATCGACAAGGTCGGGCGGCGCACCGGGCTCATCGTTACGCTGTCGATCATGGCGAGCGGCACCATTCTGATTGCTTGCGTGCCGGGGTACGAGACCATCGGCCTGCTCGCGCCAGCGCTCGTGCTTCTCGGGCGTCTGTTGCAGGGCTTCTCGGCGGGGGCGGAACTGGGCGGCGTGTCTGTCTATCTTGCGGAAATGGCAACGCCCGATAACAAGGGTTTCTACACAAGTTGGCAGTCGGCGAGCCAGCAGGTCGCCATCGTCGTGGCGGCGGCCATCGGTTACGGGCTGAACCAGTGGCTGTCCGCGCAGCAGATCGGTGCATGGGGTTGGCGCGTGCCGTTTTTCATCGGCTGCGCGATCGTGCCGTTCCTGTTCATGCTGCGTCGTTCGCTGCAAGAGACCGCAGCGTTCGAGGCGCGGCGGCATCATCCGCAGGCGCGCGAGATTTTTGCGATGCTGCTCGGCAACTGGCGCACCGTCATCGGCGGCATGCTGCTGACGGCGATGACCACCACCACCTTCTATCTCATCACCGTGTATACGCCGACCTTCGGGAAGTCGGTGCTGAAGCTGTCCACCTCCGATAGCCTGATGGTGACGCTGCTCGTGGCTGCATCGAATTTCGTCTGGCTGCCGATCGGCGGCACGATCTCCGACCGCATCGGCCGCAAGCCGCTGCTGCTGGCCATTTCCGTGCTGACGATCTTCACGGCTTATCCGGCGCTGTCCTGGCTCGCCGATGCACCGAGCTTCACGCGCATGCTGATCGTGCTGCTGTGGTTCTCGTTCTTCTTCGGCATGTATAACGGCGCGATGGTCGCCGCGCTCACCGAAGTGATGCCGGTCGAAGTGCGCGTCGCGGGCTTCTCGTTGGCGTTTAGTCTCGCGACGGCGGTGTTCGGCGGTTTTACGCCGGCGGTATCGACGTATCTGATTCAGGTCCTGCATGACAAGGCCGCCCCCGGCTACTGGCTGAGCTTCGCTGCGCTCTGCGGCTTGTGCGCGACGCTTGGGCTGTACCGTCGCCGCTCGGGCAGCAACGCGCCGGCGGCATCGTCGGCCTGATAGCTCATGTGCCCGGCGCGCACATCATATTGGTTACCGTGGGGGGGCTAGCCGTTTCGGTGTCGCGTCGAGTTCGCGAGATTGCCTCGGTCTGAGGATTCTTTCAACGAGTCGAGCGACGCCTTGACGACTCAGTAACCTGGGCAAATTGGCAAGGAGCCGGTTTTGCGTCCCGACAACGCGATGGCTTCTGTTACGGTCCACGGCCCGGAACGCATCCTGAATCACCTTGGCAATAGGCATTGGTGTCCCGACGGCCGCCTCCTGAGCGCCAACCACGTCAAAGAAGCCGGTTTGCGTCGCACCCGGACACAAGGCGACGACCCGGACCCCACGATGGCGGTTCTCCGCCCAAACAGCTTCGGAAAACGAAAGCAGGAACGCTTTCGTGGCACCATAGACTGCCATGTACGGGTCGGGCTGAAGTGCTGCTGTCGATGCAACGTTGACGACCACGCCATCCGATTTCGCCAGCATTCCCGGCAAGACAAGGTGCATCAACCCGACCGCCGCCACGCAGTTCACCTGTATTTCATCGCGTTGACGCGACAAAGGGATTGTTTCGAAGCGCCCGTATGCTGCAAAGCCAGCGTTGTTGATCAATACATCGACGATTGTCCCTGATGCTTTGATGTTGTCGGCGATTGCGTCTACCGCACCGGATGCGCTCAGGTCGGCAGTCAGAAAATCTGCTTCGCACGCAAAGTCGCGTCGCAATTCTTCCGTGAGATCGCGCAGCTTGTCGTGCGAGCGTGCGACCAGCAGAAGTTTGGCGCCCCGTTCTGCTAGCGCGTATGCAAATGCCCGTCCGATCCCGGATGATGCACCAGTGACGAGTGCGGTCTTTCCGCGAAAGTCGAAGTGAGTGGTCATGACGTGCTGAAGGAGTGAAAGACGAGTAGGACTGTAAACCGTTGACTATAGACAACGGTCAAGTCCTAATGTGGGTTCACGATTTCGATGGAGGCGGCATGCGCATTGGTGAATTATGCAAGCAGGCGGGTGTATCTCGCGATACGGTTCGCTACTACGAAAGATTGGGGCTGTTGGAAACGCCAACGCAACCTCACGCAACGAATACCTACAAGCGCTATTCCGCAGTTTCGTTGCAGCGGATTCGACTGGTGATCCACGCCAAGGCGTTGGGTTTCACACTCGCCGAAATTCGCAAGGTTATCGAAGTGTGGGATAGCCCGGGTTTTGACACAGGGCAGAAGGTTGCATGTCTACAGAGAAAACTCGAGGAACTCGAGGAAAAGAGTCGGGCGTTGAGCGCCCTGCGGGTAGGGCTGCGGAACGCCTTGGATAAAGTTGGCCAGAAGTGTGAGGACACTGAAGATGTCGAATGAGGCCGGACGGACGCGTTGCACGCGTCATTGAGCCAGAAAGCCGACCTCGACGTTCGCAATCGCGTTGCGGGTCAGACGCCGGAGCCGACCGTACTTCGATCTCAGCGTGGATTTATTACCGTGGCCGATCACATGCGAACGTCGCGTAGACGATGCGCCGGGACGAGGCCGGAAGCCGTTTAAATAACCTTCCTAGCCCAGCGATTGCAGCAGTCTGAATCCTTCGGGCCAATCGCCCAGGTTGCTCTCTGCATTGAGATGTCCTCGCTCTCCAACTTCGACAAGCTTGCTGCCCCACGCTTTCGCGCAGCGACCTGCGTGCGCTACGCTGCCGTACGGGTCGTTGGAACTGGATACAACGATAGTAGGAAAAGGTAGCTGTTTCGATGGCAAAGGAGCAAATCCGGTTGCGGCCGCCACGGGAAACGCCGATGCAGAAGGATCCGGCACTGCGACGAGCAGCGCCCCACGAATTCGGGGCGAATATCGGCTCGCCCAATGCGCCACCGCGAGGCATCCGAGGCTGTGCGCCACGATGAGAGTGTCGTCGTCGCTTTGCGACAATTGATGTTCGATGGCTGATACCCAATCGTCGCATGCAACCTGATCCCAGTCTTCGACAACGAGTCGCTGCCAGTCGGGATGCGATGCCTCCCATACACTTTGCCAGTGCAGTGGGCCGGAATTTCCAATACCGGGAACAACGAACACGGGGTAGACCATTTGCTAACGCTCCATCATTGAATGAGCCTCCAGTGTAAAAGCGCACGAATTCTGGCAACATCCAAAATCAAATGAACTAACGGCCTCAACCCGTCAAATCGACGGAAGTTGCCAGACTGCACAAATGAAACCTAAGCGGATAGCGTTGGACCGGCTGGATTGGCGAATATTAGAGGCTCTTCAGAGCAATGCGCGTATCAGCAACACCGAACTTGGCAAGCAGATCGGACTTTCGCAACCCGCCGTCACTGCCCGTATAAAGCAACTCGAGGAGCAAGGGGTAATCGAAGGTTACGCGGCACGGATCAATCCCGGTCTCGTCGGCCGTGGGATTGCAGCCATCGTCCGGATCAGGACCACGCATGCCCAGATCAAACATTGCCTGAATGCTTTCGAAGCAATGCCCGAAATCATCGAGGCGCATCGCATCACAGGCGAAGACTGCTTCGTGGTACGGATTGCGGTCGAAGACATGGCGCAACTGGAGGTGGCGATCGACACGCTGGCGAAGTTCGGGCCGGTGACCACGGCTGTCGTGCTGGCGAGCTATCCCCCGAAGGCGATCCGTGGATCGCCACTTTGAGCGGCTGCTATGTAGAGAGGAGGACATCTGCTGAGGGTTGCGGCCAGTGGCGCAAGACCGCTTCCGGTCAACTTCAGCCTGCGGCGTGCCACCACGCCATGACATTCAAATGTCCGCTTCGAGGCTGCCAGCGGCCACACCCGGCCGAGCGGTATGCCTCTCCGTATTCAGGTTTCGTAAGGCTATCGCGGCCCCCACAAGCAACAGCAGGGCGGAAGTCACTAGTGCCTGCTCGACGCCGTGCATGAACAGCGCTGTCTCCGTGTGACGTACAAAGAAGCCGAACAGTGCGACGCCCATCACCCCTCCGATCTGGCGGGCCGCGTTCAGCAAGCCGGATGCGACGCCCGACTGCGTGCTGTCTACCGCAGCAAGCATCGCGTGGGTGATAGTCGGAATGGTAAGCGCAACGCCGCTGCCTGCTAGCAGCATCGGCAATGCGAGCACCCAGAGAGACTGCGCGGAGAGCGCCGGTATCATCGCCAGATACCCGGCTGCGGAGATCAGCATGCCAGCCGTTGCCAGTGCACGCGCGCTGATCCGGCTGGCCAGTCGCCCCGCGACGATATTCATGACCATCAGGATGCCCATCATCGGAAGGAATGCCACGCCTGTCCGTACCGGTGTCATATGCCAGATCGTCTGAAAGAGCAGGCTCAACGCGAAGACGACACCGTAGAAGGCGAGGTTCAGGATTACGCCAATGCCGGTTGTGCTTAGAATCGTCCGGTTCCGCCACAGTGCGGGCGGCAGCATCGCGACGGGGTTGCGCGCTTCGAGCCGGACGAACGCGAGGCCCGATGCAATGCTCAGTGCGAGCGCGCCGAGAATGACTGGGCTCTGCCAGCCAAGGGCGCTGGCTTCGGTCAGTGCGTACGTGAACGCGGCCAGCGTTAGCGCACCCGCCAGTTGTCCAGGAACGTCCAGATTGCGGTCACGTTGCGCATCGGTGCCGGGCGCGAAGCGCCACGTCATCCAGATGCCGACGATGCCGACAGGCACATTCACCAGGAAGATGCTGCGCCACCCGAGCGTGGTGACGAGCAACCCGCCGATCACCGGGCCGGCGGCCAGCGCGATGCCGCCGCCGGCCCCCCACCAACCGATCGCCCGGCCGCGCGCGGCTGGGTCATGGAACGCCAGCCTCAGGATCGCCAGCGAGTTCGGCACCAGCAGCGATGCGCCTATGCCCTGGACGAGACGCCATGCCAGCAAGGCCTCCAGGGACTGCGCGAGGCCGCAGCCGATCGACGCTAGCGTGAAAATCGCGTAGCCAGCCATGAATATGCGTTTGGTGCCGAGCCGGTCGCCAAGTGCGCCTGCCATCAACAACGATGACGCGAAGACGAGCGCGTACGCGTTGACGACCCATTGCAGGCCCGTGACGTTCGCGCGAAAGACGGCCCGCAATGCGTCAAGCGCGACATTGACGACACTGACGTCAATCAGCACGACGACGAAGCCAAGGCATGTCGCAATCTGGACCAAGTGGGGACGGCGCCTTGATGGGGTATGCATGGGGAATCCTTCGAATACGAAAGGTTGCAGTGTAGGGAACCTCCTTCTGTGCGAATATTCCGTAAACTCGCACGGCTAATTGGAGAAAACGCACCGATGTTCGACTGGGAGAACCTGCGCTTTTTCATCGCCATCGCACAATCGGGCAGCATCTCGGCGGCCGCGCGCCGGCTGAAGGTCGATCATGCGACGGCCAGTCGGCGCTTGAGCGCGCTCGAAGCCGAACTGAACATGCGCCTTGTCGACCGGATGCCACGGGCCTGCCGGCTCACCGCCGCGGGCCAGCAGGTTCTCGAAGTGGCTGAGAAGATAGAGGAGAACTCGTTCTCCATCGAACGGCTCGCGCTGGCGGAACAGGCGCCCATGCAGGGCGCTGTGGTGATCAGCGTGCCGCCTGTCCTCGCGAATAATCTCTTCGCAAAGCACTTGCATCTGTTCGTGCAATTGCACCCGGGCATTCGGTTGGCGATTGCCAGTCAAGCACAAAGTGTGTCGCTGGGACGTCGCGAGGCAGACATCGCGATACGCTTGTTCCGCCCCGAGGAGCCTCAAAACGTAACGCGCAAACTCGGCGAAATGCCCTTTGCGCTATATGCAAGCCGGGAATATGCATCGGCATCGAACCCGAGCGAATGGGCATTTATCGGATACGAAGCGCAATACGCTGAGATGCCGCATCAAAAGTGGCTTCAATCGATTGCTCAAGGTCGCCGCATTGTTTGCGAAGTGAGTGATATCACCATGCAGCACGCTGCTGCCCGCACGGGTATCGGTGTTGCCGGCCTGCCGGTGTTCATCGGCGAGAATGATCCTTCGTTGCAACCTCTACCATTCGATGGTGAGCCGTTTCGGCGCGAAATCTGGCTGGTCGTGCATCCTGACCTAAGGCGTTCCCAAATGATTCGCGCGGTCGTTGACTTCGCTGTAGACGTTGTCGGTAAGACATTTGGGCCGATTTCCGGGCGCTAGCACAGACTTCACGTCCGCTTGCGGGCTGGAAGCTGACACACGTCATGCCGCAAATCGCTATCGGCCAGGGGCTTGATGCTTGCCTCCATTGCCACCCATGCCGTTGGTCCGCGAGATCACCGACTCGTTTTGCGCGGCTTTGACGACGTCACGTCGTGCGCGATCTCGGAGAGTCGCTTGTCACCAAGCAATTGAAGCAACGTATTTTCCGCTGAACCCAACGCCTCATTGATGTGGCGATTTACCGCCGCCTCCACCGGACAAGTGTGATTGTCTTCGGCTAGGCCGATCACAAACGGCGCGGTATGTCCAATGGCCTCGTAGACATCTCTCACCGTAAGATCATCGAGGTCACAGGCGAGCGCCCAGCCTCCGCCTGGACCACCAGTCGACTTTACGTACCCCGATTCGCGTAACGCAGCCATCGTTCGGCGGACAAAGACGGGGTTCGTATGCAGCATCAGCGCAATCGTCTCTGAGGTGGTCGCGCCTCCTCGAAGATGCATGTGGATGAGGATGTGCAGAAGTCGAGCCAGTCTGGTATCGCGTTGCATATTCGGAAGCTTGGTAATGTGCAACTTTTGATGTTACGCTATCTCGGGATCCTTGTGTGCATACATCTCTGCCAGAGCAACCATGACCGCATACCGTCAAACCTTTATTGAAGCAAACGGAATTCGCCTGCATGTCGCTGAACAGGGCGACGGCCCGTTGGTGCTCCTTTGCCACGGCTTTCCTGAGACCTCGCATGCTTGGCGCCATCAACTGGCGGCACTTGCGCACGCCGGCTTCCGCGCAATAGCACCGGATCTGCGTGGCTACGGATCAAGCGAATGCCCAACGGCAATCGGACAGTACACAACGTTAGACGTTGTCGGTGATCTGGTGGCGCTCGTTGACATTCTCGGAGAACGCGACGCAGTTGTTGTGGGAAACGATTGGGGTGCAACCATTGCCTGGCAAGCCGCGTTGCTTCGGCCTGACCGCTTTCGCGCTGTCGTTGCGCTCGGGGTGCCAATGATGGGCCGCGCGCCGATGGCGCCGAGCCGGCTTTTTCCGCAGACCGACCAAACGTGGTTCTATACGCATTACTTTTCCGAACCTGGGTTGGCCGAAGCCGAACTTGAGCGTGACGTTGCCGCGACATTGCGCAAGATCTATTTTTCCGCATCAGGCGACGTCGGAGCCCGCGACGTAAATACGCCCAATCCATTCGGACTCATGCTGCGGAGTGGTGGACTCCTTGACTCTCTGATTGATCCGCCTTTGTTGCCCGCGTGGCTTGCACCCACCGACCTCGACAAGTTTGTGCAAGCATTCAGCATTTCTGGCTTTCGCGGTGGATTGAATTACTACCGCAACCTCGATCGCAATTGGGAAGTGCAATCGGCTTTCGAGGGCCTGCTCGTCGAGGTTCCCGCCCTGTACCTTGTCGGCGAGCGAGACACAGGTCTGGCAATGCCAGGCATGCACGAAATTATCGACGGCATGCCCCTGATCGTGCCTAGGCTGTCGGCTTCTCGGGTCGTTCCGCGAGCAGGGCATTGGCTGCAACAGGAGGCGCCGGATGTCGTCAACGCGGCATTGATTGACTTTCTCCGCGATCTTTGATGTACACGGCGCGATCTGACGGCTCAACTACGGTTAGCGGCCATTCCGCCCGCAGAACGGTATGTCGGAGAAGGGGCGGAAACCGCCATTCCGGAGTGTCTTTAGACGGCCAGAAGCAGTCACCCATCCTAGGCTAAGATAAGCGTGATGCGTCGATCGATTCAGCCCTGAGGAATACATCTGCATAGAAAACAACTTCGGCCCCACACCCATTTTCATACCAATTCGCTTCAACCAACGCGGCAGTCTGGATCGAAGCTATTTGTCGGGATTGTTAGCAAATGAGTTCACCATCGATAGTTCTTCCGCTCGAACGCCCATACGACGAATTCTCTCCTGGCGAATCATTACCTCGTGAGATTGTCCTGGCTGGGCTGAGATGGCCAAGTGAGTACTGGCGAAACTTGGCCATACGCTGGATTGAGCAGGGGGCGCCGTTGGACACTGAGGTCGCTGATTTGCTATTCACCATATCGGAAGATAGACGGGGCTGCTCTCAGCGTCTCCGTCAGCGTGCGTTCGCGCTGAGAGTCAAATATCTACGCGGCAACTAAGGCAAAGCAGCCGTGGGATCGTTTCTCAACTCTACGTTGCATCACCCACTGGCTCCACGCGCTCATCTGGCTTCTCTGCGGTGATGTCCGCTTCGGCCACGACCGGCCATTCGACATCAATACCTGAATCGTTGACAATCACCCGCATCACGTTGAGTGGAGCTGCAACAGAATGGGAATACTCTGGACGGTTTGGCCGCTTGACTCTGAAATGAAGACTTGGCTACAGGAGCTTGCGGTTCCACACCCCAACGTCTCGTCTCGCTTTCCGACCGGATGCGAGGTCAAGGCCGCCTTATCCCAACTTCATGGCTTCAATGTGGAAATTCGAGACAACGGAATCGGCTGCATTTGGCAGGCTTCTATTGTCTCGGAACTCGGTGGTGACAAAGGTGAATGGACTCTGCTTAACATCAACGAGTATTCAGGTGATCAGGAGCCGCAGCAACTCTGGTTTGAAAAGGGCCGGGAATCGCTGATAAAGACCGTTCTCTGTCACCTTGCAAAGGATACAGGTCCGCTTGTGCTAATTGATGACGCTAGCAGCCAGCCACAGGTCATAGATTGATTTGGTGCCACGCACCGACGTCCTCGACTTTTCGGTGGGCCGACTTTCCGTAACGGGTCGCAAACCGTCCGCCGCGGCCGGCAGCAACCGGCCATTTTCGATCGCTCGACCTCGGGACGTAAATCGTCGAAAATCGAAGACCAACTATGAAGGATTCAACTCCCGGCGAAAAATTCACGAAACGCGACTGTATTGACTCAGATTTTTTTAACGAGATAGTGCTAAATTAGTAGCCCCTAAAAATTTGACAGAAAAGAATGAAATGGACACCCCTGCCTCAAGGTGAGAGAGGCTCGCCAAAGTGGCTCAAGACGAGCCTGACTTTGCTCTGTCGGTTCCTGTTCGGACTTCTGCTAATGGGCGCGCTTGCGCTTGTTGTGGTGCATGTATTTGATATCCCGATTAAGTTCAATGCGATTCGGGTGGTTTCGCTATTTCTCCTTGCTGGTGGCCTGCTCTCGATCATAGACACGTGGCGTACTTGGTTCTTTCGCCTAGCTGGCAAGACTCGATTTTCTCCGCCGGTGCTATATGGCTACCCAGGATGGCGCGCTGTCATCCAATCTCAGTTTGTTAGCGGATGCTTCCTAATTGGATTCGGTTTGCTACTATTTTTTGCTTCGTGACGCACCAACGAGAGTTTAATAAAATAATGATCATATCGATCGAGATCAATAGCCTTTTTTCAAAAATTTAAATAACCGGTCGTTTTTCATCGGGTTAAACGCCATTTCTGGGTTGTGGATTCAACCGGTCGACGCAACCTCACCGTTACAACTACGGCTACGATTAACCAATGCCGAAGTTCGCAAGCGCCATGGTAAAGCCTATTTTGACGGTCCTACTGAAGGGCCCATTTCCGGACATTTTTCGCTTTGTCGAGGCGTTGCTCGAGCAGCTTGGATTTTCGCTTGCCAATCCGGAAACTGGGCGAGTAACTCACTGGAGCGACGACGGCGAGCAGATCGCGATACCCCGTGACATGATCACTAACCAAGCTTCTATGGCGACTCCGAAGAACGTTCAGTTTTGGGGCGCTAGCAACGAAGACCTATTTGTGTCTTGGGTCGATGCGTCTTCTGGGTGGTGGTTTTCCTTTCACCTGGACGGCATCACCCCGGAGTTGAAGGTTGCGTTGACGGCTGCAATTTCGAATTCAGTCCTGGTTGAATTAACGCGGCAGTACGAAGATGAGTGCGCCTTTAGGATCGATTTCGACTAACTTTTCAATCGAGAATTCGGCCAGAATAATTGCTTGAGCAGGTCGGCAATGTACGCCTCAGCGACCGATTTCTGCCGAAGCGGAGGGCTGTTCAGGGGCGAAAACAGGCATCCGACTGATGTCCGTTACCGGCCATGAAGGGACAGTCGACGGTGCCTCCTACGTCGTCAACAATCTGGAAGCGGTCAACGCATCGTCCTCAGGAGAAAGGAGCTAGGGATGCAAGCTTCGAACCACCCGCGTAGCGCGCAGCTTTGGAGGCGCACGCTGTCCGGCTGTCTCCATCGGTCTGTCGCTCTGCCGGACAGTTTGCGCCACATCTGTCCTAACGACATATCGGCTCTCGGGCTGCTTTTCTTCGCGGCGTTTCGAGGAACGGTCGACGAAGCTGGGCAGACCGAAGCTCAATATGCGTTAAAGGCATCGGCGATTCTTGGAGGACGGTATGGCCAATGGATCCCCGAGGCGTCGCGGACCTTGGAGCAGACGGACGCACTCGTGTCAGCGTGGGCGGTGCTCGCCTCGTCTCGGCGATCAAGGGACACCGGTCGGGGCTCCAACCCGGTTGGCAATCAATGGCCGCCTTGTGGGTGGTTTGGACGCTCGTAGAGGACATGAATGGGTATGCTCGCGACTATCGCATTGGCTGCTGCTATCCAATCGGGAATTCCATCGCTGACGGTGCAGGCGAACGTCGAGGCGCCGGGTCCCGCAGGGCCTTTGCAAGGCACACTACTATCGCCTGGGAATCAAGACGGTCAAGTGGTTCTGATCGTGCCGGGTTCGGGGCCAACCGACCGGAACGGCAATGGCCCCAATGGGCTTCGAGCTTCGACGTACCGATTGCTCGCCGACGGACTTCTAAGTCATGGCGTCGCGTCGGTTCGAATCGACAAAAGGGGTATGTACGGTAGTGCATCGGCGATACCTGATGCAGACGACGTCACGCTCGACGACTACGCGGCGGATGTTCACTCGTGGGTGACGACCATCCGAATGCGCACAGGTGTCTCCTGCGTATGGGTGCTGGGCCATAGCGAGGGCGGATTGGTGGCGCTGGTAGCCGCACAGCACACGGCCGACATTTGCGGTTTGATTCTGTTATCCACAGCCGGACGCCCGCTCGGAAAGGTATTGAGAGAACAACTTCGATCTAACCCTGCGAACGCTCCTATCCTGGAAAATGCGATGTCGGTACTCGACACCCTCGAAGCAGGGCAAACCGTAGACGCGTCCAAAATCGATCCCTCACTGATGCCGTTGTTCAGGCCGCGAGTGCAGCGGTTTCTCATGAGCGAATTGGCAGTTGAACCAACGACCCTTCTGGCAGGTTACAGAAAGCCAGTACTGATTGTGCAGGGGTTGCAAGATCTTCAGGTCGGCCCCGGAGATGCGCAATTGCTGAAGCATGCAGATCCCCGGGCGGAACTCGTGCTCATCGCCAGTGCAAATCACGTCCTCAAGGCGGTACGAGCGCAGGACCGGACAGACAACGTCGCCGCTTATTCGGACCCAAATCGTCCCTTGGCCGATCATGTCGTCGAAGTGATTTCGGCGTTCGTGCAGAATTCGGCGGCGGCCCATCGTTAAGCGCGGCAATCAAATTGTTTGACGATGCCTTCATTGAACTGCAGGGTAAGGGATTGTCCAGCGATGAACGTCCGCTTCGGAGAAACGCGGCGGACCGTTGTGGGTCGCAAACCGTCCGTCGCGACCGTCGGCAACCGGCCAGTTTCGGTCAGTCGACCGGCGAAAGGAGCCGGACATTCGAAGGTCCGCTACACGCAGCTAAGCGACGTTCAGTCCATGATTTTTTTCCTCGGGTCAATTGCCGGTATCGATGCCACGGCGCTCGTTTGGCGGACGACAGTTGCTAGTCGCGCGAGGACGTTAGCTTGACTGTATCAAGGTGACCAATAAGGGCATCAATGAAAGCGCGGACCTTTGCTGACATGCTGCGGTGAGTCGGATACAGCGCGTGAAGCTCAATCGGTTCCCGTCTCAATGACGGAAGTACCCGCACCAGGGTACCTGCCGTCAAGGCGGGAGCTGCGAGGTAGCTTGGAAGAAAACCAATCCCGCCACCGCCTTCAAGAACAATCTTCTGCGCAGCCGCGTCCGGGATGATTGCCGAACCGCGCGGGTGTAGGGCCAATTCCGTGTGGCCATCCTGAAAGACCCAACTAGTGGGGGCCTCCCGAACGACGAGCCTATGTCCATGAAGTTCATTTGCCTCCATCGGGACGCCCGATCGCGATAAGTAGGATGGACTTGCGCATAGCCACAATTCGACAGGTGGCAGTCTGCGAGCGATGAGCGACGAGTCAGGAAGTGTACCGACGCGCACCGCTACGTCGATACCTTCGCGCGCGATGTCAACGTAATTTGAGTCCGTGGTCAGCTCGACGGTAAGTTCCGGATAGCGGTCTAGAAAGTCAGGCAGCATGGGCGCAATGAGTCCCTGTGCGAACGATTGCGTTGTGTTAATACGTAGCAGCCCGTGTGGCTCCCCCGCGTAACCATCGATGATCGCCTGTGCTTCCTGCAGGTCGTGAACTACCCGCGACGCGTAGGGCAGTAGCAGTTTTCCCGCGTCAGTCAGCCTGAAGTGTCGTGTGGACCGGTCGAAGAGCGCTGATCCAATTTCCGTCTCCAATCGTAAGAGCGCCCGGCTTACGGATGATTTGGGGGACTTCAGCGTCCGTGCCGTGCCTGAAAGGCTTCCGCTGTGAGCTAATCGGAGAAATATGATGAGGTCGGCCTGGTCCATTTCGTGTCGTTTTCCGGAACAGCGAGTCGCGATTAAGCTATCTTATATTCAAACGTGGAACGCCCTAGACTTCTCCCTGACGCCCTACACCGCGCGTCACGACGAACCGAGGGAGATATGGAAAACACACACGCGAGCTATCTGGTCGCCGGCGCCGCCGGCGGTCTGGGTCACCGAATCATCGATGCGTTACTTCGCACACGGCCCGGCAGGAAGATCCGTGCGGGTGTTCGAGGCGGTTCAGCAGGCAAACACGGCAATCGGGCAAGGGTGTGGATAGCGAACGGCGTAACCGTCGTCAATATGGATCTGGACGACCCGCTCAGCCTCAAGCACGCCTGTGCAGGCGTCGGTACCGTTATTTCAGCAGTGCAAGGTGGCCCTGACACCATCATTGATGGCCAGTCCCGGTTGCTTGAAGCAGCGCTCGCGACGGGCGTTGGGCGATTTGTTCCGTCGGACTTTTCTGAGAACCTGTTCTCGATTCCTGAAGGCATTAACCCTTACCTCGACATGCGGCGGACCTTCGATCGCAAGGTCGCCCCAAGTGGCATCGGCTATACCCACATCCTGAACGGTGGATTCATGGAGGCGGTGTTCTCCAACCCCGGCCTGATCGACGCCGACGCGGGCGCGATCACTTACTGGGGCGACGACGAAGTGCTTCTCGATTTCACCTCCATGAACGACGTTGCAGCATGGACAGTGGCTGCCGTTGAGGATCCGGTGACGGTTAACAGGATGGTTTCCGTGGCAGGCGACCGTCGCACCATTGCCCAGATTGCGGGTGACTATGCAACAGCAACGGGCAACGCGCTTCGTCCGGTACGCCGAGGGTCGATTGCGGACGGATATGCCGAACTACGGCAAATGGCGAAAGCCGGTGCTCATCCGATGGCAATGCTGCCGCTCCTGTATCTGCTACCGATGATGTCGGGCGAAGGGACTTTGTGCGACATCGCAAATGACCGATATCCGACAGTGCGACCAACATCGCTCCTCGACTTCATGAAACGTCACTACATTACCAGGGGTAGCAAGCGATGATTGATCTGATCAAGCCGTTTCAGCTCAATGTGTCTGAGCGGGAGCTGACCGAGTTGCGTGAGCGACTGCAGCGGGTGCGCTGGCCAGACCGTGAAACCGTCAATGACACGAGCCAAGGTCCGCAACTTTTAAAGCTGCAGGCACTCGTCGCGCATTGGATAGAGGGTTACGACTGGCGTCGCTGCGAGTCGATGTTGAATGACTTCGGACAGTTCAAGACGACCATTGACGGCTTGGACATCCATTTTCTTCACATTCGGTCACCTGAACCTGATGCGATTCCCTTGCTGATGGCGCATGGTTGGCCCGGCTCTGTGCTTGAGTTCCGCAAGGTGATAGCGCCGCTTACCAATCCCAGCGCACAGGGCGATGATCCGAGGCAGGCGTTTCACCTTATCATTCCGTCGATGCCGGGATTTGGCTTTTCCGACAAGCCAGGTGAACCCGGGTGGGACATGTCGCGCATTGGGCGTGCTTACGTTCAGCTGATGCGACGGCTTGGCTACGACCGTTGGGCTATGCACGGTGGTGATTTTGGCGCAGGAGTGACCGACGAAATCGCATCACTGGCGCTCCCCGAGCTAATCGGTATCCATCTGAACTTCGCGATGTTCATGCCCACGCAAGACGAAATGCGCGACGCTACGCCGGATGAACAGAGAATGCTCGACAGTGCCAGGTATTTCTGGAGCACGCTATCCGGATACGCTCAACAGCAGCAGACGCGACCGCAGACGATAGGCTACGCGCTCGCAGATTCTCCAGTCGCGCAGGCAGCGTGGATTTACGCAATGTTCCAGGACACGTGTGGTACGGCAGGCAACGCAGAAGCTTCCTTCACGCTCGACGAAATACTCGACGACATCATGTTGTATTGGATACCCAATGCGTCAGCTTCGTCGGCTCGACTTTATTGGGAATTGAAGCGATCCAACTGGTCCTCTGCGGCTCGCACCGATCGTCCAATTGGCGTGCCTCTGGATTCACCATGCTTGCCGGCGAACAGGTGCGTAAATCGCGACGCTGGATTGAACAACGCTACAGCGATGTGCGGCACTTCGCTGAGCACGAGCGGGGCGGCCACTTTGCCGCGTTGGAAAATCCGCATGCTTTGGTAGGCGATATTCGCTCGACCTTCGCGAGCCTACGCGATAGCTAACCCAATGGCATGCCTGCGTCGAAACGATGTTCGGGTACTTCCTTCATGCGGCAATTAGCTGAGGGTGTCGACGAGGCAAATAGGCTGATTACTTGTCCATCGACTTCGCCTGCGGGAATGACCGTTATTATCCGGAGAGCAGCCTTAGGCTTGGCGCCCGGCTGATGGGCCGAACTGGGTCGGAAACCGCCATTCCGGAGTGTCTTTAGACGGCCAGGAAGCGATGTTCGCGGCCTGCCCATCGACGTTCAAACGGCAGCTATGGTGCCATCCCGGCCTGTCGCCGCCAGTCCAATCGACCGAGCTTAATTGTGATGCAACGGTCGTTGACGCCTTGAAGCGGTTACTGCATCATGCATGACATGAACTTCCTCGCTCTCACTACCACTACCATCACCACGACCGCTTATGGCGGGCCGTGAGGTCGGTGCGCGAGTTTCAAATATCGTATCGCCCCAAGGCCCCGCCAGTGATGGACGGGGCCTTGAAGTTTCTCCGTGCGTCACTGGCAACAATCCAGGAGAAATGCAATGCAGGGTCCTCAGCCTCAACGCCGCGCCCTCTTAATCGTTGACATGCAAGTCGGACTGTTTAATGGCCCAGAAACGCCTCACAACGGGCCGCAAGTTCTTGCCAACATCAACCAGTTGATCGAAAAGGCTCGCCGAGCCGGTGCTTCAATCTTCGTTGCGCGACATACCGGCCCTCAAGGTTCCCCCATTGAGCCTGGGAGCCCGCTGACACAACTACTGCGAGATTTGGCCGTTGATGCGATGACGGACGCCGTATTCGACAAAAACCGGCCTAACTGTTTTTTAGGCACTGGACTGGCGGACTCGCTCCGGGATGCATCCGTTAACGAGTTGGTTATCGTCGGAATGAAAACGGAATACTGCATCGACGCAACTTGTCGGGCAGCAGCGGATTTGGGATTCCAACCTTTGCTGGTGGCCGACGCGCATACCTCCATGGACACGCCGGTGTTGTCTGCGCGAAACATTATCGACCACCACAATCGGACATTGAATGGCCCCTTCGTGAGGCTTGTGAGCACGGCGGAATGCGAGTTTTAGTGATCCGTGATGGCGAGTGGAATCACCGGGATTTGCGGGGGGGCGCGTCGTCTAGCGCTTCCGATTTTGCGGTAGCCCCTAGTTAGCGATAACGGGGGCGCCACGAGGGGGCATTAGTCAATCAGCTTCTGAAGTGTTCCAACGGCAACTTCCAATAAAGCACGCTCTTCGCGGCTGAGTTTCCTGATCAGTTGATCAGTAAGCCATTGCGAACGTGTGGTTCGCTCATGCGCAATCTGTGCGCGTCCTTTATCGGTCAGGTTCACGATGTAAGCGCGGCCGTCTTCAGTGTCTTGCCTCAGGGTTGCCACCCCTTGTTCGACCATTTTCATTACGATCACCCGCATAGTTTGATGAGTCACTGCCCGGCCCACGGCGAGTGTTGAAATACTGACAGGGCCAGCGCGCTCCAGCAGCGAAAGTGTCTCGCTCTGCGCATTCGAGTGCGTACCAGTTTGCTCGCGGACAACCTTAACGAGGCGGCTTACGACATCACGAATCGACTCTCCTAAGGATGCGGCATCTTCGGTCTGGACGGGGAGAGAGTCAGCTCGACCCACTTTGCGAGCGCTCATTGTTTGTGAAGTCGCGCAACGACGGCGGCAAGCGTATTCACACCCCAATGTTCGACGTACCGTCCGTCCCGAACACGGACGATGTCGATTACATCGATTGAAATATTCTCGCCGGTGGCCTCCACGCCAAGCAGCGGCCCGACATGCTTGCCAGAGATCGACTTTCGCGTCGTGACCTTATCGCCGTCGCACAGTTGCTCATGAATGTGGACCTTCATGCCCCCGATCGCCGGGCGCAGCACGGAAGCAAACGTCGCCCACATCGTTTCGGCGCCTCGCGTCGCCTCACTCGGTGCCGACCAGTTGATGAAGTCGGGCGCCATGAGCGCCTCGAAGCTTTCCCGATTGCCATCACGGATGACTTCGTAATTGAATCGCTCGACAACAGCTTTGGGGTCATTGCTGTGCATGCCAGTCCTCAACATTTTTCATACATTCTTTACATTCCGCAGACGGGTACGCGAGGATAATATACAGCAATGCTGTATATTTCAAGTGTCTGACCACCCCAGGTCGATCTGCGCATGACCAATCCGCCTGACTATTGACGTCTGATACGGGGGAGGTTGCTATTGCGGCCGAGCGGCCGCTCTAGAGAGCGTCAACTGACCGAATTGGGCCGCGTGTTGTCGATCGCCCCCAATGGAGATCGAGCCGCCGATGCGATTTGCACGGGGCAGCGTGCGGCCAGTTGCCGTCACTCCGGGCAATCATGCCGTAGACGCTCCGTCAGCAGCCCATCACTTTGCGTCGGTCGGTTTGACGAAGGGTTTCACCAGCGTTGCCTTGGTGTAAGCAAGTCTGAAGCCAGCCCGTTCCGTGTTTCGAGCGCTGACGTTCTGAGCCCGTGCGGTGACGCTCGCCAACGTGCAACCCGCCTCCCGGGCGGCGGACAATCTCGCACGGATCAGCGCAAGTTGCACGCCTCGGCCGCGATAGTCAGCGTGCGTGCTGGCGATGTAGAGGTGCGCGATCTTACCCATCGGACTGTCAATCACGCTCATACCCGCGGTACCTGCGATGTGCCCGTCAAGCGTTGCGACAAAGCGTGTCGTATCCGTTCGTGCAGCAGCGATGATGGCGAGCGCTTCGAGCAGGGCCCGCGGCCGAGGCTTGGCTTGCATTTCGAATGCAGATACCGAATGCGACACAAACGCGCTCTCCGCGACGGATCGGCCGCTCACGATTTCAATCCCGGCAGGGGGCGGAACCTCAAAGTCATCGCCCCCCAGTTCACGGACATAAGTGTTGCTGAACGCATTTACCACATATCCGCGCGCCGATAAAACATCAAGCGTGGAAGGGACGGCGTGAGGGCATGCATCGATTTCGACATCGAGCGATCGCGCACCGTATTCCGCTTCAAGTTGCTCGATCGCCTCATCGCTGACGGCGACACCCATCCCGAGTCCCGTAACGTGATTCAGTTTTCGTCCGAAGGCATTGTCGGTCAACGCAGCGATCCCACCGCAGACGTTCAATGCGCAAACGTCTTGTCGCTTCGTGACGCTGCGAAACGTTGCCACCTGTTGCGCCAAATGCCGCGCCTCGACAAGTTCCAGCGAATGGGCGACCTCAGGTCCGGTCAAAATCATGGCGAGCGCATCCGAGAAAGTCTGAATATCTGCAATTTACCACCGGCATGTTTACCGCGGGTATCTGACTCAGAGGATCACGTTCCCCACTTGCCCCAAGACCCTGACGGCGATTGGCTTTTCCCAAATGACCGTTCGGGGTCGGGAACAGTGGTTCCCGAACGACGGTAGACGGCTGCGGATTCAAGCGGCCGCTTTGCAATCGAAAGCTGCCGACCGGATAGCAAGTTGGCGAGTTGTCTCGCTGCGAAGGCATGCGGGTGCATTCGCGTGAGAACGCAAGTGAAAGCGGGCGGACCGAGCCGCCCGCATGACACACGCTCGCTGTCGCTATTACGCCCGACGTCCCGCCCAAACTACGGGCCGTCGATTGATCCACGGCCGCGCGCGTTCGAGCTGTCCTGCGAGTCGCAGCAATTTATCTTCGCGCGCGAATGCTCCCGCGAACTGCATCCCGATCGGCAAACCCGTTTCTGGATGACTTGCTAGCGGTACCGACATCGCGGGAACACCGGCAACATTGAACGGTGGGGTAAAAGGCGAATGCCGGAATACTCGCTGCGTCCATTCGAGGCCGTTCATCGATTCCGCGCCCTTGCCGTATTCTCCAACGCGCAGCGGCATTTGCGGCAGCGTCGGCGTGAGCAGCACATCGAAGTCTTCGAACCAATGCCCGACAGCTCGCGTCACAACGTTGCGCATCGCCAGCGCAGCGGAAAATGCGGATGCCTTTTCTTCCTTGCCATAGCGATAACAGGCCAATGTGGTGGGCTCCAGCGTTGTCTCATCAATCGGGCGTCCCGTCGCCGCAGTCAGGCCTTCGATCCAGCCCACCAGCGTCGCCGTCCAGATCGTCGCGTTCATCTGCACGAGCGCATCCCACGACACGCCAAGTGACGGCCGTGCTTCGTAGACCGTGTGGCCGAGGTCCTCCAGGAGCCGCGCCGTCGATCCTACCGCTGCCGCGATAGCCGGGTTGGTTCGATCCGCGCTCCACGGATCAATCATCATGCCAATCCTGAGTTTGCCCGGTTCGCGGTCGACCTGCGACAGGAAGCTGTGCTCCGGCGCGGCGGTGAGGTAAGGCTCGCCGATCGCCTGTCCCTGGATCGCATCGAGTAGCGCGGCGCTGTCCCGCACGCTCCGGCTCACGCCCAGTTGCACGCCGAAGCCTGCAAAGATTTCGTCGAAGGCTGGCCCGTTCGAGCTGCGCCCGCGCGTCGGCTTGAGTCCGAACAAGCCGTTGTAGCTTGCTGGCACCCGGATCGATCCGGCGGCATCGGTGGCATGCGCCAGCGGGACGGCGCCGGCTGCGACTGCCGCGGCCGCTCCACCGCTCGAACCACCGGCGCTTAAGTCCGGCTGCCAGGGATTGCGCGTCGCGCCCTGCAGCGTGGATTCAGTGGTCGTGCTGAACGCCATTTCGGGCGTAGCCGTGCGGCCAATCGTGACGAGTCCGGCTGCGCGGAACCGCGACATGAGCCACGAATCCGACGGGGCGACAACGCCGCTGGAGAGCCGGCTTCCTAGCTCCAGCCGCTTACCGCTCATGGCGACCGCAAGATCCTTGACCAAAAACGGTACGCCAGCGAGCGGACCGTTGCAGAGTTCCGGGCAGCCTCCGCTATCGCTGGCCGGCCAGTGCTCGATAATCGCGTTGATCGCCGGATTGACTGCTTCAATCGCCGAACGGGCGAGTTCGGCAAGCTCCGCCGGCGTGACTTCGCGGTTGGACACGCGTTTTGCGAGCCCGATTGCATCGTGACTTGTGTATTCGCTGAGATTCATTTGCGCCTCCAGGTTGAAGGCGACAAGATATTCCAGGCCCGCGCCGGCGATTAGCCCGTGCTGCCAGCAAGGATTGAGCCATCAGCGGCACAATCTCTATGCTAGTCTCGATCCATCAACAAACGCTCAGTCGGGATACAGTCGTCGATGACCAGGGACCTCAACGACACGCTTATCTTTATTCGCGTCGTGCAATCAGGCAGCTTTACGGCGGCAGCGATCGCGTTGCAGATTCCCAAGACGACGGTCAGCCGGCGAGTGCGGGAACTCGAGGCGCACCTCGGTTCACGCCTGTTGCACCGGACCACGCGCAAACTGCGTTTGACCGAGGCGGGTACGGCTTACTTCGAGCACTGCCGCAGCATCTCCAGACAGCTCGACGAGGCGGAGAATGCCGTGCAGCGCATTCGCGGCACGCCAGCAGGCTGGCTGCGCGTGACGCTGCCGTATTCGTTCGGCGTCACGTGGATCGCGCCATTGATTGCCGGATTCTGCTCTCGCTATCCCGATGTGCGGCTCGATATTCTGGCGACGCATGTGCCATTGGATCTTTTCGACGACGAAGTGGACGTCGCTCTACGTCTTGGCGTCCTTCCCGATTCCAGTCTTGTGGCGCGGCGGCTCGGGACCTTTTCGACTTCGGTCTACGCGAGTCCCGCGTACATTGAACAGCATGGCTCGCCGGCCGCTCCCGATGAACTCCGGCTCCATCCTTCACTCGCACTTCATCAGGCACGCACCGACAGCGGCTACACCTGGCCTCTGCGCAAGCCGGGACGGAAGTCGACTCACTATTCGCTTGAACCGGTGATCGTTGCCAGCGACCCCGCGCTTATTCTTGACGCCGCGCGCGCCGGAAAAGGGTTGTTGCTGGCGATGGATGCCAGCATGGCCCCCGAAGTCGAGGCAGGGCGCTTACTGAGAGTGCTGCCCGAATGGATAGGTCCACCGCAAGATCTGAATGCGCTGTTCCCGCGAGAGCGGGTTCCGTCGCCCAAGCTGCAAGCTTTTCTGAATTACCTCAAAACGCAATTGTGTTTCGACGATACGACGTGACAGACATTGAAGGCCTTCGCGTTCGACGAACGGCGGTAATGCAACAGAAGACGCAACGACCGGCTCAGTTTGAGATCTCGGAGCAGACTCCTCAGAGCCTTGACGCATGGATTAGGGCGCGGGGTTTGAAGGCTACCAACGATCTGTTCCCAAGCCGATTGCATGCGTCGCCGCATCTGTCGACACGATAATATGCCCGAGCGGTTTATCGGTGGATCGCATCGATCGGACTCGACGATACGGCGTACGGCGTGCACACCATGCGCCGCACCAAGACTTCGCTGGTCTACCGGCGCGCGAATTGCTGCGCCATCTGGACGTCCAGCTTCGCTCACCTATGAGTCGCTGGTAGAGCCCCTTCAGATATGTGAGGGGCGTCACACCTTCGGCGCTGTTCAGTTCAACCCGGCCGGATTGGAGATCCGCAGCCTCCACCCACCGTCGCGGCCCTTTTCCAGAACCTGCGTAGCGCGGCCACTTAGGGTCGCGGATTCAACCGTTCGACAACGATGCCAGAATCATCGAGAATCTCAGCGCATCCCACGCGGAATATAAAACACCAGTTCGCTAGAATCCCCACCGGGGCAGCGCCGGGCGGTCGGCCAGTCGCTTGCCTGCAATGTGAGAAACCTTCCAGAGGAAAATCATGATCGCGAGAAGCCCTGAGCATGCTGTCGAGCTATTAGACCGAGCGTTCAATGCAGGCGATATCGACACCGTCATCGACTTCTATGAGGATGAGGCGGTCGTGGTTACGGAGCCGGGGAGGACAGTTCGCGGGCGCGAGCAGCTACGGAATTTCTTCGAACGTGCGATGAAATCCGGCGCATCAGCCAAGCAGCTTAAAACTCACGTGCTGGAAGCGGATGGGGTTGCGTTATTCCTATCTCGGTGGATTCTGGAGTACCCGGTGCCGGGTGGGGAGGTTTCCTCGAGAGAATTAGTGGCGACGACAGTCTTCCGCAAGCAGCCAGGCGGTGGATGGAAGGTACTCGTCGACAATTCCCTTGGACCGTTGGTGCTTGAGGCCTGAATTTAACTTTTCTTTACAGCCACTTGTAGCCTCGCCTTTGCGTTTGCAGACGACCGCGATAGGGATGACCTGTCCTGAGAATCTCGTACCAAAGAAATCTGGAGTTAATGGCCTTGATGATCCGCTTGGGTTTTCTGTACCAAATCCAGAGCGAGTTTTTCGGCGTATCGGGTCAAGTCGACCCGGGTAAAAACACCAATTGTCGGGCGAATTCGGCCGGCGCCATCTCTTTGAGAGCTGAGTGAGGCCGACTCTCGTTGTAGTCCCCGCGCCATACCTCGATAATCGCTTTCGCTTCGTCCAGCGTCTCGAACCAATGCACGTTCAAGCATTCATCACGGAATGATCCGTTAAACGTCTCAATGTGGCAATTGTCCGTGGGCTTTCCTGGGCGACTGAAATCGATTTTCGACTTGTGGTGATATGCCCACATGTCGAGCAATCGCCCGGAAAACTCACTGCCGTTGTCTACAAAAATATGCCGAGGAGCGCCGCGTTTGGCCGCGATACGATTGAGTGCCGACACCACGTGCTCTCCCCTCAACCGTTGACCAACTTCGATGGCCAGGGCTTCTTTCGTGAATACATCGACAACTGTCAGC